>CAYOUV010000043.1:1492-29221 GCA_964407265.1 uncultured Anaerolineaceae bacterium | reverse complement strand
ACTTGTACTTTTCGGTAGATAATATTTTAGAAAATTGCTAGCCTGTGACTCCTGTGCTATACTCACAATAGCGCATTAGAATGGGATAGGGATGGAACAAATTAAACTCCTTGTAGTCGATGATCATCCTTTATTTCGGCAGGGTGTGGTGGATGCACTTGCCTTGGAGCCGGATATGAAAGTATTGGGCCAGGCAGCAAGCGGAACCGAAGCTTTGGATATGATTCGGTCGCTCAAGCCAGATGTAGCTATCCTGGATGTGAATTTGCCCGATATGAACGGTCAACAGGTTACTCATCAGATCGTTCAGGAGAAATTACCCAGCCGCATTTTATTGTTGACTGGTTACGATGATGTTGAGCAGGCGATTCACGCAGCTTTGGCTGGAGCTGCCGCTTATTGCGCTAAAGACTTGGAACCAAAGCGCTTGCCGGAAATAATCAGGGCTGTCGCCAGTGGGAAATTTGTGATCGGCGAGCGCGTATTTAATCGTCGTGAGCTCGAGCGCTGGATTGACGATCAAATGGATGGAACCCGTCGCTCGTATAGTGAACCTGGAAGTCCATTTCATCCGTTGTCAGATCGCGAAATGGAAGTATTATCATGCGTTGTTCGCGGAATGAGCAACAAGGAAATTGCCTCACTTTTGGGGATTAGCCATCAAACGGTTAAAAATCACGTGACATCAATATTGCGAAAATTTAGCGTTGAGGATCGTACACAGGCTGTTGTCTATGCACTCAAGCGTGGTTGGGTTAAGCTCAATGATACAGACTCAAAATCTGAGGAGTAATTATCATGGTATTGTCACAATCTGAAAAAGAGAATGAGCCCCTGGAAAAATCGGGCTTGAACGTACAGGCTGAAATGGAAGAAACCACGCGAGCCTTGCGGGAAGTTACATTGATGGTCGAACAAAGTCAAGGCGAGGTTGGAAAGCTCACACAACGTAATACTGCAATCACTGCCCATTTGCAGCAAATCCAGAACCAGTTTGACAAATTGCCAGCAGACGAAATTCGAATGGCGTACGATTCTGCTCTGGATGCCCAGCAACGTCTCTTTGTTATGCGTGGGCAGTTAGAAAAATTACAAAATGATCAAGGTCATCTAACCCGTTATAAAGAGCTGCTTGGACATTTTTCACAAGCTGCGCAGCCATCTTCTGATGGTTCTGATGGAAATGTCAATAGTCCGTTTGCAAGCGTAGAAATGCTGGTGAGTGCCCAGGAGGCAGAAAGACAACGTTTGTCACGTCAAATGCACGATGGTCCTGCGCAAGCCTTGTCGAATTTTATTTTACAGGTTGAGATTGCTATGCGCTTGCTGGAGGTAGACCCTGCTCAAGCGCGGGAAGAATTGAGTAACCTGAAGGCCGCGGCAATGAGCACTTTCCAAAAAGTGAGAAATTTTATCTTTGAACTCCGACCGATGATGTTGGATGATCTGGGGCTAATACCGACAATTAAACGATATGCAGATTCGTTTAAGGAACAATCAGGTATGGAAGTTAATATTTCCATAACCGGGAATGAACGCAGACTAGAACCTTATCAGGAAATTATGATCTTCCGGGCATTACAGGAATTACTTGGAAATGCTGCTCGACATAGTCAAGCAACTATGGTTAAGGCACACGTTGATATGGGGGCTGATACCGTGAAAGTAAGTGTGGACGACAATGGAAAGGGGTTTGATGTAGAGACGCTGCAACAAACGAGCAGCTTAGGATTGAAATTGATTAGAGAGCGAACCGAGATGTTGGGCGGTTCTTTTGTAATTGATAGTGTTATGGGGAAGGGCACGAAGGTAACATTCTCGGTTCCTACCCATTAATTGCATTACAAAAGGATTGCAAATACCCAAACTTTCATAACTGTAAAGCTTAATACCCCTTAACGACTTGCCTTTTAAGTAGTCAACGATATAATAAAGGTAACTCTTCGGAGTGGCACTTCGGAGAAATCCAGACAAGAAAGGAGGTGACTGACAATGTTATTTGCCCCTAAAGAAAAAGGCCAGGGCCTGGTAGAGTACGCGTTGATTCTTGTTTTGGTTGCCGTTGTTGTCATTGCTGTTTTAATGCTTCTCGGCCCGATCATTGGCAATGTGTTCAGCACGATCAACAGCACGCTCTCCGGAGTAGGCAGTTAATTGTAGTACGTATCAGGAAATAAAGGACTCTGTCGGAAGGCAGAGTCCTACTTATTTACCACTTTACCACTTCGAACATTCATGCTTTTTACTGTATAATGCTTTTATGAATTATAATTTCTCGCTAACAAAGGCTGGATAAGAGAGGAGAGAACAATGCGTCGAGGAAGAATATTTATCATCCTGGCGATCGTATTATTAATCGTGTTTGTGATCGTCTTCTTTGTTGGTCGACAAATTCTGAATAGGGTATCAACATCAACAACAACTCCACCTGAATCAACTTATGTCGATGTAATCGTCGCGGGGCAGAACATTAATCAGGGAGCTGAGATCAATGAAAGTCTCTTGACAACCATCTCATTGCCTCAAGACAAGGTTGTGTCGGTGATGTATACCAAAGACCGAATGAGTGAGGTTGTTGGCAAGATTGCTCGTTACCCAATCCAGCAGGGAGTTTTGATCACATCTGCGTTAATTGGAGATTCTGCTGAGTTGCCATCAGCTGGCCCAAATTGGACATCATTGATTTCGCCGGGCATGACCGCAATATCAATTCCAACTTCCCGCTTGACTTCTGCTGCCTATGGCGTAGGGGATGGATCTCATGTGAATGTCATCGCGTGCATGTTGTTCGTCGATGTGGATCCCTCTTATCAGACCGTTTTACCAAACTATACTTCCGTTGTGACTGGAACAGGATATACGCAGGATGCTCTTCCGACCCTGAGCGCAAACATTACTACCGGGGGTGAAACTAGTGTCCAGGGAAGAGTCGAGTTAGACCCCACTTTGCAGCAACCATTTTATGTTATCCCATCAGAGTCTCAGAGACCACGCCTGGTTTGTCAGATGATCTTTCAAGATGTGATCGTCCTTCATCTTGGCAATTTCCCGTATGATTCCACTCAGTTGCCCAGTCAGGCACAGGCGCCCACTCCAGTGCCGGGTCAGGAACAAGCAGCGACACAGCAGACCCCTGCTCCGGATATTATTTCTTTGATCGTGGCTCCTCAGGATGCGGTGACTTTGACCTATCTGGTGTATGGTGGTGCCAAATTGACTCTTACAATGCGCGGCTCTGGAGATGAATCTCGTATTGCAACAGAAGCTGCGACCCTGCAGTATGTTCTCAGCCAGTATGCAATCCCTGTTCCCGCAAAATTGCCATACGTGACAATCCCGCGAACAGATGGATTTGATGAGCCAACCAAGACCATCATTTCGACTCAGCCAAACCAATAAGCGTTAAGCATAAACGAGAATCGTTCTTTGAATTAATTAATGGAGATGTGGAATGGCTTCTGGTGAAAAGATTCGTGTTTTGATTGCCGATGACATTGTAGAAACACGAGAAAACATTCGAAAACTTCTACAATTCGATTCTGACGTTGAGGTTGTCGGTGCAGCACGGAACGGCCAGGAAGCCCTTCAACTTTCTCAAGAACTCAACCCGGATGTTGTTTTGATGGACATAAACATGCCGGATATGGATGGAATTGCTGCTACTGAAGCAATTCGCCAGAAGCAACCATATATACAAATCGTAATCCTTTCGGTTCAAGGCGACCAGAACTATATGCGCCGTGCAATGCTGGCCGGTGCAAGGGATTTTTTGACTAAACCGCCAATGGGTGATGAACTAATTTCAGCCATTCGGCGTGCGGGTGAGATGGCTCATCAGGAGAAAGCAAAAAGGGGGCAGGCCCAGGCAGCAGTCGCCGCTCAAGGGTCTTTAATGGGTGTGTCGTCTTTAGGTCTCAACCGTGGAAAGGTGGTTACGGTCTATAGTCCAAAGGGTGGAGTGGGTGTTACAACCTTAGCTGTCAACCTGGCACTAACCCTAAATAACGAAGATACACGGGTAGTCATAGTTGATGCTAATCTTCAGTTTGGTGATGTGGCTGTTTTTGTCAATGAACAAGGCAAGAATTCCATTGCTGATCTAGCCCCGCGTGCAGATGAACTTGATCCAGAGATCGTCGAAGAGGTATTGCTTACCCACCCTGCAACCGGATTGCGAATATTAGCTGCGCCTACCCGACCGGAGGCCGCTGAAAGGATTACAAGCGGTCAGTTTTCAAAAATAATCGACTATCTTCGACAGATGTATGCCTATATCGTTATTGATGCCGCTTCAATGTTGACCGATGTGACTTTGGCATCCATGGACGCTAGTGATATTGTGGTTTTAGTTACCACCCAGGATATCCCATCAATTAAAAACACACGATTATTTATGGATTTACTTCAAACCCTCGGAATTGGACGAGAAAGAATTGTATTTACGGTTAATAAGTATGATAAGCGCATTTCGATAACTCCAGAGCGTATCGGTGAAAATCTCAAACAGAAAGTCGCTACTGTGATCCCGCTAGATGAGCGAACGGTTATTCCCGCAGTTAATCGTGGCATTCCGTTTGTAATCGACAACAATACTCAGCCTGTGGCAAGGGCAGTCTTCGGCCTGGCTGAAAGCGTACGAGCCTGTTTGACGAATTTGGAGAATGAAGAGGTCGAAAATGTTAGCAGTCGCTAACAGGATCGGGAGTTGAAAGATGTCTTTACTTAAACGAATCGAACAGGGGCGTGGAACATCTTCTGAAGGCGAACAGCCGCCGGTCGCGGCTGGAGAGGATGGGAGCGAAAGCTCGCGTTTGGCTTCACTACAGGCGCGCCGAGTCAATGCGCCGAATACTACTCCTCAGGCGGGAAGTTACTTCGATCTAAAAACTCGCGTCCAAAACAAACTCCTGGCCGAGTTAGACCCATCGATGGATATTTCAAAAACTGAGGAAGTACGCAGAACCATCCAAGAGCTGTTTGAGCAAATTCTGGCTGAGGAAAATATTGTGTTGTCTCGGCCGGAACGAGTCCGCCTCTTTGAACAAATTTCAGCGGAGATTCTTGGCTTTGGTCCCCTTCAACCATTGTTGGAAGATGAGAGCATCACAGAAATAATGGTCAATGGAGCCAAGAATATCTATATTGAACGCAAGGGTAGAATTCATCGCGTACCAATGACGTTTGAAAGTAATGAACACGTCATGCGAATCATTGATCGTATTGTGGCTCCGCTTGGTCGGCGAATTGATGAATCTAGTCCTTACGTTGATGCCCGTTTGCCTGATGGTTCGCGTGTGAACGCGGTTATTCCCCCTATTTCCTTAGTCGGACCGGCTATTACCATCCGGAAATTTGCAAAGAACCCAATCACGCTTGAGCAATTGATCGAGTTCGGCACCATTTCAGCGGAATCACTTCAATTTCTGAAAGCATGCGTAGAATCACGTTTGAACATCGTGATCTCCGGTGGTACCGGTTCAGGAAAGACTACTTTGTTGAATATTCTTTCACAATTTATTCCTTCCGACGAACGCATTATAACCATAGAAAATGCAGCAGAATTGCAATTGCGTCAAGAGCATGTTGTGACACTTGAATCGCGCCCGCCAAATATTGAGGGTCGAGGTGAAATTACAATTCGGAATTTAGTGATTAACTCCTTGCGCATGCGTCCTGACCGAATTATCGTCGGTGAGATTCGTGATGAAGCAGCCTTGGACATGTTGCAGGCCATGAATACCGGTCACGATGGCTCCATGACGACCTTGCACTCCAATAGTCCACGAGATACCCTCTCCCGTCTGGAAACAATGACATTGATGGCCGGCATGGATTTGCCATCCAGAGCGATCCGCGAACAAGTATCTTCAGCCATCAACCTGATCGTTCATCAGGATCGCATGCGTGATGGCACCCGTAAAGTTACTTATATAACTGAAGTGAGCGGAATGGAAGGTGATGTTATTACCACCACCGATTTGTTCATATACGAGCAAACCGGGGTTGATAATGGGAAAGTCGTTGGGCGCTTACGCCCATCCGGCCTCAGACCCAAATTCATGGACGCGATTGAAGCCTCAGGGGTTCATCTGCCGCCATCTATCTTTGGGGTTGGTGAACGACGCCGTTACTAAAAAGAAGTTGACTCGTGAATATACTTACTTGGATACTCATCGCTGGAGGCGCTTTAGTATTAACCCTGCTCGTTGTCGGAATTGCTATCTCTGTAACGAGTGAGAGGTCGATCGTCGAAGAGCGCCTTGAGCGATTTCTTGAAGAGGACCAAGGAGAGGCAAACCAAGACGGGGAAACTTCCATTCTGACCGAATGGCTCAACCGGAGTGTTGAGAAATCCTCATTCGGCGATAGATTGGCTCGTCAATTAGCACGGGCAGATATGAAATTCAAAGTGGGGGAGTATGTTGTTCTCATTGGTGTTGCAATGTTTGGAGTTGGTGGAGTTGTCTGGTTGATAGGCGGTCGGCAACCCCTTTCTTTCCTAATTGGTGCAGTAGTTGGTTTTTTTATACCAGGGTTCTATGTTAGAAGACAGCAAACCCAACGATTACATAAATTTAATGATCAGTTAGCCGATATGCTAAACCTGGTTGTAAATGGTTTGAGGGCTGGTTATTCAACTATGCAGGCGATGGAAGCTGTCAGTAGAGAGTTACCTCCTCCAATCTCTGACGAATTTCGACGTGTTGTTCAAGAAATGCAATTTGGCGTTCCGATGGAACGAGCCCTGGATAATCTTCTGCGCCGCATTCCCAGCGATGATCTTGACTTTGTTATAACCGCAATTAACGTCCAGCGCGAAGTAGGTGGTAATTTGTCGGAAATATTGGATACGATTTCATTTACAATTCGTGAGCGCGTTCGAATTAAAGGTGAAATTCGAGTCTTGACAGCTCAGGTGCGCCAGTCTGGTCAATTTCTTTCTCTAATACCGATTATCCTGACAGCAGTGTTGTATTTTATCAATCCTGAATATCTGGGTACATTTTTCGAAGAAAGCATACTTTGCGGAGTAGGCGCATTAGGTTTTGCGGCTTTCCTGATTGTGGCAGGTTATTTTGTCATGCAACGGATTGCCAATATCGAGGTGTAAAAATGAGCATTTGGATCTGGGTCGTACTTGGCGCCATTGTGATAATAGGAGCAATTACGCTTGTAGTTGTCGGCTCGCGGTTGCCTGAAAATGAAGATGAAGATCCACTTGCTGCGCGCCTGGCTGAATTTAGTCAACGTGGTGATGTTCTCTCTCTTGAAGAGATCGAATTGTCACAGCCATTTAGCGAGCGGGTTGTGCTGCCATTTTTGCGCCGGTTTGGCGAGATGTCAGCACGCTTTACTCCCCAAAAGGTCTTGGAAAACACCACCCGAAAATTGGAACTTGCTGGTAATCCAATGAGGATTGATGCTGCCACTTTTCTTTCCACTCGTTTTGTTGTTGCAGCCTTTTTTGGCGGATTTTTATTTCTAATTTCGATTGTTTCCCCGAATAAATGGCCTCTCTCGCGAGTGTTATTAGCAGTTGCCATTTTCACAGTATTGGGATTCTTTTTCCCTCAATTATGGTTGACGAGTCGAATCCAAAGTCGGCAAAAAGACATTCGTCGGGCTATGCCGGATGCCCTTGATTTGTTGACAATATGCGTTGAGGCAGGTCTGGGATTCGATGCAGCCATGTCAAAAGTGGTTGAGAAGTGGGAAAATGAACTTTCCTTGGCGTTTGCCCGCACAATCCGCGAGGTGCAATTGGGAAAATTACGGCGAGAAGCAATGCGGGATATGGCTGACCGGGTTGGTTTACCTGAGCTGACCAGTTTTGTTGCCGCCATCATCCAAAGCGAACAACTTGGTGTAAGTATGGCTCGCGTATTGCGTATTCAATCGGAACAAATGCGCATGAAGCGGAGACAACGCGCCGAAGAGGAAGCCCATCAGGCACCAATTAAAATGCTTATACCAATGGGCCTGTTGATTTTCCCGTCTATTTTGATTATTTTGCTCACGCCCGCATTACTAAAATTCGTCAAGGCTTTTGGTAACTTATTCTAAAAATAATCTCTTGGAATGAATTCAAGACCCTGGTCCTATCAACTCTAGCGAGCTATCTGGAGCGGATTGGCTCTGTTATAGCAATCTGTATGCGGGGGAGGCAGCATGTCAGGAAGGAGTTAATTCGCTTTCCGAACCCCTTTGTAATAGACTCGGTTTGTCCCAACGTACTGGTGACAATTGTAAAAACTGTATGGCTTCTCCCCCGGCATATTCACAATTACGGTCCCGGTCAGCATTTGATGGACCAATACGAAAAGCGTTGCATCGTCTTAAATGCTGCCGGGATTTTGGTTTGGGAGATATGCTTGCCGTACACCTGACTGAATTTTCAACCCATTTAAATTGGACTTATGATTTCATTGTTCCGGTGCCTTTAGGTCGGAAGTAAATTTTTTGATCGAGGGTATAATCAAGTGAGTTTGATCGCGCAGCCTAAGTCTTTAACTTTTGGTAAAGTTTTTCTCCCCAACACTTTATTGGGCGCGAGAGAAACAATATTAAAGGTTGAACTTTCAACAGAAGCGCGACACGTCAATGTCCACGTTGCTTTTCGAGCAGACCGAAAAAGAATCCAAAGTCGGTCTGTCTTGTTGGTGGATGGAGTCGCAACCACCGG
The DNA here is from genome assembly GCA_964407265.1 of uncultured Anaerolineaceae bacterium. Classification (GTDB taxonomy): domain Bacteria; phylum Chloroflexota; class Anaerolineae; order Anaerolineales; family Villigracilaceae; genus CAYOUV01. The sequence goes on along the minus strand of CAYOUV010000043.1, from coordinate 20,538 downwards.
AGCAGCCTTTTCCACCGGTGCATCTGACGTTTATGTGCTTACAATTGAACGTGCACTTCTTCAGCACGGACTAATGAGTATTTGAGAATTCAATTTCTTCTCAACCAAATAATTTAGGAGGCACAATGACAGCCAAAGTCGAGATTTTGGGACGTAACATGGACGTTACCGACCGGATCACGGATTACGTTTCGAAGAAGACGGAAAAATTAAACCGCTACCTGAACGAGATAGATGAAACCCGAATTGAGTTATCCTTCGCGAAATCCGCTCGAAGTGCCGCGGATCGCCAGGTGGCTCAAATTACGGTTCGGGGCAAGGGATTCATCCTGCGCTCGGAAGAACGCTCAGACGATATATTCACTGCCTTTGATTCAGCAATTGAAAAGATCCAGCGCCAGATTGCTCGTTATAAAGGCAAGCATTACCGTGGACGAGGTGACGGTCGTTCTGCAGCAGAAGTGGTGGAGCTTGAGCCTTTACCAGAACCTATCGAGGACGAAGAGCCCATTATTGTCCGTCGAAAAAAGTTCGCCCTGATCCCAATGAATGAAGCCGAGGCTATTGAACAAATGACATTGTTGGGGCATAACAATTTTTTTGTGTTCTACAACGCTGAAGCCAATGCAATTCAGGTGTTGTATCGACGGCGCGATAATACCTTCGGCCTCATCGAACCTCATGTTGGCTAATACTGCTGTCTAAATCCGATGAACTGGCCTCGTAATTTTCTGGGCCAGTTTTTTATCTAAAAGTGCTATGGAAATTCTTGATTTTGATGACGATCTAAACGAAAACGATCTTGCCGATACCGACATCGACGGGGAAAAAATCGAGTCGGCTATCCGCCATATGTTGGAGGCATTTGGCGAGAATCCAGAACGGGAGGGGCTCAAGCATACACCGGCCCGGGTCGCCAGGATGTATGTTGAATTGCTCTCGGGTTATCGTGTTGATCCGGTGAAAATGATCAACGGGGCATTGTTCAATATCACGTACGATGAGATGGTTCTCGTGCGTGATATTGAATTTTATAGTCTTTGTGAGCATCACATGCTGCCTTTTTTGGGGCGGGTGCATGTCGCCTATATTCCGGATGGCAAAGTGCTTGGTCTCTCAAAAATTCCACGAATTGTCGATATGTATGCCCGACGTCTGCAGGTGCAAGAACGGATGACACGTCAAATTGCCGACTTTATTCGGGATCTGCTTAAGCCACAAGGAGTAGCAGTTGTTGTGGAGGGCCTACATTTATGCTCCATGATGCGTGGAGTCAAGAAACACGACGCACGTATGACAACCTCTGCCATGCACGGTGCCTTTCGCGCGAATCTTGCTACGCGCCAGGAATTTCTGGACAATATTTCGCGCGGTGCTTCCCCCCTTCAGATCTGATATTTAAATTGGAATTTGAAGGAAACTAAGCCCGGTTCGGACATAGTTCTGGCCAGCGGCTCCTTTATGGAAGTTCCAATACGACCTAAGCCACGCCGCGCAGATTCCTTGAAACCGCAGCCCCAGCCCAAAACTTCTCAATTATTGGATTGATTTTTTAATATCCACTAATTTCTAGTAATTGGGAAGTTTTATCCGGATATTCGTCATCTTCAATGCGTTCTCCGCAATTGCATAATATCCCCCACGCGCAATCTTCACAACAATAATCTCTTTTATTGAAAATGATTGGTACCCAAGTTATTTCGATACCGCAGCCATCACACCAAATCGTTTCCTTGTGGCTCGCCATTTTTACCTCCTGGTTACATCACTCATGATTGATGCAGCAGTGTGGTTACAATGGTTAATTCATTATAATTTCAGTTTAACACAAATTGAGGCACTCTTCAAGTTACTGCGCATAGCTAAAATGTTCCGTGGTGATTGGCTCTTTCCTTTAGCCACTCTAATCCAAGCAGGGCAAATGCCAGTACAATCCAGGCAATGATCTGTGCCAAACGGATACCATCCAGCACTAAGCTACTATCGCCACGAAAGGCTTCAAGGAAGAGACGCGTTCCAGCAATCATTGCAATGAATGTAAGGAAGTAACTTCCGGACGGAGATTGGTTTCGGTCTATTCGGAATAGGAGTATCCCCAGAATTGTGAGAGAAGCGACGATTTCGTAAACCTGACTTGGATGTCGGCGCATTCCCCAAAGTTCGATTCCCCAAGGCAGGTCGGTGGGTTTGCCAAAAGCACTTCCCGAGGCAAGGTGTGCCAATCCTAATCCCACGCTAAAAACCGCAAGGGCTGGAGTCAAGGCGTCTAGTGTGAGCCAGAAATTTAGTCCCTTGCGTTGGCCGAACACCAGTGCCGCAATAGAGCCAATGGCAAATCCGCCCCAGAGATCAAATAACCCCGGATTGAATGAGAAAAGGCTGAGTGGGCTGGCGATAAATGCGTCCAGATAGCGTAAAGCATAAACCAGACGTCCTCCAATGGCACCAGCAATCAGAAAGATGATGACCAAATTGGAGAGTAGATCGGACGTGACGCCGTAACGATTGGCGAATCGTTCTGCCAGACTTAATCCCAGCCAAATACCGAGCAGGATCATCAATCCGGGCGCTTGAATGGAAAGGGGGCCAAATTGGATGGTTGGGAACATTGGCTATTCCTGTAACATTTGCTCGACGCGTGAGCGTAATAGCGCTTCCGACATAGGCCCGCCGATGACAACTTCGCGAATTATGCCATTTTTATCAATAAAAAACGAGGTCGGCAGGGAACGTAACATGTAAAGATGGGAGACATCACCGCTTCGATCAAGGAGAATGGGAAAACTCAACCCAAGTTGTTGCGCGAACGGTGCGACGTTGGTGAAAGTATCCTGTACCGTGGAGTTTACCGCCAAGACTATAAACCCCCGGTTTTTGTAGGAATTGTAAACATTTTCAACCGCAGGCATTTCGGCTCGGCAGGGTGGACACCAGGTGGCCCAAAAATTGACCAGGACAATTTTCCCGCGCAAATCCGATAATTTTACTGACTGCCCATCCAAGGTGGAAAGATTGAACTCTGGGGCAAGGAACCCTTTTTGGGGAGCCGGTATCAGGCCGCCGGTGGACGAGTGGTTGCGGTCAGCACTTAAACCGATCCAAAACAATCCGGCCAGTAAAAAGCCAGCGAAAACCAGACGACGATTAATTCGTTGCATTACTTTCCTTTTTCGGCTACACTGGTATTGTCGTAATATCAGGCCTATATCTTACTATGCTTTTTTCTAAAAGAATTTACATTGGTGTTGATCCAACTTCTGGTCGCAAAGCGTTTACTTATGCTGCCATCGATCAGGATATGGAACTGGTTGCTATGGCCGGTTGCGACCTGGACGACCTGCTGGCCTTCATTGGTGGTCAGCAAGCGGTTGTGGTTGCAGTCAATGCACCATCACACACTAATCTTGGTTTAGTGCGTCAAATATTGGAGAACCAAAGTCTGACGCCTGGGCAGCATCAAATTCGTGGAGCCGACATGCGCTTGGCAGAATACGAGTTGCGTGCGCATGGAATAAATATTTCCGGTACGCCTTCTCGGACAGAATCTTGTTCGGCATGGGTACAGTCTGGATTTGATGTGTATCGTCATCTTTCGCGAATGGGCTTCAAATCCTTCCCCGCGGATGGTGCTACCCACTTATGGCTGGAAACCCATCCGCACGCTGGATTCAGTGTCCTGCTTGAGCAGATACCTTTTCCAAAGCCTACTCTGGAAGGACGCTTACAGCGCCAGTTGGCTCTGCATGACCGGGGTTTGCGTATTAAAGACCCGATGGAATTCTTTGAAGAGATTACCCGCTATCGTTTATTGAAGGGTATTCTCCCAACTGAAATGATTTATCTTCCGGAGTTCCTGGATGCATTAATGGCTGCTTATACGGCTTTTCAGGCAGCTTGTACACCCGACGATGTTGTCTTGGTCGGGGATGAAACGGAAGGACGGATGGTTTTGCCTGTCAGGCAGCTAAAGGCTCGCTATGATTCGTAAACAATAACGGCGCAATCGCGCCGTTATTGTTTGTAGGTTTTCTGAAGTCTCACAAACGGATTACATTGCCACAAAATTTACAAGTAATGCTATCCATGCCGCGTAACACAACTTGATCGATTGCGCCTCCACAGGCTGGACATTGAGTCGGTGCTGTTTTGATTTTTTCAACTGCGCTCTGATCGATTTCTACGGCGCGGTCTTTGTCAAACTCCTTTGCTTTGGCGCGATTGATCAAGGCTTGCCACTCTTCGCAGCTTTGCCAAATATGGAAATTTGCCACCTGTACCTGCGCACCAACTGCCAACTTTAACTCAATATGGTCCTCATTCTTGAGTAACCCCTGCTTGCTTATAGTTACATTCTCAACCATAGCGACGGGAGCTTCTAGCAGCAATTTTTGAACCTTTCGTTTTTCAGTTGCAATGAACAGTACTTTCTTGGTCGCTACCTCTTCCTTTTGTTCAAAGAATAGACGCTGATCGGTCAGGTACAGCACACCTTCCGGATCATTTTTCTGCTCTTTTCCAGTCTTGGCCCAAACCGCCTTTACGGCCATGATACCGGCCTCTGTCGGCAGTAACTGAAAACAGGCTTCTGATACCTGAACCAGCATCCAATCAATCTTGGTTAGGTGAGAGTTGAACTCTGAAACCTGGTGGTTGAGTTGATCAAACATACCATCGATGCTGCGCTCTGCAGCGTTGACTTTCCCCTCCAGCGTTTCGACTGCGGATTTGGCTGACACCAGCACAGACTGGGCTGCGGCAGAGTTTCCAGCTTGCGCAGCCAACTGAGAAAGCTGCGCCTCGACCGGGATTAGGGCAGATTGCAGTACAGCTGACTGGCTTTCGATTTGTCCTGAGATGCTGGGATGCAATACATTCCATTGCTGCGCATAATCAACAGCAGTCGCCTCCAAGCTTTTCTCAAAAACATATCCACGAGTGCGCAGGTCTGCAACTTTTTGGTCCAGATTACTGACCGTGGTCTGAATGTCTTCGACCCGGTCCCGGATATTTGTCAGGCGAACGTCGTTTTGTAATGAATTCACTTTATGTTGTAAAGAGTCGAATTCATGTTTGAATTCTTCAGCTGGGCTGGGGTTAGCCATCGGGTTCTCCTGTGGGTGATCTTGAGTAATAATGCCTCTATTAAATCATTTTTGGGGGTAGGATGCAACTGACAAATTTATTAGATTGTGTTATTTGTCTCACTTTAAGATCACCTTATCGCTACTTTGCCCAAGGGGCCTGCATGGTAAAATAGCCTAAATGTAAAAAATTTGAGGCAAAAATTATGACAGACACTGATTTGAAAACGCGTGCGATCAATACTTTGCGGTTCCTGTCGGCCGACGCTGTACAAAAGGCAAATTCGGGTCACCCTGGCTTGCCGATGGGTGCGGCAGCGATGGCTTATACGATTTGGACGCGCCATTTGCGCCACAACCCGCGTAATCCGAAGTGGCCCGGACGTGACCGCTTCGTCCTGTCGGGAGGACACGGTTCGATGCTGCTGTATTCGCTCTTGCATCTGACGGGTTATGATCTCTCGCTGGACGATATCAAAAATTTCCGGCAGTGGGAAAGTCTAACACCCGGTCACCCGGAATATGGACTAACGCCCGGCGTGGAAACCACCACCGGCCCGCTGGGGCAGGGGTTTGCAACCGGTGTAGGCATGGCGATCGCTGCCACCCATCTGGCTGCAGTTTTTAATCGTCCGGACTACGAAATAATTGATCATTACATTTATGCCATTGTTACAGATGGCGATTTGATGGAGGGGATTTCTTCGGAATCAGCCTCCCTGGCCGGTCACCTTAAGCTTGGGCGCTTGATCTATCTCTACGATAACAACCATATCACGATCGATGGCACGACAGATTTGGCCTTCACGGAAGACCGTGCGGCTCGTTTTGAAGCCTATGGCTGGCATGTCCAGGAAATTTCAAACGGCAATGATGTGGACACAATTGATAAGGCGATCCAGGCTGCGAAACGGGATGAACGTCCTTCTTTAATCATCTGCCGGACACACATCGGTTATGGCGCTCCCCATAAACAGGATACGGCCGAAGCTCACGGAGAACCGCTTGGCGACGAAGAGCTTAATGCTGCCAAAGACAACCTTAATTGGCCGAGAGAACCGCGTTTCTTTATCCCGGACGACGTGCTGGCGTTCTATCGACAGGCGTTGGAGCGTGGTGCCAAACTCGAAAACGAGTGGAATGCTGGGATGCAGGCGTACCGTGCCGCTTTCCCTGAACTCGGGGCTGAATTTGATCGAAGAATGAACGGCGTGTTGCCGTCTGGTTGGGATGCTGACTTACCAGTCTTTCCAGCAGATCCAAAGGGAATGGCTTCGCGAGCGGCTTCTGGCAAGGTGATTAACGCCCTGGCACCCAATTTGCCAGAGTTGATCGGGGGCTCGGCAGATTTACGGCCATCCAATAAAACCTGGATTGACGGCAGCCCTGATTTTCAGAAGAACACACCTGATGGTCGGAATTTTCATTTCGGCGTGCGCGAGCATGCTATGGGAGCGGCCATCAATGGCATGACCTTACACGGCGGTGTCATTCCATATGGTGCTACATTCCTGGTATTTTCTGACTATATGCGCCCGGCCATTCGCATCGCGGCGCTTTCGCATATCCCATCAATTTTTATCTTTACGCATGACAGCGTCGGATTGGGGGAAGATGGCCCCACCCACCAGCCGGTCGAACATCTGGCTGCGCTGCGCGCCATACCCAATTTAACTGTGATCCGTCCGGCGGATGCCAACGAAACCGTGGAAGCCTGGAGGATGGCCATCACCCATCGCAATCAACCGATCGCTCTGATTTTTACGCGCCAGAATCTGCCGACGCTGGATCGTTCAGTCTACGCTCGAGCCGACGGCCTGCAGAAAGGGGCGTATATCCTGGCTGACCTGGGAGATGGCACCCCGGAATTGATCCTGATGGCTTCCGGGTCGGAAGTGAGCCTGATTGTGGAGGCCGGCGTTAAATTGGCAGCCGACGGCCTCAAGGTGCGCCTGATCTCATTCCCATCCTGGGAATTGTTCGAGCAGCAAGACAAAGCTTATCGCGAGTCGGTCTTGCCGAAAAACGTCAGGGCGAGATTGGCGGTCGAAGCGGGAGTCGCCCAGGGATGGGAACACTACACTGGCGATTCGGGTGGCATCCTGTCGATTGAGCGTTTTGGTGCCTCTGCACCGGCCAAAATCATCTTCGAGAAACTTGGCTTTACGATCGATAATGTCATCGCGAAAGCAAAGGAACTGCTGTGATAATCGGCGTTGCTTGTGATCATGGAGGCTTTCCATTGAAACAAACTGTGATTGAAGCTGTGCGCGCAGCCGGTCACGAGACGCTTGATTTTGGCACAGACAGCGAAGTCAGTGTGGATTACCCTGATTTTGCCGAAAAACTCGGCCGTGCGATTCAAGATGGGCGTGTGGAGCGCGGTGTACTCCTGTGCGGCTCAGGGGTAGGCGCTTGTATTGCGGCGAATAAAATGAAGGGCGTCTATGCCGGGATTTGCCACGATACTTATTCGGCCCATCAAGGTGTGGAGCACGATGCCATGAATGTGCTTTGTTTGGGGGCAAGAATCATCGGTCCGGAACTGGCTTTCGAACTGGTGGAAACATTTCTTGGTGCACGCTATCTTGGCAACGATCCGGGAGAGGAACGTCATGCGCGCCGGGTGGGGAAAGTAAGGAAGCTGGAACTGGACGAATCTAAGTAATAAGTGAAGCGAGGTAGATTGATGACAACTATCGAGAAATTAACCGAACTGGGGCAATCGCTCTGGTACGATAACATCCAACGTCGCCTGCTCGAAAATGGCGATATGCAGAATATGATCGAACGCGGTGACATCCGCGGTGTAACCTCCAATCCGTCGATATTTGAGAAAGCAATTGCCAAATCAGCTGACTATGATTCAGCGATTATTCCGTTAGCCTGGTCCGGTTGGGATGCGGAACGAATATTCTGGCAACTGGCTGTTGAGGATATCCAGGCGGCGACTGATTTGTTCCTGCCGCTGTATCAAGAGACCGACGGTGGGGATGGGTATGTGAGCATTGAAGTCAGCCCATATCTGGCGCACGATACACACGGCACACTCGACGAAGTCAGGCACTTGTGGCAGCAGGTGGATCGTCCCAATTTGATGGTTAAAATTCCCGCTACGAAAGAAGGCGTGCCCGCCATTCGCAAGGCGATCTCGGAAGGCATTAATGTCAATGTGACCCTGATCTTTTCATTGGTGCGCTATGCTGAAGTGATGGAGGCGTATCTCTCCGGGCTTGAGGACCGGCTCAAGGCTGGTCAGAAGATCGACCGGATTGCCTCTGTCGCCTCCTTTTTTGTTTCGCGGGTTGATACCAAGGTTGACGGACACCTGGATGAGATCATCCAGGCCGAGGGTTCCAAGGCTGCTCTGGCTTCGAAACTACTCGGGCAGGCTGCGGTAGCTAACGCCAAGCTGGCCTACGAAGAATTCCAAAAAGTGATCAAAAGTGAGCGTTTTTCCAAATTACAGGAGCAAGGCGCTCGTTTGCAGCGTCCTCTGTGGGCTTCGACCAGCACTAAAAATCCGGCCTATTCTGACGTCAAATATGTGGAAGAACTGGTTGCCGAGCACACAGTCAATACTGTCCCACCGCGTACACTGGAAGCCTTCCGCGATCATGGTAATCCAAAGATCACGATCCTGGATAATATCGACAGTGCACGCAAATCGCTCGATGCTCTCGAATCCCTGGGAATTAAGATGGAACAAGTGACCCAGGAACTGGAGGACGAGGGCGTAAAGTCTTTTGCAGACGCTTTTAGCACTTTATTGAAAACCATTGACGACCGGCGCGAAGCGGCGGTTCGAAAGCTTGGCTCTCTGGCCGATTCCGTTTCCAAGCGAGTTGCCCGGCTTAACCAGGATCACGTCCCGGCGCGTCTTTGGACGCACGACCCAACACTGTGGACGGACGACCCGGAAGGACAGGCCGAGGTAAAAATACGCATGGGCTGGCTGACTCTGCCGGAGACCTCCCGCGCGATGATCCCCGACTTAAGCGCTTTTACGAATCAAGTTCGCAAGGATGGAATCACGAAGATTTTACTGCTGGGCATGGGCGGATCATCCCTGGCGCCGGAAGTGCTCTCATTGATTTTTGAGCATAAAGATATGCAATTTGCCATCCTGGATTCAACCGATCCAGCGCAGGTTACGCAAGCAGGCAATCAATTCCCGCCCCAACAAAGTCTGTATGTCGTGTCCAGCAAATCAGGTACGACGGCTGAAGTGCTAGCGTACTTCCATTATTTTTGGAAACTATCGAAGATGGACGGTTCGCGGTTTATTGCGATCACAGATCCCGGAACGCCGCTGGAAAAGCTGGCAAAAGAGCGTGGTTTTCGTCGAATCTTCAACGCTGATCCGAATGTCGGTGGTCGCTATTCTGCTCTAACTCACTTTGGACTGGTACCGGCTGGGCTGATGGGCCTGGATGTAAGCCATTTGCTTGACCGTGCTGAGTGGATGAAGGATCAATGCGTGGTCGACGTTCCTGCGGCGCGCAATCCCGGACTGGTACTCGGTGCTGTGATGGGGCAAGCTGCTCTGGATGGGCGTGACAAGCTGACTATCCTGGCTGACGATGCCCTGGCTCCGTTTGGTTCCTGGCTGGAACAATTGGTTGCCGAATCAAGTGGCAAACAGGGGAAAGGCATCCTGCCGGTCGATCTCGAACCGGTTGGAAAGCCGGATGAATACGGTCAGGACCGCCTGTTCGTATACCTGCGTCAATCCGGTAAATTGGACGAAGCGATTTCGGTTTTGGAAAACGCCGGTCACCCCGTTCTGGTTTTCGATGTCACAGATAATTATGACCTGGGTGCGGAAATATACCGCTGGGAAATGGCCATTGCAGTGGCTTGCCATATCATTGGAGTCAATGCGTTCAATCAACCGAATGTGCAGGATAGCAAGGACCGCACCAAGAAGAAAATTGCTGCCTATAATCATGAGGGTACGCTTGACGAAGGTCAACCCAGCTGGAATAAAGAAAATGTAGAAATATTTGCGCCCCAAAAAATCGATGGTGAAAATTTAGCCGGGGTTTTAAATACATTTCTTTTGCAGGCTCAGAAGGGTAATTATGTAGCAATTAACGCTTATTTGCCACGTTTTGACGCTATACACAATCTTTTACAAGATGTTCGAATTGCAATTCGAACTCGCACCCGTTGCGCCACAACGGTTGGCTTCGGACCGCGCTTTCAGCATTCAACTGGCCAAATGCACAAAGGGGGTCCTAATTCAGGATTGTTCATCCAGATTGCTGCAGAACCAGAAGTTGATGTGGATATTCCCGAAGAAGGCTTGAGCTTCGGCACGCTCGAACGCGCACAGGTATTAGGCGATTATGAAGCTCTGGTTGCTCGGGATCGGCGCATCTTGCGCATAATCCTACCTTCAGAGGATGCGCTTAAGAAATTACTTGATGCGGTGAAATAGAAGCGGATTATCAATAATCGAACACACCCTGTAAAATGAACTGCACCCCCAAAGTTGGACACAACCAACGAAGGAAGTGCAGTTCAAAAAACGAGGTGTGTTTTGCTATGTATGGTCTTTGCGTAATTTCGTCAATGCCCATTTTCCAAGGTTGTCATTGGCGCGCATGATAACCGGAAAATTGGCTGCCCAACCCAGAATCGCGCCGACGCCTCGCAATGGCAGATTCAAGGGTTTTGAGAGCGGGATCGCCTCAGAAAAATCGACGTTGCGTTTATCTATTGTGAATTTGTAGCGTTCGGTTCTTTTGATCATTGGTTGGGAAGTTAAGAAATCACTCAATCTTGCCCGTTCTCTCTCGTTTAGCCAGGAAGGCAAATCTGAAGTGGCCTTGAAACCACAAATCAGGGCTAAATCTTGTAGCAGACGTTTTTGCTCGTCAGAGAGCTCGTTCAGTTTGGAACGGAAATAGACCACATCCGGGTCTGTTTGTACCAGCGGATTCAACCACAACCGATTTAGTGCAGTACGGATGGCATTTTTTGCACCTGGCGTGGTCGGGTTGTTGAGCATCCGGCTATCGCGCATACTTTCCCAGTAATGGGCTACATCTGGACCGATACGCATGGCATCACATAAGCCAAGTGAAGGCAGGATAGGTGCCCCGCATGTCAGAAAAAAAGCTTCGCCTAACGCTTCGCGGATAACCTGCAAACCATGTCGATAGGCGGTCTCGCGTGGCATACCGTTCTGTCTTATCCCCGGCAAGGCTCCGGCGTACAGGAAGTCGAGTTTTATGTAATCGAAGCCCCAGGCGCGGACCCTTTTCATTAATTTGGCAAGCCATTCCAGCACTTCGGGATGGGTCGTATCGATTGTATAGAGTTGCTCACCCCAGTTAAAGCCAGCGGACACCAACTGACCTTTTTCATTGCGGAGCAACCAGTCGGGATGTTCGCGAAATAATTTCGAGGACGGAACAACAAGCAGGGGCGCCAGCCACAGACCTGGGATGCGACCCGAAGCGCGAATGCGGTCGGCTAGAGCTTCCATGCCGGAAGGGAACTTGTCGTTTGGCTGCCAATCCCCGATTCCGACCTGCCAACCATCGTCCACTTGAAAGACATCGAAGGGTAAATCATCCAAATCGTGTAGCACCTGTAAAAGGATAATTTCATCGATGGAAGTGTATAGGCTATACCATGAACACCAGACGCGAGGGGATGGCGTGCCACGACCTTTACCCAGACGTTCTTCAAGCAAAGTGGTGTAATGGGCAAATACATCTTGTTCGGGCCCGCGACCCACAAACCAATCGCCATCACCGGATTCGTACCAACCTTTTAATGAATTCCCGGATAAAGCGACATGAGCTTCCAGCCCAAGCGCACCAATTAATAAGATATTTCCATCTGATAGTTCAACGGCTCCGAGCCAAGATCCATTAGGTTGTGTCTCGCTGGCATATAGTGGGTCGGTTTGCATGGGATGCAGGAGCTTTGGTCTGATGGCCGGGACGCGTTGAGCCGGATCGACCCAGGCTGCAAGTGACCAGGATTGCCACCCGTGGCGGTAGAATTGGAGTGGTTGCGCATCCAATTGGATGGTGATTTGCTCTCCATGAATGATTTTGTCAGTCTCCGCTTGCGTGGCTTGCGAATTGATTGTAGTTGGCTTCATTTTGTCTTTACCTCGGTCTGTGCACATTGGTGTGACCTGCCGTTATCAGGTAAATCATAAGGTCTCTTCAGTAACAGGTCAAGCGCGGACTCTTCAGTTTTAGCGGGACGCTCAGCGGGAAGGTTGATTTTCACCTGGGAAGTGAGTATAATACGACGAAATACCCAAAGGCAGTGATGGGAACGAGTAGACCCGTCCATGCTGGCAGCGAGCCCGGGCTGAGTGAGAGCCGGGTCAGCCAGACAGGTCGAAAATCCTCCCGGAGCCGCAATCCGAAAGCGAAAGCGAGTAAGAACGCCGGAATCGTCCACCGTTACCAGGGATATGGATATAAGCCTTTGGCCGTATCCAACTGAGCGCCCCATATTGGGGAAGCAGGGTGGTACCGCGTGAGCAATGACTGCTCTCGTCCCTGACCAGGGATGAGAGTTTTTATTTTGTGTGGAGGTGCGCATGTTCAAACCAGTTTCTTCGAAGCTCGATGTCCCCTCGATGGAAGAGGGCGTGCTGAAATATTGGAAACGGCACAATATTTTCAAAAAAACCGTCGAACTGCGTGAAGGCGGACCGGAATATGTTTTTTATGAAGGGCCTCCGACTGCCAACGGCAAGCCGGGCGTGCATCACGTTCTGGCGCGAGCCTTCAAGGATATGTTTCCGCGCTATAAAATCATGAACGGCTACCACGTCTCACGGCGTGGCGGCTGGGATACACATGGATTACCGGTCGAGATCGAAGTTGAAAAGCGTCACGGCTTCACAAATAAACAGCAGATCGAAGATTACGGCATTGCAAAATTCAACGAGGAATGCCGGAAATCGGCCTTCGATTACATCCAGGATTGGGAGCGATTGACGGACCGCATTGCCTTTTGGGTGGACCTTGAAGAAGCTTATGTGACTTTCACCAACGATTATATAGAGTCGGTCTGGTGGATTCTAAAGGATTTGTGGGAGAAGGACCTGCTTTACAAAGGCTACAAGGTCGTCCCGTATTGCCCGCGTTGCGGTACGCCGCTTTCGGACCATGAAGTTGCTTTAGGCTATGAAGAAGCGCAGGACCCGTCGGTCTTTGTGCGTATGCCACTGATGGACCGGCCCGGAACATCCTTGCTGGTCTGGACTACAACGCCCTGGACGCTTCCTGGAAATGTGGCGGTTGCAGCCCACCCGGATGTGGAATACGTCACGGTTGAACGCACGCTCCCGGATGGCGGTACCGAAAGGCTGGTGATGGCCAAGCCGCTTTTGCAAAAGGTCTTCCGTGAGGAAGAAGTCAAAATCGTTGAAACCGTTAAAGGGAAGAAGCTCAAAGGGCTGAAGTACAAACCGTTATTCACCTTCATGCCTCCCGACAAACCTGCCCATTATGTAGTCTTGGGCGATTTTGTGACAACTGAAGACGGGACTGGTTTGGTGCATATGGCGCCGGCCTTCGGTGCGGAAGATATGCAGGCTGCGCTGGAATTTGACCTGCCGGTGTTGATGACGGTCAAGCCGGACGGTACCTTTGTAGATCAAGTCACGCCGTGGCGCGGTGTCTTCGTCAAAGACGCCGACCCGATGATCACGCGTGATTTGGATGACCGTGGTTTGCTCTTTCGTGCTGAAACTTATACCCATACCTATCCGTTTTGCTGGCGCTGCCATACGCCTTTGCTCTATTATGCACGCGAGGCCTGGTACATCCGCACCAGCCAATTCAAGGATCGCCTGGTAGGTCTCAACCAGACGATCAACTGGGTACCCGAGCATATCAGGGATGGTCGCTTTGGCAATTGGCTGGAAAATAATATCGATTGGGCCCTGAGCCGTGAGCGTTATTGGGGCACGCCGCTGCCTGTCTGGGAATGCGAGCAGTGCAAACATCGTGAGTGCCTTGGCTCGCTTGCCGAGCTTTCCGAAAAAGTCGGGCGCGACCTGTCGGATATGGATTTGCATCGTCCGTATGTCGACGAAATCCAGTGGACCTGCGCGGAGTGCGGCGGCACAATGAGCCGGGTTTTGGACTTGATCGACGTGTGGTTCGATTCGGGCTCGATGCCAGTGGCGCAATGGCACTATCCGTTCGAGCATGAGGATAAGTTCAAAGAGCAGTTCCCGGCTGACTACATTTGCGAAGCTGTGGACCAGACCCGGGGATGGTTTTACTCGTTGCACGCCATCAGCACCATGCTGTTTGACAGCGTGGCTTATAAGAACGTACTTTGCCTCGGCCTGATCCTGGACGGGGAAGGCAAGAAAATGTCAAAAAGCTTGGGCAATATCGTCGATCCCTGGGATGTGCTCAACCTGCATGGCGCGGATGCTTTCCGCTGGTATCTTTACACCGCCTCACCGCCCGGGAACGAACGCCGTTTCTCGGTCGACCTGGTTGGGGAAGTAATCCGCAATTTCACGCTGACTTTGTGGAACGTGTACGCGTTTTTTGTGACCTATGCCAACCTGGATACCCCCTCCCTGGCCGCACCTAAAACCTTCGATAACGATCTTGACCGCTGGCTGCTCTCCTCGTTAAACACGCTGGTGCGTGATGTGACGAACGCTTACGAAAATTATGACGTACCCAATGCGACCCGGCCACTCGAAGCCTTTGTCGAGAATCTGTCGACCTGGTACCTGCGACGCTCTCGCCGCCGTTTTTGGAAATCCGAATCGGATACCGACAAGCAGGCTGCTTACTACACCCTGTACACCGCACTGGCTACTCTTTCGAAGTTAATGGCGCCGGCTATGCCGTTCCTGGCCGAGGAATTGTATCAAAACCTGGTTCCTGTGGTTGACCCTGACGCACCCGAATCGGTCCACCTGGCCAAGTGGCCGGCTTTCGATGCTCGCTTGATCGATGAGCGTTTGAATCGCGAAATGGAGACTGTTATGAAATTGGTCTCCCTGGGGCACTCAGCTCGCCAAAAAGCCAACCGCAAAGTCCGACAGCCTTTAGCAGCTGCAGCATTCTCGGTCGGCAACCTGGATGAGCGTAGCGCAGTGACGGACCTTGCTGACTTGATCGCTGATGAATTAAACGTCAAGGCTGTACGCATATTGGATTCCAGCACGGAAGCGGTTTCACATGTGGTCAAGCCTTTACCCAAACAGCTGGGACAGAAATATGGCAATCAGTTCCCTGCAATCCAGAAGACAATTATGGCAATGGATGCTGAAAAGGCTGCGCAGACATTCTTATCCGGCCAGGCGTTGACCGTAAAGGTCGCAGGCGCGACTTTTGAAATCCTTCCGGACGAGGTCGAAGTCCGCGCGCAGGCCAGGGAAGGTTTTG
Organism: uncultured Anaerolineaceae bacterium; assembly: GCA_964407265.1. Lineage (GTDB taxonomy): Bacteria > Chloroflexota > Anaerolineae > Anaerolineales > Villigracilaceae > CAYOUV01. Next base: position 5,054 of record CAYOUV010000043.1, on the reverse strand, counting down.
CGGTAGCAGAAGACGGGGCTTACGTTGCCGCCCTGGTCACCGAACTGACTCCGGAGCTGGTGAGGGAAGGCCTGGCGCGCGAATTTGTGCGCCGCGTGCAGGATTTGCGCAAGCAGGCTGACCTGGATGTGTCCGACCGGATCAAACTGTTTGTAAAAACGACGCCCGGCTTGAAGAAGGCTATCAAAGAGTATAGCGATTACATCATGGCTGAGACGCTGACAGTCGAGTTAAAGTATGCTGCCTCACCTCGCGGTGCATCTGTCACGGAAGATGAATTTGACGGAGAAAAGGTTAACATTGGTCTGCTGAAGGCCTGACCAGAAAAAGAACCGGCTCGCGTAAGTTGAGCCGGTTCTTGCCTGTACCCAAGTATGGAGATAATCCAGGTATTTCAAGTTACACCGGATATTGTGGATGCCTTTGAGCGACTGGTCCCACAGCTTACTGATAATCATCCGCCTCCGACCGAGTCTGACTTGAGTTCCCTGATCTCGTCCAACGCCACAAGGTTGCTGGTCGCTCGGGAGACGGATGCTTCGGGTTCTATTGTAGGCGCACTGAGCCTGGTAATCTACCACGTCCCGACTGGCGTCCGCGCCCGGATCGAGGATGTGGTCGTCGAGCAGACCATGCGTGGCAAAGGGATCGGTGAATTGCTTATGAAGCGGGCTTTGGAAATGGCGAAAGCAGCCGGAGCAGATGGCGTTGCCCTGACCTCCAATCCGCGGCGAGAGGCGGCCAACCGGTTATATCGACGGCTGGGATTTAAGCGCTGGGAAACCAATTTGTATTTCTATGAATTTTAGTCTGATTTCAAAAAATAAAAAGGCATCCCGGATTGTGTAGTGCATTCCCTTCGCTGGTTATGTCCAACTTTGGGGGTGCAGTTCAATCGGGATGCCTTTTGGATTTAGACTAATCTCTTATTTGTTCTTGCCTTTAGCTTTGCCGTTATTGCTCTTGTCCTTGTTGTTGCCATGGCCATTACCGAGAGCCGGTGCAAGTGTTTGCCCGCTGTCATCCTGGCCAATACTACCCTTTCCGGACATGATCGCGCCCAGATTGCCCTTGTTATCATGAACGGCCTTCTTGAATTGTCCCCAGTTGGTCGGCTCGCTGCCATCCGGCAGGGTAAAGGCACTGTAGTCGCCGCTCTTCTTGGCTGCCAGGATGTCGCCGCAAGTCGAGGCGTCTCCGCCTAACTCATTGGACATCCAGCAGGCCTGGGTGATGACGCCGAATCCATAACCGTCAGCATGCCAGGCTGCGACCGTATTGGTGTCCAGACCAAGCACGCTTGCAAAGAAGGCAGAGATGGCTTTGGCGACCGGATTCGCGGTTACGGTTTCTTCGGGAAGGATCGCCGATGGGTCGATTGAAAAATCTTCGCCGTACAAGGCGTCATTGACGATCAGATTCCCATCGGGATCGTAGGAAACCAGAGCCTGCGCGAGAGCGGTGTCAAGGCTTAGGGAGACGGACGTGCCGTCGGTAAAAACAACCTGCACGGTTGGCGGCTCATTAGTAGAGTCTACCGCTATGCTCTGGATGATACCCGTGACCGGTTCCGCTTCCTGGCCAGCCGGAGCTGCTTGCACAGCGCCTACCTGGGTTGCGAGAAAAACCAGAACCAATAGGGTACTGAAAATTAATTTAATTCGAGACATTTTTCCTCCGACGGAAAAGCTGGAAGACAGGCTAGGATTGCTGTCTTCGCAGGGACGGTATATTGATACAATTTCATTGTAGGCTTATATAGAGCATTGTGAACTAACAGAATTGCAAGCGAAGCCCTTTTTAGTACTAAAGTACCCCCACCACACAGGCCAGGAATTAATTCGCAGGCAGTAGCATCCCCGTAAATTAAAATATATTTATTACCTCAGGGTTAACCCGCCCTACGCAGGTATTTGCCGGTTGCGTGTTCCAGGTTTGCGTATACCCCGCGATACTCTTCTGGCAGTAAGGCCGCCAGGCGATACATGAGTTCGTCCAGCATTTGCTGGCGTACATGGCGGGTTAATTTCTCTCCTTGTGAATCCAGATAAAACGGTTCGCCAACTCGGATGTGGAAATCCGTCCTTTTCAGGTGTTTTAGGTTTGCGCGGAAATTTTCACCACCCCAGTGAGCGATCGGGATCAGTGGGGCGTTGCTATGTAACGCTAGAGAAACAATGCCGGGATGCGCCTCGATCAGCGCACCGGTCTTGTTGCGTGTTCCTTCCGGCGACATACCGATAATATAACCTGCCTTGAGCGCCTCTAAGGCTTTACGCATGGCGGCCATATCCGCTTCGCCGCGCCGGAGGGGGATCGCGCCCCACAAGTTGAAGATCCAGCGCAGGAACCAGCCGTCCCACGACTCGATTTTTGCGAGCCCGGTCACTGGACGGGGTTGCAGTTGGGTGAACATCAGCGGAACTTCAACCGAACCGGTGTGGTTTGAATAAGCGATCAATGGTCCCCGCGCTTGCACTTTGTCCAGCTCGGATTTGTCGATCCGGCACATGATCTCCAGGCCACTTTTTGTAACTCCGGTGACAAACCAGCGCATCACATTCATGAAAGTGCGCCTCCAACAATTTCCAATTGCCTGGGTAAAATCTTAATTTCGAGTTTTCGGCCCTCGGTGCAAATGATCTCCCCATCCACCTGGACGGGCATAGTCCCATTGGTGGCGGTAACGACGACGTGTTTTGCGCGTGCGGTTTGAATTTCCGGTTGGCTGGCCTGGGACCCTTTTAGAAAATGGGGGATCAGGGTGAACATTCGCGTCCGGCTGACCTCACGCGCGATGCATAAATCGAACAAACCATCGTCAGGTAAGCTTTCGGGACCGGTCCAAAAGCCACCGCCGATTCGTTTACCGTTCATAACGGATACCAGCAGTGCCGGCAGCTCGACCCGCTCCCCGTCCAGGTCAATCTCCAGATTTGGGGCTTTGTAGTACCAGAAAATTGTCTGTATTGCAGCGATCAGATAAGCCAGCATGCCATGTGCCCAGGTAATTTTCTGAGACTGGATCGTCCCGGCGGCGTCGAAGCCGATTCCGACGCAGTTGCCAAAGTAACGACTTTCGGATGTTTGGCAGCCCTGCCCCTTGACCAGGCCGATGTCGATTGTATGGCGTCTGTCTTCTTTCAATGTGCTGCAAGCTGCCCCCAATTTAGAGGGGATGCCCATGCTGGCGGCAAAATCGTTGCCAGTGCCAATACTGATGACGCCCAGGGCAGGCTGGTTGACAGCAGCGGAGTGGACCCGCATCAGGCCGTTGAGTGCCTCGTTGACCGTGCCATCGCCGCCTGCTGCGACGATGACCTCATAACCGTCCCGGGCAGCTTGCTCCGCCAAGTCAGCCGCGTGCCAGGGTCTCTCGGTGATAACCAGGTCATAATCCAGCCGGCATTGCTTCAGGGTCTTCTCAATTACCGGGATCTGTTTGAATCCGCTTCCATGTCCACAAACCGGGTTGGCAATAACCAGATACTTCACGCGCTTTTCCTGTCAGAAATAAAGTCGAGCGCCTGTGGGATCAGCTCAATGCTGAGTTCTTCGCCGG
>CAYOUV010000043.1:0-1392 GCA_964407265.1 uncultured Anaerolineaceae bacterium | reverse complement strand
TCAGAAATAAAGTCGAGCGCCTGTGGGATCAGCTCAATGCTGAGTTCTTCGCCGGCGTAACAGAGCGTTTCCCCGTCGCAGTGAGCCGGAAAGTGGTTTCCGTTCTGGGCCGTGATGGTGACCCGACGCGATTGTTTCATTTTGATTTCTTTTTGCGTGGCTTGGGAACCCTTGATGAAGTGCGGTATCAGGCCAAAAATGCGTGCTTTGGATGCGCTTTCGGCGATGCAAAGATCGAACATTCCATCACCGGGCAAGCCGTCAGGCGCCATGTAGAAACCGCCACCCATGCGCTGTCCGTTCATGATGGAAATCATCAGCGATGACTGTTCAATGACCTCCTGATCCAAGATGATACGAACCCTGGGCGCCTGGTAGTAGAAAAAAACAGTCTGGATGACTGCAATCAGGTAAGCCAGCAGACCGCGTGCCCAACGAATTTGAACAGCTGCAAAGCCTACGGCTGCGTCAAAGCCGACCCCGACACCGTTGGCGAAATAACGCCCTTCGGGATAATCTCCACCTTTTACCAAACCGATGTCTACTTTTTGGCGTTGTTTTTTTGCCAGGACAGCGATACTTTCTTCGAGATTTCCGCGAATCCCCATTCCATAAGCCATATCATTTCCCGTACCGACCGGGATGAGGCCCATGGCGGTATGGTTGTGGCCAGCTGCACGAGCACGCATCAGCCCGTTAAGCGCTTCATTGGCAGTCCCGTCGCCACTGGCAGTGACAATCACATCATAACCATCTTTGGCACCCTGCTCGGCCAGTTCTGCGGCATGCCAGGGCCTTTCAGTCCGAATCAAGTCGAATTCCAGTTCATTGGCGCGTAAAGCCGCCTCGATCTTGGGAGTGGCCCGGTCTGCAAAACCACGACCGGAGATCGGATTGACAATGATCAAGTACTTCATTTACTATTCGATGATTCCTTTTCTTTTGGGATAGCGTTGAGTTTATCACAATTTAAGTTGCTTGATTAAAAATGTGGCTGGCATTGCCAGGGATGCAATGCCAGCCTATTACTCGGTTGGGACGAACCTGATAGCAGGTGTGCAGGGTTTTGAAAAGGAGTCTCACTCCTCATTGTGCGCTGGTACCACATCGCGTGGGGTGGTGCGATACGACGCGGGTTTGCCACTGAACATCCGGCTTAGTGCGTCCACTACTTCATCCATGGATGCTTTGCTCTCGTGTTCCATCAAGTATTTTAGCGTACCCAGATGATCGTAGAGTTCCTGCATGTGTTCTTTGAAGGCGTTAAAGTTTTCGGGGGTGGTGTGGTTACGCAGGTTTTCGCTCACCTGATGGGCTTGGTCAACAGCCTGCATGGCGTTTTGGATGTATCCGGTAATTTCCTCCCAGTCCGTCATGGTAGCCTCCTTTCCG
>CAYOUV010000042.1:0-29230 GCA_964407265.1 uncultured Anaerolineaceae bacterium | reverse complement strand
AATTATACTGCCTGATGAAAGTTGTATGAGTTAGACAACTCAGAATCCGAGTTCCCTCAAATTCTGCGCCTGAGAGCGTTTCTTCCCGTCGCCCAGCAGTTCGATCCAGAACTGATCGTCATAGCGGCGCGACTTGACCGGCAGCGGCATGGGGACGCCCCAGCCCAGCAGCAGCACTTCCTGCTTGGGCTGCAAGCGCGCCAGCATACCGCGCAGCGCCTCGCGTCCTGACAGCCCCGACAGCACGGCGTGCACGTCGTCCTCGTCGCCCAGCCAGCCGCTGATGCGCGTCCCCAGCTGCGACATGACCTCGTCGTAGATCTGCGACGGGCGCTGGTCGATGATCAGCAAGGTGACGTAGTATTTGCGCAGTTCGCGCGCGATGGTGGCGAAGGTGGTCTGGGCGGCCATCTCGCGGTTGAGCAGTTTGTGGGCCTCCTCGACCACGATCACCAGCTGGCGCGGCTCGTCCTTGCCCGAGGTGCGGAAGGCGTTGGTCTTATGCTCCCAGGCGCGGCGGATCTGGCGCGTCAGGAAGTTGCTGACGAACAGGTAGTCCAGGTCGCTCTCGAACTGGCCGAACGAGAGCAGCACGTGCTGGCCGGCTTCCAGCGCCTTGACCACCTCGCCGACCGCGTCCGCCGCCGGGTTTTCCACGATGTAGGGCTTGTTGAACAGGCGGCGCAGCTTGTCGTGCAGGCCCTCGGCGGCGGCCTGGTTGACGCCGTGCTCATTGGCCCAATATGCCACGCTCTCGGGGTGCGGCACGGATTTGGTCTTGCCGGAATTTTCGTCCGTCTCTTCGACCATCTGGCGGTTCATGGCCTTGAAGCGGCTGAACCAGTTCTGCGCTCCGAAGGTCGTGATCAGCGCCTCCAGCGTGGTGGGGGTGGTCTCGCGCAGGTTCAGTTCGCGCGTCAGCAGCTCCACGTCCGCCGGCAGGACGTCACCGGCGGCGATTTCCAGGTTGAAGTCCGGGGCGGCGCCGCGGATGGTCGCGCCACCTCCCAGCCCGACCACGCGCACCTTCGAGCCGAACTTGGTCTTCAGGCCGGTCACGCGCAGACCGGTGTCAGAGGCGGTGTCGTCGAAGCCGTACTCGTTGTGCATGTCGAAGACCAGGGCAGAAGCCCGGTTGTAGTGCATCAGCCCGGCCAGCACCAGGCGCGTCAGGAACGACTTGCCCGTGCCGGTGGCGCCGAAGACGCCTGCCGAGCGCTGGACGAACTTGTCCATGTCGATGCAGACCGGATGTCCCTGCTCGCGGGTGTAGCCGATGACAAAGTTGGATTTGTCGGACGGGTCGCCGAAGATCTCGGCGATGTCGCCTTCGGATGCCATGAATACTTCGGCATGATGGGGCGGAACGTTCTTGACCGGCAGCGGACGCGGTTGTTCCTTTAAACCGGCATCGATGGCGGATCGCCAGCGGGTATACTCGGAATCGGTTTCGTCCGGTCCAACTTCTAGCATCAGGTTGGGCAGGACTTCAAGGTTGGCAAACAATGTTTGTCCGTGCAGGGCGCGTGAAACGTGGGATGGGAAGCGGCCTTCCATTTGCTCATCTGCAAAACGCGGATCGGTAGCGCCGAGCTGAATGTCTGTCACAATGCCGTAATAGTGCCAGTGACCGCTCTTGAGGATGACGAAGGCACCTTCCTGGATTTCCTGCGGGGAGACGGTCAGGCGCACGCGGAAATTCTCTTTGAGTCCGCCGCCGACCAGATAGCCGATCTTTGTTCGCTGTGCTTCTGCCATGATCTACTCCTGTACCACGTCGCTCAACGCACCCAGCACGGACATGAGCGTGGGGTAATCATCCCTGAGTTGTGTGATAACTTCGTGTATGGCGGCTTCCACCCAGGCCTGATCGCCCGTTTTTTCGAGGACTTGTTGGATGTGGGCGCTGATGACATCCCCAACCGGAATATCTTTGGCTCTGAGAATGTGCCGGAAATACCCGAAGCGGCCTGCCTTCACAAAGCGTGCCAGGTCTTTCTCGTCGCATAGGTAGATTGCATCCAGGCTGAGCGGCGGACGCGGCGGCAGCAGGTGGGAAATGGCTCCGTCCTGTTCAAAACCCACTGCCAGCACCGACATCTCGACCGGTACGATGCGGTTGACGCGATTGTCGTGCATGACCGTGTCGTCAATGCCTTCTGCGGTCACCAGTTGGCGCACCAGCCCGTCGTCGTCGATGTGGATGTCGTGGATCAGTCCGTAGATTTGATAACCATTTCCGAGTGGAGCCCGGACGAGTGCGCCAAAAGCAGGTGCATCTTTATCAAGTTGCGATACGCGGCAGCCGACGATAAAACCGGTTGTCCCAGCGCGTAAAAGGCGACCAATTTCAAGGGTTGTCATTTTCCATACCTCTTTCTACCACCAGCAAGAGAATCTTTTCCGCCTTGTTTGTAAGAAGCGCTATCGGGTTCTTCCCCCTGTTTTCTGATCTCCATAGCGAGTAATTGCTCGATTTGTTGTTTTTCTTCCTGTTTGACTACCGCGATTTCATGTGCGCGATTGAGTAAATACGGGTAAGGCTTGCTGCCCATCACGCGGCACTGCTCGACCAGCACGGCGTGCAGCAAATTTAGCTTATCAGGGTCGTCCGCCACCCATTGGGGAACCTCGACCCGCACCGGCCAGGGGTGTCCCTGCGTGCCGACATTGAGATAAAAGAAGTGCAGCGCCAGCACGCCTTTGTAATTCTTTTCCGAATTGGACTGGATTTTGAAGACCGCCGAACGTTCGCCCGGTCCCAGCAATGGATTGGATTTTTCACCGTATAACCAGCGGTCGCTGGCGCCGCGCAAGGGATGGAATTCGCGCAGCTTTTTCAGTTGCTCCGGGGCAGCCTGGGTCAGTTCCAGCAGGTGGACGACCAGGTCGGCAGCTGGCTTGTCGACGTAGCCGGCGGTGATCACGCCGCGCGACTGCAGGCGCGAGAGGACCGTCAGATAGGATTGCAGGGATTGCGCATATGCTTCGGCTTCTTCCCCATCGCGCGCGCCCCACAACTCGATCGGCCCATCGGTGAAGCTCACGATCTGGCCCGGGATGTCTTTGGAAAGATCGTCCAGCTTGCTGCGCTCCTGTAAGTCACGGCGCAGGGCCACCATTCCTTCGGTCATGCTGCCGTAGCGGGTTTCGAGTTCGTCGCCGTACAGCAGCTCGCTGTCGGTGTAAATTTCGGGGGCCTGGCCGGAATTACGGCGCAGCACGATCGCGCCGACGTTGACCAGGCAGAACTGCAGTGCGGCGTGCCGGTCCGGGTTGACCTGCGACCCGTCCGCGGCGATCAGGGTTGCATTCGGGATAGAATTGGGCGCGGGGTAGTGCGCATCCAGCGCCTCATCCAGTGGCAGGGCGCAGCGCAGGTTTGGGTCCTGCTCGTGGGCGCGCCTGACCTTATCCCGCAGCGCGTCCAGTTCGTGCGCGTAGGCCTGCAGGAGGTCGCGGGCCTGCTTGCGGCGTGCCTCCAGCGTCTTCTTGCGCGCGCGCGCTCCGGCACCGATTTCTTTGATCTTCTGGTAGACTTCCTGAAAGTTGATCGCCACGGTTGCTGTCCATTAATCCCTTAGAACATTTGTTATAGATTTTACATCAAAATTTGCAAAAAGGAAAATTGTTTCCGGAACTTGGGAACTTTTTATACGTCGTGTCGTCTAAGATATGTACACAATGAAAAATAAGGAGAGAACCAACTATGCGTAACAAAACCACTTTGATCACTGCAATCCTGGTCCTGGCAGTGGCCCTGAGCGCCTGCGGCCCAGCCGCCGTGGCCTCCTCACAGGCCAAAGTCCGCTCGTTGAGCGTGACCGGTGTAGGACAAATCTCACTCCAACCGGATATTGCTTACATTAACATCGGCGTACACTCCGAATCTCCCACTGCGGCGGATGCGGTTGCAGCCAACAATACCCAGACCCAGGGGGTCATCTCGTCGCTGGAGAAGTTTGGCGTGGACAAGAAAGATATCCGCACCAGCAACTTCAGCATCTGGCCCAACCAGCAGTACGGTCCGGACGGGCAGAAGACCGATCTGACCTATGTGGTCGACAACACTGTCTACGTGACCGTGCGCGACCTGACCAAGCTGGGCGACCTGCTGGATGAAGCCGTCAAGGCCGGTGCCAACAGCATCAACAGCATCCAGTTCGACGTGGCCGACAAGACCGAGGCCATCAAGCAGGCGCGGGTCAAAGCTGTGACGGATGCCAAGACCCAGGCGCAGGAACTGGCCGACTCGGCCGGCGTCAAGCTGGGCGACATCCAGACCATCAGCTTCTACGACAACGTGCCCGGCCCGCTGATGGATGCCTTCGGCAAGGGCGGCGGTTCGCCCCAGGCGGAAGCAGCTGCTGCGGTCCCGGTGCAACCTGGCCAAATGACCCTGACGGTCACGGTCAACATGAGCTACGAGATCAAATAATCTCCTTTAGCTTCTGCAACTCCCTCGCGCGAGCGGGGGAGTTTTTATTTCGGCTAAAGTCCCACTTTCCGAAATTGCCAAGTAGAAAGACGATTTTTACAAGAATTCACCATGTTTAGGTGATGTACCTAACGCGTTTGAGAGAATTGCAGAGGGCTGCGTAAAAAATTGAACCAAATTTCCGAATTATGCGGGCAATTCGATCAAGAAGGTTCAGGAAAATATGCAAAAAGCAGGAAGATGTTGATGGCAAAAATTCACTCAGAGGTAAGGAATGTGGGATAATCGCCCCGGTAGCAATCTTTTTTGAAGGAGGCAGCATGCTGAAAGTCGGTTATATCGGTCTGGGGCTGATGGGAAAATCCATGGCCCGCAATATCTTGAAAGCCGGATTCCCGCTGGTGGTGCACAACCGCAGCCATGCAGCGGTAGACGAACTGGTTGCCGAAGGCGCGACGGCCGCCTCAACACCTGCAGAAGTCGCCAGGCAAGTGGATGTGGTCTTCACCAACCTGCCCGATTCACCGGATGTGGAGCTGGTTGCGCTGGGGAAGGACGGCGTCATCGAGGGTGCCCACGCAGGCTTGATTTTCGTCGATAACTCAACCGTCAAACCAGCCAGTGCGCGGCTGATTGCCGGACGCCTGGCCGAACGCGAGGTTCTCAGCCTGGATGCCCCGGTCTCGGGCGGGGATATCGGCGCCCGCGACGGCACGCTGACCATCATGCTCGGCGGCCCGGTCGAGGCCCTGGACAAAGTGATGCCGATCCTGCAGGTCATCGGCAGGACCATCACGCACGTCGGTGAGAGCGGCGCCGGGCAGATCACTAAAGCCTGCAACCAGATCATGGTTGCGGCGCAGATGGTGGCGATGGGCGAGTTGCTGGTCTTCGCCCAAAAAGCTGGCGCCGATCCGCGCAAGGTGATCCAGGCCATCAAGGGCGGCGCCGCCCAGTGCTGGACGCTGGATGTCAAACCGCCGCGCCTGTTCGCAGGCAACCGCAATCCCGGCTTCAAGGCATACATGCAGGCCAAGGACCTGAACATCGTCATGGAAACAGCCCGTGCGTACGGTGTACCCTTGCCCGCCACGGCCGAGAACGCCCAGTTATTCAATGCCATGCTGCAAATGAATATGGCCGAGTTGGACAATTCGGCGGTGATCGGCGTGATTGAGTCGCTGGCTGGTGCCAAGCTGCAACTGGAGTAAAGCCTGCGGTGACTGAAGCCATTTTGCGTTAAACGCCTGCGAATTTGAGAGTTTTGTAGTCTTAAGGAGCTTATGGAATACATCCGGCGTTTCTGGCCCAAACTGCGAGATTATGCCCTGATCATCCTGGGGGCGTTGGTCCAGGCGATTGGCTTGCGCCTGTTCTTCGTGCCGGCTAAATTGGCCAGCGGCGGCGTAAGCGGTATCGCGCAGTTGATCAACTATTTCAGCGGCTGGCCGATCGGTTTGATGGTCCTGATTGGCAACCTGCCGCTCTTTGTGCTCGGCTGGCGCTTCCTGGGCGGACGGCGCTTTGCCTCGCGGACTGCTGTCAGCGTCATCACCTATTCGCTCTTCGTCGATCTGCTGCCCAGGCTGCCGTTCTTCCCTATCCAGGGCCTGACCGATGACCTGTTCATCAACGCGCTCTACGGCGCGGTCGTCAGTGGGGTGGGTTTTGGCCTGGTCTACCGCGCGCAGGGCACCAGCGGTGGCTCGGACATCCTGGCACGCATCCTCAACCATTGGCGCAACGTGCCCATGTCACAGAGCTACCTGGCGGTCGATTCGATCGTGATCCTGGCGGCCGGATTCGTCTTCGGCTGGAAGGAAGCGCTGTATGCCCTGATCGCCATCTACGTCAGCGGGCTGGTGGCCGAAACCACCCTGGAGAGCGGGCGCAGCGTCCGTACAGCCCTGATCGTCACCGGCCAGCCGCAGGTCGTGGCGCAGCAGATCCTGGCCGAACTGGATCGCGGCGTGACCCTGATACCCGGCACCGGCGCCTACACCGGCGCCCCGCGCACCGTTTTGTATTGTGTGGTGACGCGCTCGGAGGTGGGCTTGCTCAAGGCCATCGTCCAGGAAGCCGACCCGCAGGCTTTTATGGTCATCGGGCAGGCGCATGAAGCCCTGGGGGAAGGTTTCCGCCCGCTGCGGCAGGCTTGATTTAAATAAAACAGGGACGGGCAAAAAAACCGTCCCTGTTTGGGTTTTGGAGAGATTTAGTATTGGACCAGGCGCGGCAGTTTCTTGGCTTGCTCGATCCAGCTTTTGACATCGTCCATGGTCGGCGGGCGCCGCACCAGTTTCTTGCGGGCGTTCACATCCAGTATGGCTTTGTACAGGTTGTCGGCTCTGCGCTGGGCCAGTTCGACGACAGTATCCACGCCGGCTTCCTCCAGCAGGTCCGAATACTCGGAGCCGACGCCTTTGATGCGGAACAGGTCGGCGAGATTGACCCACTCGAGGATCAGTTTGCCGCCGATTCCCGATGCGGCTTCGATCTCTGCGCGGCCTTTGGGTTTGCTACCTTTCTCGAGCAGTGCTTCAATCGAGCGGATGCCCACCTTCTTCAGTTTTTCCTGGAAAGTTGGTCCGATCCCCTCGATAACGCTTAATTGAGTCATGTTTTTCTCCTTGGGTTGAGTTGATTATAACTTATGGATTGATCTTTTTGTTTCTTGCCGCCCAGCTGCTATCAAAATTGCAGCGCGACCCCGATGATCAATGCAATTTGACCCAGATGGTAGATGGCGATGTTGATCACGCGCCCGTTCCTGATCGGGGTGACAAAACGATTCCAGGCCAGGATGATATCGGAGATATAGAACAGGAATGCGCCCATGCTGACCAGCATGGCCGGGAGAGCCTTCCAGTCCAGGCGTGAGAGCGTCAGCATGGCCGAGAACAGCATGACCGAGATGACGATCCCGTAGACCCAGACCGGTGCGACAAGTCCCTTCAAGCCCTTGGCACGCATCCCGCTGGTGATGCGCCGCAGCAAGCGGCCGGCGCCTAAGGCCAGGATGAGGGCCAGCATCCCGGCCCAGAAGACCGGGACCTCCACCAGGTTGAAGCTGAAGCCGACGATGTATGCCAGGTGCGCCAGCAGGAATGCCCCCAGGCCAAGCGAGAAATAGCGCTCGGAAAGGTGGTCGTTCAGCAGCATGAACACATCCCCGGCCAGCGAAAACAGGATCCCAATGCCGAACCATAGCAGCGCGCCTTGCAACCCGGCGGTTTTTACCAGCCAGGCGAACAGCGCGATCATCACGGTCGGTTTGGCGAAATATTCCAGCCGCTTCCAGCCCTTCCAGACGGCCCACCACTCGGCCAGGGCGGCCAGGAAGGTCCCGGCAATCAAGATCGGTCCGCAGTTGAACATTACTTCCTCCCCGGGTCATACCCGAATCGTTTGAGCAGTTCTTCATCGTTGCGCCAGTCCTTGAGCACTTTAACGCGCACTTGTAAAAAGACCTTGCGACCGGACATGGCCTCGATCTCAGCCCGGGCCGAGGTGCCGATTTTTTTGAGCATTTCCCCGCCCTTGCCGATCACGATCCCTTTCTGCGAATCGCGTTCGACAAAAATGGTGGCAGCGATGAAGGCTCCCTTTTCGTTGCGTTCGGTGAACTCATCGATGCGCACAACGATGGCGTGCGGCACTTCATCGCGCAGGTGGGACAGGCAGGCCTCGCGGATCAAGTCAGCGGCGATGTCGCGCTCGTACAGATCGGTGATCTGGTCGTCGGGATATTCCGGCGGACGGGCGGGCAGGCGGGTGATCAGCGCGTCTTGCAGGTCAAGCAGTCCGGCGCCGTGTGCGGCCGAAATGGGGATGAGCGCCGTCTCGGGCGGGACCAGGGCCTGGTAAGCCTCCCGGTGCGAGTCTAATTTCCCGGCCGGGACCAGGTCCGTTTTGTTGAGCGCCAGCACCAGCGGAGTCTGGGACGTGAGTCCGGCCAGCAGGGAGGCGATCCGCTGGTCTTCATCGGTCGGCTCCACGCTGATGTCCACCAGCCACAGGACCAGGTCCACGCCTTCCAGGGCTTCCTCGGCGGTCAGATTGAGGGCTTTGCCAAGTTTGTGGTGCGGGTTGTGCAATCCGGGCGTGTCGACAAAGATGATTTGAGCCTGGTCCAGGCTGAGGATTCCGAGCTGCGTGCGGCGGGTGGTCTGCGGGCGCGGCGAGACCGCGGCGACCTTTTGCCCCAGCAGCGCGTTGATCAGGGTGGATTTGCCGACGTTGGGCCGCCCAATGACGGCCACAAACCCGGAGCGAAATTCTATGGCGGGTGATTTTTTCTTAGGCAAAGACTGCCCCTTCCATTTTGAGTAGCCATTTCTTGGTCGGCAGCCCGTCCCCACCGCCATAGCCATGCAGTTTGTTGTCCGCGCCAATTACGCGATGGCAGGGGATGACCAGCGGCATGGGGTTGGTGGCTTCGGCGCGGCCGACGGCACGAGCGGCTTTGGGGTTACCCAGCTGTGCGGCGATTTCGCTGTAGGTGCGCGTCTGTCCGTAAGGAATAGCGTAGGTGATCTTGAGCACCTGCTCCTGGAACGGCCTGAACACCGACCAGTCGATCGGGAGGTTGAACTGGCGGCGCTTTCCATCCAGGTACGCGCGCAGCTCGCTGGCAGCCTGAGATGTCATTTTGGGATTCGGCTCGACCGGGCGCTTGAAGCGCCTGGTCAGATACTGGCTGAAGTCCAATTCGCTGGCCGACCATTCGATGGCGACCAGTCCGCGCTGGCTGACAGCAATCCACAGATCGCCGAGCGGGGTGCTGCGCAGTTCACCGATGTAAAGTGGGGATGGGCTGGAGGTCGTGCGGGCCATGAACACCTCCCGAAAAAATAGAGACGTAGATGCTAGTGTCTACGTCTTTATCATATCATCTCTTTGAGAACTGTTTCTGGTAATTCGTGACCACGTCCTGCAGTGCGGCCAGTTCCTGGCGGATTTTCTTCTTTTTTTGCTGCCGCGAATTTTGTAGATTCGTCCCAGTTTTCTGGTTTCAATCGCAAGATCAGCGGTCATATTGCTCCCTTTTCAGGATTTTACGCCTAAAAATGATAGCTTACAATCTTGTAAGTTGTTGGACAATCGTAGGGGAATCGTATATTAAGCGTCAAGTACGAATTAGACCGACATGATAGGATAACGTCGTAAGGTGATTTCTCTTCTCCTCCTTTCAAAAGAGGGCCGGGGTCGGCGTCCCCGGCTCTCCCAATTTAATTGGAAGCTGCGGGAGAAGTGCTGGGGGAGAATTGTAAATAAAACACACGTTCTTTTCTGGCATGACTTCCCGGGTACGGAGAAAGCATTATAATCGGGTTACCTCTCATTTCGAAAGGAAACCTATGACAGTTCAGGTAACTATTATCGGTCTGGGACAGATCGGTACGTCCATCGGTCTGGCCCTGGCCGAACATACGGATTTGGTCCGGCGTATCGGTCATGACAAGGACCATTCGGTCGCCAGGGCCGCTGAGAGATTGGGGGCGCTGGACGAAGTCAAAATCAATTTACCCGATTCGGTGCGAGAGGCTGACATCGTGCTTTTGAGCTTGCCGGTCAGCGAGATCCGTGAGACGCTGGAGGTTATCGCCCAGGATTTAAAAGAGGGCGCTGTGGTGATGGACACTGCGCCGGTTAAGGGGACTGTCACGCAATGGGCCAAGGAATTACTACCCCCCGAACGCTTTTACGTTAGCCTGGTACCGGTCATCAACCCGGAGTACCTGCACGAGGCCGAAATTGGAGTGCCGGCTGCACGGACCGACCTGTTCGATAAAGGGTTGATGATGATTGCTACTTCCCCTGGCACGCCGGGCGAGGCTGTTAAGCTGGCCGCGGACCTGACCCGTCTGGTCGGCGCCACGCCCTTCTACGCCGACCTGGCAGAAGCCGATGGCCTGATGGCGGCCACGCACATCCTGCCGCAGCTGGCAGCCGTCGCCCTGCTGACTGCTACGGTCGAGCAGCCCGGATGGCGCGAAGCGCGTAAAGTGGCTGGCCGTCACTACGCAGCCGGCACCATCTTCCCGGATGGACCGCAGGCGTTGCGTGAGGCAGCCTTGCACAACAAGGACAACGTCGTCCGCGTGCTGGATAATTTGATCGCCGCGCTTCAGGGCCTGCGCAATTCCATCGCGCAGGAAGACAGGGAGGGGCTCAGCCAGCGTCTGGAGCGCGCCGCCGAAGATCGCGAAACCTGGATGCTGCAGCGCTTTGCGGCCGATTGGGTTGGCGAGGAAATGAAAGGCGAAGAGCCTCCCAACCTGGGTGAAGTTCTGAAGAGTATGTTCCTCGGGGTTCGCAAAAAAACGGGGGA
Organism: uncultured Anaerolineaceae bacterium; assembly: GCA_964407265.1. Lineage (GTDB taxonomy): Bacteria > Chloroflexota > Anaerolineae > Anaerolineales > Villigracilaceae > CAYOUV01. Next base: position 18,458 of record CAYOUV010000042.1, on the reverse strand, counting down.
GAAGAAATAAGCGTGCCTTACTACTGTTATTTGGTGGAATGTGCCGACGGGACCTATTACACCGGCTGGACGACGGATCCGGCCCGCCGCGAGCGACAGCATAACGCCGGTACCGGTTCACGCTATACCCGCAGCCGGCGCCCTGTTAAAATGGTTTACATCGAGCCCCAGCCGGATAAAATTACTGCCATGCAAAGAGAGAGAGCCATCAAGGCTCTCTCTCATGATAGAAAAAGGAAATTGATCGGATAACGGTCGCTGTTTGTTCCCAGTCAATCGGTAAATAGCGGCAGGTGTCCAAGGGCGATGATGTGCTCCCACTTGGCGCGCTCGCCCTCGGTTAGGATGGCCGATTCGGCCACCACATCGGCTCCGGCCTTTTCCATCAGGATGCGCATTCCCTGCAGGGTCGAGCCGGTGCTGATGACGTCGTCCAGGATGACGACCTTTTTCCCCTTCATCAACTCGCGGTCTTTTTCATCGAGAATCAATGTCTGTGGTTGTCCGGTCGTGATTGAGAGTGTCTCGGCTTTCAACGCCTCGCCCATATAGGGTTTGTATGTTTTGCGCAGTACGACGAACGGCTTCTTGGTTTCGACTGAGAGCGCATAGGCCAGGGGAATGGACTTGGCCTCGGCGGTCACGAGTACGTCAAATTTTGTGTCCCGCAGTTTCTTGCTCAGTTCGCGGGCACAGGCCTGCACGAGTTCGGTATCCCCGAGGATGTTCAGGATCGCGATTTTCAGGCCGGGTTTGATCTCAAACAGACGCAGTTCGCGTTCGATCCCGGCAATTTTGATAGCATAGGTTGGACGAGCAGCCATAATACCCTCCATAGAAAAATGAGCAGGATCAGTTTATCATTATTATACTTCCAGGTGTGGCTGCGGTCATCGCGATGGGCGGTATAATGCCATTATGCTCAGCGACTTGCAAATGAACGACATTCTTCGCCTGCGCAAGCCGCATCCCTGCGGCTCTTACGAGTGGACCGTTGTCCGTCTGGGCGCAGACATTGGCCTGGAATGCAAGGGTTGTGGACGGCGTGTGCTCCTGCCGCGTCGCGAATTGTCACGGCGGATCAAAACGATTCTCCCACGAGAGGACCATGAGCCAACAGCCTAAGAAGCCCCACGTACTGTTTTTGTTTTCCGATACCGGCGGCGGACATCGCAGCGCAGCCGAAGCGATTATCGAAGCGCTCGAATTGGAGTTTGGCGACGCGCTTACAACGGAAATGCTGGATTTCTTCAAGGGCTATGCCCCACTGCCCTTCAACAAAATGCCAAACTGGTACCCCGACATGGTCAAGGCCCCGCAATTGTGGGGGTTGAGTTTCAAAATCAGCGATGGGCGCCGACGCGCGCGGGCGATCACCACCAGTATGTGGCCGTATGTCGGCCGGGCGGCACGTGAGCTGGTGGCGGACCATCCTGCCGACCTGATCGTAACCGTTCATCCACTGGCCAACACGGTCATCTTAAAGGCTTTAGGGAAAAAGCGTCCACCCTTCGTCACCGTGGTCACGGATATGGTCACAACCCACGCCCTGTGGTATGACGATCGGGCTGACATCATTTTGCTCCCAACCGAACTGGCCCGTCAGCGCGCGATCGAATATACCATGCCGCCTGAAATATTGCGTGTGGTCGGACTGCCAGTGGCGCAGCGCTGTTGCGTGCCGGCTGGCGATAAAAAGATCTTGCGCAAAAGGCTCGGCTGGGAACTGGACAAACCGGTGGTCTTGCTGGTGGGCGGCGGCGAAGGAATGGGGCCGCTCGGCAAGACAGCCCGCGCCATTGCAACCGCGGGGCTGGACGTATCACTGGCCATCATTGCGGGGCGGAATGTACGCCTGAAGGCACATCTCGAGTCACTTGACTGGCCTGTGCCAGTGAATATCTACGGATTCACACACCAGATGCCCGAATTCATGCGCGCCGCGGATGTGCTGGTGACCAAAGCCGGACCCGGGACGATCAGCGAGGCCCTCAACGCCCACCTACCCATAATCCTGTATGCCCGCCTGCCAGGACAGGAGGATGGAAACGTTACCTTTGTGGTTGAGGAGGGCGCGGGTGTTTGGGCTCCTTCGCCGAAGCAGGTTGTCGAGACGCTCACGCACTGGGTAGAAAATCCAGCGGAGCGCGAGCGTGTGGCCGAAGCCTGCCGCCGGGCTGCGCGCCCGGAGGCCGCCCGCACGATTGCGCGCATCCTGGGTGCACGCTTGGGCTTGACCGAAGAAAAGACCGCCTTACTGATTCTGGATCAAGCTGAAGCCGACCGGCACTGAAAAGCGCCCGCACATTTTTATTTTTCAGTGTGCAGGTAGACCGTGCGAATTGGAGCTGGCATCTCGATCCCGTGTTGGTCGAGCGTGTTCTTGATCAGGCGCACGGCCGCATCCTGGGCGTCAAACAACCCCGCCTGTTTCATGTCGATCCAGAAATAAGTCGTCAGGTTGATGGTCGAATCCGCGAAGGTGTCGAACACGACCGAGGCGGACGGGTCGCTCATATAGCCGGGCACATTCTTGAGCGAAGCCAGGATGCTCTCACGGGTCAGGTCAAGGTCCGAGTCGTAACCCACGCCCAGGCTGAGTTGGATGCGGCGGTTATTGGCCCGGGTGAAGTTGGTGATCGGGTGGCCGAGCACGTCTGCGTTGGGCAGGATGACGATGCGCCCGTCCCAGGTCTTGATCTCGGTCGTACGCAGGTTGACGGCCAGGACTGTCCCACCAAAATTATTGACTTCAACCCCGTCCCCCACGTTAAAGGGTTGTTGAATCAGCAGGATGACCCCGGCGGCGAAATTCTGCAGGATGTTTTGCAGCGCAAAGCCAATGCTGAAGCCCAGGATTCCCAAACCGGCCAAAAAGGCCGTTACATTAAAGAAGCGCTGTAAGGCTGTGATGATCCCGGCCACGATGATGCTCCAGCGCGTCAATTGGGTCAGCAAGAGCGTGACCTCCTGGTCTGCCTTGCGTCGCTCGAGCACCCGGCGCAGCATCCTGCTGAGCAAGCTGGCAAGATACAGGCTGGCGATAAAGATCAAAATCGCGGTTACAAGAGTGGGGAGAAGTTCGAGTGCGTTATTGAGCCATTCATTTAAATACTTGTCCATTTCTTCTCTCCTGTGCCTTCTAAGCCTGCAGTAATCTTATCTTAAAGCCGGGTGGACGTCCATTGAACGATTTTCGGGTAGAATCCAAGCCTCACGGTCCGCTTGGCGTTTGTTCAAGAAGCAGTATAATCTTTCGCGATGCCTATCCTGGATGCCCATACCCTCGAGTTTTTCAGCCGCAGTCCCGAACAAACGCGGCGCATAGGCATGCGTCTGGGCGGGATGCTCAAGGCTGAAGATGTGATCTGCCTGCAAGGCGAACTGGGTGCGGGCAAGACGACCCTGGTGCAGGGCCTCGCGCAAGGCTGGGGCTCCCTGGATGCGGTATCCAGTCCGACTTTCATCCTGGTCAACGTATATCGGCGGCCGGATGAAAATCGCCTCTTTCACCTGGATGCCTACCGGCTCGAATCTGTGCCTGAGGCCGAGGAACTCGACCTGGACACCATGCTGGCTCAAGGCCCGCTGGTGATCGAGTGGCCGGAACGTCTCGAGGCGATTTTACCGGAGAAAAGGCTTTGGATTGCTTTGGACTACCTGACTGAAGAACACCGGAAATTACAAATCAAGGCTCAGGGCGATCGTTACGATGACCTGCTGGCTGATCTACGCCAGTCTGTTTTTGGAGTGGATTGATGCTGCTGGCAGTTGACACCTCCACCTCCCAGATCGGATTGGCGCTGTATGACGGCACGCAAGTAGTCGCTGAACTGATCTGGCACAGCCAGCAGTATCACACGGTTGAACTGGCTCCAACAATTTCCGAACTCCTGGCGCGGACAGGCGTAACCATGGACGATTTGGAAGGACTGGGTATAGCGCTTGGCCCCGGCTCTTTCACCAGCCTGCGGGTCGGGCTGGCGCTGGTCAAAGGGCTGGCGCTGGCGCGCCATCTGCCCGTGGTGGGCATTCCAACCCTGGATGTGATGGCTGCAGCCCAATATGTGCAGGATTTGCCCCTGGCGGCTGTGCTGCGCGCCGGACGCGGACGCCTGGCCGTCGGCTGGTACACAGCTGGAGAAAACGGCTGGCAGTCCGATGGCCCGGCTGCGGTGGCGACCGCTGATGAATTGGCCGATTCGATCCGCAAACCGACCTTGATCTGCGGTGAATTGACAGCTGATGAACGGCAGCGCCTGGCGCGCAAACGTGTCAACGTACAGCTGGTTTCCCCGGCGCAGTGTGTGCGCCGTCCGTCCCTACTGGCGGAACTGGCCTGGGAACGCTGGCAGGCTGGCGACTTTGATCAAGCCGCAGCGCTTGCGCCGATCTATTTGCACGTGGCGGGGTCGGTCCCGGTATGAACCCGGGCAGGCCCAGTGTTAAGATCCGCCGTATGGCAGTCGCAGACGTCCCGACAGTGGCCTTGATCGACGGCATGAGTCTGCCGATCCCCTGGTCGGAGCGAGCTTACCGGCGCGAACTCGAGCAGGATTATTCGAGGCCCTGGGTCGTTGAAACGCTGCTGGCTGAACCGCTGGCGTATGGATTCAATGGTAAAACCTTGCGGCGCTCAGCGGGCGAGCAGGTTGTGATTGGGTTTCTGGTGTTGTGGTTGATCGTAGATGAAGCTCATATCGCCACACTGGCAGTCCACCCACAGTTTCGCGGTCTCGGGCTTGGCCGCGAGCTGCTGCAGGCGGCTCTGCAGGATGCAATTGCGAGCGGTGCCCGCTCAGCTTTGCTGGAAGTGCGCGCCGGGAACCAGATTGCGCGGAACTTATATCGCGCATTTGGATTTGTGGAAGTGGGCCGCAGGCCCAGATATTATCGTGATAATGGCGAAGACGCGATCTTAATGACGCTAGAGCATTTGGAAACGGAGAGATCGAGTTTGGAGGCGGAATGAACCCTGAAGAGTTAATGGCCCAGATTGCAGAGGAAGTTTCCGTGTGTACCAAGTGTACGCTGTATCATTCGCGCAAGATGGCTGTTCCCGGTGAAGGTCCGGCCAGGGCCGAGATCATGCTGATCGGCGAAGGTCCCGGTTTCCATGAAAACGAGCAGGGACGTCCTTTCGTCGGCGCAGCGGGCAAACTCCTGGATGAGTTGCTGTCCCAGGCGGGACTGGCACGTGAGGATGTGTGGATCGGCAATGTGGTCAAGTGCCGGCCACCGGGAAATCGCGATCCGCAGCCAGATGAACTGTCGGCCTGCGATGAGTATCTCGAACGCCAGATCAAGGCCATCAATCCCAAGATCATCATCACCTTGGGGCGTTTCTCGATGGGAAAGTTCATGACCGGCGCGCGCATCAGCGCCGTCCATGGTCAGATGCGACGTGTCGGGGAGCGCTTCGTGATTCCCATGTTCCATCCGGCGGCGGCGCTGCACCAGCCGAAATATAAGCCTCAAATCCTGGCTGACTTCGGGCAGTTACCCCGACAATTGGAGCAGGCGCGGACTGAATTGGCCAAATCTGGCCCGGTGGCGGCGCAGGAACCACCTGAAGAGCCGGAAGAACCGACCCAACTCAGCTTGTTCTAAGGGCGATGGCCGTTTACTGTACTCAGTCGGAAATACAACTACAAAAGGATAAGAATGTCTACCAAGGATCGTTTGATCGAAGGATTGCAACAGAAAAGCGTCCAGGTGGCCGTACTCGGCATGGGCTATGTCGGCCTGCCGCTGGCCGTCGTATTTGCGGAAGCTGGTTTCAAGGTTATTGGCGTTGACCCGGACAGCCGCAAGATCGAAGCGCTCAACAAGGGTGTCAGTTACATTCAGGATGTGCCGACTGAAAAGGTTGCCAAACTGGTGAAATCCGGTCATCTCAAAGCGACGATGGATTTCTCGACCCTCAAGGATGTCGCAGCGGTCAGCATCTGTGTTCCGACCCCCCTGCGTAAGACCGGCGACCCGGACATGTCCTACATCCTGTCCGCCACCGAGCAACTGGCGAAATATATGCACCCCGGCATGGTCGTGGTGCTCGAGTCGACCACCTATCCCGGCACGACGCGCGAGATCCTGCTGCCCATGCTGGGCGACGAAAAGGGATTGAAAGTCGGCGAGGACTGGTTCCTGGCTTTTTCTCCCGAGCGCGTGGACCCGGGTCGCGAGGATTGGACCACGATCAACACGCCCAAAGTGATGGGCGGGATCACACCGGCTTGTTCCGAGGTGGCCACGGCCTGGTACGCGGGAGCAATCCAGACAGTTCATACCGTTTCTTCAGCCGAAGCAGCCGAAATGGCCAAGCTGCTTGAAAACACCTTCCGCATGATCAACATCGGCATGGTCAACGAACTGGCGATCATGTGCGAGCGCCTGGGTGTGGACGTCTGGGAGGTGATCGATGCCGCCGCCAGCAAACCGTTCGGATTTATGAAATTCACGCCGGGACCGGGCCTGGGCGGTCACTGCATCCCGATCGATCCGCTCTACCTTTCCTGGAAGATGAAGGCGCTGAATTACAACGCGCGCTTCATCGACCTGGCCTCCGAGATCAACACCAACATGCCGCGCTACGTCGTGGGCCGCGTATTGGATGCCCTCAACGATCGCAGCCGGGCGCTTAAAGGTTCAAATGTTTTGGTGCTCGGCGCGGCCTACAAACCGGATATCGACGATATCCGCGAGTCGCCGGCTTTGGATGTGATTGGCCTGCTCCAACAAAAAGGTGCGCAGGTCCAATACCACGATCCATACATTTCGCACTTGAAGACCCATGATGACCAGGAAATGGACAGCGTCACGGACTTGATGAAAGCTGTCCGCGAGGCGGATGTGGTCGTGATCGTCACCAGTCACAAAGGCTATGATTACCCCGCCATCCTCGAAGCGGCCAAATTTGTATTCGATTCGCGCAACGCCCTGGGCAAACTGGGCAAGGACAACCCCAAAGTCGTGCGCCTGTAAGTTCTAATATTGACGGGTTACGCCTGGCTGCTCTGTCCCTTGTGCAACCCGTCAGATCAGGAGTTTTGATGGCAAACTATCTCATCACCGGTGCGGCCGGATTTATTGCCTTCCGCGTGGCGGAATTGTTGTTGCAGGATGGGCACACCGTGGTTGGCGTGGACAATATGAATGACGCCTACGATGTGCGCATGAAAGAGTACCGTCTCCAGCGCCTGCAGCAACTGCCCGGTTTCAGCTTTCATAAGCTGGATATCTCCGACCGCACGATTGTCGATCCGGCTACTTTTGGCTTGAAGGAATTTAATTTTGACGGGATCATCAACCTGGCCGCACGCGCCGGGGTGCGCGCCAGCACCGATAACCCCTGGGTCTTTGTCGAGACCAATATGACCGGGACGCTCAACATGCTGGAAATTTGCCGCCAGCATGGGGTCAAGAAATTTATCCTGGCTTCCACCTCCAGTATCTACGGCTCGAACCCACCCTATCCGACTCCCGAAGAAGCGGACAGCGACCGTCCGCTCCAAGCGTACGCCGCCAGCAAGAAGGGCGCCGAGGCCTTGTGTCACAGTTACCATTACCTCTTCGATATTGATGTCAGTATCCTGCGCTACTTTACCGTCTACGGCCCGGCGGGTCGGCCTGACCTGGCCATGTTCCGCTTCGCGCAGTGGATCAGCGAGGGCCGCCCGGTGCGGGTCAACGGTGACGGCGAGCAGTCGCGCGGTTTTACGTATCTTGACGATATCGCCCGTGGCACGATCCAGGCTCTCAAGCCGTTGGGTTATGAGATCATTAATCTGGGGGGACACGAGACCATCACCATCAACGGTCTGATCAGGCTTTTGGAAGAAATTATCGGCAAAAAGGCGATCGTCGAAAATGGCCCGTTCCATCCCGCCGATATGCGCTCCAACTGGGCCGACGTGAGCAAAGCCCGCCGGGTGCTTGGTTGGGAGCCGAAAGTCGGACTGCGTGAGGGCGTGGAAAAAATGGTCGAGTGGTATGTTGCCGAACGTTCATGGGCGCGCGAGGTGCTGACTCCGTGAGTGGTCCGCGCGAGGTCCTGTCGGATTGGTGGCAGGACGGGTTATTGCGGCGCGTGATTCGCAATAGCAGCTTTCTGTTCAGCAGCAACATCATCTCAGCCGGCTTGAGCTTTGGACAGGGGATCCTGGCTGTACGCCTGGTGGGCGTCGATGGCTGGGGTTTGGTGACCACGATTATCACCTTCGCCTCCAATGTCAATCGTCTGCTGACTTTCCGCATGAGCGAAGTGGTCGTCAAGCGCCTCGGCGAATCATTGCCAGACAAGCGGGACCAGGCGGCGGCAGCCGTCAAGACCGCCATGCTGACCGAAGCCCTGACCTCGCTGGCGGCATATACGATCCTGTTCCTGCTTGCGCCCTGGGCAGCGCGTCTGTTTGCCAAGGATTTGCAAACCGCCCCCTGGTTCGTCTTCTACGGCCTGATCCTGCTGACCAACCTGGTCTACGAAAGTTCGACCGGCGTCCTGCAGGCCGCTCGTCGTTTTGATTGGATCGCGCGCATCAATGTGATCCAGAGCGCGCTGACAGCCGGCTTCATCTTGGCAGCATTCCTGCTCAAGGGCGGGGTCCTGGCCATTTTGCTGGCCTATGTGATCGGCAAGACGTTTAATGGGATCGCAATCGGGGTAGCAGCCTGGCGCGAATTAAACGGGATGCTCGGGTCAGGCTGGTGGCGAGTCCCGCTGAGAGTCCTGCCGGAAAAGCGCAGCATGGCCTCGTTCATGCTCAATACCAACCTGAACGGTACCGTCAACCTGATCGTACGCGACAGCATCCCGCTCTACCTGGCGGCTCTGATGTCGGTGACCGAAGTGGGTTACTTCAAACTGGCGCAGTCGCTGGTGGCCTTGGTGCTGCTGCCGCTTGATCCGTTCATCTGGCCGACGTATGCAGAAATCAGTAGCACAGTCGGGCAGCGGCAGTGGGATCTCACGCTGCGTTTGCTGCGCCGGGTGAGCACGCTCACAGCGATCGTGGTGCTGGCGGTCGGGGGTGGGTTGGCGCTGACCGGCTGGTGGCTGGTGCCCTTCCTTTATGGCGCGGCGGCCTTACCGGCTTACCCGGCTTTGTTGATCCTGCTGGTAGGGTTTGGCTTTGCCAGCATCTTCCAATGGAACCGTCCCCTGATGCTGGCGCTGGGCAAGCCCGGCTATCCGGTGCTGATCGCAGCCCTGGTCGGCGTGCTGGAACTGGGGCTGATTTTCTGGCTGGTGCCCGAGCACGGCTATTTGACGCTGGCCGCGATCCTCTCCGGTTATTTGGTCTTTTCGATTGGCATTACCGCCTGGCGCGGACTCAAAGCGGTGCGCGACCAGCGAGTAAACCCCCTGCCCGTATGAAGATTGTCTGTATTTCCGCTTCGCAAATCCCGTCCTCAACGGCCAACAGCATCCAGGCCATGAAAGCCTGCCAGGCGCTGGCCCAGCTCGGTCACGCGCTGACCTTGCTTGTCCCCGGCCAGTCATCCCAGGAGGACCTGGCGCGCTTCTACGGCTTGCGGCAAACCTTCCCGGTCGAATGGTTGGCCGGCTCGCGGCGGCTGTTCCCCTGGCGGGCTGTCCGGCGTGCCTTGCAGTTAAAGCCCGATTTGCTTTACGTCTGGCCCATACAAGCGGCGTTGTTCGGCTTACAAGCCGGGCTACCGGTCTTGCTCGAGATGCACGACCTGCCGAGCGGCAGGTTCGGTCCGCTCTGGTATCGCTGGTTCCTGCGTGCCCGTGGACAGAAGCGTCTACTGCTGATCACGCAGGCTTTGAGGCGTGCGCTGGATGAAGTTTACGCTGAGACTTTGCCGACCGCGGAAGTAATCGTGGCTCCAAACGGGGTCGATCTGGAACGTTTCGACTCGTTGCCCGACCCGCTGGCGGCACGCCGTCAACTGGGCCTGCCCTCGGCCGAGACGGTGGCCTGCACCGGTCACCTGTACGCTGGGCGTGGTGCCGACCTGTTCCTCGAATTGGCGCGCGCCCTTCCGGAAACGCATTTCCTGTGGGTCGGCGGCCGTGACCAGGATGTGCGGACCTGGCGTGCCCGCGCGAAGCGCGAACACCTCAGCAATGTGACCTTTGCCGGATTCATCCCCAACCAGGAATTGCCACTCTACCAGGCCGCAGCCGACGTGCTGCTGATGCCGTACGGGCTGGTGATCGCCATCAGCAGCGGGATGGGGCACTCGGCCAGCATCGCCAGTCCGATGAAGATGTTCGAGTACCTGGCGGCGGGACGGGCGATTGTTACCAGCGACTTACCCGTCATCCGCGAAGTATTGACTGAAGCCAACGCGGTCTTCTGTCCGCCCGAGGACCTGGCTGCCTGGCAGACTGCGGTGAAGAATTTGCTCGAGAATCCGGGTTGGCGCGAGTCGCTGGGTCGGCAGGCCCGCCGGGATGCCGCGGGCTACACCTGGCAGGCGCGGGCCCGGAAAGCCCTGCAGGGATTCCCCCGGCTATGAGACGTATCCTCCCCGGAGGGGACATCTCCTGGCGTGACTGGTCGCTGCGCACCTGGTTGTGGATCGTGGCTGGCGTGGCTGCCCTCCAGCGTGCTTGGCTGTGGTTCTTCTACTCGCCGGTGACGTACAGCGATAGCGGCGCATACCGCCATCTGGCCGAGGCGCTGCTGGGTTTGCAGCGTTACGACGGCACGCGCACGCCTGGCTACCCGGCCTTCCTGGCTTTACTCGGTCCGGATCGACGCGTCTACGCTGCCCAGCTTGTGCTGGGATTCCTGATCACGCTTCTGCTCTTCTACCTCGGCTGGAAGGTCAGCGGTCTGGCCTGGTTTGCTGGATTGGTCGGGCTGGCGCACAGCTTGAATCTGGGCCAGTTGTTCTTCGAAGCCAACCTGTTGACGGAAACGCTGTCGACTTTCTTCGTGATTGCCTGCCTGGCTGGCGCGGTCTGGATCCTGACTGCGGAGGCTGGTCTGTGGAAGAAGATCGTGCTGGCTGTACTGGTCGGGTTTTCCGGTGGCCTGGGAACGCTGACCCGCCCGCAGTTTATTTTCCTGCCCTTTTGGATCGCTTTTTTGCTGCTGGTCGCCTGGCATCCGGCACCGATCAGGCTGAGGTGGGGTCTTGTGGCAGCGATCAGCCTGCCGGCCATCTTGATCGTTGCGAGCTGGGTGTCTTTCATCCACCGCGAATTTGGTGTCTGGGGTTTGAGCTCGATCAACGGCTATCACCTGGTCCAGCATACTGGCGCCTTCTTCGAGTATGTCCCGGACCAATACGCGGCCCTGCGTGACACCTTCCTGCAATATCGCGCCCAGCAAATCGCCCAGACTGGTTCGGACGTCAACACCATCTGGGTTGCCATTCCGGCCCTGAAGGATGCTTCGGGGCTGGGTTTCTTCGAACTCTCACGCGAGCTCTCCAGCATTTCCATCCAACTGATCCTGCACCATCCCCTGTTGTATTTAAAAAGCGCCCTGGACGGCTGGTGGTGGTTCTGGCGCGCACCCATCTATTGGAGCCCGGAAGCGGTATCCGCCCCGTTTAACGGGACCGTCCCGACGGGCGCCAGCACAGTCGGGATCTTGATCGGGCTGGTCGCGCTCGAACGCGGATTGCTGTTGGCTGCCAACCTGCTCTTTGTCCTTGGTTCTGCGCTCGTGCTCAGCCTGAGGCGAGTCCGCCAATCCCTGAAGATGGACCTGTCCCTGTGGCTGATGCTCGGTACCGTCTGGCTGACGTCGATCGTGCAGACCCTGCCGGAGCACGGTGAGAACCCGCGCTTTTCCGTCCCGATCCAATCTCTGGTAGTATTGGTGATCCTGTGGTGGTCCCGACAGGTGCCAACACTGTCGGGATGGTCCCGACAGGTGCCAACACTGTCGGGATGGTCCCGACAGCCTCGGCATCGCAGACGGAGGAAATCTGGAAAATGATCACCGCACGTGACTTGCGTCCCCTGCTGCCGGCCGGACTGGGGATCGGCGCCTTGCTGGCGCTAAGTGGTCCCGGAGCCTGGTGGATTGGCTGGCTGGCCTTTTCGACCGTTCTGATTTTGGGGCTGCTGGCCCTACTGGCAGCCTGGCGTTGGGCTGGCGCTGGGCGAACCCTGGCCTGGATCGTGGTGGTAGCCTTGATTCTGCGGCTGGGGTTGGCAGTCGGTTTGTACCTGCTGCTGCCGGCAGCCGGCTACCCGACTGAAACGCAGCAGGCTGGTTATGTTTTTTATGATGCCTTTCGCCGGGATGCCCAGGCCTGGCAGTTAGCCAGCTCGAACCTGTCGCTTTGGAAGGCTTTCGATGGTAAGGCGTTTGTCACGGACCAGTATGGCGGGATGCTGTTCCTGAGCGCCGCTACCTATCGCCTGCTGTCGCCGGATGCCCAGCGCCCGTTGTTGATCGCCATCCTGGCGGCGCTGGTTTCGGTGCTGGCCATCCCGTTTTTGTGGAAGGCCGCGAGTCGCCGCTGGGGCAGGGGAATTGCGCTCTCATCCGCCTGGATTCTGGCCCTCTATCCCGAAGCCCTGCTGCAAAGCAGCTCCCAGATGCGCGAACCGTTCCTGATCACCTTTTCAGCCCTCGCGCTGTGGGGCTTTGTCGACTGGCAGGCACGCCAGGCACGCCGTTCCTGGTGGTGGGTTGCAGGTGGCTTGGCCGGGATGCTCTTATTTTCCCCTGGAATCGCGATTGTGACGCTGGTGATCCTGGGTGGCTGGTTCTGGTTTGGACAGGAGCGCCGCCTGCCGTGGTGGGCCTACCTGGTTGCGATTGGGGTCTTCCTGGCTGGTGTCCTGGTTTTGACCTGGAGCTGGAGCGGTGCGGTCGCGATCAGTAAATTCTCTCCAGTCGAGGTGATTTCCACCTGGGCGCGCCAGGTTGCCAGGTGGAATTTGCACGTCACACGCCAGAGTTCAGGAATGATCCAATATGTTTTTCAAATCATCCCGGCTTCCTTGCGCCTGCCGTTCGTGGGCGTCTACGGGATCTTGCAGCCCGTCCTGCCGGCCGCGATCTTTGATTTCACTGTTCCATTATGGCGCGTGCTTGGTCTGCTGCGGGCTGTGGGTTGGTATGTATTCCTGCCGCTGCTTCTGGCTGGCTGGGTCGCAGCCTGGAGGGCGAAAGACCGTCAGGCCCGCCGTATCTGGTTGTGGTTAGCGGCTGTCGTCTGGGTCTGGATCCTGATCGCCTCAATCCGCGGCGGAGGGGACCAGTGGGACAATCCGCGCTACCGGGTGATCCTGCTCGTCTGGCAGGCCTTGCTGGCTGGTTACGCCTGGCAGTATTTCCGCTCGCATGCAGATCGCTGGTTGGGACGCATCATGGCAATGGAGATTGCTGCGCTGGTAATTTTTTCCAACTGGTATGCTACGCGGTACTACCATGTTGGGCTTCCAATGGGGATATCAGCGGCGATCATTTTGACCGCAACCTTTGTTATTTTGATTCCACTGGCCGATTGGATCTGGATGCTTTATCGTGCGCGAAAGTCGTCCTTGACGCAACCGCATCAGCATTTATAATTCAGTCACTGAATTATAAATGGAGGAATTCATGCCAACTGCTCTTATCACAGGCGTTACAGGTCAAGACGGTTCCTATCTCGCGGAGCTGCTGCTCTCAAAAGGTTATCAGGTGATTGGGATGGTGCGTCGCTCCAGCACAGTTACCTTTGAGCGGATTGAAAAAATTGTTAATCAGATCACAATTGTCCCGGGCGACCTGCACGATCAAAGTTCGTTGGTCAATGTCTTGGAAGAATATAAACCCACCGAGGTGTACAATCTGGCGGCGCAATCATTTGTGCCGACCTCCTGGAGCCAGGCGGTGCTGACCGGTGAAGTGACCGCAATGGGGGTAACGCGTTTGTTGGAAGCGATCCGGTTGATCAACCCGAAGATCAGATTCTACCAGGCTTCCAGCAGCGAAATGTTCGGCAAAGTATTGGAAGTCCCACAGCGCGAGAGCACACCCTTCTATCCGCGCAGCCCTTATGGGGTGGCGAAAGTCTATGGACATTGGATCACGGTCAACTATCGCGAGTCTTATGACATGTTTGCGGTTTCAGGTATTTTGTTCAATCACGAGAGCCCCAGGCGTGGTCTGGAATTTGTAACGCGCAAGATTTCCCGCGGTGCAGCTATGATCAAGCTTGGTTTATCTAAAGAGCTTCGCCTGGGGAATCTGGAATCCCGTCGAGACTGGGGCTTTGCTGGGGATTACGTCGAGGCCATGTGGCTGATGCTGCAACAGGAAAGCCCCGATAATTACGTGATTGGCACCGGTGAGACCCATGCCGTGCGTGAGTTTTGTGAAATTGCCTTTTCACATCTTAGCCTGGATTATAAAGATTATGTGGTGCAGGACCCCCGCTTCTATCGACCGGCGGAAGTGGATTTGTTGGTGTCGGATCCGACCAAAGCGCGAATGGAGTTGAAGTGGGAACAAAGTGTCAATTTTAATGAATTGGTCCATATGATGGTAGATACGGATATGGAACAATTAAAGGCAGGAATAAAGTAGTTCTATAAAGTTGGGCTTCTTATGCAAAAAATCCGGTTCCTGACGAAACGACTGATTACTGTCCGTTGGTTGGCTGTCGCGGCCGCAGTATTTGGGGGACTATATTACATTTGGCAGGCATTCCAGATGGCGCATTTTAGAACATCATTCCTGGATGAAGGAATGTATTTATATAAAGGCCTGTTATTTGCCAACGGATGGTATCAACCCTATCAGGACTATGGTTTGTGGACCAATCACATGCCTTTGGCGTTTCTCATCCCCGGCTATGTTCAGAAGTGGTTTGGTCCGGGCTTGGCAACAGCCCGATATTTTATGATCTTGCTGGGCAGCCTCACTATCTTGGGACTCTGGCTGGTCGTGCGTCGCTGGTCGGGGTATTGGTGGGCAGCTTTGGCTGTTTGGGTGGTTGCCTTGAACCCGGCCGAGGTCAAGCTTTATACCTTATCGATATCACAGGGCCTGGTCGCGGTGATGTTGGTTTGGGTGCTCGTTCTGACGCTGGGGATCAAGCGGCCCCTGTGGCAGATCGTGTTGGGGGCGGTGCTGGCGGGGGTGATCATGATGACGCGTCTAAATATGGCCTTCGTGCTGCCTGTATTATTGCTTTACATTCTATGGCAGCATGGCTGGAAGCCGGCTTTATTATCCGCGCTGGCCAGCGGTATCGTGGTCTTGGGCATCAATGCCCTATTCTTTCCGGATATTCTACATTTTTGGGCAAGCTGGCTGCCCGGGAAACTTACCCCCTTTTTGGATATTTGGCGGATGGCCCGTTTCCCGCGCATGCACTATCCCCCGGATGAAACAAAATCTCTTCATACAGTGGTGCTTTACTTTTTCCTGACCATTCGCCTGCATTTCATTGCCTTGTTTGGGGTATTAGTGACTTGCTTACTCTGGCCCTCGCGCAAAGGGTTACGTCGGTATGGACGTGTGAAAGCTGCTATTTTTCTGATTGCTTTATTT
Organism: uncultured Anaerolineaceae bacterium; assembly: GCA_964407265.1. GTDB lineage: Bacteria > Chloroflexota > Anaerolineae > Anaerolineales > Villigracilaceae > CAYOUV01. The sequence goes on along the minus strand of CAYOUV010000042.1, from coordinate 2,979 downwards.
GGGATCTTGTTTGCAGCGCATTTATATGCATCTTTCGGCCGCAATTATTGCGTTTCTTGCATCCTGTTATATGTGAGCTATTTTGATTTCATTGGTTTGATTCTTTTGCCGTTGGCTTTTCGCCTGTTGCAGAGGGATTTGCCCAGATGGCGGCAAGCCCTGATTTCGATCCTGGTAATTGTTATGGTACTGGGAATGAATTTTTCGGCATATGATGATGTCAATACGGATTTTGCCAAGAAAATCATGGATGCCATCCGTGAAGTCTATCTCTGGAAAGTCTTACAAAATGTGACCGGGGCTTCTGCGCTCTTGTTGTTCCGCCAGATATTCGCGCAATTGGTTGGTCTGATCATTTTATTGGTGGTTTTGGGCATAGCATTGTTGATCAGGAAAAGGTATTTCAACTCCCCAGGTGGGTGGAGGCGCTTCGTTTACAGTGTCGTCACAATCCTGTTTATTTTTGGGCTGGTATTGACGCCAACCACGGCGCTTGGCAAGGGGGACGATTTCTTTGCCTGCGGCAATTATGACGTGTTGGAATCATATCAAGAGGCTGGAAGTTACCTGCGCAGTATTGTCCCGCCCGGCTCGAAGGTCTACTGGGACGGTCGCATTGTCGCCATTTTTCTCTATTTGCCCGGGGTCGAAGTGTATCCCCCACAATTAAATCATACCCATTCACTTTTCACTGGCGGAGATAGTGATGCCCTGCTGCGCTTCGGATATTGGAACGACGAATTGGCGCGTAAGTGGTTGGGTGAGGCCGATTATATTTTGCTTGAAAAAGGCCACGAACAAGACTGGGAATTGCAAAGCCTTTCCGCGGGCAACTATGTCCAGTTGCAATCCACCCGTAAAGTAGAACGTTGCCGCTGGCAGTCTGTCATCGATGTCTATCAACGCGTGAAACCTTAGTCCAAACAACGAGACCATTTTGCAATGATTCGGCAGATCTATGATTGGACACGAGAGCGAGCGTGGCTGCCCATTACGCTGTCTTTGGCGGGCGTCTTCGTTTATTTTTTTCAGCTCCGGCATTTTGCCCACATGCAATATTCAGTCCTGGATGAGGGGAATTATCTTTACAAAGGATTCTTGTTTGCAACCGGACGTTACGTCCCCTTTCAAGATTACGGTGTCTGGACCAACCAGATGCCGCTGGCCTTTTTGATCCCTGGCTGGGTTGAAACGATCTTTGGCCCTGGGCTGCGTACAGGCCGTTACTTCGCAATTGTGGTGGCGATCCTGATGCTGGTCGGATTATGGCTGACCAGCCGGCGTCTGGGGGGGAATTGGGTGTCCCTGGCCGTTGTCTGGGCGGTCGTCTTAAACCCTGCCGCAACGCGCATGTACAGCATGTTCATCTCCCAGGGTTTGATTGCCTGCCTGCTGGTGTGGGTGATGTTTTGTGCCCTCGGCGCTGACCGCCCCAAATGGCAATTGATTGCAGGCGGGCTGCTGGCAGGGATGGTCGTGATGGCACGCATCAACATGCTGCCTTTGGTAGCCCTGTTGGTTCTGTACATATGGTGGGAACACGGCTGGAAAGCCGCCCTGTGGGTAGCCGGAGCGGAGCTGCTGGTATTCGGGAGCGTGCACGCAGCCTACTGGCCGGATATTCTGAAAATTTGGGCTCGCTGGCTTCCGGGTGGGCTGTTCCCATTCCTTTCTGCCTGGTTACCTCCCCCAAATATTCCCACCTGGAATCCAGATGCTCCGCTGGCTTTCCGCATCGCCAGTTTCTTCCTCGCTTTTCGATTTCATTTTGTGGCTTTGGCCGGTGCCGTCGTAGCCTGGCTGCTTTGGCCCCGGCGTTCGGCCTGGAAAGCGGAAAGCCGCTTCCGAGTCGCAGTCTTCTTATCGGTGTTGTTGCTGACCTTGATGGCATTGCACGCCTGGGCTGCCTTAGGGAATGATTATTGCGTATTTTGTTTTCCCACCTACACTGCCTTTTATAGTTCGCTCGGTCTCTTGCTGGTGTCTGTTTCCTGGTCTCACTGGCGCCAAAGCCTTTCCCTTTGGCGGCGGGTATTTGCCGGAACGGTGATGCTCGGCCTGTTGATGGGTATGGCTTACAGCGCTGAAAATATTGTGGACACCTTGTTTGGCGACAATTTCATAAAAAACCTGCTTTTCTTTCCGATTCCCCGCTTGAGCGGTGGCCGTATTCTGGAAGGCCAGGCAAAACTTTGGGCCTATTTTGCCAATCGATTTCATTTGTCATACGAAACAATTTACAATGCTACCCAAACGATTTTCCCGCTTGTTCTGGCGCTGCTGGTTGGTATCTTGATTTTATCTGTCGCCGCTGTTGTATCGCGCAGGCTTGTTGCCCGTATCCCGGCCAGTGTTTGGACAAGAGGTATACTTGGATTACTGCTCTTCCTGACCCTGGGTTTTGTTGCTTCACCTTCTTCCTTGTTGGGAAACGGCTATCAAGGGTATGATTGCAGTGGAGACCAGATTGCTGCCAACGAAAAGGTCGGCGAGCAATTGGCACAGGTCATCCCTCCTGGCTCGCAGGTTTACTGGAATGGCTATTCACCGGTTTCATTGCTGTATTTGCCCGACGTTAATATTTATCCTGCACAGTTGAATCTTGCTTACTCATTTCGCATCAGCGATGATCCTGAAAGCCTGGTCCGTTATGGTTGGTGGAACCAAGCACTGGGATATCGTTGGCTTTCGGAGACGGATTTTGTTCTGATTACTGAGCGAAATTACAGGAAAAATAACTGGCAGACGCAAATTCTCAAATCCAGCAAGTATGAAGAACTTGCTCCAACATCCTTGACAGCTCTTTGTCAGAACGACTCATACATTCGTATTTTTCGGAGAAGGCCATGAAGCTTTCAATCGTCATCCCGGTTTACAACGAAGTTGAAAATCTCCCCCTCTTGAACGATGCTTTATACCAGGCCTTGGATGCAGTGGATAAGACCTGGGAGATAGTTTATGTCGATGATGGAAGCGTTG
>CAYOUV010000041.1:0-29595 GCA_964407265.1 uncultured Anaerolineaceae bacterium | reverse complement strand
TTGATGAACACGCTGGGTGAGGCCGCAATCACCTGGCCGGTTGGTAAAAGGCTGGCCATTAAAGCCAGCAGCATGAAAAGGGCCGTGAGTCTGGACAGTCTTGTCTTATACATGCATTTCTCCTCTTTGAAATAAAATGTGATTTTGGATAGGTGGGCCTACAAGAGTGCAAGCCCGGAGGACCAATCATTGCGTCTAAACGATTGGCACAAACATCCCCCTGGCGTGAAAGAAATTGCTATCATTCGCCTCCTGAATTAGAAATTCCCAACCTGGTGGGCATTAAACATACCTATATTCTAGATGTGACATTACAAAAATGCAAGGCGGATAGGCAAATAATTTAAAATTTTAAGAATAGCGCTCCAGGCTGGCCCCCTGGCTCGCCTGGCAGGGATAGAGATTTGGTTCCAAACCGGACGTGCGATGATAACAATCCAAGACATGTCCGACGAAGGCCTGCTGGTCTGCCTCGCGCACCAAAGCAACCGCGCAGCCGCCGAAGCCGGCGCCGGTCATCCTGGCTCCCAGATAACCCGCCTGCTGCCGGGCGCAAGCTACCATCTGGTCCAAAGCCAGGTTGCTGACCTCGAAATCATCCCGCAGACTGGCATGGCTGGCATCCAGCAGCCTCCCCAGGCGGACAACCTCACCTGCGTGCATGGCCTGGACTGCGTGCAGGACGCGCTGGTTCTCCGTGATGATATGCCGCGCGCGGCGAAAGGTGATTTCATCCATTTTGTCTTCCGCAGCCTGCAATTGGTCCAGGTTGGCGTCCCGCAGGGCTTTGACCCCCAGCACGTGCGCCGCAGCTTCACACTGGCTGCGCCGCTGGTTGTAGGCTGAACCAACCAGACCGCGCCGGGTTGCGGTATCCATCACCACCACGGCCAGCCCCTGCGGCAGGGGGACCTGTTCGTATGCCAGCGTGCGGCAATCCAGGAAGAGCGCCTGGCCAGCTTGCGCAAGGGCTGAGGCCATCTGGTCCATGATGCCTGAGTTGACCCCGATCCATTCGTTCTCGCAGCGCTGGCCGGCAGCCGCCATGCGCACCGGATCCCAGTCAAAGCCTGAGACGGCCATAAAAGCCCGCGCAACCGCCATCTCGGTCGCAGCCGAGGACGACAGTCCCGCCCCTATCGGTACGTCCCCGGCCATTACCCCCTCCCAGCCCCGCAGGGTATACCCCGCTTGCTGCAAGGTCTGCGCCATCCCTTTGAGGTATTCGAGCCAGCCCTGCCCCCGCTGCAAATCGTCCAGGGAAAATTCGCCCGTCTCTTCAAAGTCTGTTGAGTGGACAACGACCTGCCGGTCCGGGCGCACGCGCAGCGCGATCCATACCGCCCGGTCGATCGCTATAGGCAGCACAAAACCATCGTTATAGTCGGTGTGTCCGCCGATCAGATTGACCCGGCCCGGCGCGCGGACGAGCAAGGTTGGCTCTTCGTGAAAATATTCGGCAAAGGATTTTTTGACTTGATTATGCAAATCTTTCATTTATATTTTGCACTCACCCACCTGGCATAGACTGCTTGTGAAAGCATACGTCCGGCACTCTTTTCACGCGTGACCAGTTCGCCCTGTTCCACCTTTCCCCCGAGATCTTGCAGTAAATCCGCCAGGACCTGTCCGGCGTGCAGCGCCGAAGCCTGGACAGCGTAGATTGTCATGACCACGAACAAAGGTCTTTCGCTCAAGATCGCCCGGCAGGCCTCCAGCAGACGCGGCAGGGATTTGTACACTTCCCAAACTTCCCCTTTGGGACCGCGCCCGAATTTGGGCGGATCCAGGATCAGGCCTTCGTAATGATTGCCGCGCCGCCCTTCGCGCTGCACGAATTTAAGGGCATCATCCACCAGCCAGCGGACCGGTTTGTCACTCAACCCCGAAAGTGCCTGGTTCTCGCGGGCCCAGGCGACTGATTTCTTGGAGGCATCCACGTGTGTGACCTGGGCTCCGGCAGCAGCGGCAGCCAGGGTCGCCAGCCCGGTGTAGCCGAACAGGTTCAGTACCTTGACCGGCTTGCCGGCCTTGCTAATCAAATCAGCTGTCCAATCCCAATTTGCTGCCACTTCCGGAAAAACGCCCAGGTGTCGCCCCGGCGTGGTCATGACCTGGAAGCGCAAATTCCCGTACCCCATCTCCCATTTTTCAGGAATCTTCTTTTTGATTTCCCAGTGTCCCCCACTTTCTTCGCCGCTGGGGCGAAAAACAGCATGCGCGGCCTGCCAATCCTGCTCGGGTAAGGCGCGCCGCCACATCGCCTGCACTTCCGGACGCACGAACCTATACGCTCCGAAGCGTTCCAGCTTCAAACCGTCGCCGCTGTCAAGCAGATCGTAATCCTGCCAATTGGAAGATTCGAGCAGGGAGATGGTAGCAAAATTGACCATGTTTTATGGGCAGAAAACCTACACTTTACAAGATTAACAACTTAAGTGCTTGCTTTTATCCCACAAAATCTGTATAATGTGGGGGAAAGTGGTAGAAAGTGGAGGACGCCGGACTAACCCGGCGTTCGCCATATTAAAGGACGGCAGAACATATGTTCCTTGGGCAGTTCCAGCACTCGCTCGACGATAAAGGTCGACTCACCATCCCGGCTCGCTTCCGCGAACTATTGGAAGGTGGTGCTTTCATTACCCAGGGTTTCGACCGCTGTCTGATGGTCCTGACGACAGCCTACTTTGAACAGGTTTACGAACGTATCAACGCCATGAACCTGACTGATCCGTCCGCTCGCCTACTGCGCCGAATGATCCTGGCCAACGCTTATGCGGTCGAAACGGACAAGGTCGGGCGCATCCTGGTACCGCAGAATTTGCGCCAGTTGATCAACCTCGAAAGCGAGGCCATCGTGACTGGTCAGGGCAACTACTTTGAAATCTGGACCCCGGTGCTGTGGAATCAACAGATGACACAGTTCCAGGATACCGATGCCAACAACCAACGCTTTGCGGCTCTCGACCTCTCAAGTTGAGCCTATGGTTGCAGCACCGCACCAACCTGTTCTTTACCATGAAATTATACACGCGTTGCAGCCCAACAGCCCAGGCTTTTATGTCGATGGGACAGTCGGCGCGGGCGGTCATGCCCGCGGGATTTTGGAGGCCTGTGCACCAGACGGGTGTCTGCTTGGTCTTGATCTAGATCCGCAGGCGCTTGCGCTCGCACGTGAGTTCTTGGCTCCTTACGGGGAGCGCGTTCGGCTGGTCCAGGCCTCCTATACCTCACTACACGAGGTTTTGCGCGGAGAGGGCTGGGAAAGGGTCCAGGGCATCCTGCTCGATCTGGGGCTTTCGTCCATGCAGATGGACAATCCCGAGCGCGGATTTTCCTTCCAGGTCGACGCACCGCTGGACATGCGCTTCGATCCAAGCCGGGGCCTGACCGCCGCTGATTTGGTCAATAGCCTGCCCGAGACCGAGTTGGTCGACCTGCTCTTTCGCTATGGAGAAGAGCCCCGCTCACGGCGAATCGTGCAGGCCATCATCCAGGCCCGTCCCGTGACAACCACCGGACAATTGGCCGAGATCGTCGCCCGGGCTTATCCCAAGCGCGGACGTACCCACCCGGCCACGCGCACTTTCCAGGCTCTGCGCATCGCCGTCAACCAGGAACTGGAAGCGCTTGAGCAGATCTTGCCGAAGGCCATGGATGCCTTGTCCGCCGGCGGACGACTGGCCATCATCTCCTTCCACTCGCTGGAGGATCGGATCGTCAAGGAATACTTCCGCCGGGAAAGCCGCGACTGCATCTGCCCACCCAGGCAACCGGTCTGCACCTGCGGACATAAAGCAACGCTGAAAGAGGTAGTTCGAAAACCGATCACGCCCGCTGAAGCCGAAATTCAAGTAAATCCCCGGGCACGCAGTGCGAAATTACGAATCGCAGAGAAATTATAACGACCGTCGCCCTTAGAGAAAAGGTCATGGAAACCATTACTCGCATCTTCCACGCATATAAGCAAGCCGCCTGGCGCACCCAGAGACAGATGATTGGCATCTTTCTGGTTGCGCTGGTTGGCGTTACCATGGTCGCCGCAATTTATCTGAGCGTCACGGCCCGTACTGCAATCGTCGGCCGCCAAATTCAGAATATGGAAAATGAAATCATCAACGGCCAGCGCGTTAATGCTGATTTGCAGACACAATTAGCTTCGTTGACCTCAGCCTCTGAGATGGAAAAGCGGGCGCTATCCAAAGGTTATCAGCCAACTGAACCAGGGGAGATCGCGTATATTGCCGTTGCCGGATACACGCCCCACAATTCCATCAGTTTGGCGCCCCAGCCACAACCGCGACCGCCGGCTATCCCGCCAGAGTACACGGAAACGCTCCTGGATTGGTTCGACCAACAAATGCAAGGTATGGCATCGACTGGAGGAACTCCATGAGAAAGCCATACATTTGGCGCTCATTGACAGTGGCCGCACTCCTGGCAGTGCTCGGCCTTTCGATCGTTATCCGGATCATCCGCATCCAGAACAGTCCCGAGGCAGCCATCTTCCGCGATCAGGCAAGCCGTTACGACGGGGAATTTCGCACGTTTTACCCGGCGCGTGGCGAAATCTACGATCGCAGCGGGCAAATGCTGGCCGGGAACAAGACCGTCTTCGAGATCGGTGTCACGCTGGATAAAGTCAAAAATCCAAGCACAATCGCTCAAACGCTGAGCGCCAATATTGGATTGGATTACAACTCCGTCTATGACGCCATCACCAATCCCCCCAAAAATCTGACTTATTTGGTGCTGGCCGACTACGTCTCATCCGATCAGGCTTCCGCCCTGCAAAAGATGAAACTGGACATGCAAACTCTAACTGGCAATTGGAAAGAAGTTGTACGCCCCAGCCTGGCGGGGCTGGAATTCAAGCCACATCTGATGCGATCATACCCGGAGAACAACCTGGCCTCGAACATTATTGGCTTCGTCACACGTGAGGGAAAGGGCTATTTTGGGATTGAAGAAAAATACAACAACCTGCTGGCTGGAAACCCTGTCACGGTGTGGGTGCCATCCGATCCAAACCGGGTGCAGGAAATTCCGCAAATTCCCAATGGAACATCCTTGATCCTGACAATCAACCGGGAATTGCAGGCTGCTGTCGAGCAAATCCTGGATTCGGCACTGCAAACCTACGGTGCGCCGTCTGGCTCGATCGTGGTAATGAACCCGCACACAGGCGAAATCCTGGCAATGGCCTCCAACCCGCGCCTGGATCTAAATCAGTTCTGGCAATACGAAAACATCTATCACAGCGCCAGCGAGTACGATCCGCCCGTCAGCATGCCTTACGAGCCCGGCTCGGTCTTCAAAATCCTGACGATGGCAGCTGCCCTGGATACTGGTACGGTCACACCCAACACACCTTTCTTCGACTCTGGCACGATCCTGGTCGGAGGCGCCAATATCTACAACTGGAACTCGGAAGCCTGGGGGCAGCAGGACATGATTGGCTGCCTGCAACATTCATTGAACGTCTGCTTGGCCTGGGTTGCCACACAGGTAGGCCCGCAGAATTTCTACAACTACATGCAGCGCTTTGGGATTGGCCGTCCTACCGGTATCGATCTGGCCGGGGAAGCGGCCGGCCGGCTCAAGATCCCGGGTGATACCGATTGGTATCCGGTGGACCTGGGAACCAATTCTTTCGGCCAGGGTGTAGCTGTCACCCCGATCCAGATGATGATGGCCGCCTCTGCTATCGCCAATGATGGGCGCATGGTCACGCCACACGTATTGTACGGCATGGTAAAAAACGGCCAGCAATACAATACGCCTCCGCAGTATGCCGGAACACCCATCTCTACCAAGACGGCTCAAACGCTAAATGCGATGTTGGCTATCTCGCTCGAGAACGAAGCCTCCCAGGCACTGGTGCCCGGGTACCGCTTGGCTGGCAAGACCGGCACGGCGCAAATTCCAACTCAGTTTGGTAATTACTCGCCGGATAAAACCAATGCATCCTTCATCGGATGGGGTCCGGCCGACGATCCGCAATTCATGATTTACGTCTGGCTTGAGCAACCCAGTGCCTCCATCTGGGGTTCGGAAACGGCCGCACCCGTCTTCGCACAAGTCGTACAAAAGACCGTCGTCCTGTTGAATATCCCGCCAGATAGCATCCGACAGCAAATGGCGGCTAACAAGTAGGAACCGATGCTGATATTGGCAGATGCAATCGAAGCCCTGACAAACGTTCGCTTGGAGACGGCTACCACAGTCATCACCGAGGCGTCAGTCGACTCGCGACAGGTCATCCCTGGCGCGCTGTTTGTTGCCATGAGAGGCGAACACACAGATGGCCACGATTACATCAAGGACGCCTTCGGACGCGGCGCATCCTTTGCCTTGATCGAACATGAAGTTTCAAACGATTTCCCGGTCCTGGATTTACGCGACGCACTGCAGGATAAGCTCACCATCTCCCTGGCTCCGCCACTTTGCCTGCGGGTCGACAACACACTTTCGGCTTTGCAGAAAATTGCCCGCTTCTGGCGTCGCAAGTTGGACCTGCGCGTGATTGGCATCACCGGCAGCGTTGGCAAATCAACAACCAAAGAGTTGATCGCCGAAGTGCTCAGTCAGCGTTACCACACATTGAAAAACCCTGGCAATCTCAACAACGAAATTGGATTGCCATTAACCATTTTACGTCTGGGTTCAGGTTACCAGCGTGCCGTGCTGGAAATGGGTTTTTATCTTCCCGGCGAAATTGCGTTGTTATGCGACATTGCCCTGCCACAGGTGGGTGTGGTAACCAACATCGGCACGGTCCATGCTGAGCGGGCCGGCTCGCAGGAGGCAATTTTTCGCGGCAAATCCGAATTGGTGCAAGCCCTGCCCCCCTCCCCGGACGGCATCGCTATTTTGAACTACGACGACACCTGGGTTCGGAAGATGGCAGAAAAAACGAGCGCGCAGGTCTTCTTTTACGGTCTGACCCCCGATTCCGATCTATGGGCAGACGAGATCACCGGTCTGGGTTTGGATGGGATCCGCTTCCGGCTGCATTATCGCAATGAAACCTTGTTTGTTCGCGTCCCACTGATCGGACGTCATTCGGTGCACACCGCGCTGAGAGCGGCTGCCGTTGGCCTGGTGGAAGGCCTAACCTGGCAGGAAATCTTCGACGGCCTGAGCCAGGGACATACCCAACTGCGGCTGGTCGCTGTCCGCAGCGAAAACGGCGCTATGCTGCTTGATGACACATACAACGCCTCACCCGAATCCACGTTAGCGGCCCTCAATCTGCTGGAGGAATTGGACGGGCGCAAAATTGCAGTGCTGGGTGACATGCTCGAGCTTGGACAGTACGAACGCCAGGGCCACGAGCTGGTTGGCGTGCGTGCTTCCGAGATCGCCGACATCCTGATCACGCTTGGCGAGCGTGCCCATGTCATCGCTGAAGCCGCCCGCAAGTCCGGCATGAAGAAAACCTCGATCATCGAGTTCGAAGGCGTAGATGAAGTGGTTGATTGGTTGAACAAAAACATAAGTAATAACGATGCCGTATTGATCAAAGGCTCGCATGGCCTGCGCATGGACCGCATTGTTTCTGCGCTGGAGGTAGAGTCCAGATGAAAGACAGCACCCTTGCGCTGAGCCTGGCCGGCTTGAGTTTCATGTTGACCGTCATTTGGGGTGGTCCGCTGTTGCGCGTCTTGCGTTACTTCAAGATCGGAAAGCTGATCCGCGTGGAAGGTCCAGACCGGCACTTCAACAAGATGGGAACGCCTACCATGGGCGGCGTGATGATCATCCTGCCTGTGCTGCTGTTGACCGGGCTGCTAAATGCCGTTTCACTGATCGGATTCCAACAAAACATCATTGGGCGCTCGGTGCTGCTGCCACTGCTGGTCATGATTGCCTATGCCACCCTGGGTGCGATCGATGATTGGGAAGGCATGCGCGGGTCACGGCGGGCACAAGGCATGCGCGCCCGAACTAAATTTGCCGTGCAGGTGCTTTTTGCACTGGTCATTGCCTGGGCCTTGAAATATCTGCTTGACTCGCCCGATCTCTTCATTCCGGGTGTCAAAGGCATGATCGGACTGGGCGTCTGGTACGTTCCGATTGCAGCCTTTATCATCGTCAGTGAATCCAACGCCATCAACTTCACCGACGGACTGGACGGGCTGGCCGGGTTGATCTCGGCCACTGCCTTCGCTGCTTACGGCGGGATCGCCATGCTGCAGGGACAGGTTTTCCTGGGTCGTTTCTGTTTCACAGTAGTCGGGGCATTGTTCGGATTTTTATGGTTCAACGTCCACCCAGCCCAGCTGTTCATGGGCGATACCGGTTCACTTTCACTGGGCGCGACCCTGGCTGTGGTCGCCTTGATGACCGGACAATGGGCATTATTACCGCTGATTACCATCATTCCAGTCAGCGAAGTCTTGAGTGTAATTTTGCAGGTCAGCTTCTTCAAACTGACCAAAGGACGCCGGTTGTTTAAGATGGCTCCGCTGCATCACCATTTCGAGCTGCTTGGCTGGAGCGAAACCCAGATCGTGCAGCGCTTCTGGCTGATCAGCCTGCTGGTTGCCATGCTTGGCATCGGATTGGCATTGGTGTAATGATGAATAATTTGACCGGAAAACGCGTGGTAATCATCGGAGCTGCCCGTCAGGGACAGGCTCTGGCGCGTTATCTGGTCCGCCACGGCGCTCAGGTGACCCTAAACGACCGCCGTTCCATCGAGGATTTACGCGCCGCCCAGGCTGCCTTGATGGATTTGAATGTAAATTGGATCACTGGCGGACATCCGCTTGAGATGTTGGACGAGGCGGATCTGCTCTGCCTCTCCGGCGGGATCCCATTAAATATTCCGATCGTGATCGAGGCACAACGCCGCGGAATCCCGCTCTCGAACGACACACAGATTTTTCTGCAGGCCGTGCCCTGCAAAACGATCGGTATTACCGGGTCAGCCGGCAAAACCACCACAACCAGTCTGGTTGGCCACATGGCTCAGGAAGCTTTCGAAGCGCAATCGACGAACGTCTGGATTGGCGGCAACATCGGGGATCCGCTGATTAATTATGTGGATGACATGAAAGTCGACGATCTGGCGATCATGGAAATTTCGAGCTTCCAGTTGGAACAGATGAGCATCTCTCCACAAATCGCAGTCGTGCTGAACATTACCCCCAACCACCTGGATCGGCACAACACGATGGAAGCTTATACCGCTGCCAAGGCACGAATTCTGGAATTCCAGAGGCCGGAAGATACTGCCGTCCTGTGCCGCGATGACGCAGGCTCGTGGAATTTACGCGATAAAGTACAAGGCCGGTTAATCTCCTTCGGTTTCAGACAGATCGACGAATCAGAAGAAGGCACGTTCATACAGGCAAGCCATCTTTACCTGCGCGAGAAAAATGTGGACATCCCACTCATGCTTGAGGATGCCATTCATCTGCGCGGCGAACACAACCGCATGAACGTGCTGGCTGCCTGTGCGATTGGTTTTGCCGCTGGTTTTCCGTTGGATTCTATGCTGGCTGCCATCCAAGAATTCCGGGGTGTGCCTCACCGGTTGGAGTTTGTCCGCGAGTGGAAGGGTAGCGTGTGGTACAACGACTCGATCGCCACCGCTCCCGAGCGGACCATGGCAGCTATCCGCTCCTTCAAGGAACCACTGGTTTTACTGCTCGGCGGGCGGGATAAAAACCTGCCCTGGGAGGATCTGGCCGAAATGGTGCATAGTCGCGTGGATCATGTCGTACTATTCGGCGAGGCTGCCGAGAAAATTGCGGCTGCGCTTGGGTCTGTCCGGGACGGGAAACGACCATTCAGCATCAACCGTTGTAAGGGTTTAAAGGACGCGGTTGAGTTAGCTGCCAGAATTGTTGAGCCGGGCGATATCGTTCTATTTTCGCCGGGCGGCACAAGTTTCGACGAGTTTCGCGACTTTGAAGAGCGCGGAGAAAGCTTTAGAACATGGGTACTGGAACTTTCGTAAAACGACAGTCGTACCGGACGACACCCGGCAGCGCCAAGCAGCGCACAACCGCTTTGCGCGGTGGAGGCGATGTCATCTTGCTGCTGGCAGTGATTGCCATCGTAGTCTTCGGCTTGCTAATGCTGTATTCAGCCTCCTGGGATTTTTCCTTCCAGATCTACGGCTCGGCGTCGCATATGTTCGTCCGCCAATTATTATGGCTGGGATTGGGCGTGCTGACTGCCTTCGTGCTCACTCGCATCGACTACCACTACTGGCGCAATCTATCGGTGCCAGCCATCCTTCTGACCATCGCGCTTCTGTTAGGCGTTCTCTTTATGAATGAAATCCGCCTGGGGGCTGCGCGTACCTTCTACGAAGGTTCGATCCAGCCTTCCGAGTTGGCCAAATTGGTCACCATCATCTATCTGGCAGTATGGTTGTACGCCAAACGCGACCAGATCCACGACGTGCAACTGGGCCTGGTCCCGCTGGGCGTCATCCTGGGTATTGTGGGTGGTTTGATCTATCTGCAACCTGACTTGAGCGCCGCCGCTACAGTCTTGATCCTGGGTGGACTGCTATTCTTCCTGGCAGGCGGCGACATGCGGCAGATCGTGTTCCTGCTGTTGGCAGCCATCGTCGCCGGTTGGATCGTGGTCCAAATCAGCCAAACCGGCCAGGAACGCGTCAGTTCTTTCTGGGCTGGCATCAAAGACCCGAGCCAGGCGTCCTATCACGTCCGCCGCTCGCTGGAAGCCATCGTCAAGGGCGGATGGTTCGGGGTCGGCATCGGTCGCGCCAATACCAAGCTGACCGGCCTGCCCGTCCCGCCAACTGACAGTATTTTCGCTGTCATCGTCGAGGAACTGGGACTCTTTGGCGCTTTACTGGTGATCGGCATGTACGCTGTGCTGGTCTGGCGTGGGCTGGTTATCGCCCGCCGGGCTCCGGATATGCTCGGTACGCTGCTGGCTTCCGGTCTGACTCTCTGGATCGGTCTGGAAGCAACCATCAACATGACGGTCATGGTTGGATTGTTGCCTTTTGCAGGTAATGCCCTGCCTTTCATCAGCGCTGGCGGCTCAAATCTGACTGCCTCCCTGGCAGCTATTGGCATTTTGATGAACATCTCCCGTCAGGGCGGAAGCCCCAGGACCGGCGATGATAACGAAGATCGGAGTACCTACGGTGCGGCTATTGATTTGCGCCGGCGGGACCGGAGGCGGCGTGTTTCCCGCCCTCGCCGTTCTGCAGGCCGTGAAAGATAAGGTTACCGATGTTTTGTGGATCGGTGGAGAAGGTGGCATGGAAGCTGATTTAGTCCAGCGTCAGGATATACCCTTTGCAAGCATCCCGGCAGCCGGTTTGCATGGTGTCGGGCTAAAGCAAATGCCCGGCAACCTGACCAGGCTAAGTCGCGGCGTACTGGCCTCGCGGCGCATCCTGCAGCAGTTCAAGCCGGACGTGCTCTTCTTGACTGGCGGGTACGTGGCCGTTCCAATGGCATTGGCCGGTTGGCGTGTACCGACCCTGCTTTACGTCCCGGACATCGAACCAGGTCTGGCGCTCAAATCCCTGGCAGGCTTCGCTGACCGCATCGCTCTCACAGCCGAATCTTCGCAGCGATTCTTCCCCAACCACAGCCAACTGGTTGTGACCGGTTATCCCGTCCGCTCTGACTTGAGCATCTGGGAGCGCATGACCGCCCGCAAGCATTTCAAGCTTTCTGACGAACTTCCTGTCCTGCTGGTCTTCGGCGGCAGCAAAGGCGCTCGCTCTCTCAATCAGGCCCTTCTGGCAAACCGCACAGCGCTGCTTGAAAAGACGCAAATCATCCACATCAGCGGCAGGCTAGATTGGCCCGAAATCCAAACCTCGTTAAAGGCACTACCGCAGAGGTTAACCAGCCGCTACCGCGCCTTTGCTTACCTGCACGAAGATATGGGTGCTGCGCTGGCTGCTGCAGACCTGGTGGTATCGCGAGCCGGGGCGTCCACACTTGGTGAATTCCCGCTTTTCGGTTTGCCCGCCATACTGGTCCCCTACCCACATGCCTGGCGCTATCAAAAAGTAAACGCGGACTATCTGGCGCAACGCGGCGCAGCCATCACCCTGGAAGATGCCAGTTTGAAGGAGGCGCTTTTCCCCACCGTGCAGGATTTGCTTGCAAATCCCGTCAAATTGCAGGCCATGCGCAACGCGATGAAACAATTGGCTCATCCGCAAGCTGCGCAGGCCATCGGAGAGCAGTTGTTCACTCTGGCAGGAAAGAGATAACCAATGGTTAGTTTGCCGTTTGTATTCTGGTTATTCGTTCTTCTATTCGCCGTCATCGGAGCGATGCGCGGCTGGGCCAGGGAATTACTGGTCTCTTTCAGCGTCATTCTTTCACTGGCTTTCAGCAAATTGATGGAACAGTACATGCCTTTCATCAAGGACATGGCAATCGTTGCACTCGATCCCAAGGTTACCACTCCCACCGATCAAAGTGCATCCCTGTTTTGGGTGCGCGCAATCGTCTTGATCGTGCTGGTCTTCTTTGGTTACCAGACCGCCAACCTGCCACGGCTCACGTCACGCGCAGCACGCGAACGCCTGCAGGATACCCTGCTCGGCTTCGTTCTGGGCGGGATCAACGGTTATCTGGTCGTCGGGTCATTGTGGTTCTTTATGTTCCAGGCACACTACCCGTTTCCATCCATTACCGATCCTGCTACAGCTGCTTCTCCGCAAGTGGTTGACGCGGCCTCAAAAATCATCGCTTTGCTCCCTCCGCGGCTTTTGGGTGTGCCGCTCATTTATTTCGCCGTCATCATAGCCTTCATCTTTGTGATAATCGTATACATCTAAAACTATGACAAACGTACACTTCATCGGCATCGGGGGCAGCGGACTTTCCGCAATCGCCCGTCTCCTTCTGGAGAGCGGTTATACGGTCACGGGTTCTGACCAGGCGATGTCCTCATTTGCAGCCGATCTGCAAACTGCCGGGGCCGTAATTCACATCGGACACGACCCGGCCCTGATCCAGGGTGCCGACTGGGTGATCCGTTCATCTGCTATTCCGGAAGACAATCCTGAAGTTCAAGCTGCCAAAGCAGCCGGTATCCCCCTCTTCAAGCGGGCTGACTTCCTCGGCCAGCTCATGAGCAACAAGCTCGGCATTGCCATCGCCGGGACGCACGGTAAGACCACCACAACCGCCATGCTGGCCTGGACGCTGACCCAATTGGAGCAAGACCCTTCCTTCATCGTTGGCGGTGTGCTGAACAATCTGGGCGTCAACGCACGTGCCGGTAAAGGGAAATCTTTCGTCATCGAGGCTGACGAATACGACCGCATGTTCCTGGGATTAAAACCACGCATCGAGATCATTACCAATGTAGAACACGATCATCCTGATCTCTACCCGACTATGATGGACATGCTTGGCGCATTCGAAGCTTTCGTTGACCTGCTTCCCGCCAGCGGAACACTGATCGGGTGCGCCGAGAATGCCGGCGCTTCGATCATGCTCAACCGGGCCCGCCGTTCCGGGCTTAGAACGATCGCCTACAGCATCAAGGGCGAGATTACCATTAACACACCTCTGTGGATTTTGGGACGCAGCGTCAAGCCCAACCAACGCGGCGGCTTTGACTTTGAAGCCATCACCAACGTGCAGCAACCTGGTTTAAAAACGGTAAAGGCTTCGCTGCAAGTTCCCGGCGAGCACAACGTCTCCAACGCACTGGCCGTGCTCGCGGTAGTCGGAATGCTCGACTTGCCACTGGAAAAGGCCACCAAAGCTCTTGAGGATTTCACCGGTACCGGTCGCCGCTTTGAGGTTCGTGGCCAGGTCAGCAATATGACGGTGATAGACGACTATGCCCATCACCCAACTGAAATTCGCGCTACATTGGCCGCAGCGCGCGCGCGCTATCCCGAAGCACGCATCTGGGCTGTCTGGCAGCCCCACACTTATTCACGCACGAAAGCACTTTTTGAAGAGTTCACACGTTCCTTCAAGGATGCCGACGAAGTCATCGTCACCGAAGTTTATGCGGCGCGGGAAGCAAAACAAAAATTTTCAAGCGAAGAAGTCGCACTGGCGACAAAACATGCCTCGGTCCATTTCATCTCCGATCTTTCGGAAGTCAGCAATTATCTTCTTGAAAACCTTCATTCCGGTGACATTTTATTGGTCTTATCCGCCGGAGATGCCGACCGCGTTAGCGCTGATGTGTTGGCCGGTTTACAGAAAAGGTAGGTCACGATGGCAGAAAAAGAGAAACGCACATTCGAAGCCGAGACTCTCGGCCTGTCACCTCTAAAAATGGTCTTGGTTGAAACGGCCGCTAAACACGACCGCAAAAACCCGAATCGATCGGGTGATCACAGACTGGAACCATTAAGCAAGAAAGAGGTGGTTATCCGTTTGATCGACTACTTTAGCAAGAAAGCATAATGATTCAATGATTGCTGCCACAACCACCTCCGCCCTGCGCGCCGCCTTTGGCAACCGGCTGCAAGAGAACCTCATGCTTGCACCGTATACTTCCGCGCGCATTGGCGGCCCTGCTGACGCACTAATCACTGCGCGCTCAGCCAATGAACTGGCTGAGATTGTGACGCGTCTGTGGGCGTTGGACTTGGACTACTTGATCCTGGGTGGCGGCTCAAACGTACTGGTCAGCGATCAGGGTGTTCGCACGATGGTCGTACTGAACAAAGCCAAGGCCGTGCGCTTCGACCTCGACCCACAACCTGCGGTTTGGGTCGAATCGGGCATGGTCTTCGCAAACCTGGCACGCCGGACTGCCGAAAAAGGTCTGGCTGGGCTGGAATGGGCGGCTGCCGTCCCAGGCACGGTCGGCGGGGCCGTTTACGGCAACGCTGGCGCGTTTGGCGGTGACATGGCTGGAAACCTGATCTGGGCCGAACTGCTGACCCCTTCCGGGCGTGAACAATTGCCGGTCGAAAAGATGGACTACGGTTATCGCAGCAGCCTGCTTAAAAGTGGAAAAGTCACCGGGGCGGTTCTTTCAGCTTATCTACGCCTGGAAGTTAGCACAAAAGAGGTAGTTAGGGTTAAAATCGACGAATTCACGCGACAACGCAAAGCTACCCAGCCGCCTGGCGCCAGTATGGGTTCGATGTTCAAGAATCCGCCAGGCGATTTTGCTGGGCGATTGATCGAAGCCGCAGGGCTGAAAGGCACCCGCATTGGAAATGCCGAGATCAGCCCGGTACACGCAAATTTTTTCATCAACCATGGAGAGACCAGGGCCAGCGATGTACGCGCCCTGCTCGAACTGGCACAGAAGACCGTCGCCGATAAATTCGGCGTGGAACTCGAACTCGAAATCGAGATGATCGGTGAGTGGTAAGATGACTTCACAGCAGAAACTCCGCATAGCCGTCCTCTTCGGCGGGCGCTCCGGCGAGCACGAAGTCTCGCTTAATTCGGCGCGCTCAGTTCTTTCGGTGCTCGATCCGGAAAAGTACGATACTTACCAGGTCGGCATTACACACACAGGTCAATGGTTAAGCGGCGAGAATGTACTGGATCGCCTGGAGCAGGGGCAAACAGAAGGTTTGCCGACCGTAACCATCCTTCCCGATCCTTCCAAGCCGGGGCTGTACGCCATGACCGAAGGACGACTCAGCCACATTACTGACCTGGATGTCATCTTCCCGGTGCTGCACGGCACCTTCGGCGAAGACGGCACGCTGCAAGGTCTGCTCGAGCTAGCTGACGCAGCTTATGTCGGCGCAGGCGTAACCGGTTCGGCAGTTGGCATGGACAAAGGTATCTTCAAGGACGTGATGCGCGCCAACGGCATCCCGGTCGCGGAGTCGCTGATCGTCTTGCGCTCGGAGATCGAAAGAGAGATCAGTTCGGTAATAACCAAGGCTGAAGCCATCTCCAGCTACCCACTGTTCACCAAACCTGCGAATCTTGGCTCATCGGTCGGGGTTACCAAATGCAGCAATCGTTCTGACCTTCAAGAAGGTCTGCTTGAGGCGGCAGCTTATGACCGGCGCATATTGATCGAACGCGGCATCAAAAACGCGCGCGAAATCGAAGTCAGCGTCCTGGGAAATGACGAGCCGGTCGCTTCGGTGCCGGGCGAAGTCAAACCCAGTCGCGAGTTCTACTCGTACCAATCGAAGTATGTGGATGGGACTTCCGGCTTGTTGATCCCGGCTCCCCTTCCACCTGAGACGAGCGAATTGGTACGACAAGTCGCAGTCAAGGCCTACAAACTGATCGACTGCGCCGGAATGGCCCGCGTGGACTTTTTACTGGAAGCGGATGGAGAAGGTCTCTACTTGAACGAAGTTAATACCATTCCCGGCTTTACACAGATCAGTATGTACCCCAAGCTGTGGGAAAACACGAATCTGCCTTATGCAAAACTGATTGACCGGTTGGTCGATTTGGGCCTGGAACGTAAAGCTGAGCGCGACCACACCGAGCGCCACTTCCGGAGGGACGCATGAGCCCCAGGAAGAACTCGGAACTAACCCGGGCGGAACTCATTCGCCAGCGCCGATCACAGCAGAGCAACAATCGGCAGAAGTCGAGCGCAATGCGCGAGGCGTGGACGATCCCGCCTGTCACTACACGCAGCAAATCGACTTACGTCGCTCCAGCGCGCAACAAAAAGTCGCGCAAGTCGTCCACCAGGCAATACGCAGTAGCGGTCAACCTGCCAGGTGCGCAGGTGCGTATGCCTGCCCTGCCAAGCATCCAACTCAGCTGGCGTTGGGCCTCCATGGTTCTGACCGCACTGCTGGTTGCGGCGTTGTATTGGCTGTGGACATCACCGCAATTCGCGGTCAGCAATGCAGAAGTGACCGGGAATGTACGCTTGAGCACAGGCGATATAAACAGCGTGCTGGCATTGAATGGTCGAGCGATCTTTACCGTCAATCCGCGCGGATTGGAACAGGCATTGCGCGTTTCCTTCCCAGACCTGGCCAGCGTCAGCATCAGTGTGGTTTTCCCCAACCGGGTAAACGTAAGGGTGTCCGAGCGGACCCCGATCATCGCCTGGCAGCAGGACAACGCACTGGCTTGGATCGATGCCCAAGGCGTCGCCTTCCCGCCTCGTGGTCAGGTCGAAGGGTTGATCCCGGTCATCGCAGGTGGAGCTCCCCCAAAAGCGCAGGCTGCTTCGTCCGATCCGCTTTCTGCGCCAGCCTTCCTATCATCCGGGTTGCTGAATGCATTGCAAATTCTCGCTCCTTACGTCCCCGACGGATCGGCTATCCTCTACGATCCGACCTACGGGATGGGCTGGAAGGACAATCGTGGTTGGGAGGTCTACTTCGGCCAGAATTCGGGTGAGATGACTCTCAAACTGCGCATCTACCAGGCGCTGCAGGACGATTTGACCAAAAAGGGCATTACACCTTCATTAATCAGTGTGGCATATCCAGATGCACCTTTCTATCGATAGGCAAGAATCATGGATGAGATAGTTGTAGGAATTGACGTCGGAACAACCAAAGTATGCACGCTCGTCGCTCGCTTGGAGGACGAGGATAATATGCGCATACTGGGTGTTGGTATTCAACCCTCCGACGGGATTCGTAAGGGCGTGATCATCGACCTGAATGCCGCTTCAAAGGCAATTGCCCGTTCGGTAGAGCAAGCCGAGCAGACTTCGGGTATGGAGATCACAGCCGCGCTGGTCAGTCTGGCAGGTGCGCACGTCTCGTCGGTCAACAGCCGCGGTGCGGTCGGTGTGACCGGTGGGATCGTGGACGAGTACGATCTGGTGCGCGCTTTGGACCAGGCCCGCGCGGTGGCCATCCCTCATGACCGCGAGATCATCCACGTTATCCAACGCGGTTTCGTGGTCGACGGCCAGGACGGCATTCGCACACCGGTGGGGATGCATGGCTACCGGCTGGAGGTCGAGGCGCACATTATCACCGCTTCGGCAGCCACGACCGAGAACCTGCGCCAGAGCGTCGGCGAGGCGGGAGTGGATGTAACCCAGTTCGTGCTAAACCCGCTGGCTTCAGCGGAAGTAGTGCTGACCGACACCGAGCGCGAAATGGGGGTTGCCGTATGTGATATTGGCGGCGGGACAACCGACCTGGCGATCTACGTCAACGGCGATGTATGGCATACGATGGTGCTGGCTGTCGGCGGCAACCATCTGACGCAGGATATCGCGCACGGGTTGCGCCTGCCAGTCGCTCAGGCGGAAGATATCAAAAAGCAGCAAGGGCATGCAAAACGCGCAGACGTCGGACCGGAAGAATACTTCGCAGTACGTCCATTTGGCGAGGATCATCCCGTGCAGATCAACCGGCAGGATCTGTGCCACATCATTGAAGCGCGCGTGGAGGAGATTTTTGCCCTGACATTGCAGGAGATCAAGCGTTCCGGTTACGATGGCTTGCTCCCGGCCGGCATGGTGCTGACAGGCGGAACATCCGCCCTGCCCGGTATCAAGCAACTGGCCAGCGATGTGTTGGGCATGCCCGTGCGCACAGCGGGACCGGAGAATCTGATCGGGCTAACCGACAGGCTAAAATCCCCCGCATATTCCACCAGCGTCGGCCTGCTGCACTGGGCCCTCGCTATGCAAGATCAGGAGATTGACCTGGGACAAGGTCGCAGACATCGCTCAAGAATGGAGAGTAATATCGACTTGAGCCTGATCAAAGAATGGTTCAAGCGGCTCCTGCCCTAGGTTTTTCAAAACGGGTTTGCGGATTTGGCCGCCCGCCAATCGCAATCCCAGCAGCAGACATTTCAGGTAATTTGGTACACATAGAAGGAGGAACAACATGGACTCGACCAAGAACATGCAAGCAGAAACCTTCGCCCGCATCAAAGTCATCGGCGTTGGAGGCGGCGGATCAAACGCCGTCAATCGGATGATCGCAGAAGGTATCCAAGGCGTGGAATTCATCGCCGTCAACACGGATGCCCAGGCCCTACTGCTCTCCAAAGCGCCCAAGCGCGTCCGCCTGGGCGACAAACTCACCCGCGGGCTGGGTGCCGGCGGCGATCCTGAAGTAGGCCGGAAGGCTGCCGAGGAATCCGCAGATGACCTTTACAACGTCCTGAAGGGTTCTGACATGGTCTTCGTCACAGCCGGGATGGGGGGCGGCACCGGCACCGGTGCGGCGCCAGTCGTAGCCCAGGTTGCCAAGGAGTGCGGTGCGCTGACCATCGCGGTGGTCACCCGTCCCTTCACCTTCGAAGGCGGCAAACGGCTGCAATCCTCGGAAAACGGCATCGGCAAGCTCAAAGAACACGCAGACACGCTGATCGTCATTCCAAATGACCGCTTGCTGCAATTGGCGGATAAGCGTGCCAGCCTGCAGGATGCCTTCCGCGTGGCGGACGAGGTGCTGCACCAGGGTATTCAAGGCATTTCCGAATTGATCACCATCCCAGGTTTGATCAACCTGGACTTTGCCGATGTGCGTGCCATTATGAGCGAAGGTGGCGCAGCGCTGATGGCCGTTGGCAAGGCCAGCGGCGACGAGCGCGCCCGCAACGCTGCCGAACAGGCGATCTCCAGCCAACTGCTTGACATTACCATCGACGGCGCGCGCGGCGTGTTGTTCAATGTGACCGGCGGCCCAAGCCTGACCCTGTTTGAGGTCAACCAGGCAGCGGCGATTATCCGCGAGACGGCCCATCCGGATGTCAACATGATCTTCGGCGCGGTGATCGACCCCAACATGGGCGACGAAATCCGCGTCACAGTGATTGCCACCGGCTTCGAACGCAGCGGCGTACCGCGCCGCGCTCTCGAACGACCTTTTTCACGCACTGATTCCCGCTCATCAGCACATGTGATCAATCAGAGCGAATCGGTCAGCGTGGGTGCAGAGTTACATCCCGGCAACAACGAGCTGAAATCTGCACCACTGACGATTAACAATGACGATCTGGATGTACCGACCTTCCTGCGCAATCGGCGCTAATTATTGAGGCGCACATACATTTCGTAAGGAGTATCGCGTCTCCATAACAGCAAGGTCGGTCCAGTTCCCCTTTCTGCCGGGGCGGTCTCGGTATACCTGGGCGAGGTATATCAGACCGCTCTGTGCATTAATCTTCCCGCGGCAGATGCTCTGCGGGAAGATTATGTTAAAATAGAGACAAATGAAAACACATCTGATCCGCAAAGAAAGTTTTTCCTACAAATCACACCAGCATCAATTCATATGGCAGATCCTGGCGCCACTGCTGTTCTTCCTGCTGATCATGGCGGTCGTCGGCGGCTTCACGGTCAGCGTCAGCGCGGGACAAGCCTCCTTGTGGGCCGATATCGCGCTTATCTGGCTGCTCATCCCGGTGATATTTGGCAGTTTACTGCTGCTGACGCTCCTGGTCGGGATGATCTACCTGATGACCCGCCTATTACAGATCAGCCCTACCTACACTGCCAAAGCACAGCACTTCGTCTGGCAGGTGCAGCACGGCGCACGTCAGGTTATGGACGGGGCCGTAAAACCGGTGATCCTGATAAAAAGCATAATTGCGGGTGTGAAAAAAATATTTAAGGGCTTGTGATCAGTAAAAGAGAAAGGACTAACCATTAATGGACAGGGATAACAGCTGGAAAATTAAAACGCTGATTCTCGGGGCGGTGGTCGGCGCTGCAACCGGCCTGGGCGCAGCTTACCTGCTGACCCGACGCGCCGAGCAGGAAGGTGAGGAACTGAGCATTACCAGCGGACAGGGGTTGAAACTAGGCTTGCTGGTTATCGGTTTGCTGCGGCAGATCATGTCGCTGGGAGATGACTAGCAAATCGGGCGCCCCTTTGGGGCGCCCGATTTTTTATTTCCGAACCGAATATTTACACAGGGATACGTCCAATCAGATCGTCCCCTTCGAAAGGACCTCGATTCGCGATCAGTTCACGCGCATTGCCAACCTGCTTCCAAACATTCCACAAGAGCACGCCGCGCACTCGTTTCTGGTTCAGATAATAGACTACACCTTCTTTGAATGATTCCTTCCAATCCTGGACTACCTGGAATTGGCTATTTAACTCCCCCACCGCTTCATAACCCAGGTCAAAGAGATCGGAATAAAACGACGGCAGGTGCGTATAAGATTCGTCGTCGCCAGCCATGATCCGGCCGGCCTGTTTGCCCATGTTCAGGGCATTGTCTTCGTGCTCCACCCGGATTTGCTTTCCCAGTGCCGGGTTATAAAAGCGAGCCACATCGCCGGCTGCGTAGATATCCGCTGCGGAAGTCCGCAAATGCGCATCAACCACGATCCCGTCGCGGATTTCCAAACCGGCCGACTCAGCCAGTTCGACGTTCGGCCGGATCCCAATCCCGGCGACCACGCCATCCGTCTCGATCGCCCGCCCACTCCCGGTCCGGACCACGAAGCGCTTGCCATCCCGATTCACACTGGCGACCGAATCTCCGGGGATTAATTCCACCCCTTTTTCCTTGTAATAATTATTCAAAAAGTGGGCCAGCCCAGACGGATAAACATTCGCCCCGATGGCATCTTCCAGGAAGACCATGCTCACTTTTTTGTGGTTTATCGCCAGTGCGGCCGCAATCTCCGATCCAATGAAACCACCGCCGATGACCACGAAATGCATCCCCTGTTCGGTCATTTCGCGCAAGCGCCGGTAATCACGCAAATTGCGATAGTAAATGATCTGATCGTCACCAAACGGAAGGCGGATCGGCCGGCCGCCAGTTGCCAGCAATAGCTTTTCGTAGGCATAGTCTTCCCCCGCATCATCTCGCACGATTTTGGCTTTGGGGTCGAGCACCACTACCTTGCGATCCAGTACCAGGTTCGCGCCAAGTTCTTCGGTATGCCGCCAGGCTTTTTCCAACGGGCGACCCTTCCATAATCCCTTGGAGAGCAGCGGACGCGCGTACGGTGCATCCGGTTCGCGGCTGATCAAGCCGATCGAACCACTTTCATCCAATTCACGGATCCCTCGCACAGCTGCATCGGCAGTCATGCCGCCGCCAATAATTAAATACTTATAATGCTCCATTACTCCTCCTTCTAAACTCGAATCGAATGAGGTCAGTGAAATTATTATACAACAATATATATTATATTTAATATATAAATATTAATTATAAGGGGCTTACGCTGGCACGCGACAAACCAAGCCTTTGAGATATGCCCCCTCCGGGAAATGCAATGCCACCGGGTGGTCAGCCCCCTGCTCCAGATGGTCGACGATCTGCGCTGCCACCCTGGCGTCCAGCGCCGCGCCGGCCACGATCTTCTGGAACAAGCCCGCATCCACCCCACCTGAACAGGAGAACGTGACCAACATCCCACCCGGCCGCAATAGCTTAAAGGCCAGCAGGTTGATATCCTTGTAACCACGCGCGGCCTTCTCCGCCTGGGCTGCCGTTGGTGCAAATTTGGGTGGATCGAGCACGATCAGATCGAAGGATCGATTCGCATCCCGAAATTTTCTCAAGACCTGAAAGACATCGCCTTCGATCCATTCCGCCCGATCAGCCGGGAAGTCGTTTAACGACAGATTTTCCTGCCCCAAGCGCAAGGCTTCGCCCGAAGTATCAACCGAGACGACCGACTGCGCCCCACCAGCCAGCGCGTTGAGCGTAAATCCACCCGTATAACAGAAACAATCCAGCACCGCGCCCTCCTGCGCCAACCCCCGCACGCGCAGACGGTTGTCCCGCTGATCGAGGTAGAATCCGGTCTTGTGACCACCAGCCAAATTAATTTTGAATTTTAGATCATTTTCACTAATCGTGAGCTGGGAATCGGGAATCGTACCGCGCAAGGGGCCCACAACGGGTGATAAGCCTTCCAACTCGCGCACGTCGGCATCTGAGCGCTCGTAAATCTGCTCTAAGCCGGTCATTTCAAGCAGCAAATCGGCCAGGAGCGGCTTCCAAAACTCACTGCCGGCCGTCAGGGATTGCAGCACCAGCACATCGCCGTAGCGGTCCACGATCAGACCGGGCAGGCCATCCGACTCGGCATGCACCAGCCGGTAAGCCTCGGTTACAGCTGTCAGGCCAAGAGCCTGGCGCAAACCCAGCGCAGCCTGCAAGCGGCGGCGGAAGAATTTGGCATCCGGCGTCTCGGCCTGGTCAAAGGTCCAGGCTCGCGCGCGAATCTGCGAATGTGGACTATAAGCCGCGTACGCCAGCCATTCTCCTACCGAGGAGAGCACCTCCACCGTCTCGCCCGTCTGGGGCTCTCCTTCCAGACGCGCCACCGCGCCGGAGAAGATCCACGGGTGGCGGCGCAGGACCGATTTTTCGCGTCCGGGTTTGAGAATTACGGCAGACATGCAGCAAGTATACTTCAAGCAATGATCGAAGCTGGAGATTGATAGGCTTTGAGAGTTGCTCGATCCGATTTCTGGATATAATTTGGCCAGTTGAAGCCCCGACAGCGGGGAACCACTGATCGCCGCGCTCATATTCTGAAGCTCACAACATAAACCAGTGTACCGACATCTTAACAACCATCAAGGTGAAAATGGCAAAAACTCAGTCTGTCCCATCCACACCCGCCGAGCAACTCTTGCATCCCTTTCAGGAATTCCTGCACCAGGAATCGTCCGGGGGGATTCTGCTGCTTGGATTAACCATACTGGCCCTGATCTGGGCCAATTCCCCCTGGGCCGAAAGTTACAACGCCTTCTGGCAAACAAAATTAACCATCGGGACCAGCAATTTTAATTTATCCAAACCCCTGATCCTATGGATCAATGACGGACTGATGGCGATTTTCTTTTTCGTGGTTGGCCTGGAGATCAAGCGCGAAGTGCTGGTCGGCGAACTGGCCTCCCGAAAGAAAGCAATGCTACCAGTGGCGGCAGCCATCGGCGGGATGCTGATGCCAGCGGTGATTTACGCCCTGCTCAACCGCAGCGGAACGGGCGCAGCCGGATGGGGAATCCCGATGGCGACCGACATCGCCTTCGCCCTGGGCGTGCTGGCGCTCCTGGGCAAACGTGCGCCCTTATCCCTGAAAATCTTCCTGACCGCCCTGGCTATCGTGGACGACCTGGGTGCAGTGCTGGTGATCGCCCTGTTCTATACGGCCGAGATTGCCTGGCTGAGTCTGGTCGTGGCGGCCGGTTTCCTGCTATTGCTGGTCATCGTCAACCGCCTGGGCGTACGCCATCCTCTGGTATATGCCATCCTGGGCATCGGCTTGTGGGTGGCCTTTCTCAAATCGGGCATACACGCCACCATTGCAGGGATCCTGCTGGCGATGACCATCCCGGCCAAAGCTCGCATTGGTGGAAGGCAATTTGCTTCCCAAAGCCGTGCCATCCTGGATGAGTTCGAACATGAGCGCTCCCAAATGGCCAACGGGATCAGCGAAATCCAGCAATCTGCACTGCAAACCTTGGAGACCTACATCCAGTATGTCGAAAGCCCGCTGCAACGCCTGGAACACGGCCTGCATCCCTGGGTGGCGTTTTGCATCATGCCCATCTTTGCGCTAGCCAACGCGGGTGTAGTACTGGGCGGGGACATTGCTTCTGCGCTGGCGCAACCCATCAGCCTGGGAATCGCCGCTGGCCTGGTCCTTGGCAAACAGGTCGGGATCACTTCCTTCGCCTGGCTGGCAGTCCGCAGCGGATTGGCCGACCTGCCCAAAGGGATCAGTTGGTGGCACATCTATGGCGCCAGCTGGCTGGCCGGGATCGGGTTTACCATGTCGCTGTTCATCGCCGGGCTGGCCTTCGGCGAAGGACCCGAATTGACAGCCGCCAAACTGGGAATCCTGGCTGCATCGCTGATCGCCGGCCTGGCAGGCTGGCTGATCTTGCGCAGCTTGCAGCTATCCGTGGAAAGTTGATAGATTTGGATAGGATGAATTAATAAAAACCGCGTAGGCAGACAACATGTCGTGTCCCTACGCGTTATTTACGGAACCGTTTCTCGATCTCCAGCGCCATGAAAACCAGGATTCCCGCCCCGGCCGCGATGGACAGGTTGCAGGCGCTGAGCGGCAGCACGTTGAAAAAGCCGCGTAAAGCTGGAATGTAGAGCACAGCCAGCTGCAACCCGATCACCAGGGCGGCGCTGGCGGCCAGCATGGGGTTTCCTAACAGCCCTATCTTGAACAATGATTCTCTGCCTGATCGACTCCCAAGCGCCTGGAAGACCTGCGCGAAAGCCAGGAAGGTAAAGACCATTGTCTGCCATTCGGCGCGACCGTTGAAGAAATAATAAGCGCCCAAAGCAAGAGCCAGCCCGCCGATCAAGGCCCCGACCCAGGCCACTTGCAGCCAAGCGCTGTGCGCGAAGACACCTTCATCAGGCGCGTTGGGTGGTCTCTGCAGCGTATCACGCTCGGGGCCTTCCACGCCCATGCCCAATCCCAGCAGGCCGTCGGTCAGCAGGTTGAGCCAAAGCAGCTGCAGCGGCTCCAGCGGGATGGGTTTCCCCAGGAAGGGCGCCAGCAGCATGACCAGCACCTTGCCGAGGTTGCCCGCTACCGAAAAACGCACGAATTTGCGGATGTTGTCGTAGATGGTACGTCCCTCGCCCACGGCAGCCACGATGGTCGCAAAATTGTCATCCAGTAAGACCAAATCGGAGGCTTCCTTCGAGACATCCGTGCCGCTGAGGCCCATGGCCACGCCGATGTCCGCCTGGCGCAGGGCGGGTGCATCGTTGACACCGTCGCCGGTCATCGAAACGATCTGTCCGCGCGCCTGCAGAGCCTGCACGATCCTGAGTTTGTGTTCGGGCGAGACACGTGCATAGACGCTGACCTGGTCCACCAATCCCTTAAGTTCGTCGAAAGACAATTGGTCGAGTTCTGCGCCGGTCAGCACCGTCTTGCCCATTGCCTTGTCCTTGGTACCAGTCCGACGAGATTTACCTTTTTGAACAACGGCTTGTGCTGAGATGATTCCAAGTTGCCTGGCAATCTCCAGCGCAGTCAACGGGTGGTCGCCGGTGATCATCACCGGGCGGATGCCGGCCCTCCGGCAAGTGGCCACTGCCTCGCGCACCTCTGTCCGCGGCGGGTCGATCAGGCCGAACAAGCCGACAAACGTCAAACCGGATTCGAGACTCAGGTCGGCCTCAGCCGGCTCGTGGTCCAGGAGTCGAAAGGCTCCCCCCAGCACGCGCATCCCTTTGGAGGCTAGCCCGTCGTTGGCTTTCTGAATACGCTCACGCCATGCTGCATCCAGCGGCTCGGACCGGCCAGCAACCCAGATGTGTGAGACGCACGCCAGCAGCCCATCGACCGAACCCTTGGTGAAGGTGATGTATGGCGCCTGGCCGATTTGCACGCCAGAAAGCACATCCGGTGCATATTCCGTCAGGCGGTGGACGGTCGTCATGCGCCTGCGATCAGAATCAAACGGCACCTCGGCGATGCGCGGGAAGGCGTCGTCGAGTTCTTTTTTCCACAGGCCGGCTTTGGCAGCCGCCACTAACAGCGCACCCTCGGTCGGATCGCCCAGGGTGTAAAACTGTTCGTCGCGTTCTTCCATCAGCCGGGCATCATTGCAGAGCGCCCCGCCCATCAGCAACAAAGCCAGGGCAGCCGAGGTCTCGATGGGTTCCGCCTGCGCCAACTGCACCCGCCCGCCGCGGCTGACATCCGACGAGAGATCAACCTGG
Source organism: uncultured Anaerolineaceae bacterium (assembly GCA_964407265.1). GTDB lineage: Bacteria > Chloroflexota > Anaerolineae > Anaerolineales > Villigracilaceae > CAYOUV01. Next base: position 3,043 of record CAYOUV010000041.1, on the reverse strand, counting down.
GTATCGGCTACGTCCAGCACCATGACCGTCATGCGATTCTCGGTCAGTGTGCCGGTTTTATCGGAACAAATGACCGTTACCGAACCAAGTGTCTCGACCGCCGGCAGGCGGCGGATGAGCGCCTGCCGCTTGAGCATGCGTTGCGCGCCCAGCGCCAGCGTGATGGTGACCACGGCTGGCAAGCCTTCAGGCACAATCGCCACAGCCACACTGACAGCCGTCAGCAACAGGTGGCGCAGGTCATCGCCGCGCAACAATCCCAGGCATAAGATCAGCAATGCGATCCCAACTCCAGCCAAGGCCAGAGTCTTACCCAAGCGGTCGAGCCGCCGCTGGAGCGGAGTCTGCTCCGCGCCGACCTGCTGGATCAGGTCAGCAATACGGCCCAGTTCGGTGTCCATGCCGGTCGCCACCACCAGCCCGACTCCCCGCCCCTGCGCCACGACGGTGCCCATGTATGCCATGTTGCGCCGGTCACCAAGCGCCAGCCCCGGATGCTTCAAGGCCGCAACCAGTTTGCTGACCGTTTCTGATTCTCCGGTCAACGAGGCCTCCTGGATTTCCAGTTCGGCGGCTTCGAGCAAACGCAGGTCGGCCTGCACCAGGTCGCCTGCCTGCAGCCGGATCACATCACCTGGAACCAGGTCGCGGGCAGAAAGCTCCACCCAAGCGCCGCCTCGCAGAACTGTCACAGCAGGGACGGTGAGTTTCTTCAAAGCTGCGATGGCGCGTTCGGCCCGATATTCCTGGATAAAGCCCAGAAGCACAAAAAGGACGATGATTCCCAGAATAGCGACCGCATCTTTGAGATCACCCAGCAGAGCCGCAATTCCAGCCGCAGCCAGCAGGATGAGGACCATGGTGGCTTTCAGCTGTCCCCACAGGATCAAGAGGGGGCGACGCCCGCTTCGCTCAACCAGTTCGTTCGGTCCGTAATGGACCAGTCGCTCGGCGGCTTCAAGCGGAGACAAGCCTTGGCCGGAGTCCGAGCCGAGTTGATCTAAGGCAGTTTGGGCGTCGACCAGGTGCCAGATATTCAATCCACTCTCCGATAAGGATGCGAAGCTCACGGGATAAATAAACAACAGGTGGAAGTGCTTCGTGAGCCTATGTCACAAAAAAGCGCGGAAGGCCTCGTTGAGGGTGGTCCCGCGCTTGTTTTTTTGTTAAACCAGGCGTTTTATATCATACTTCGTGCAGTTTTGGATTTAAGCGCTGAGCGGATCATCAGGAATTCGGTCACATTGTCGTTGGTGAGTAATCCGACCAGCTGCCCGGCATGGGTCACAGCGATCATGTGCGCCTTGCTTTCCTGCATACGGTTCAAAGCGGCTTCGAGCATTTCGTAGGAATCAACCTGCGGTGGATCACGGCGCATAACGTCTGACACCAAAGCGTTTTGACCCTGCTTTGTCAAAGCGGAGATGAAATCTTCACGGTTGAGCACACCGATGACCGTGCCGTCCTGGACGACCGGAAAGTCATGCTGCGAACCGGCCAGGATCAACTGCACAACCCGGGTTAAAGGTTCGCGAGGCGAGAGGCTTTCGAACTCGGTCATCATCGCCCGGCTGACCGGGATGCCACCCAGCGAAGATTTCATTCGGACCATGCTGGCCTCCTGCTCGGCACCCATCCAGACGAACAAGGCGATGAATAGCAGGAACGGGTCAGTGAATAAGCCGACAAACCCAAAGATGAAGGCAATCGCTTGGCCGATGCTGGCGGCAGCCTGGGTAGCCTGCGTGTATTCCAGTCTCATCGCCAGCATGGCGCGCAAGACGCGCCCACCGTCCATCGGGAAAGCCGGGATGAGGTTGAAGAGCACCAACCAGACGTTGACGATCATCAGTCGTTCGATAAGCGGTCCGGTCGAGATACTCAGGCTGGTCATCGGCACAAAAGCATTGCTGACGAGCAGGTAAATTAATAGCACGGCAGAAATGACCACGTTCACCGCCGGACCGGCCAGCGCCACCCACAATTCTTCGATTGGCTTCTCGGGCATGCGCTCAAGGCGCGCCACTCCCCCAATCGGGTAGAGGGTTATATCGCGGGTTTTGATACCATACTTGCGCGCAGTCAGCGCATGACCATATTCGTGCATCACGACTGTGGCAAAGATCAGTAAAATAAAAAAAACACCGGAAAGGACTGCAGCAACCGAATGCTGCTGGAGCCAATAGCTCACCGCCACCCAACCGATGATCAGCAAAAAGGTGGCGTGCATGTAAACGTCAATCCCGGCAATTCGAGCAATTTTCCAAGACCATTTCATTGTCTCAGCTCCTCATAAACCTTTTTATCATGTTTATATTTTAAGCTGGATTTATTAGAAAAATGTTATAAAAATCTCTCAGATTCTGTCAGATTCAATGCGGCAAAGGAGCAGCAATCTCAAGCTTCGATTAAATAAAGAAACGCCCCGGAAGGCGTTCCTGATTATCGTATTGATCGAGAAACGAGTCTAGATAATCCCGATGTCCTTGCCAGCTTTTTCCATGACCGACATGGCGTACTTAATATCCTCCGGCTCGTGTGCGGCCGTGACCGTCGCCCGCAGGCGAGACAGCCCTTCCGGGACGGCGGGTGAGACGACTGGCAGCACAAATACATCGTGATGCTGGCATTCGCGCGTCATGGCAAAAGCACGTTCGTCCGAGCCGCATAAAACCGGGACAATGGCTGTCTCGGTCAACAAGGTGTCGAACCCGGAGGACTTCAGGCCATTGATGAAGAGATCGGTATTGGCTTGCAGCTTCTCGATGCGCCAGGGTTCGTCCAGGATGACTTTGAAGGCTTCGTTGGCCGCGGCGGTTTGGGCAGGCGGCAAGGCGGCGGAAAAAATATAGGCGCGGCTGGCATGGCGTAAATACGTAATGATTTCTTCTTTGGCCGCAACATATCCCCCGACGGATGGAATTGTCTTACTCAGCGTGCCCATTTTGATATCGACTGATCCTTCCATATCGAAGTGCTCTTCGATACCGCGCCCGGTCTTGCCGAGTACGCCAACCGAGTGCGCCTCGTCCATCATCAGCCA
>CAYOUV010000040.1:0-29975 GCA_964407265.1 uncultured Anaerolineaceae bacterium | reverse complement strand
GAACTTTTCGCGGCGTGACGCCGTCCTGGCATCATCGGGGAAAGCGAAGCTTGAAATAAAAAAGAGTGGGGCGGCTTGTCGGCCGCCCCACTCTGCATTTCGTTAGTGGGTGAGAATTTGCGATAGGAACAACTTGGTGCGATCTTCGCGGGGGTTATTAAATATTTCTTCAGGCTTGCCACTCTCGACGATCTGGCCATAATCAAAGAAAAACATCCGGTCCGCGACCGCCCGCGCAAAACCCATTTCGTGCGTGACCACCAGCATGGTCATCCCGCTCTTGGCCAGCCCGATCATCACGTCCAGGACTTCCTTGATCATCTCGGGGTCCAGTGCGGAGGTGGGTTCGTCGAAAAGCAGGATTTTAGGCTCCATGGCCATGGCCCGCGCAATGGCTACGCGCTGCTGCTGCCCACCCGAAAGCTGGCCGGGGAATTTATCGGCTTGTTCCGGGATGCCAACCCGCTCGAGCAATTGCCTGGCCGTCTCCTCCGCCTTTTCCTTATCCCATTTCCGGACCTGGATCGGAGCCAGCGCAATATTTTGCAGAACGGTCAGATGGGGGAATAGGTTGAATTGTTGGAAAACCATTCCGGTTTCCATGCGGATCGCTTCGATATTGCGTACATCATGCGTCAACTCGATCCCATCGACGATGATCTGGCCTTTCTGGTGCTCCTCCAGGCGGTTGATCGTGCGAATGAAGGTGGACTTACCAGATCCCGATGGACCAAAAATCACGATCACCTCCCCCTTACGAACTTCCATGTTAATGCCTTTCAAGGCATGGAAGTTCCCATACCATTTGTTGACATCGCGGCATATAATGATGGGTTCGTCTGACTGGCTCATAAAATCTCCTTTATCGTTGCCCCACGCCGAGTGTCACTTCCAGGCGCTGGCTGAGATATGACATCACGTAACTCAGGATCCAATAGATCAAAGAAATGAAGGCATAAACTTCTCTTTGCAAGCCCAAAAATTCAGGTTGGGCCAAAACCGTCTTGGCAATCCCGAGCAGGTCGAACAGGCCGACAATTGCAACCAGCGAGGTATCCTTGAACAAGGAAATAAACTGGCCGACCAGGATCGGAATTACCAGGCGCAAGGCCTGCGGCAAAATGATAAAGAGCATGGTTTGCGCGCCGCCGAAGCCCAGCGCATGGGCTGCTTCGAACTGCCCCTTCGGGATGGCCTGCAAACCGCCGCGCACATTTTCCGCCAGGTAAGCCGCGCTGAACATGATAATTCCAACCATGGCGCGCAATACACGATCCACGGTGATATTCGCTGGCAGGAAGAGCGGCAGCATCAATTGTGCCATAAATAAGATTGTGATCAATGGCACACCGCGTACCAGTTCAATATACCCGATACTGAACCAACGCACAATTGGCAAATTCGAGCGGCGGCCAAGCGCCAGCAGTACGCCCAATGGGAAGGAGAAGAATATCCCGGAGACCGTCAGCAGGAAAGTGAGAAGCAAGCCGCCCCACACATTGGTTCTGACGACTGGCATGCTGCCGTTTTCACCGGTCAGACCATGGATCAGCAGAACGAAGACCGGCAGAAAAATGATCCAGCCAATGACAACAATCCTTCGCAAACCGGATAATTGCGAGCGACCCAAGAACCAACCTATGGCACCCAGCAAAGAAAATCCCAGAATTTCCAGGCGTACGATCGGGGAAAAAGGCAGGATCGCCAACAGGATCGGCAACACAAACAAGGATATGGTCCAGGCGCGGGAATGTGGTGCCCAGATTGCCAATGAATTGCCGATCAAGAAGGCCAGGAAGTACATTCCGATCCACAGGCGCCAGGCCTGGTCGGCGGGATACTGCCCGATCATGAAAAGGCGCAGGTTGACAGCGACCACATTCCATTCGGCGACAGTGAAAATCCAGGTCAGCAATCCCTTGCCGGCCCAATAGACAAACAAAATTGCCAGGACACTCAACAGACTGTTGGGCCAGGTGTTGAAAAGGTTCTTACGCAGCCAACCCAGAACGGTAAAGCGTTCCGTGAGTGGGGGCAACGAATCGGTCGCTTGGCTCATCTCAGCGCTCCACCAGTTTAATTTTTTGGTTATACCAGTTCATAAAGAAGGAAGTCACCAAACTAAAAGTCAAATAGGTCAACATCACCAGTGTGATCATTTCAACCGCCCGCCCGCTCTGGTTGATGATGGTATTCGAGACATAAAACACATCCGGGAATCCTACCGCGACTGCCAGGGATGAGTTCTTGGTCAGATTGAGATACTGGCTGGTTAGAGGGGGAATAATTACACGCAGCGCCTGCGGAAAGACTACCAGACGCATGGTCTGGAAGCCGTTCAAACCTAAAGCCCGTGCAGCTTCAATCTGTCCCCTCGAAACAGATTGAATCCCGGCACGCACCACTTCGCCAATAAAGGCTGCAGTGTACAAAACCAGTCCGGATAACAAAGCCATGAATTCCGGGCTGAGTATTTTCCCCCCTGCCAGATTCAAGCCCTTAACGTAGGGTAATTCAAGCATCAACGGGGATTCGGGCAGGATGAGCCAGCCAACCACGGCCACTGCGAAAAACGTCACCAGCATCCAGAGCAGCGTCATGGGAGGCCGTCCGGTCCGTTTCCCGCGAGCGTTCAGAACCAGCCCAAGGCCAACCGTCAGGATCAGCCCCAGGAACAAGATCCAGCGATAAGTCGGGAAAGTTCCGCTTGGGACGCCCCAGGGAATTCCGACGCCGCGGTTGGTCAGGAAGATCGAGCCGGGCCAGATAATGGCTTGCTTTACCCGCGGAAGCTTTAGAAAAACACCCAGATACCAAAAAATCAAAAAAACCAGCAGGGAAAGATTGCGGATGACTTCCAGATAGAAGGCTGCCAGACGATTGATCAATAAATTTGTGGAGAGGCGCGCCACGCCGAGAATAACTCCGAAAACCGTGGCAAAAACTATCCCCAGGGCACTGAGCAGAAGTGTGTTGAGTAAACCGACCAGATAAGCGCGCAAGTAGGTGGCATTACGGCTGTATTCAACCAGGGTCTCGCCGATGTCAAAGCCCGAGGTCCCCTTCAAAAAGGAAACGCCCAGGGTCATGCCTTGTTTTTGCAATCCGACCAGCATGTTATGGAAAATAAAATACCCGAACAGGAACACGCCCAGAACGAATGCAATCTGCCCGAGAACCTGCAGGATCCGTTCGTCCCGATAAAAAGGAACTGATGTTCCGGTGGTCGTCTCTCTATTCACGCCTGTCACTCTCCATTGAAGAGTGGGGGTGGGTTTGAAACCCACCCCCACTGCAAGGTATTGATTTAGCGGAACGGTGGCGCGTAGAGAATGCCGCCATTGGTATACAGGCTATTCAGACCACGCGGAATGTAAGTCAGCGTATCGGGACCGAGATTGCGATTGTAAACTTCAGCATAGTTTCCAACCATCTTGATAATGTTGTATGCGAAATCGTTGCTCAGACCCAGCTTAGTCCCCATGTCACCTTCGACACCCAGAATGCGCTTGACTTCAGGGTTGGTCGCAGAGGTTTTCATATCGTCCACATTGGTGGAGCTGAGACCATATTCTTCCGCAGCGATCATCGTGAAGACAGTCCACTGAGCGATATCAAACCACTGATCGTCGCCGTGACGCACCATTGGGCCAAGCGGCTCCTTGGACATGGTCACATCCAGGATGACATGATTCTCGGGATCGGATAGGACAGCTCGCCGGGAAACCAAACCGGATTTATCGGTGGTGACGGCGTCGCAACGACCCTCAGAATAAGCAGCGAAAGTGGAATCGGCATCATCATACACAGCTGGTGTATAAGCGATCCCCTGGGCAGCCATGACGTCCGCCAGGTTAAGTTCAGTGGTCGTACCGGTCTGAACGCAGACCGTACCGCCATCCAGGTCCTTGAGCGTGGTAACGCCGCTGTCTTTCGGGACCATCATGCCCTGACCATCATAGAATGTGGTCTGGACAAAATTGCCACCCAATTCGGTATCACGGGTCAATGTCCAGGTGGTGTTACGGCTCAGGATATCAATTTCTCCGGACTGTAAGGCTGTGAAACGCTCGGAAGCTGTCACAGGGCGGTATTCGACTTTGGTCGGATCGCCAAAGACCGCAGCCGCCAGCGCGCGACAGAAATCCACATCAAATCCCGTGAAGTTGCCACTTGCGTCCACGTAACCAAAGCCGGGAACCTGTGAATTGACGCCACAGATGATCTTGCCGCGATCCTGGACAGTCTTTAAGGTTTCGCCATACCCGGCTGGCGGGGGCGGAGCGGGTGCATCGCCGCCGGCTGCCGGCACTTCGACCGTCACAACCACGGTCTCGATCATTTTCTCGCCGCCAGCAGTGGATTGCTGGCCGCTGCCACAGGCTGCGAGTAGCAGACTGGCTACGACCAGCACTGCCAAAACAGTAAATACTTTACGCATTGTCTTCTCCTCTAGAGTCAATCGGGCTAAAATTTAGATATAACAATACTAAACTTCTACTTTTCCGCTCACCTCCTGTATATAGAATAGAGCGGTTTTTTTACCGCCCCTGCGAAGTCTTGCAATATTATATTGAAAATTCATCACAAAAAAAGTCGGCGGAATATTTTTTATGCTATTTTTACGCTCCAATTTGTCTACTAATTTCCCCTACACGCGCATTTGTCAATTTCACCAGAGCCTCGACCGGTAAAAGGATGTTCAATCCTCGCTGGCCACCAGATATATATATTTCAGCGTGGACCCGCGCGCTTGCATCCAGCACAACCTGAAAGCCCTGATTGATCAATGCCAGAGCAGAAATCCCACCTGCCTGGAGCCCGGTAAGCAGCTCCGCTTCGCGTTCAGTCGGCAAATAAACTTTTTTCTCGCCCAGGAAGGCTGCCAGTGATTTCAAGTCGACCTGGTTGGGGCCGGGAATGACAGCCAGGATCGGTTTACGGGGTTTTTCGCGTGTGACGACGATGGTTTTATACACCAGCTCAGGCGCGACCTTCAAATATTGCGCCGCCTCCAGGGCGCCCAACTTCTCGCCCGGGAGCTCACAGGCCTGGTAGGGGATTTTACGCGCCCTGAGTAGGCGGGTGACGTTGTTTACAATCGGCATAGACTCCTCCGCATTGATTTTACAAGATTTTCAAATAGCGAGTCCATTTTCATACCGCAATTTCTTTGACAAACACAGCGGGTAGACTACAATAGAGGTCGATGAAAACTGCCGCACCAGTGCCGATTGAAAAATTGATCGACCAACTCCCCGAGAATTACAATCTCGCAGACCGGGAACTGATTAATCGCGCCTACCGCGTAGCAGAAGAAGCGCACCGCGGACAGAAACGCGCCTCCGGTGAGCCGTACATCAATCATTGCCTGGCGGTCGCCCAAATCCTGGCAGAATTACGCGTTCCACCTGAGGTTGTAGCCGCCGGATTGCTTCACGACACAGTGGAGGACACCTCCGTCACCCTGGACGACCTGCGCCGCGATTTTAGCGAAACTATCGCCAACCTGGTGGATGGCGTCACCAAATTGACCAACCTGCCGCGGGTCTCTCAATCCGAACAGCGGCCCATCCCCAGCAAGCAAGTCGCAAACAAACGCAGCAAGGTTGCCGCTTCCGACGACGACGAAGAAGATAGCACCCCGCCTGCCGTCCTGGGTCGAAAAGCGGATCTGGTTTCCGAAACCCTGCGCAAGACCTTTCTGGCAATGGGCGACGATGTGCGCGTGGTCTTGATCAAGCTGGCCGACCGGCTGCACAATATGCGCACTCTTGGGCACATGCCCGACGAGAAACGCCGTCGGATTGCAAAGCAAACCCTTGATATTTTCGCCCCACTCGCAAACCGCCTTGGAATCTGGCAAATCAAGTGGGAACTCGAAGACCTGGCCTTCCGCTATGTTAACCCTGACAAATACAAGGAAATCGCCGAGCAGTTGGCAGGCAGGCGCCTCGATCGCGAGGCGCAGATCGCAACGATTGAGACCCGCCTGAGCACGATGCTCAATCAGGCTGGTATCCAGGCCGAAGTCAGCGGTCGTCCCAAGCACATTTACTCCATTTACAAAAAGATGGAGGAAAAGGGGAAGTCCTTCGAAATGGTACGCGATGTACGCGCTGTGCGACTCATCGTACCGGACATACCCGCATGTTATGCCACGCTCGGTCTGATTCACACCCAATGGCGGCCTATACCGGGCGAATTCGATGATTACATCGCCGCCCCCAAAGACAATTTTTACCAATCACTCCACACAGCGGTGATCTATGATGATGGCAAGCCGCTGGAAGTACAGATCCGCACGCACGATATGCACCAGAACGCTGAACTGGGAATTGCTGCCCACTGGCGCTATAAGGAAAATACCCCGCGCGATTCGCTTTTCGAGCAGCGCATCAACTGGCTGCGCAAATTAATGGAATGGCGGCAGGATGTGGATGACGCCCAGGAATTCGTCGAGAGCATGAAGACCGACGTTTTTCAGGATCGGGTCTACGTCTTCACCCCGCGCGGTGACATCATCGATCTGCCAGCCGGCTCCACCCCGATCGACTTCGCCTACCACATCCATACCGACATCGGCCACCGCTGCCGGGGCGCCAAGGTTGCGGGAAAACTTGTCCCGCTGGATTATGAATTAAAAACTGGCGACCAGATCGAAATCCTGACCGCCAAACGCGGCGGTCCAAGCCGGGATTGGCTCAATCCCAACCTTGGCCTGGTCAAGACCCAGCGAGGGCGCGGAAAGATCCGCACCTGGTTCAAGAAACAAGATTACCAGCAAAACCTGTCCCAGGGACGCGAACTGCTTGAGCGCGAATTGGGTCGCCTGGGTATCCCGGAAATTAATTTCGATAAACTGGCCAGGGAGCTGGAATTCCGCTCCCCGGAGGAATTGTTCGTATCCCTGGGCACCGGCGACCTGGCCGTCAATCGCATCGTCAAACATCTCTCTGAGACCGAAGAGAACGCCGACATCCTGACGATCACCACACCCAGCGAAGCGACGCCGACCGATGCGGTCAACGTCGTAGGATTGAAGGGCATCTTGACCAGCATGGCCAGATGCTGCAACCCAACGCCCGGCGACCAAATCATCGGTTACATTACCCGCGGACGAGGGGCCACGATTCATCGCCAAGACTGCCCCAACATCCTGCGCATGAAAGATCGTGAACGGTTGGTAAGGGTATCCTGGGGCGAAGAGGTACGCACTTATCCCGTTCCGGTGCGGATCAAAGCCTATGATCGTCAGGGTTTGATGGGTGACATATCGAATTTACTCAATAATGAAGGTGTCAATATCATCAATGCTGACGTCAAGGTCAGCCGCAGCCTGGCAGACATGAAACTTATCGTAGAAGTCAAAGACATTGCCCAACTGAGCCGCATCCTCAACCGCATCGAAAATCTGCCAAACGTCATGGAAGCGCAGCGAACCAATCCTGGTTAAAAGGTTCGTCCCAAGCCAGGGACGAACCTTTTAACCAGTGGTATAATCTCGCCGCTTTAACAGGCGGAAAACCATGTCCCTGCTCAGCGTGAACGACGCGCAAACGCGCATCCTTACAATGTTCGAAGCGGTCGAGGCAACTACCTTGCCTCTCGATCAGGCTTCCGGACGTGTGCTTGCAGCAGACATCCGTGCTACTACCTCCCTGCCACCTTTCGACAATTCTTCCATGGATGGCTTCGCCGTCCGCGCTGCCGATTTGCGAGAAACCCAGGCTAACGCACCCCGCATACTGGAGGTAGTCGCTGACATCCCCGCCGGCGCAGAAATCGCATCGATTCAGATTAAGGCTGGGCAGGCTGCCCGTATTATGACCGGTGCACCGCTCCCGCAGGGAACCGATACCGTCGTTCCGGTCGAACAGACTGACTTCACGGAACGTTCCCCGGGCGTCCCTGCGCCAGCGCAGGTTGCAATCTATCAGGCCCTCGCAGCAGGCTCATATGTCCGCTCACGCGGAGAGGACTTATCCCAGGATCAGGTAGTTCTAAAGAAGGGGCAACGCCTGCGTCCACAGGATTTAGGCTTATTGGCCATGCTCGGTATTGCCACTGTCCCGGTCTTCCGGCAGCCGCGTGCGGCTTTACTCTCCAGCGGCGATGAACTAATCCCGGTCGAAGCGGCACTCGAAGCAGGCAAAGTCCGCGATGCCAACAGCTATACGCTGGCAGCTTTGATCGAAGCTGCCGGCGCGGAAGTCCTGCACCTGGGCATCGCAGCGGACCGCCAGGATGAAGTGCAGGCTCGCCTGGAACACGCCGTCGCTGAAGGGGTTGACCTGATCATCTCATCTGCAGGGGTCAGCGTCGGGGCATTTGATTTTGTCAAGGATGTGGTCGAGTCGCAGGGCGAACTCACCTTCTGGCGCGTCAACATGCGACCCGGCAAACCGTTAGCTTTCGGCAGCTACCACAACATCCCTTTCTTTGGGCTTCCAGGCAATCCAGTTTCAGCCTTCGTCAGTTTCGAGGTCTTCGTAAGGCCCGCCCTGGAGAAATTCAGCGGACAGGCTTTCCACCCGAGACAACGTATTCGCGTGCAACTGACAGAACCTGTCGAATCGGATGGCAGAGAAAGCTACCTGCGCGCAGTCGTATCCGAAGAAAATGGAAGCCTGACCGCCCGCTTGACCGGACACCAAGGGTCAGGAAATTTACTATCGTTGGTACAGGCAAATGCTTTACTAATCGTCCCCGCTGGGGTAAAATCGCTCGCTACTGGCGCAGTCATCGATGCCTGGATGCTCACACAATAATCCAGCCATAACAAGGAAACCATGAAAAAGCTGACTTCCATAACCTTATTCACAGCACTCATAGGCGCGCTCGACAGCACCTACCTGACCTGGATCAAGCTAACCCACAATGAAGCACAATGTGTCGGCGGTCTGGGCGACTGCTTTACTGTCAATACCAGCAAATATTCGGAGGTCTACGGTATCCCGATTGCCGTGATAGGTTTGTTGGCTTACCTGGCAGTTATTGCCATTTTAGTTTTGGAACCTCGCCTCGAGTTTTTCAAGGACAACGGTCCATTGATGATCTTTGGATTAAGCCTGATCGGCGTGATCTACTCAGCCTTCCTTACTTACCTTGAGGCGGCCGTTATCCATGCCTGGTGCCCTTATTGTGTCTTATCAGCCATCGCCATCACCGCGATCTTCATCGTGTCGCTGATGCGATTAAACCGCAGCCAGGCTGCTTAATCTCAGGAGGTCTACATGCCCCGCATTCGTTGCCGATACGTTGATTGCGTCTTCCTTGACGATGGCTATTGTAGCGCTGCCGCAGTCGAGATTGACCCCGATACTGGCTGTGCAACATACACACCATCTGAAAGCGATGACGTTGAGAAAGATTGGGAAGACGAGGAAGAGGAACTCGAAGAATGGGAGGAAAGTGAATTTGAAGAGGAGGATGATATTTGGATAGACGACGAGGACGATGAGTTCTAATTCAGACCTGCACCATAAAATAATCGCCAATCCGTTCGTTTTGCACCCACTAGGGTATGAAATTTTAACCTTGGTCTTTTTCCCCTAAAGCATACAATAAAATACCTGCCGCGACTGCCAGATTCAGCGAACTTGCCCGCCCGTGCATAGGTAACGAGACGGTCTGATCGCAGGCTTCGAGCTGCTCCACAGACAAACCTTTTTGCTCACTTCCAAGCAGCAAGATCCAGGGCGAATTGCCTGGATCGAAGTTGCGATAATCGAGGCTGGCATGCGTGGAACTACCGAGCAAGGAATACCCTTCCGATCGCGACCAGGTCAGGAAGGCGTCGAAACTGGTACGCACGACCGGCTTCCAGAAAAGCGCACCCATACTGGCTCGTACGCAGGTAGGGTGGTATAAATCCACGCCGCCATCCAGAATAATTAATCCATCTGCGCCGACAGCGTCGATCGTGCGCAGGATCGTGCCAACATTTCCAGGGTCTTGCGGCGAAACCACCGCCACGCCTCTCCTGAACTGATCGGATGAAAGATCTGCCAAAGTCCGGTCCCGCTGTCGTACCAGCGCCAGAATCCCCTGAGGATGCTCTTTGCCAGTCAGCGAATCCATCACTTTTGCGGAAACTGGCTGGCAAAGAATGCCCTTACCGGTTGCCTGTTCCAGCAAGGCTGCAGCAAAATCGCTGGTGAGCAATTCCGGGGCGTAGAGCAGGGTATTCACCTCCCAGCCGGCTGCGACAACTTCCCCAACATGATGGATACCTTCCACCAGGAACAGACTCGTCGCTGTCCGGGCTTTTCGCTGACGCAGAGCGCGCGCCTGCTTGACAAGCGGGTTGGATAGGCCGGTGATAACTGATCGTTCCACGTTTCCCATTTTACTCCCTAAATATTTTGGCACTCCAAGAGCGAAATCCTCTCCAATTTTAGGGCCGTTATTTTACGATCAGCTTGGCGACCATCCCGGCTTCCAAATGACCTGGAACGCCGCAAACAATTTGATATTCGCCTGGCACACTGGGGGCAGTAAATTTAACTGATTCATCGTTGCCGCTTTCCAGCTTTGTCTCCCAGTAAATGCTGGGCCGGTCATCTTCGCTGAAGGGGGGAGTTACTTCCGCCCCCTTTTTCATGATCACAAACTGATGTTCCACCACACCCAGATTGCTCAAATTCAGTGTGATCTCTGCTCCAGCCGGAACGCTGAATTCCGACGGGCTAAAAGCAAAATCACTCATTTGGATGTTCAAAGTAGTAGAAGTTGAACTCCTGGACCCCGTTCCACAGGCAGTCAGCGCCAGGGTCAAGCTCAATGCAAGAACAACGATATTCCTTTTATACATTCTACCTCTCCCAGGTTAGAGAATTCATAGTCAAATTTTTCCCAAGAATTTACTTGGTTTCCGCAGTCTTCAAATTAATGATTATATTCCATATGCTCTCCCGCGGACAAAGTTTTTACATTACACTTATATCAACCCGAACAATAAGGAGAGCTCGATGAACGCTGCTTCTTTTCAAGACCTGAATCCCAATGCCCGCATTCTCCTCGGCCCCGGCCCGAGCATGTCCCATCCACGCGTCATGCGGGCACTGGCTGCACCACCCGTCGGACACCTCGATCCTGATTTACTGAAAATCTATATCGAAGAACAAGAATTACTACGCTACGTCTTTCAGACCGAGAACGAGTGGACCTTTGCCCTATCCGGCACCGGTACCTCCGGTATGGAATCTGCTTTGGCCAATCTGATCGAACCGGGAGACAAGGTTTTAGTCGCCATCCATGGCTATTTTGGGGAACGCCTGGCAATCATCGCCGAACGTCTGGGTGCTGCCGTGGACCGGATCAACCGCCCCCTGGGAGAAATCTTCACCGTCGATGAGATTGAATCTGCCCTGAAGCAAAAGGCCTACAAAATCTTTGCCATCGTACACGCTGAGACTTCCACAGGCGCAGAGCAACTACACATCAAAGAAATTGTCGCGGCTGCGCACGCCCAGGGCGCATTGGTTGTGCTGGACACAGTCACATCGCTGGGCGGTATCCCGGTCAAGGTCGACGAATGGGAGGTCGATATCGCCTACTCGGCCAGTCAAAAAAATCTCTCAGCGCCTTCCGGTCTGGCGCCGATCACCGTCAGCGCACGCGCCCGTGAAGCAATCGAAAAACGCACCCGACCGATCTCAAGCTTCTATCTCGACCTGGGACAATACGCCAGCTACTGGGGCGGAACTCATAGCTACCATCACACCGCCTCCGCCACGCTGCACTATGCCCTGCGGGAGGCGCTGCGCGTCCTGGCTGAAGAAAGCCTCGAGAGTGCTTACGCGCGGTTCCGCGCCAACGCCGAGGAACTTTGGCAGGGACTGGAGGCCATCAACCTTCCACCCTTCATCCCAATCGAATATCGCCTGCCACCCCTGACCACAGCCAGTGTTCCACAGGGCATTAACCCGCATGCCATCCGCGCACGACTGTTGCAGGAATACAACATCGAAATCGCCGGTGGTTTCGGAGCACTCAAGGATCGAGTCTGGCGTATTGGGCTGATGGGTTACTCCAGCCGCAAAGAAAATATCACGCTGCTGCTTGCGGCTTTCAGGGAACTGTTAAACACCTGAACGATGAAATTCCAGTCAACCATTTTACCGGTATGAAGGCAAGGTTGCCGAAAAATTACCGGGATGACACCTGATCTCTTTAGCGTTAGAATAGTCAGCATGAAACGGTTTAACCGGCTTATGCTGGGTTTAATATTCTTCATGGTGGCCTGCCAGCCTCAATCTACAAACAAGGCTGTCGTCTACATCCTGGACGGCAGTCAGCTTCACACGATAACGACCACAGAACGCATCCCAACCAAATTGCTGGACATGGCGGCAATAAAGCTGAATCCTGAAGATCGTTTATTTTTTCAAGGTTCTGTGATTTCTCCTGAAAATCCATTACCGGATGCCGCTCACCCGACCCTGCAGATCCGCCGGACGGTGACCTTAACCGTCAACGGACCTGACGGCGAGCGGCAGATCCGAACCGCCGCCTTTACGGTAGGAGCCGCACTGCAAGAAGCAGACTTTGCGCTTTCAAGCGGAGATTTTCTCGATCCTCCCGCCTCAACGCCCGTCAACGATCAAATGAAAATCACTTACCGCCCAGCAAAACCAATCACGATCGAAGTTGACGGCAACAAGGTCCAAAATTTCACCGCCGCGCAGACTGTGGGGCAGGCACTCGCCGAGGCCGGAATCGCGCTCGAGGGGTTGGATTACAGCCTCCCGGCCGAGTCCGAACCGCCTCCAGCCGACGGTCAAATTAAAGTCATCCGGGTGCAAGAATCCGTGCTTTTAGTCCAAAAGCCGATCCCTTTCAATGCCGAATTTCAAGCTTCAGCCGAGGTTGAACTCGACAAACAGGAATTACTACAAACTGGGGAGTACGGCCTGTCGGTCAGCCGTGTACGCGTACGTTACGAAGACGGCAAAGAGATTTCACGCCAGACCGAGAGCGAAAGTGTTATCCGTCCCCCTCGAGACCGCATCATGGGGTACGGCACCAAAGTGGTGGTCCGGACCACTACCGTGGATGGCGTGAAGATTGAATATTGGCGCGCTGTTAGCCTCTACGCTACTTCTTACTCCCCCTGCCGTTCAGGCGCTGACCGCTGTTATACCGGCACCGCCAGCGGATTGCCGGTCAAGAAGGGAGTGGTGGCTGTGATCCGCAGTTGGTTCAACATGATGTCCGGGCAACAGGTCTATATCCCCGGTTATGGTTCAGCCGTGATTGCCGACATTGGCGGGGGCATCCCCGGCAAACCATGGATCGACCTGGGCTGGAGCGACGACGATTACCAACCCATGACTGGCTGGGTAACCGTCTATTTCCTGACACCTGTGCCGCCCACAATCCTTTACAATTTGCAATAATCATGGGGAACAATCGGAGATCATCGTTGTGGATACTGCTCAGCCTGGCAACAGCAGCCGGCATTTGCCTGGGCGGGACGGTTGCCTGGCTTTCGGTGCAGTTAACCCACCCGCTCGGGCCAGCGCTGGACTTACCAACCCAGGTGTTGGTTCCCTATCTTGCAAGCGCCACTTCAACCTTGCCGGCTCAAGGCGCTCCAGGACCAACTGCGACAAATTTGCCCACTTCCACTCCCTGGCTTCCAACTGCAACCCCCAACATCCCCAAGACAAAATGTGGTGGTCCACCGGTAATGACCATCCTGGCGATTGGCTCTGACACACGAGCATACAATTACTTGTACGGTCTGGCGGACGTCATCCGCATCGTTCGAGTGGATTTCGAGACCCCTCGCGTGACAATCCTCGAATTCCCACGCGACCTGTGGGTCGAAATCCCGGGTATCTCAGCGCATTACGGGATTACACACGGCAAGCTCAACCAGGCTTATTTATACGGCAATCCGGGTATGGGGTATTACGAAGGGCCCGGCCAGGGACCCGGTCTGCTGGCCCGCACGTTGGAACAGAACTTTGGCGTGCGCGCCGACAATTACGTGGCCGTTAATATGCACACCTTCGTCAAGCTGGTAGACGCCGTCGGTGGCATTGACGTAGAACTGCCGGCCGCCGTGGATGGTCGCGCTCCAGACCAGGAAAAACGCTCCGATCTGTACTTTGGGGCAGGTCCCCATCATCTGGATGGCACGCAAGCCTTGATGCTGTCTCGCATTCGAAAAAATACTGTTTTCGAACGCGTCGGCAATCAAAATATCGTCATGTGTGCACTGCGCAAGGAACTGCTAAGTCCAGCAATCGTCACCAAGATCCCGGCTATTATTCAATCCTTCAAAGGATCAGCCCAGACTGACCTGAGCGCCACCCAAATCGGACAGCTGGCGTGCCTGGCTCCACAGATCGACCCAGCGGACATCGCCTTCGTCAGCTTCCCAACCGATTTACTGACCGGTACCCGCACATATGACATCGGCGTCCAAAAGGATGTCTTTATCTGGGATGCGGATTTTACGATTTTACGCAGCTTTGTGTTGCAGTTCAACCAGGGTTCCTGGCCTTCACGCCGGAGCGAACCTTCCGCATCGCCTTCGCTGCCCTCCCCGGACTACACCTGCCCATGAGCAATTACCCGAAGGTTCCGCAGCTCAATTCCGCAGCTCTGTTGCATCAGTACGGATTGCGCCCCAACAAAAGCCTCGGACAAAATTTTTTACAAGACCCTGCGGCTCTGGAAAGTATCGTCAAAGCAGCTGAGATCGAGCCCGACGACAGCGTCCTGGAAGTCGGACCCGGCCTGGGCAGTTTAACGCGCTATCTGGCTATTCATGCCCTGGAGGTGGTCGCGGTCGAATTGGACCAGAGGCTGCTCCCACCACTGCAAGCTGTCCTTTCCTCTTATACCAACGTCCGTCTGATCCAGGCCGATATCTTGAAAATCTCGCCAGCCGAATTAATGAGCAAGGACGGCTATCTCGTAGTTGCCAACATACCTTATTACATCACCTCCGCACTGCTGCGCCATTTGCTTGAATCGCATCCAAGCCCGCGCCGGATGGTACTGACGGTACAAAGAGAAGTTGCGGAACGGATATGTGCTGAATCAGGGCGGATGAGTTTGCTTTCCCTGAGTGTGCAAGTTTACGGGCGACCGCAGATCATCGCGCGCATCCCGGCCGGGGCTTTTTACCCTGCGCCTAAAATTGATTCGGCTGTTTTGCGCATCGAGATTGCCAAAGAACCCAGTATCCCTTACGCGCAGTTGGATAAATTCTTTCAACTCGCCAAGGCCGGGTTTGGCCAGAAGCGCAAAACCTTACGGAACTCAATTTCTGCGGGATTGCGAATTTCCCCAACCCAGGCGCAATCCCTGCTTGAAGCTGCCGGGATCAACCCGATGCGGAGGGCGGAAACACTCAGTCTGGATGAATGGAAAACGCTGACAACAATCGTAAAATAAAAGACGGGCCCGTCTCTTATTTTATCCGGGCGGCTTTGCCTAGGCGCCGCAAATCTCGAAAATTCCAGCGTACCTGCCAGATTCGGAAAGCAGCCTCTAACTGAATTGTAAAGGACATTTTTGACTTCCCCCAACGCCTGTCAGCGAAGAATATTGGGACCTCTCCAATCCTATAATCGAGACAGAAAGCCATGTAAGCCATCTCGACTAAAAATATGTACCCATTGGATTTAATGCGCTCCATCGGCAACCCCAGCAGGGTTTCACGTCGCCAAAAACGATAGCCGGTCGTGACGTCATGCAGCGGAAAACCGAGAATCGTCCGAGCATAGAAATTACCAAATGCTGAAAGCGCCTTACGCCATAACGGCCACTGGTTGTCAACCCCGCCGCCATTGATATAACGAGAACCGAGGATCATGTCGTAAGAATCAACCTGGTTATTCATTTCAACCAGAACCGCCGGATCATGGGAGAAATCAGCATCCATCTGGACGACCGCCTGTGCGCCATCGTCGATAGCTTTTCGAAAGCCCGTCAGATACGCCGAGCGCAATCCCATTTTTCCAGGACGATGGATTACAGACACCCGATCGGGATTTTGGGTCGCAAATTCATCCGCCAGCATTCCTGTCCCATCCGGACTGTTATCATCCACAACCAGGATATCCAACTCAAGCGGAAGCGAAAATAAAGCGGAGATCAGTTTGGGTAGATTCTCCGCTTCGTTATATGTCGGAATAATGACAGTAGTCCGCAAATAAACTCCTATTGTTTCCGCCCGATAAGCTCTGATTTAAGTTGCTCAAGATTGGAAAAATTTCCATCCTCGGCTGTCAATACTGTCATTTTTACTGCCAAGCGATGTGACAAATCATCGACTCGATCTCGATCTTCGATTGGATAAAAATAATCAAGTGACCGCTCTAAGCGTGACCTGATGCGGCTATCCACCTCGGGCAAATGCATCGGTAAAATGACCATAACAAAATCAGTTAGCGAAAGATGACCCAGAAAGCCATCCATACTACCCACTTCCCTTAAAGTGTTTTGGATCATCAGGCTTACAGCGCGTAAAACATCGTCCGAGGCGACAAATCCGTAGGCCTCGCGGAAGTGATCCAGGTTTTCAAGGGACACCACCAGGATCCCCCAATTATCTTGCCCCAAACAATCCCTAAGGTGCTCGTCTACCAGAGGGCCTTCCGGTAATCCGCTGACCGGGTTGGTTAAGGTTTCGTGTGTCGCTCGCCGTAAAGTATTACGCACCCGTAAGCGTAGCTCTTGAACGTCAAAAGGTTTGGTGATGTAATCATCGGCCCCCAATTCCAATCCTTGCAGCTTGTCGGTATGCTCGCGTTTTTCTGTCAAGAAAATAATTGGTATATCCTGCGTCCTGCGGTTTCCGCGCAGTTGGCGAGCCACTTCATACCCATCGATATCCGGAAGGCGAATATCCAGAATGACCAAATCCGGGTGAACTGTTTGGCAAGCTCTAACCCCATCTTCTCCCCAGTTAACGGTAAAAACTTCATAACCCTGAACACCAAAATAAGCGTTCAGCATTTCAGCCACATCGAGATCGTCTTCAACGATTAAGATTTTGGGCTTCTCTTCTGCCATGATAGCCCTCGGCGATCAGGAGATCGGTTCTTTTTGAATGATAAACTCGCAGACATCATCCCCCAACGCGTGACACAAGGATTCATTAACGCGGAATTCGTTCCCGCCCGAAACCCACTTGAGTCCCTCTTGCAAGAGACCGGTTGCAATAAAACAAACCGGTTTATCCACGTCATGTCGCCCCCAACATACCGGGCATTTGTGGATCGTATAAATAAATTCGTTTTCTTTCTCTTCTACAGTACTATGTTGATCGCTGATTTGTGAAAATATTCGAGCCATTGCTGGTAAGCCAATCCGCAGTTTGGCTTGCAAGGGCAGGACTTTAAATGCCATATCACCAACGCCAGCCAGCGCGCCGAAATTTTTCAATGCGTCTGCAAAAGTTGCCCGGCCCGCACGCAGTGCCAAACCACGCCCACCACGCGGACCATACATCTCTTCCAGCGCGATCCCAATGCCTGAAAGTTCAGAAAAGTCGAATTGTTTTTCAAGGTTGTCCGGGGGATAGTTGTCAATATAATGAGTAAGACCGGATAAATTGAGGATTGCGTTGAGGCCATTCTTCCCCATCACCTCTTCCAAAGCCTTAATTGTAATCATGCCAAATTTGTTCGGGTAATACAAACCGCTTTTTTCCATTGGGCTCATACGGACTCCATTAAATCAATTTGACCAGATCTTCAGCGGCTCGGCGCATATCCAGGAAAATCAGACCGAGCTTGGCTTGTTCTCGCGCCAGCGCTGTTAGAACAGCTTCTTCACCGACCGACATGAGCACCACAAATCCCTTTTCACCTTTTATATATACCTGCTCCAGGGATCCACGTCCCAATTCATTGGCAATACGTTCTCCCAAGGAGAGCATGGCTGCAGACATCGCCGACACACGATCTTCTTCCACTCCCTGTGGCAACGCGGAGGCTATGCTCAACCCATCCACGCTGACGACTGCCGAAGCTTCAATATCTGGTGACGAAGCCTGCAGTTCACGTAAGCGGTCGACCATCATCTGCGTGCGCGACTTAGACACGACGACCCTCCTGGTAGACGAAATGAGACGTCCTTTACGATATCCTGATCCATTAAAAAATACCTTTACGAAGTGTTGCTAATTTAGCACATGCAAGTATTTGTGTCAAGCTAGAACCCCTACGTTTGACACCCAGGAGGCTTACAGGGTATTTACAGTTTCCGTGCTATAATCTTCGGCTACATAACTTCAAAAAGCCATCTGAAACAAGTACCTGGTAATTTATGAAACGATTAATAACAATAATTATTATTAGTAGTATTTTAACCAGCTTCATTTCAGTATTTAAGGTAAATGCGCAAGGGGATTCTCCCCATCTGGAGCCGGCCAACGGAGATGTTGTCTGCCCCCCAGGTGTATACACAATCACACCGGAAGATTGTGTTGCCTATGGACCAGCCTTGTATATGACGGAAATGGCGGGGTTGGGTATGAGTTTCCCGCAGCGTCCACTTCCTGCTTACCCGCCTGATCCGGGGCTGGGCGTGGTTCCCTATCTTTATTTCAAGGTCGATCCCACAATGTCCCTGCCCTTGTATGGCTCCCTTGAAGCAGCAGAAGCGCATGGGGGCGCCAGTCAATATATCAGCCCGGGATTTGTCTACGTTTCTTACATCAATCATGTTGAAAACGACAAAGGTCATTACTTTATGCTGCCGTCCGGAGAGTGGTTTCCGGGAGATGGCTCTCGGGTCGGGTATGGCAATTTTCAGGGATTGATCTTCACTTCGACCCCGAAAAACGCCTTCGGCTGGGTTCGATCCGATGCAGAAATCCGCAACCAACCCAGCTACACAGGTACCGTAATTGACAAAAAGACTCGTTTTAATATCGTTCAGGTGTATGCAGCGCAAAAAGTTAAGGATACTGACTGGTATCTGATCGGTCCCGACCAATGGATCGAGGGCCGCTTGGTTGCACGCGTTATTCCAAATACGACTCCCCCCGAGGGTGTCACCAACGGACGCTGGATCGAGGTCAATCTGGAAGAGCAAACATTGGCTGTTTACGACAATTCGCAACTCGTTTTCGCCACATTACTCTCCTCCGGGCTGGATCCGTTCTTTACCAAACCCGGGTTATTTCAAATATACAAAAAGAAGACTACCGAAACTATGAGCGGTTCCTTTGAGGCCGATCATTCAGATTACTATTATTTGGAAGATGTCCCCTGGACAATGTACTACGATGAGGCGCGCGCATTACATGGTGCGTACTGGCACACCTATTTTGGCTATCCGCAATCGCATGGCTGTGTCAATTTATCGTTGGGGGATTCGCATTGGCTCTTCGATTGGGCCAAAGAGGGAGATTGGGTTTACGTCCACGATCCATCCGGAAACACGCCGACTGATCCATCCTTGTATGGTGCCGGCGCCCCATAAATTTTCAATTGGTTACTTCCCTGCCAAACCAAGGGAAGAGTCCGGAATGTAATTAGTGATCCTATCCAATTTTCGCGGTTTGTGCTAAACTACAACCCGTTAATTATCACGCTCAACACGTGATACTTTCCGCTTCCAGCCCGCTCACGGCGTCGTCTGGAGGCAATCCCGTGGAAAGGAGGTTTCCCCATGCGAAAGTATGAACTGGTGTGTGTGATCCATCCCGATCTGGATGAGACTGCCTTTAATGGTGCTCTCGACCGCATCAAAGGCTGGATCAGTGAAGCAGGTGGCACTGCTGACAAAATAGACGTCTGGGGTCGTCGCAAGCTTGCCTACCCAATTCGCAAACAAACAGAAGGCCAGTACGTTTTAATAAATGTAAGCTTGTCCCCCGAGACGACCAAAGAACTCGAACGCAACCTGCGCTTCCTGGATCCTGTTATGCGTCACATGTTGATCCTGGTTAACTAACTGTAAACCTGTTTAGATTTAAAAGGAGAAAGCCATGAGCCGTGGCTTGAATAAAGTAATGATTATCGGCCATCTGGGTCGAGACCCAGAAATGCGCTACACACCTTCCGGCCGCCCGGTTACCACATTTACAATGGCTGTCAGCCGATCATGGAATACCGTGGATGGCGAACGTCATACCGAGACCGAATGGTTCAACGTCGTAGCCTGGGGTAATTTGGCTGAAATCTGCAAACAATATCTGAACAAAGGCCAACAGGTTTACATCGAAGGCAGATTACAAACGCGGCGCTGGGAAGACAAAGAAGGCAACAAACGCACTTCCATCGAAGTGGTTGCTAATGAAATGATGATGCTCGGCGACCGTCGAGATAACAATCAAAGCCAGGAAGGGACAGCTGACGAAGGTCAGGCTGAACCACCGGCTGAAGAGGACGAATTTCCGTTCTAATATTTGGAGTAAATAATGTCTGACGACCGAAAAAGTGATTCTCGCAACAATCAGCGCTCACGCCCTGAACGTCGTTACTACTCGAGACCGAAATTCTGTCAGTTCTGTGCAGATAAGAATCTGACAATTGATTATAAGAAGGTGGATATGCTTAAGCGCCTCATTACCGAGGACGGCAAAATCCGCCCTCGCCGCCAAACCGGCACCTGTGCCCGACATCAGCGTGCCGTGGCTGTGGCGATTAAACAGGCTCGCCACATTGCGCTCTTGCCCTTCGTCGGCAAGCAGTGGGAAGACGGATTGTCTTAATTCCAAATCCAAGGGGCATGGCACCGCTCATGCCCTTTGATCGTTAAAGAGGTCAAGTATGGCAAAAACATCGAAGCCATCTGCATCCAGCAAAAAACACCTAGCGCGGCTCGAAATCGAACGCCGCCAGACCAGGCTTATCCGCAATATTGCGATTGGTGTCATCGCTTCAGTTATCCTGGTTCTGATTTATGGATATTTGGATTTGAATTACCTGCAACTGCGTCAACCTGTTGCCAAGATTGGCGACACAGTCGTCACCACACGCGAATTTCAGATGCGTGTACGGCTGACGCGCCAGCAATTGATCAACAGGTACGTTCAAATTTACCAGTTTGCCCAGGTCTTTGGAATCGACCCTTCGACCGACCAGAATTTTTCCTCGCAAATTTCTCAAATCCAGGCTCAAATGAATTCCCCCGAAACCCTGGGACAAAACGTACTCGATCAAGTAATTAACGAAGCCTTGATCCGTCAGGAATGTGCCCGGCGCGGGATCACCGTCTCCCCCGAGGAAATAAGTGCGAAGATACGGGGTTTTTTCAACTATTACCCAAACGGGAGCCCGACCCCAACCATCACGCCAACCGATGTGGTTGAACCGACTTTTTCTCCTGAGCAGCTTGCTCTGGTGACACTAACACCCACGCCTACTCAGGCACCAACCCGCACCCCAGCACCGACGCCTACGCTTGTCGCCAATGCGACAGCCACGCCAGTTCCTTCTGCAACACCAACATATACCCCCGTGCCGACAGCCACACCTTACACGGCTGAAGGTTATCAAAGCGAATATGACAAGTCGCTCGAAAATTATAAAAATTTGGGGATGACCGAAAAGGATTTCTCCAATTTGTTCGAGAACCAGATTTACCGTCAGAAACTATACGATCTGGTTACTGCGGACGTCCCTCACGAAGAAGATATGGTCTGGGCTCGTCACATCCTCGTAGCGGATGAAGCTACAGCCAAAAAAGTCTACCTACGACTGCTCAATGGTGGAGATTTCTCTATTATTGCTGCGGAAGTCTCGACTGATCCCGGCACCAAAGATAAGGGGGGTGACCTGGGCTGGTTTGGTAAAGGCCAGATGATCCCTGAATTCGAAAAACCTGCGTTTGACCTGAAAGTCGGCCAGATCAGCGAACCGATCCAAAGTACATACGGATGGCATATCATCCAGGTGCTCGGTCACGAAATGCGACCCCTGACTGCCAGCCAGTATCAAACAGCCAAAGATCAAGCCTTCAATGATTTTCTGGCCAAGCTCAAGTCTGAGACCCAGGTCGAGACCTTCGATATCTGGAAGAATCGCGTTCCAGCCGAACCGACTCTACCACCGACCCAATAATTAGGATTATTCGAATAGATCAACAAAAAAGGCCGCCCGGTGAAAAAATCGGGCGGCCTTTTTATAAACATTAACTGCCTCTAAGCAAATCATCACTGATCTCATCCAATCGCAAACTGATCATTTGGCTTGCAGAATCTCGACCCATGGTCACACCATAGATTACTTCCGCTGCCTGGACGGTATTGCGATTGTGCGTAATGACGACAAATTGCGTCCGCTCACTCAACTCACGTAACAGGTCGCGGAAACGGCCAACATTTGCCTCATCCAGCATAGCATCAACCTCGTCCAGAACACAGACCGGGGTCGGCGAAACTTTTAGCAGTGAAAACACCAGGGCAATCGCCGTGAGGCTACGCTCACCACCCGAGAGCAGTGACAACCCTTGTTCTCGCCGTCCTGGCAGGCGCGCTTCAATGTCGATACCGGTATCAATCAGGTTATCCGGATCGGTCAACACCAGACGGGCTGATCCTCCACCAAACAATCGGGTAAATATTTGTTTGAACTCCCCGGCAACCTGCTCGAAAGTGAGCGAAAAGTCGCGCCTGGTCAGCTCATCCAGTTCAGCGATAACCTGGCGCAGATCCGCCTCGGCTTTTTGCAAATCAGCAACTTGTGTTTTCATGAATTCGAAGCGTTCGCGCTCAGAATCATATTCCTGCCTGGCTTCCGGATTGACCGCGCCCATGCGCCGCAACAACGCGCGTTGTTGGGTTACCTGTTCTTCTAATTCATTTGGCAATTCGGTGACTACCGGCAGCTGCTCGACCATTCCCTCAAACGGCAGAGGCACTGGGCCAGAAACGTCTTCTTCATAAGAAAACATCACCAGACCAAAATCATCTTCAATTTTATGGCGCAAAGAATCGAGGTTTTCCTGACGGCGGGTCAAATCGATTTGCACCTGCGTATATTGTCGCTCGACACTGGCAAGCGCGCGTTGCGCCGTGGTTTCGCGCTCCTGACGTTCAACATCCTGACGTTCCGCTTCGGCCAGTTCTTTTTCGGCCGGGTCAATTCGCACACGCAGCTTCTCAATTTGCTCGTTCAAGGTGTTTTCCTGTTGGCGCAGGGTTTCTTTTTCACGGTCCAAATTTTCCAGGGAACGATCAGTCTCATCCAAGCGTTGTTTCAGGGTAGCTTGCTGGTCTCCCAAACGGACAACGGCTTGCTGGCGTTCCGCCAAGCGCGACCGCACATCCGACAAGGCTCGCTCCGAGACTGCCGCTCGCGTATTCCAATAGGTTACCTGGCTCTGGGCTTCTTCGGTTGACAGACTCGCCAACTCCGCGGCCAACGCACGGATTGTTTCCTGCGATTGCAATTCCTGACTTTCAATCCCGACGCGGGTCTCTTCTACTTGCTTCTGTTCAGATTGCGCTTCAGCGACCTCACTTCGCAATTGAGCGATCTGGGATTTGTTCCATTCCAGCTGCCGAAGGGCCGACTCCGATTCAAGCACAACCTGTTGTTCGGATTCCTGAGCCGCCTCCAGGCGTTCCTGCGCGGACACCAGCGTTTGTTCGCACTTGACCAGTTTGCGTTGCGCTGCAGATATATCTTTGTTAAGGCGCTCAATTTCAGCGTCCAGGCCTGCTACGCGTTGGCTGAGCTCATCCAGAGCAGACTGCAACTCCCGTCGCTGGCGCGGTCTGCTCAAGGTTCCCGAGCGGGTTGCCCCTCCGGCAACAACCGAGCCATCCGTCCGAAAAACTTCACCACGTAATGTCACAGCCTTTATAGGTTGATCCTTGCCTTGCACCAACCTGCGCGCAGTAGCGCGATCTTTGACCACCAATACTTGTCCAAGCAAAAGGACAACAGCCGGAATCAATTCTTTTGGGGCGCGCACCAATTCGGAAGCTACACCCAGGCAATTTGGGTCTTTCGGTGCTTTTAGTGCTCCAGCCTTAGCCAACCATTCCAGCGGCAGCAGGGTCGCTCGACCGGCATCAGCATTCTCGAGCAAGCGCAAAGCCTGCTCGGCGTCTTCACCTGAATCGAGCAAAACCGCATCAAGGTGATCGCCCAGGGCGGAAGCAATAGCCACCTCATATTCGGCAGGAACGTCCAACATCGCACTCAGCGCACCAGGCGATTTATTAAGGCGCGCATCACGTACAGCCTCAAGCAGGAAACGTGCCCCTTCGGCGTATCCGGTAAGTGACTGTTCGGCCTGGACGAGTACTTCCAATTGAGTCTTAAGGCGTGTCTCCTCGTTTTCCCGGGCAGCCCGTGCCTCGATCTGTTTACGGCGATCGTCTTCTAAGGAAGAGACTTCCTTTTGTTGCTCTTTAAGGGCGGATCGGGCTTGAGCATGGGCTTTTTCCGCCTGAACTCGTTCCTTTTCAACCGTCCGCTGTTTCTCTTCTGCCTGTTGTACTGCTTGTTCGGCTTCAGCCAAAGCCGATTCAGTGGATACTGTTTTTCGTGCCAATTCAGTCTGGCGAGTTTCCAGACTGTCCATCCGAGCCAAAAATTCAGCATTTTGGGCGTTTAGAGAGTTCATTTTTTGGCGTGCAGCCATTAGTTTTTCTTCAATAACAGCATGTTCGGCTTGCCGGGCCCTCAATGCTTCAACAGCCTGATTGTGCTGATTATGCGCATCTTGATAATCAGCCTCTAAGCGAGTAATTTCTTGTTCGACTTCCTGAACGCGTTCCTGTCCAAGCTGCCCTTCGTCTTGAGCGCGTTCCTGCTCGCTCATGATGGATTGGCGTGCATCCGCCAAAGAACGGCGACGTTCCTCCAATACTGCCAGGTCGCGGCTGACAGTCTCACGTTGACTGTGAAGCGACGATAACTCCCGGTGCCAGCCATTTATTTGGATCCGTAATGCCTGCAAACGGTCGCGAAAGGTCGAGAACTCAGCTTGATGCATTTGGTATTCATCGCGGGCTTGATTCAATTTTGCCTCATGCTCACGAAGTAATTCGCGTGCATCAGTCAATTCTCTTTGGGAGTGATGCCAATGGTAACCATACCAATCACGAAGCAGGAGGCGCAAATCGGCTTGCGCCTGACCATACTCCTGAGCGCGACGCGCCTGACGCTCAAGGCTTCGCAGGCGTGGTTCGAGTTCAGCCATGATATCCAGCACACGTTCCAGGTTACGTTGTGTTATTTCCAGACGACGTACGGCATCTTCGCGGCGCGATCGGTACAAACCCACACCGGCCGCCTCTTCGAACAGACGGCGACGCTCATCGGCCTTGAGCGCCAGGGAAGCATCTACCAAACCCTGCCCAATGATCGTATAGGTTCGCTCACTCAAACCAGACTGGGCCAACAGCTCATTGATCTCGCGCAGTCGAACCTGTTGTCCGTTGAGCAGGTACTCGTTATGCCCATCACGATACGCCCGACGCGTCAGACCAACTTCGCTGAAATCCACCGGGAGCCAATCATCGGCGTTATCGAACAAAACTGTAGCCGAAGCCATGCCAGCCCGCGGACGCTGTTCTGAACCCGAGAAAATCATATCTTCGGTCTTCTTGCCTCGCAACAAACCGTAGGATTGTTCACCAAGCACCCAACGCAAAGAATCCGCGATGTTTGACTTACCAGAACCGTTAGGTCCTACAATCGCAGTGATCCCTTCGCCAAATTCAAAGACGGTGCGGGCAGCGAAGGTTTTATATCCGTGCAGTTCCAGAGATTTAAGACGCAAAGGCATATCGTAAAAACCAGAAATAGAATTTAAGAATTGGTGAACCCTAATCGTTTAAGCGCATCCAGCGCCGCATTCATCTCAGCCACCTGCTTACTCGTTCCGCGACCGGAACCGTACGTCTTTCGATTGACCCGGACCTCGACTAAAAATTCTTTGGCGTGGTCCGGCCCGCTTTCGCTGACAGTAACATAAAATGGTGTTCCCAATCCTTCGGACTGGGCCCATTCCTGGAAATGGCTTTTTGAGTCATAAATTTCCAGGCGTTGCATAACCCGTTCACGAGCATCTTCCAGAAGCGGGAAAATAAACGCCTCAACGGCCGGGATACCGCCTTGCAGATACAGGGCACCGACCACGGCTTCGAAGGTTCCACAAAGAATAGCCGGTCGTTCCTGCCCTCCAGAGTTGCGTTCTCCGCGTCCAAGGCGAATTGCAGGACCCAAATCCATATTTTGAGCGAATTCGGCCAGTTGCTCTGTGCGCACCAAAGCCGAGCGCAAGCGTGTCAGATCGCCTTCACTCATTTCAGGAAAACGATTATATAACCAGGCACCGACGATAAAATCCAAGACGGCATCCCCCAAGAATTCCAACCGCTCATTATCTTCCAATGCTTCAGGATGCTCGTTGATGTATGAGCGGTGGGTCAATGCGCGCGAAAGCAGTTGTAGGTTGGTAAATGGCAGGGAGAGACGCCGAACCGTTTCAGATGGGGGTTCCATCTGTCCCCTATCGCTTAATCGCGAGTCCAAGATAACCTCCTTGGAACTCAGGGAGCGCCAGCCACCGATAAGTTCGTGTGGCTGGCGGTCCATCAGTTCCTAATAGAATTTTTAGATACTGATTTTAACCTGAATTCAGTTTCGTGACTACCCTGCAAACAAATAAAAACGACATCTTTATCAAATTTTAAGAAAAGAAGGTAGAATATTATGAACAAGGAGCAACTAATTGGAAACACCATCTACGAACGAAATACGTTTTTTACAAGCGACCGAAATGGGACTTGGAGCCTGGTCCTGGGGGGATCGAATCATGTGGAACTACGGTCACGGCTACAGCGACGACGATATCCGCGCGGCCTTCGATGTTTCGGTTGAAGAGGGGATCCGCTTTATCGACACCGCCGAATCTTATGGAAATGGGCGCTCGGAACGGCTTTTAGGACAATTTATCAAGGAAAGCCAGCAAGCGGTGCTCGTGGCGACCAAGTTCACTCCCTATCCTTGGCGATTAAATAAAAAGCTGCTGCTGAATGCAATCGAACACAACCTAGAACGATTAGGGATGGACTCAGTTGACCTCTACCAGATCCACTTCCCCTTCCCGTTCACGTCGATCGAAACCTGGATGGATGGGATGGCCGAGGCTGTAAACCGGGGGTTGACCCGTGCCATCGGGGTTTCGAATTTTAACCAAAGTCAGATGCTACGCGCGTATTCTGCGCTGGCGCAGAAAAATATCCCGCTTGCATCCAATCAGATGCATTATAGTTTATTGGATCGCAGTATCGAGAAAAACGGGATCCTGGCACGCTGCAAAGAATTGGGGATACGCCTGATCGCTTACAGCCCCCTGGAAATGGGTTTGTTAACCGGAAAGTACAGCACCGAGAATCCCCCCGCCGGCTTGCGTGGACGTCGTTATGGCAGTCTATTGACCAAACTGCCTGCACTGTTAAAATTGATGACCGAAATCGGCCAGGACCAGGGTGGTAAATCCCTGGTACAAATCGCCTTGAATTGGTGCATTTGCAAAGGCACTTTGCCGATTCCAGGCGCTAAAACTGCCGAACAAGCCCAACAAAATGCAGGCGCTCCCGGCTGGCGCTTAACCGAAGACCAGGTCAATGCATTGGACGAAACCAGCGATTTGCTTGGATGACGTAACGATCCAATTTAATCCGTACTCTGGTCTACAAACCTATATTAAACCTTCTCGCTGTGCTATAATTCGGCAATTCTGGAGACATCCCAATGCCAAGGACCGGACTGCGCAAAAACGATAATGACAAGAATTCGTCGGACGAATATCCTCGGGCCGACTGGCGCAGCCTGCCAGTATAAGAAATCTTTTTCGAAATACCCAGTCGCCCAACGCAATTCGCGAAGGGCGATTTATTTTGTAGGAGGATCAGCATGTACAAAACTCATACCTGTGGAGAATTACGCGCCTCGCATGTCGGGCAGACCGTTACCCTGGCCGGCTGGGTGCACCGCCACCGCGATCATGGCGGCGTGACCTTCATCGATTTGCGCGATCGCTTCGGATTGGTTCAGGTGGTGGCTGATCCCGAAAAGTTCCCGATCATGCAAGATGTCCGCGCTGAATGGGTCCTGCAAATCACCGGAGTCGTACGTCCACGTCCAGAAGGCGCCGAAAACTCGAATTTACCCACAGGTGAAATCGAAGTTGACGTACAAGAAGTAAATGTGCTCAACCCTGCCAAGCCGTTACCTTTCCTGATCAACAAGGAAGAGGAAATCGACGAAAATATCCGCTTGAAATATCGTTATTTGGACCTGCGGCATGAGCGCATGCAAAGCAACCTGGTCTTACGCCACCGGGTAGTTAAATTCATTCGGGATTATCTGGATCAGAAAGGTTTCCTCGAGATAGAGACCCCAATTCTCTTCAAGACCACACCGGAAGGCGCGCGCGATTACCTCGTGCCTTCCCGGGTTCACCCGGGCGAGTTTTATGCGCTACCGCAATCCCCCCAGCAATTAAAGCAAATGCTGCAAGTGGCCGGTGTGGAACGTTATTTCCAGATTGCGCGCTGTTTTCGTGACGAGGATCAACGCGGTGACCGGCAGCCAGAGTTCACGCAGCTTGATCTGGAAATGTCCTTTGTCGAACGCAACGATGTGATGAGCCTGATCGAAGAATTGTTCACCAAGATGGTCAAGGAAGTTGTGCCTCACAAACATCTCCTGGCATCCCCCTGGCCACGTATAACGTATCACGAAGCATTAGAAAGATACGGCAAGGACAATCCGGATATTCGCTTCGGTTTGGAATTGCAGGACGTTTCGGACCTTGCGGAAGGCTGTGGATTCAACGTTTTCGAAGGGACCATCGCCAGCGGCGGTCACGTTCGCGGCATCAATGCCAAAGGACTGGGAGACTATACCCGTCGCCAGATCGATGAATTGACTGAATGGGTCAAACAGTTTGGCGCTAAAGGACTCGCGTACGTGGCCCTACCGTCAGACGGCAGTGAGACGCGTTCACCGATCGCCAAGTTTTTCTCCGAAGAGCGATTCAAGGCCATTCTCGAGCGCATGAAAGCCGAAAAGGGCGATCTAGTGCTATTCGTGGCTGACAAACCTACGGTAGTGTTCGATGTCCTTGGACGGCTGCGCGTCCATTTGGGTGATCTGCTCGGACTGCGAGATCCGGACTTGTTGGGTTTCTGTTGGGTGATCGATTTCCCCTTCGTGATGTGGAACGAAGAGGAAAAACGCTGGGACCCCAGCCACCACCTGTTTACTGCGCCCATGCCAGAGGACATCTCCCTGCTGGATTCCGAACCCGGCCAAGCACGGGGCACCCAATATGATTTGGTGCTAAATAATTATGAAGTCGGTGGTGGTTCAATCCGGATTCATAAACGAGAATTACAGGAAAAAGTTTTCAAGCTGATCGGACTCGACCCGGATGTCGCTCGCGAGCGTTTCGGTCACATGCTGGAGGCTTTCGAGTACGGCACACCGCCGCACGGAGGTATTGCCCCGGGCATCGACCGCATCTGCATGATCCTGGCTGATGAGCCGAATATCCGAGAAGTGATCGCCTTCCCCAAAAACCAGGCTGCCCGCGATGTAATGGGGGATGCGCCATCACCGGTTGAACCAAAACAATTGAAGGAACTTCATATCAAGCTGGACTTACCGGTCGAGAAAAAATAAGCTGAGCCCCGGGGATGCCACCCAATCATCCCCGGGTTTTTATGTCCAATTAAGCTTTCCCTACCCACCCATCTGACTTTATGGTATAAAACAGATGGCCCTGCTGTGCACGTGATGACGCACCTATACGGTTCTGAGCCAACACACACCAAACGGGTCTCAATCTCACGTCAACGACGCGATAGGCTAGAGCCAAGGCGAAGTTGCCGGGTCGGGACCCATCCTGCGAAAGCAGGTTCAGAACTGCGCTGCACACGGCATAAGCGGGGTTTTCTTTTTCGAGAATGCTATCTGACAGGTTATCCGCCTGTCAGATTTTATTTTCCCCAAAATTTAAATGCT
>CAYOUV010000039.1:7180-30032 GCA_964407265.1 uncultured Anaerolineaceae bacterium | reverse complement strand
GGGGCTCCAGTTTTAACCGAAAGGACCGTCTAATCAGACGGCCTCAGTGTGCCCCCACGGAGATTCGAACTCCGGTTTTAGCCTTGAAAGGGCTGCGTCCTGGTCCACTAGACGATGGGGGCATTTTGGGGATGCGCGGCGGCGGGAAGCCGCCCACATCAAAGCGGGGGGGATTTTATCATCCCGCCGCACAATGGTCAAGCGTTTCGACCGGATTGCTATTCTTCGAAGCGATCGCGGAGCAGGGCCAGCATATCTACCTGGTAGCGATTGAACATCAAGGCCGGGCTGTTTATTTTCAAAGCCGGGATCAGCACCGCTGTCATTTTCGTTTCGTACAGCGGCAGGAAATTGCGCGTCCCCTCGGACATAATGGCGGTGAATTCAAAGCGCCCCGACCATTCCAGCGTGCCTTCCAGCTCGTAGACTTGCGTCGTCACCCGAATGGGGAACTCGGTCAGGTTCGCAAACCCGCCGCGCGCCAGAGCTGCCGGGCCTAAATCCTCGCGTCGTGTCAAACAAACTGCAAAAACCTGCGATTTGACCAGGCGCACGACCTCGAAATGATCGACCAGTTTACTGGGCATGTGCAGGCGCGCCAGGCGCGCATCGTGCACTTCCATAAAAGCGGAAGTCGTATCGTTCATGACGCCGGTCACCCCAGGGCTGCTCACCAGCATTTTACCCACCACGCGATAGCTGGTCGTCAATATGTCGACGTTGATAAAACGATGCGTGCGCGGAACAGTATCCATGGCCATGATGTTGCTCCTGAATCGGCGATACGGCTGGATTATTTGGTCGTTGGCTGTCGGCGGTCGCTATCTCGCTTGTGAGCGCTGGGACGCTGGGTGTAATTCGCTGAAGACGGTTTCCCGGCGTTCGGGTTGAGCAGCATAGTCAGCCAGGAGATCGCTCGCTCGTCATATTCCCGCCGCCCGCAAAAGTCGCAGATCCAGGCCGGGAAATTCGGGACGGTGATCAGCTCGTCACTTAGCCAGGTGAAGTAGGTGATGTAGCGCAAATGCATCATGCCAGCCTGGCATTCGGTGCAAGGAAATGGTTGAGGCAGGGATGTATCGCTCATGTTAGGCTCCTCGCCGCGATGTTGCATCGATCGGAAAAACCGCTTCGCTAATTAAGTTTATCATTGTTTTTCTACGGTGCGGCAACGGCCACCTTGGCGTGGTCGATCATCGCCCACTCCGGCGGCGGCCAGTAGATCAAAATGCCTTTACCGATCACGTTTCCTTCGGGCACCAAGCCCCAGGAGTGCGAATCGGACGAGTCGTTGCGGTTGTCACCCAGGACGAAGAGGCTGCCTTCGGTCACGGTCCAGTTTCCCGAGTAGCGCGGTGCGGCGGCGATATAGGGCTCCTCGATCCGCACGCCATTGACGAATACATGCCCGTCGCGAACCAGAATCTGGTCGCCGGGTAGACCGATCACGCGTTTGATCAGATCCTGCGGCGGCTGCCCCGGGTAGCGGAAGACGATGATATCTCCGCGATGCGGCTGCCCCACTTTGTAGGCCAGCTTGTTGACAAGTACGAATTCGCTGTCCTGCAGGGTTGGCAGCATGCTAAAGCCATCCACTCGTACGCGAGCCGAAACCGCATTGATTCCCAAAAACAGTACTACCGCCAGTAAAATTGTTTCAAAAAGATCGAGCAGGAACTGCCAGACTACCGAAGTCTTGGGTTGTTCCTCTGTCGGTTGCTCCCCGGCAGGCTGCAGTTCGCTCTCTGTTTGCATTGTATCCAAAAATTTTCCTCCGAAATCAAGCTGCCGGAGATTATACTTCCTTTTGGGTTAATCCAGTCGTACCCGGGGAATTTCAGGCCCAGCCCCAGGCGTAATGGGTGGGTACATACAGGACGCGCGTCCCGTCTGCCCAGGCAGCCCGATCGATTTTTTTCAGGCGTTTGAGGGCCGCGCCGGGGACAGTTCCCGCCAGATCAGCCTCGATCACCGCCCATTCCATCTCCTGCTCATCGGGCGTGAGCGGATCGGACGCCCCCGGGGCGAGCGTCCCGAATTCGACCAGTTCGATCCCCGCCTCGACGAACAGTTCTCCCAGCTGGGCGCCGATGGCAGGGTCTGCGCCCATTTTGTGCAGCGCCTGAGTCTGCCAGCGGCCGAGTTCGGCCAGCTCATGCGGTTGATCGACCCGCTGGGAGTAATCCGGTTCGGCCAGCGCCAGCACGGCCCCGCCCGGACGGGTAACGCGGCGCATTTCGCGCAAAACCTGCAGTGGATCGCGCACCCACAGCAACAGGAAGTGGCAAAAACTGAGATCGAAAGCCAGGTCCGGGTAAGGCAGCGCGTGCCCGTCTGCGCAAAGCAGGTGCGCGCCTGGGAGGTGGGCGCCTGCCTGAGCCAGACGGGCTGGATCGAGGTCCAGGCCGTGCACCGCGGCGATGGTTTCCAACTCGGCCAGCACCGCGCCGGTCCCACACCCGACTTCCAAAACGCGCAGCGCGCTATCCAATCCGCATTGCGCGAACAGATACTGGCGCAGGTTGCGCGTCCAGCCGGCTTGCTGTGTGAAGCGCGCGTGCCAGTCCATGCCCCTCACCCGGCCCACTTCAGGATGAATTTCACTTGTTCGTCTGTTTCCGGTGAGTGCGCGTAGTAGGAGCTCTTGGGTACAGCCTGCCACCACTGCGCCAACTGGCGCAGGGCCTCAGACCCTGTCAGCCCATGCCGGACGAGGTAGCAGCCGACAGTCGTACCGGTGCGCCCAATGCCAGCCTGGCAGTGCAGGTAAAGCCTGCGGCCTTCGGCCAAGGATGTATCGAGGCAGTTCAGAATAGCGCGCATGTTCTCGCGCGTGGGCAGGCCAAAATCACCGATCGGGAAGCGCTGATAGCGGATCTCCTTTTCGTAATTCGCAGCTTCTTCGCTCAGGAATGACTGGTACGGTTCGCACTCGCCCGGCGAGGTCAGGTCGATGAAGGTGTCGAAACCAGCCTCCAGAAAGGCCTCGAGACGCTGGCGGGTGGGTTCATAGTCCCGCAGCCCGGGATATTCACCGGCCAGGAAGTGATTTGGCACGACCCAGTAGGATTCGGGGATGGGACGGCTGGAGTTATGCATGGCTGATTGAGTAAATAAAAACGCACTGGCAGGGATGGATGAACTGTGCCGTGCGTTTGATGGTCTTTTTCCGTCGCATGGGTGGATTTTACTATGTTTCTGAGCGGTTGATCCCCTGCTCGAGCAGTTCGACGGTGATCCCGGCCGCACTGCGCACCAGTTCGGGGCAGAGTGTCTGGAAGAGGCCGCTTTCTTTGGCGACTTGGCTGCCTTCCGGGGTGCTGATGTCGAAACCGATCAGCTCGCGGCACAGGATTTCCCCGTGCCGGGCTTCGAAGCGGCGGATGAATTCGTTGGCGATCTCGTAGGCGGTTTGGTTATCCTTGGGCAGGTTCGAACCGAAACGCAGACCGAGGATCAGCAGCGCGCCGGTGACTGCTCCGCAGACATAGCCGTGACGCGCGATACCACCACCGAACGGAGCCGTCATCTTCAAGGCCAGGTCCTCGTGGAATCCGAAGCGTGGCGCAAAGCTGGCGAAGACCGCCTGCGAACAGGAATATCCTTCCTGCATACGTGCGACAGCCTGATCCGCTGTTTCCAGCATCAGGAACGATCCTTGTCGCCGAACTTGGGCAGGATGCGTCCGGTTCGTTCCAGGTAGATCTGGTAGATTTGACCGAAGTGTTCCAGCATCATCTGTTCTTCGCGCGGAACGCGCAGCAGGTACAACGGCAGGAAAGTCACCAGCAAACCAAACCCGGCGATCCAGTTGTGCAGCAGCAGCGGCTGGGAGAGTGCCCACAGCCACATGGCTGAGTAAACCGGGTGGCGGATGTAGGCGTAGATGCCGTCTGTGACCAGGGTGTGCTCGTCCATGATCTCGATACGCGGCGACCAGTTGTTACCTAAAGCGCTGTATGCCTGGCCAAAGATCCAGATCGATCCGCTGAAGACCAGCACGCCGAACCAGGCAAGCCAATCCGGGAGCGAATAGTCGGCAAAATTCAGCCAGGATGTGAAAATGTAGATCGCGGGGATCAACATCCAGCCGATGAACGCCAGGAAGTCGAGCGCAACATCCAGCGGCGAGGATTGCATGCCGGTGGTTTTCCCGCGCTTGTACTGCCGGATGCGCGGCATATAAATTGTGAACAGGTAAACAATCAGGCCGATCAGGAAGATGATATTAAAGATGCTGCGGAACATTTTCTGACCTCCTTACTCTACTGGTTGCTGCGTATATAATTGTACTCCTGCACTCGTTTTTACCTGGCAAAACTGGCAAGAAAGTTCATTTATTTAGGCAAGAGGCAGTAATCTGCGCGGACCCGGAGCGCCTGGATTGATCAGCCAGCGCAAAATACGTCAGGCGTTGGAGCGGTAGATCTCTTCCCAGGAGTTCTTCAGGAAATTGCCCAGAATCTTGTCAGCCATGCCCTGTGCCGGGAGCACGTCCCCGTCCGGCTCAACGTACAGCCAGGCCTTGCCGGCGCCGGCCGGGACTTCGTCGTTGGCTGTTTCCAGCGTGACGGGGTTGTCAGCCGAGTAAGGGACTGGTAAATCCCAGCGCAGGGTCAGACCGAGATGGGCTGCCTGATTGCGCAGTTCATCGAAGGCCGCATGCAGGGATGGGTCCGGCGCGCTGAGCGATAGGCTGGTGACGCCTAATTTTGCCAATTTGTCAAGCGTTTGGCCGGCTCCCTTGAGGTTCTTGACTGTAAGCGTCAGATGCACGGTGGTGAACAGGTCGGCAGGCATGATCGTCTCGAGCGCCTTCCATGAGGCTTTGTTCCCTGGCTGGAGCAGGAAGAGCAGGTGGTCGAGGCCGGTTTGCAGCAGCAGATCGAGATATTTCTCGTCGGCCAGCTTCAAGCCATCCGAGAGCAAGCCGCAGACCTGGCCGTTCTTCTCGGCGCGGGCGATCAGGTTGGACAGGTCCTCGCGCAGGGTCGGCTCACCGCCGGTAAAGGTGACATGTGGGATGCCAACTGCCCAGGCTTTGTCGAGGATCGCATACCACTCTGCGGTGGTCAATTCGCGCTCGACGCGCCTGGTGGGGGCGTATTCGGCTTTGGTCCCCTTCGACAGGCGGTAGGTCAGGGCACAATCCAGCCGCAAGGGGGCGCTGAGTTCGGCCGAATGCGGGTCAACCCGCTCGAAATCCAAAAAAGTGACCGGGTCCAGGTCGGGAGTCTCGATCAATGTTTCGACCCGCTCGACGAATTCCTGGTAATCTTCCAGCGCCAGGCCCTTGCTGATGCGGTAGCGCGAGGCGATTTCCCTGGCAGCCTCCGCTGGGGGAGTGCCCTTGATGAAGTGATAGGCATACTCGGCGGCGGTCGGGTTGAGATGCAGGATGGTGGCGGCATTGACCACCAGCAGGCCCGAACCGTCGGCGCGCAGGCGCAGGTGCAGGCGGTACGGTGGTTTGTCCTCGGGCGTGACCTGCGTGTGGTGCAGGCCTTCCGGCAGAGGCTGGATCTTGGCGAAGCGGTCGGCGAGACGGTTGACGATTTTCATGTTCCCTCCCAATGGAGTGACTAGAGCGAAATTAATTCAGCTTGCGGCTCAAATTGCAGCGGACAGCCGCCGCCGCAATCGGATAGCAGCGCGCAGTCGTTGCATTTTTCGGGCAGACCCTGGCGCTCGCGCAGCCGCACGGACAATTCGTGGTTCCAGATGGCGTCCCAGGTGTCGGTCAGGATGTTTCCGACCGGGCGATAGTATGACTGGCAGGGCAGCACCGCGCCGTCCGGCTCGACGCACATGTTGTAAAGCGCGGCGGTACAGCCTTTGACACCCAGGTCGAGCTGCATCGGGTCGAAGTGGCAGTACTGCGTGGGTGTGTACCAGATCAGGCGCTGGCCGTGCGCCTCGGTCTTCTGGCGGGCGATCTCCAACAGCGGTTGGAGGCTCTCCTCCGGCAGCCCGGTGCCGACCGTTGCGCCGTGGCCCGAGTAGATCAGCGCGTTCAGGCCGACGGTTGGTACGCCCATTTCGGCCAGAAAGTCCAGCGTGGCCGGGATCGTGTCGACGTTGTCCTGCAGCATGGTCGTGTTGGTCATGACGTACAGCGGCGTGGCCAGCGCGTTGCGGATGCCCCTGACCGTCTGTGGGAAGGCGCCCTTGGCGCGCACCATCCGGTCGTGGGTTTCAGGCTGGCAGGATTCGAGCGTGATCTGGACGTGGTCCAGGCCGGCGCTCACCAGTTGCTCGACGAAGCGCGGATCGGACAGGCGTCGGGCATTGCTGTTCAGGCCCGTGATCTGGCCGTTGGCTTCGGCGTGGGCGATCAGCTCCGGCAGGTCAGCTCGCAGGGTCGGCTCGCCGCCGGTGAAGACCACGTGCGGGATGCCCAACTCCCAGACCTTGTCCAGGACCTGTTTCCACGCATCCGTATCGAGTTCGGGGAAGCTGCGCGCGCGGGCGTTGTAACAGTGGGCGCAATCATTGTTGCAGCGGTAGGTCAGCGCCAGGTCCATGCGATAGGGCGCAGAGGGACGGGCGCTGAACGGCGCGATCGTCTCCAGTCCCAGGTCGTGAATCGGGCAGGCGCCATCCGGACGCATCAGGGCAGCCAACTGGTCATCGATGGTTTGCAGGTCGGCCAGCGCCTGCTCTGCGCTGACTTTGTATTGCCCCTGGACGGTACGCACGGCCTGCGCCTCGGGCGTTTTTTCGAGGATCAGGTGCGCCATCAGCGCCGCGGTCGGGTTGAGATGCATGACCCGGTTAGCATTGACGATCAAGGTGCCGTGGCCGTCCGGATCCAGCCGCAGGTGGATGCGCGACTTCTCGTCCTCAGAATCGAAACGGTAATGGTAGAGCCCTGCAGATGGAGCCTCAGGGTTAGGCTGACGTCGGAAGGTTGTTCTTAGCGAATCTACGAGTGACATACCTGTAATCCTATAAGTCTGTGATGACAGACCTTAGCGGCCGCCACCCGCACAGGCGCAGGCGCAGCCAGCGCAGGCGCAAGCACAGGCGCAGCCTCCGCCGCCTCCGGAACTCCAACCGCCGCGGCTGGTACTGGGTTTGGGTGGGGGGTTGGTCACGTTGGTGACTTTGCTGGTGAAGCCGGTCAGGTCGCCGATCACCTTGCTGGAGAATGTCTGCACGCCGCCCACCATCGAGGCGGCAAAGTCCGAACCTGGCAGGCGTGGCATGGACATCGAGGGTCCTCTGCCCTGGGTGGAGGTCATGGCCGGCATGCCGCTCGGGCGGACACTCCCGGCGCTGGCCGCGCCCCCAAAGCCCGGATCGTAGCGGCCCCACCACATGGGTACGAAGACCGGACCGGTAAAGACGCGCCGCGTGCGGTCATCGTAATTCTTGTCGAGCATGGTCCATTCCAGGGCCTCGTCGAACTTCTGGCTTTTGACCTCGGGCGTGTCGGCGGCTTCGATTTGCTGCCAGGCGCGCTCCATGATGTTCTTGTAATAGGCGAGACTCTCGCGGCTGCTGAAACCCTTCATCTTCTCCTGCACGCTTTTGATCAACGCGACGGTCATCCCCTGCAGGTCATCGCGGCGTTTCTTCAAGTCATCTACCTGGAAAGCCTCCAGGAACTGCTTCTCGTAGGGATGCAAATCCTCGGGCAGCGGACTGGCGACTTTCAGTTTGAGCGGTTCGCGGGTGATCACTTCGGCGGCATTCTTCTTGATCACACCGAACAGGATCATGGTCATGACCTTGTCGAGCGGTTCCTGCATCAGGATGCCGGCTTCGACAGCGGTCAGACCGCGCTTGATCCCGTGGCCCTCGATCGAGATCTTGGGCGGCAGGTATTGCAGTTTGCGGCGGCGCTGCCCAACAGCGGTCAGTACCGGGATGCCGAAGAACAGCAGGCCGAAGAAGCCAAAGCAGGCGCAGTTGAACAATG
The DNA here is from genome assembly GCA_964407265.1 of uncultured Anaerolineaceae bacterium. GTDB lineage: Bacteria > Chloroflexota > Anaerolineae > Anaerolineales > Villigracilaceae > CAYOUV01. The sequence continues at coordinate 22,108 of CAYOUV010000039.1, read as the reverse complement.
TGGTCGAGGAGATGCCCAGCGTTTCCCAGATGGAGGGGCGCACGATCGCCGAAGCGGGGATGTAGCTTTGCGGGAAGGAGGCGCCGAATTTGTACTGGGTGTAGGCATTGGCCTGGGCCTGCCAGGTGTACAGCACGCGCCCGTTCGAGTCGAGCGCGGTCTGCGGGTCTTGCGCGCCCGGCCAGCTGCTGCTGGGGGTATGGTAGCGGGGTTCGTCGGGTTTGACGCCGGGCGGCAGGTGGAAGGCCACGGTCAGGTCGGTCGCGCCGGTCACGTACTGGCTGCCGAAATAGGTTGGCGAGAAGACCCCACTGGCGTAGGTCTTGTCCTGCTCGTCCGTGTAGAGCACGTTACGCACCCGCCCGATGTAGACATGGACCGTGCCGCTGTTCCCGGGTTGGATGGCCTGCGAGCCCAGGTCGACGGCCACACCGACCCCGGTGCCCTGGTAATCGGACGAGATCGAGACCGGGGTGCCGTTGACGTCAGCGCTGATGCTGCCCGAGTCGTAACTGCTGTTGGGCAGGCCAACGTCCACGAAGTCGATGGCGTGCGCGCCCGGCTGGTTGGTGAAGACGAAGATGTAATCGATTGCCAGCGTCCCGTCTGAATTCCAGTAGACCTGGACGGTTTCCTTGTCCAGGCTAAAGGAGTAGGACTGGGCCAGCGCGCTGCTGGTCAGCCCCAGCGCGATGATCAGGATGATGGTGATGGTAATCAGGCGTCGTTTCATACGTCCCTCCCGAGGGGATAAAGGTTAAGTGCCGCTACCACTTGGGTTCTTCGGTCAACTGGTAGGTCGAGCCGCAATATGGGCATTCGACTACCGGCGCACCGGCGATCATTTTGACATTCTCCGCGGACAGAGACCCGCCGCAGGACTGGCACTTCATTTGCGAGATCTTGGTCTCGCCGGGCAGGTCGACTTTCAGCGTGACGTTTCCCTCGCCCGCAGCCCCGGCCGGTTTACGGCTGGCCAGCCAGACCAGGCCGAAGCCCAGGAGCACCAGGACGATCCCGGTGAAGACCCAGCCCCAGCCTCCTCCTGCGGTGCCTCCGGCGCCAAGGATGAATAATGCGCCGAATATGATCAAAATCGCAGCGGCGATGTAGCCAATGATGCGTAATGCAGACATAAGAACCTCCTGAATTAATTACGTGTTAAAGCGGTCCCGGTTTCAATGGGTCCGGCCGATTTTTTTATTCTCGAACTTTTCTACCGAGCAGCGCCAGTCCCGCCAGGATCACGGCTACGATCAATACGGCCCCTCCGATCAGCCAATCCGTGGGCGGCCTGGAGCCGGATTGGGGTCCGCTGTCCGGTGTGGCGGCAGGGGGCTGAGTCGTGGGGCGGGCGGCCACTTCGGCGTTGATGATGATCGCTGCGGCCGTCGCCTCGCCCAGTCTTACGCCTGGATCGAGGCCGTTCATCTGCAGAAGCAGGGCAGAGGCGGCCCAGGCCTGCTCGTCGGTCAGGCTGCCCGGGGCGTACCAGGGCATGTTTTGGCGGATGTAATTGAACAGGTCCTGCGCGGTCCCAAAGCGGCTGGTGAAAGGTACACCGGTGATCGGCGGGCTGTACGGAAGCTGAAACCCACCCTCCGGGTGATTGGGACCGTGGCATTTGGACTGCCAGCAATTTTGATCAGCGGGTGCCCAGGTCGCGCGCCACTCCGGGGTCAGTCCCTGGCCGCGATTGCCGTGACAATCACGGCACACCAGGCGGTAGATCTCGGCGCCCACCGACACTTGCGGCGCGTCAGGGGGCAGGTTGACGATGATCCATTGCCCTTCGTGATGACCGGGCGATCCGGTGACGGTCGGCAGGGGTGTGATGGCGGTATCCGGTGTCGGCGCTTGCAGCGCAAGCGCCTCAGGTGCCGTCCAGCTGTTGACGGCCAGCAGGCCGGTCAGCGCCAGCACTACCAGGGCAAACAACAGGGTCATGGAATATCTCATTGCGTCTCGATGCGGCTCAAGCCTGTACTACTTTAGCATTTTCACGGTATTTCGACAATTGACTTTCTTCCCATTTTAGCCCTCTTTTATCGCGAATTCCATTGGCAAGTCCAGAGTTGACGGTATACTTTAACCGTTGTCATTTCAAGCATATGTAAACGCGATCAAGCGAGGCAAGCATGACTTTAAAGGACGAACTGGAACGCTGGGAAGAACAGACGCTCAAACCCCTGACCGACAAATACCCCGAACGCCGGCCTGATTTCAAGACTTCCTCCGGGATCGAGGTGCCACGGCTCGCGCTTCCCCAGGACGGGGACCCGAACTACCCGGACGGACTCGGCTTCCCGGGCGAGTATCCCTTTACACGCGGCGTGCAGCCGACCATGTACCGCGGCCGCTTGTGGACCATGCGCCAGTACGCGGGCTATGCCAGCGCCGAAGAGTCGAACCAGCGCTACCGCTACCTTTTAGAACAGGGGCAGACCGGCTTGTCGGTGGCCTTCGACCTGCCGACCCAGATCGGTTACGACGCCGACGACCCGATCGCCAGCGGCGAGGTGGGCAAGGTGGGCGTCTCGATCTCATCCCTGGATGACATGGCCCGGCTGTTTGACCAGATTCCGCTCGATAAAGTCTCGACCTCGATGACCATCAACGCCCCGGCCGGTGTGCTGCTGGCCATGTATATTGCGGTTGCCAGGCGCCAGGGTGCGGAAGTGAAGAAACTGCGCGGCACGATCCAGAACGACATCCTGAAGGAGTACATTGCGCGCGGTACTTATATCTTCCCGCCGGCGCCGTCCATGCGCCTGATCACCGATATCTTCCAGTACTGCGCTCGCGAAGTGCCGGGCTGGAACACGATCAGCATTTCGGGCTACCACATCCGCGAAGCTGGTTCGACCGCTGTGCAGGAGGTGGCTTTTACGCTCTCCAACGGCATCGCCTACGTGCAGGCCGCAATCGCTGCCGGTCTGGAGGTGGACAGCTTTGCCCCGCAGTTGTCGTTCTTCTTCAACGCCCACAACAACCTGCTGGAAGAGGTGGCCAAGTTCCGCGCCGCGCGCCGCATGTGGGCGCGGATCATGCGTGAACGTTTCAAGGCGCTGAAACCGGCCTCCTGGCAACTGCGCTTCCATACCCAGACGGCCGGCTCGACTCTGACCGCCCAGCAGCCGGAGAATAACGTGGTGCGCGTGGCGCTCCAGGCGCTGGCGGCTGTGCTGGGCGGGACGCAGAGCTTGCACACCAATTCGATGGACGAGGCGCTCTGGCTGCCGACCGAAAAGTCGGTGCGGGTGGCGCTGCGCACGCAGCAGGTCATCGCCTATGAATCGGGGGTGGCCGATTCGGTCGATCCGCTGGCCGGGTCGTACCTGATCGAATCCCTGACCGATGAGATCGAAAAGCGGGCCGATGCCTACATCGCCAAGATTGACGAGATGGGCGGCGCACTGCGGGCCATCGAGCGCGGCTACATGCAGGGCGAGATCCAGGAGGCGGCCTACGCCGCCCAGCGGGCCATCGAAAAGGGCGAACAGGTGGTGGTGGGTCTCAACCAGTTCCAGACCGAGGAAACCCTGGCGCTGGAGCGCCTGCGGGTCGATCCGGCCATCGAAGAGACAGCCCGAGCGCGCCTGGCGGACCTGCGCGAGAAACGCGACAGCGCAAAAGCGAGCGAATTGCGGGGGCGTTTGGAGAGTGCTGCCCGGGGTTCCGAAAACCTGATGCCGCTCTTGATCGAATGCGTCGAGCACGACCTGACACTGGGCGAGATTTGCAATACCCTGCGCGGGGTATGGGGTGAATACGTGGCGCAGGGGTTTTAGAATTTTTTGAGTTCACGTGATGGGTGCAACGCCCGTAATCCTCAACATTAAGTATCCTGTGCCAACAAGTATAATGCTTGAAAAATAACAAAAAGTTGGAGGAAACCATCGATGAATCCCGCCGCTGTAATCGTGATCAATTTAGCCCTGCTTTTTTACTCCATCGGGGTTTGGAGTGAGCGACTTCAGGGGAGACTCAAAATCTGGCATACGGCTTTCTTCTGGCTCGGGCTCGTTTGTGATACATGGGGAACCGGGATGATGTTCGATTACGTGGGCGGCATGAGCTACGATATCCACGGACTTTCGGGCTTGCTGGCTATCATCCTGATGCTCATTCACGCCATCTGGGCAACGCTTGTGCTGGTCAGAAAAGACGAAAAGATGATCGCCAACTTCCATAAATTCAGTATCGTTGTCTGGTTCATCTGGCTCATCCCGTATTTCAGTCCGATGGTCGTGCGGATGCTGCCGGCAGGCAAGTAAGATTGCATAAAGAAGATCCTGTCCGTGACGGCTTTGGTGAGGATGCGCTCCCGCCCCCTTAGGGAGTAGGGCGAATATTGAATATATAGTCAGAGAATCTAAAATGTCATCCGGAGGGCACAATGAAGGTCATTAAAACAATCGGAAAGATCATCCTGGGAGGCTTTGCTTTCTACCTTGGGATCATTTTGGGCAGCATACTGGCCGGGGTGTTGGGGATGGCGATGCCGCCCATGCCGCCGGGCGTGGATCAAACGAACTTGATGCTGTATACCTTGCTGGGAAGTTTTATCCTGGCGGGAGCGCTGGGATTTGTTTCGCTGCGCCTTTCCAGCAGCTATTTGACTCGCTGGCTGATCCTGGCTTTCCTGACCTGGATTGCCTATGGCGTCAACACCTACCTGGAAGCGGCCATCTTCACCAGCATGACCGGGCCGGCGCTGGTCGTCATGTATTTATTCGCCAGCCTTTTGTGCGCGGCCGTAATGGCTGCCACCTTCCGTGGGGTGGAACCCGTGGAAAGGTTTGGGGGACAGCTTCGGTCGTTTTTTGCCGGGCGGACTGCCGCGGAATGGGCCTGGCGCTTGCTGCTGGCCTTTCTGGCCTTCCCGCTGGCATACATCCTCTTTGGACTGCTGGTAAAGCCATTTACTTATGAATTCTATGTTCAGCAGCAGATGGGACTGACCGCCCCCGGTTGGGGACAGATCCTGCCGGTGCTGGCCCTGCGCAGTTTGCTGTTCCTGCTGGCGATCCTGCCGGTGCTGATCGTCTGGCAGAGCTCCCGCGCCAGCCTGTTCGTCACGCTTGGGGTGCTGCTGTTCCTGCTGGTGGGCGGGCTGTCCATGCTAAGCGCCATCTGGTACACGCCGGTCGTGCGCATCGCCCACGGCCTGGAAATCCTGGCGGATTCCTTCGCGCAGGCTGGAGCGCTGGTATACCTGCTGGTGCAGGCCAAAAGGTCATCAAGCTGATTTTCAGCAAGAGCCGCCGCGCTTTGCCAGGTGAAGCGCCTTCAAATCGCAGCTCTTTTTTACAAACAAGGATGGATGTCAGTAGCCCCGAGGGCGCTGGTATGCTATCATTGCTTGTGAAAATTACTTCAGACCATTGATAGGAGCGATGATGGCTAAAATCGACACGCTCGTAGGGGACTTTCTGGCCCAGAAGAAGATCGCCGTGGTCGGCGTCTCAGACCAGCGCGATACGGGCTGCAACCTGGCGTACCGGAAATTCAAGGCTAACGGCTACCAGGTCTTTGCGGTCAATCCGCGCATCAGCCAGTTCGAGGGTGATCCCTGCTACCCGGATTTGAAGTCTGTCCCGGAGAAACCAGACGCGGTCTTTATCCTGACCAACCCCAAGGTGACGGACGAAATCGTCCAGCAGTGCGCGGACCTGGGGATCAAGCATGTCTGGATGCACTGCATGCTGGGCACCAGGCCCGGCCTGGCGCAGGGCATGACCAGCGTCTCGCCACAGGCGGTCGAGATTTGCAGGGCCAACGGCATCCAGGTCATCCCCGGCTCGTGCCCCAACCAGTTCCTGGAACCCGACTTCGGCCACGCCATGATGCGGGTTATGTGGCGGACATTCGGTTTGATGACCGTGCCAGATTGAGCGCACACAAGCATCCATGAAATCGAAATTCCCGTTACACGGCTGGCTGGGTCTGCTGCTGGCCGTCATCTTCTGGATCTTCAACTGGACCCTGCCCGGTCCGCGCACGCATTGGGGCTTCTTCCCGATGTGGCTGGGTTACTGCCTGGCGATCGACGGGCTGGTCTACTGGCGCACCGGCACTTCGCTGCTGACGCGTGACTGGCGTAAATACATCGGCCTGTTCCTGGTCTCGGCCCCGGTCTGGTGGCTGTTCGAAGCCCTCAACCTGCGCACCCAGAACTGGATCTACGTCGGCATCGACGGGATCAGCTTTCTGCAATACGCTTTCTGGACCACGCTCAGCTTCACCACCGTCATCCCGGCCGTCTTTGGAGGCGCCGAATTCTTTGCCAGTTTCGGCTTCCTGCGGCGCCTGGGTCGCGGTCCGCGCATCGGCACCGACCGATGTACCACGCTCGGCTTTTTTGTCGCCGGCTGGGTCACGCTGGGATTGATGCTGGCCTGGCCGCAGGTTTTCTTCCCATTTGTGTGGATTTCCCCGTATTTCATTCTCGAACCGCTCAACGTCTGGCTGGGCAACCGCTCGCTGGCGCAGTGGACGCGCAACGGCGATTGGCGTCCGGTCATTGCGCTGTGGCTGGGCGTGCTGCTGACGGCCTTTTTCTGGGAGATGTGGAATTACTACTCCTTCCCTAAGTGGGTTTACCACGTCCCCTGGGGGAACTGGCTGCACGTCTTCGAGATGCCGCTGCTGGGGTACGGCGGCTACCTGCCCTTCTCGCTGGAATTGTTCGCAACGTATCATTTCATTGCCGGATTGTTCGGGCACAAACAGGCGGATTACTTGCGGGTCTCGTCCACGCCTGAACCTGGATCCTGATCCCGGGCTGTTTCACCTGCTGTGGGTCCTGTTGACCCTTGTGGTACACTTTTAATAGGAGGTGAACAATGAACGATGAAAAGATCCTGACCCAGCATCCCGAAGGGAAAAACGGCGTCAATATCAGCCGTGCCAAATATGACATGATTCGCCTGGCAATTTTGCGTGCCATCCGCTCGCAGGGCGTGATCACCTTCGAAGGCCTGGTCTCGGTGGTGGAGTACACGCTGCGTAACCGCTTTGACGGGTCAATTCCCTGGTATGTCACCATGGTCATGCTGGACCTGGAAGCGCGTGGCGAGATCGAGCGCATCCCTGATTCCGAGCCGCAGAAACTCCGCATCGTTCAAAGGGGCTTAGTGTCCTGACCAAACAATTAAGAAGTGCCTGTGGTCCCGGTTAAATTCGCGCGTAAGACCCTGCTGCCCTAAACGCAGTCGGGTGGGGGATGGCGTTGTGCAGGGTTGAAGTGGCCATTGATCGGACGAGTTGCCTTCGCTTGCGAGGCGCTTATTTTTTGGAAAGTCTGAGAGGAACCTTATGCCCCATGTGAAACGCATTCATCATGTCGCCATGCTGGTGGAAGACTTGGACCAGGCCCTGGCCTTTTGGCGCGATGGGCTCGGTCTGGCAATGTCTGACCTGCAGGATGTGCCGGCTGAACAATCGCAAGTGGCTTTCCTGCCGACCGGCGAGAGCGAAGTTGAGTTGATCAGGCCGACAAGCGACGATTCTGGCATCGCAAAATACCTGGCCAAACGCGGCCCTGGCATGCATCATCTGTGCGTCGAAGTGGACGATTTGCCGGCCATGCTGGCGCGCCTGAAAGGGCAGGGGATCCGGCTGATCAATGAAGAGCCGCGCACGACAACTGAAGGCAGGCAGTACGCCTTTGTACATCCTGAGTCGACCAATGGGGTGCTGGTCGAACTTTACCAGTTATAAAACTGGGTTTCCCTAACAATCGTGGGGGGGCAATCAAACGCTTTTACGCGCTCCGTGCTCTTGTGGTTTAATAACAAGTATGCTGGATTCTGAAGACTTCCACCGCGCCGTTTTTGAGCAGTGTCACCTGACGCCTGACCGACCGATCGTTGCCGGTGTATCGGGCGGTCCCGACAGCCTGTGCCTGCTGGATTTGCTGGTGCGCGCCGGGTTGCGTGTGGTTGTGGCTCACTACAATCATTCCCTGCGCCCCGAGTCTGATGCGGATGCCGCTGCAGTGGAAGGCCTGGCATCGCGCCTGGAATTGACTGCAGTCATTGAGCGTGGGGATGTGCGGGCTTTTGCCGATCAGGAGAGTCTGTCGATCGAAGAGGCAGCGCGCATTCTGCGCTATCGTTTTTTATTTTCCGTGGCACGCAAGCACAAAGCCCAGGCGGTGGCAGTCGGCCATACGGCCGACGACCAGGTTGAAACCGTGCTGATGCACTTCCTGCGCGGCGCCGGTCTTTCCGGCCTGAAGGGCATGTCGGTCCGCACATATTTGCCGACCTTCGATGCGGACCTTCCGCTGGTCCGCCCGCTGCTGGGCATCTGGCGCGAGCAGACAGTGGCTTACTGCGCAGACCACAACCTGCCTGTACGTGACGATCCAAGCAACGCCTCGCTCCAGTTCTTTCGCAATCGTTTGCGGCACGTGCTGATCCCCGATCTTGAGAAATATAATCCGCGCATCCGCGAGGGGATCCTGCGCATGGCTGAAACCCTCTCAGGCGACTATGCCTTGCTTAACGAAGTGCTGGGATCGGCTTGGGAGGCATGCCTGGCGCAGGAGGGATCCGGGTACGTCACTTTCGACGCGCAGTCGTTCGAAGCACGCTCGCTCGGCCTGCAGCGTAATTTGATCCGCCGCGCGTTGGAACGTGTCCGTCCGGAATTGCGCGATCTGGACTTTGCAGCCCTCGAACGCGCCACTGACATGATCCAGGGCCGAAGCCCTGGTCCGGTCGATCTGAGCGGGGGAGTGCGGTTGTTCCGCGAAGGCGGCCGCCTGTTCGTGGCTGCCTGGGAAGCGGATTTGCCCAAGTACGGCTGGCTGCAAATTCCGCAGGGGGAGCTGGCAATTCCCGTTCCCGGCGACATCCCCCTGGGAGGTGGCTGGCGACTGACCGGTGCATGCCTGGAGATGAGCGCTGCAACCCTGGATCAGGCACGCCAGAATGCCAATCCCTTCCAGGCCTGGCTGGATGCGGATCAACTGGTGAAACCCCTGCAAATGCGCCTCCCCCAGCCGGGCGACCGTTTCGAACCGCTTGGCATGCATGGCAGTTCGCTCAAGCTGTCGGATTTTTTTATCAACCTAAAATTACCCCGCCGCGCACGAGCTCATTGGCCGCTGCTGATGGATCAGGAAAAGATCGTTTGGGTGCCCGGTTGTCGCCTGGCTCACAGTGTACGTTTGACAGATTCGACCCGACAGGTGGTATATTTGTCGGTAACGCGTATGGAGAGTGAGATGCTGACATGAAATTATTTAAGAGAAAGAAAAAGAACAACCGTTTTTTGGAATTATTGACCCACCAGGCAGAATACGCTGTTCAGGGCATGGACATGCTGCGCCGTTACATGCAGGAACCGCAAACGGAGCTGGCTGAAGAGGTGGGGAAGATCGAAAAAGAGGCGGACGAGGTGCGTCGGATTTTGATCGACGAGTTGAATCGCACTTTTGTCACGCCCTTCGACCGCGAAGATATCTTTGCGCTTTCCCTGACAATTGATGACGTGCTGGATTATGCCGCCACAACTGTTGAAGAGATGGCGATGTTGAGCGTTAAACCGAACTCCTATCTGGAACGCATGGTTTCCCTGCTCCACGACGGGGCGGTCGAGATCCACCGCGGCGTGCTGCGGCTTGAGGATCACCCAAATGTCGCCAATGATCACGCAGTGCGCGCAAAGGCGCTTGAAAACCGGATGGAGCATGTTTACCGCGAAGCGGTGGCTTCGCTTTTCAAAACCCCCGATGACCTGACCGGTATGGTTGAAATCTTGAAATTACGCGAGATTTACCGTCACCTGTCCAATGCGGCTGATCGCGGCGACGAGGCGGCCAATGTGATTGGCGATATCGTCGTTAAGCGCATGTAGGTAAAAAAACGAAAGCTCCCAGTGAACAAAAATTGACTGGGAGCTTTTTGCTTAAGGGGATCTTTTTGTTTATTCCATCCCTGATAGTTTGCGTAATTTCAAGTTGATCTCGCGCCACTGGATTTTAGAGATACCCAGTTTCTGACGGATGCGATCTGGTTCCATACCGGCTTTGTAGTCCATCAGGGCGCAGGTCCAGCGGCACATATCGAAGGATAGGTGCTTATCCAGCCCGGCTTCCTCACCGATATCTTCCAGCAGGTATTCCAGGCGGCGCGGCGACCAGGGGAAGAGCTGGTCCACCGGCTGGTATTGTGCCAGATATTCCTTGAAAGACGGAATCCAATCTTCCGGCAGGGAGATTTTGCGTTCCTTGTAGCGATTGGACGGGCTGGCATAGCGGATGAAGACCAGCGTCCCGTCCGGGGCTTCCAGATCGATGTGGTTTAGATGAATACCCAGGCACTCGCTTTTCTTGATGCCGCTGCTCAACAGCAGGTGGAGCAGGGTGTAAGGACGGGCATCTGCTTTGGGGTCAAAGCGATGGCTTTCGGCCGCCTGGAGTGCTGCCTGCATTTCCTCCTCGGTCAGCACGGTCGGCAGCGGACTCATGACCGAGCGGTTGACCACTTTCTCGGCCGGGTCGATCATCAGTACACCGTATTGGTGCAACCAGCGGAAGAATGATTTTGTGGAGGTGATGCGCCGCGCCAGCGTTTTTGGGCTGCAAGGCACGCCGCGTTCATTTTCCATCCACTCGAAATAGCGCTTCAAATCGTCGGTCGTGATTGCGCCCAGCGAGCGGTCGGGGGGCAGGAATTCTGTCAGGATTTTGATGTCGGAGATAAATGCCTTGACAGTGTTCGGGGTGCGGCCCTGGTCGATCAGGTACATTTCCCAGGATTTGATGGCTGGCATCAGCGGGGATTGCGGGCTTAGATGGGCGGTTCCGGTTGAAGAATCGGCGGTCATAACGCCTCCTTAAAATCGAACTGAGCGCATAGTATTTGCGTATAGTTTAATAAATAAATAAAGAATTGTCAATTACCCGAAGGGGAAACTCGGGATCAATGCGCCAGATTTTCGGGCTTGAAGCAGCTTTGATAATCTGAGCCGATCACCAGCCGGTAAGCAGCCTGGCTTTCCGGATTGGGTTGCGAGACGATGTAGTTCGGGGACAATCCCAGTACCGCCATCAGGGCTGCATTCTGGGTAGCGTCGGGGGTTGCATGGTAATCCAGGACCACCGAGTAGCCGTAGTCCTGCCGGTCGGGAGGGATGATGCGGGTCTCGTACCCGGCGTAGTTCAGGCGTGTCGCCGCCAGCACGTCCAGGCCGTTGATGGCTGTGCCGTTCTGCACCTCGACGATGATCCTGGCGCGTTGTTGGGCGCGTACTGAGGGCGAGATGGCTTCCTGGATCAGATTTTGCAGCGCCGGTTGGTTGGGCAACAGCAAGTAAGCGCCGGCATCACTAATCCAGGACCTGACGACCGGCGGGCGAATGTAATAGCTGCGGATGTCGGCGTTGGTGAATTGTGGCGCCAGCAGCGCCAGTTGCAGGATATCCGGCAGGTTCAGGTCGGTGACCACTGAGCTGCTCAGGTCGTTGTAGAGTTGTGGGATCTTGCCCAGCGTATTGGTGCTCAATGCCTGGTTGTAGATCGCCCGTAAAGTTTCCTGCTGGCGGCGTCCACGATCAAAGTCTGACGATTTCATCCGCGAACGGGCGTACCACAGCCCCAGATCCCCATCCATGTGAACAATCCCCGGTCCGACGGTCAGCAGACTCCAATTGTTTTCATTGTAGGGGTCCAGGCTGGGATCGATGAGATGCCAGTCGGTGTAGGGGCAGCTGACCGGGACATCGATTCCACCCAGGGTGTCGACAATCCGCCGAAAGCCGTCGAATTCGACCATGGCGGTGTGATCGATGCGGATGCCCAGATTGTACAGGATCGTATCCCTCAGCAAGCCTGGGCCGGCTCCCGGGTACCCGACCAGTTCCCCGTGCTGATAGGCGGTGTTGACGCGCTGCATGCCCCAGCCAGGAATGTAGACCCACAGATCGCGCGGGATCGAGATCATCGAGACCTGCTTTTCCTTGGGACGCAGGATGACCACGATCATCGTGTCGGTACGGAAGCTGCCTCCAGGGCGTTTGTCTGAGCCGATCAGCAGGAAATTGATCGTGTCGCGGTCGTTTTCTAGTTGTGCTTGGGAGGGAACATCTCCGGATGGGTTGAAGCTCGGCAGGCTTTCGTTCGGCGCATATAGCCCGCTCAAGTCGAGGGTGGGCGTAGGGCTGGGGAAGGGGGTATTGGTCGCTGGAGGGGTCGGGCTGGGGGTGTAAGTCGGGTAAACGGGCAGTTCGCCGGTCGGGGTCGGCAGGGATGGCTGAAAAGGGGTCGGGGTTGCAGATGCATCCGGCCGGGCCGTAACCAACAGGTAAGGCAGTTGGGAAGACGAGGAAGCCACAGGCGGCGCAACTGTCCCACAGGCAGTGAGCAGGAACGGAAAGATGATCAGCCAGTGGAAGAAGCGTTTCATTTGTGAGGCAGATGCCGGATTACCCTGGAGGTGCGGACGGGATGGGGGTGTCGGTAACGGTAGGCGTCGGGCTGGGTGTGAAAGTCTGCGTGAAGGTCGCTGTCGGGCTAGGCGTAAGTGTAAATGTGGGAGTCTCTGTCGGTGTAAAGCTGGGCGAAGCCGTCCAGGTGGTGCTCGGAGTGGCGGTTTTGCTGGGAGTTGGGGTGTTGGTGAAAGTTAGCGTGAAGGTCGGGGTGATGGTGGCCCATGGTGGGACATGGATCTGTTTTCCGGCGTAGATGGTGGTGTTGTAGCCCATGCAATTGGCTGCCTGTAATTGTGGCACGGTGATGCCATATGCCAGACCGATGCGGAACAGGTTATCCCCTGGTTGCACGGTGTAAAGCAGCCAGTTATACGGCGGCTGGCAGGGGATGACCGTTGAAGCTACTGAAGAGGGGACAGAGAGGTACATGCCGGGTTGCAGTGCGTTGCTGGGCAGGCAATTGGATAGCAGGATCGATTCGGCTGAAATTCGATAACGTTGTGCCAGGCTATCCAGCGAATCGCCGGATTGGACGATGTAGCTCACCCAGCCGGTGGGTGTGGGACAACTGGTAGGAGGGGGGATGCTCGGGGCAGGTGGAAGGGTGTCGACAGCAGATGGCGGTACGTAAGGCTGTGCGCTGGTCGGCGGGAGATCGCCCGCTGGGGTGGGGTTTGTCTGGGTTTTTCCGTAGCCCTCGGCCAGTGCAACTGCCAGGGCGCCCAGGATCAACCCAACCGATATCAAAGCGATGACTATCCCAAAACCTACCTCCTGGCGCGGAGTATTCATGGCTTTATTTTATCTCTTCCACGATTGGCTCTTCTGCAGGGTTGCCGTTCTTGGCCAGCGGCAACAATACGCTGAAAGTTGCGCCTTCGCCCTGCTTGCTATCGACCCAGATGCGGCCATACTGGGCTTCGGTCAAAGTCTTGGCGATCGAGAGCCCCACACCCGTATCCCCAATGCCCTGGATCAGCACGTTATCGGCCCGGTACAGGCGTGTAAATACGCGTGGCAGGTCCTCCGCCGAGATGCCGCCGCCGGTATCGGTCACCTGGATCAACACGTAGTCCTGGCCGGCTTCATCCTCCACCTGTACCCGCAGTGTGATCCGGCCTTCGACCGGCGTGGCCGCTCCTGCATTCTGTAACAAATGGATCAGGATTTGTTGGAGGGCCTCGCGGTCTGCCTGAATGGTTGACATGTTTTTAACGATGTCCAGATGCAGGGAAATATTTTTCTCGCGTAATTGGCTGCTGGTGTAGGCCATGGCGTTATCGATGATCAGGTTCAAGTCGACCGCCTCGGGCTTCAGCTCAGTAAGTCCCATATCGAGGGTGGTGATCTGGATCAGGTCGTCGACCAGGTTGCCAATTCGTTCGGTCGAGGACTTGATGCGCTCCACGAATTTTCGTTGCAGTGCGCCCAGGATGCCAACTGATTCACCCAGCAGCAAATCGGTATAGCCGACAATCGACGACATGGGCTGGCGCAGTTCCTGTGAAATGGAGGCAATCACTTCAGCCTGGTCGCTGGCGTGCGGCGCGGCGCGAGTATTTTCCAGATCAAGGATTTTTATATTGGCTTCAGCCAGCTGGTTTTGTAAGTGAGCGACTTCTTTCAAGGTCTGGCGCAGTTCTTCTTCGAAATACGAGAGTTCATCAGAGGTGCCGGAGGGTTCCTGGCGCGTGGCGAGCAGTTGCTCGTTCTCTTTTGTTAGTCGTTCGATTTCCTTTTCAGCCGCGCCTTGAAGCGCCAGCATGGCTTCCAGTTTATCTGCTTGATCGCCAGGTTTCGACCCTGTTTTGAGCGTCTGATCAAGTTTATTGGCGAGTTCTTCCTTTTGGCCCTCAAGTTCCTTTAGGCGGGATTGGGCCAGATCCAGTTGTTCCTGGCTTTTTTGTACAATCGATTCAAGCGTTGTAACTTTTTGACTGCGCTCGATGATTGGCAGTAATGAGGAGGCGATACTGGCTAAGAAGTTCTGGTCCTCGGCATTCCACAGACGATTCGAGTAAGGCGACAATAACAGCACACTGCCAATGGCATCTTTCTCCCCACGCAGGATCGGCACGCTCAGCAGGTTGCCGGGATTTGATAACCCAATTAAATCTCCCAAGCCTCTATGGTCGGTAGATGTCCCACTGGCGGGCAGGCGCAGAGGCCGTCCACGCTGGATGGCGTTTGCCAGCATGGGAACGTTGTCGTTGTCCAGGCTGGAGCCTTCCAAAATCTCCTCACGGATCAGATCGTAACCACTGGTTACGTGCATCTGACTCTTATCTTCGGTCAGGTAGATCAGGAAGCAAAGATCAGCCAGCATCGTTTGTGCGATAGCGCGCGTAATGGCCTGGTTGACCTTCTTGACGTTCGCCTCAGCTGCCAGGGAGAGCATGGCGTGGAAAGTCTTTGGATCGGTGCTGTAACGTCTTCGTTCAGGCATCGATGTGGTCTGATCCGATGTGGTTTGTTTCGATGTGG
>CAYOUV010000039.1:0-7080 GCA_964407265.1 uncultured Anaerolineaceae bacterium | reverse complement strand
CGATGTGGTTTGTTTCGATGTGGACTGTCTTGATGCAGACGATTTGGTGGTTGTCGATCGCGGCGCGGGAGTTGGGAAGCGCTGCGGGATGGTCATCAGGATCGAGAAGGCAGCCATATAGGTCAGGCGGGAAGCCCCGGGGAAGTTGCCCTGCTTGACCAGCAGGATGTTCAATAAGTGCCCGAGGAAAGCCAGCGTAAGGAAAGCGATGCCGTTGCCCCAGCCGTTCGGCTCGCGGAAAAACAGGAGCACACCCACCAGGACGATAAAAAGGAGAGCAATGGCTTGCCAGATGGTATCTTGCAGGGTTGCATTGAAGGATGACCCCGCCGGAGCGTGCAGCCAGGAAGCCAGACCGAGCGCCAGCCCGATCAGGGTTAAGATGTTCAGTACAATATTCCCAACATCGGCCGGACGGCTGGGTTCAGGAAAAGCCCACAGCCAGGCAACCCAAATCAGGCTGATCATGGTTACAGCCCGGTCGAGTGGAGGGAGGACCGCGTCTGGATTCATGAATCCCTGCCAGGCGAGTCCGCTGATGATAAACAGCAACAGTTGAGCCAACAATAGAATGGTCAGCCCCAACATGGTGCGTTGTTCCTGGGGGAATTCGCTGCTTCGCCAGTGAATAAAGGCTGCCTGCAACGCTCCAACAATCGAGAACGCCAGAACGAGGTGGTAAATCAAATTCCCCGGCGGTACAGTAAGCAGGTTGAAGATCTGGTCGAAAAATGGGCCCATGTCTTTTCTAAGCGATTATAGCACGGGGAAGCCTGACGGACAACAATGCTAGGCTTACAGGATAATGACAGCGTATAATTACCGGGTCGATGGAATCACATCCCAAACCACTTTCCGTTATTTTAATCCTGTTGGTCATATTGGCGCTGGTGGTGACACCTTCCCTGCTGGATGGCTGGCAGCAGTTGCACTGGGCTGACCAATCCCTTGCGCAGGGACAGGATTGGGTGGCTGCTCAGGAGTATCGCTTTGCAGCCCGACGCCTGCCCTGGCGTACTGATCTATGGGAGCAGGCGGGCCTGGCCTCCTTTCAAGCCGGGAACCCCGACGAGACAGTGTCCCTTTTACTCAAGGCTCGCCGTCGAGAGGCGCTGACAGCGCAGGGACGCCTGACCCTGGGTGATGCGTATTTGCAACTGGGTGACCGCTCTGCGGCCCTGGCTGAATGGAACCGGCTTCGCGCCGATGGCTTGTTATCGGCTGACTTGTATGAAAGGCTGGCCCGTTTCTATGATGGGAAGGTCCCCAATATTCCCGAGGCGCTGGCAGCCTATCAGGGCCTGTTGCAATTTTCTCCCCAGGATGCCCATGCGCATTACCGGCTGGGATTGTTATTGGCAGCCCAGGATCCCACCCGGGCTCTGAATGAACTTACCCAGGCTGCCCGGCTGGATCCGTCACTGGATGCCAAGGTGCAGGTCATGCACCTGGCATTGAATACTGCGCTCCAGCTGGACGACCCTGCCTACCAGGCAGTCGTTGTAGGACAGGCGCTCGGTTTTCTGGGTGAATGGCATCTGGCAATGGATGCTTTTGAGCAGGCCATCCAGGAGAATCAAAATTACCCCGAGGCTTGGGCTTTCATGGGTGAAGCGCGCGGGCATCTGGGACAGGATGGACTGACTGAATTGAATCGGGCCTTGACGCTCAACCCGGCCTCGGTCTCAGCGCGCGTTTTTCGCGGGCTGTATTGGAAAGCGCATGACCGTCTCGATCTGGCGCTGATCGATTTTCGCGTGGCGGCTGGCCTCGAGCCGGATAATCCCGCCTGGTTGTCGATCCTGGCTGACACCCTGGCTCAGAGCGGTGACCTGTCATCAGCACTGGCCGTTTATCAGCGCGCGGCCCTGCTTCGCCCGGAGAACCCGCAGTATTGGCGCTTGCTGGCCACTTTTTGCGTCCAGTACGACCTCGAACCGGAGATCGGCCTGGCTGCTGCCCAGCGAGCCGTGGATCTATCGCCTAACGATCCCCAATCTCTGGATGTGCTGGGCTGGACTTATCTGCACTCCGGCAAATCCGCGGATGCCGAGCAGTATCTGAAGAAGGCACTGGATCAAGCGCCGAGCCTGGCTTCCGCCCACCTGCACTTGGGCGTTTTGTATTTACAGAAAGGTCAGTCCGGGCTGGCTCGCAGCCAGTTGGAACAGGCTCTCGCCCTGGCTGGGGATGACCCGCTTGGCCAACAGGCGCAGCAGTTGCTCACCCAGTATTTTCCGTAGCAGCTTCTGATAGAATGTATTTATTACGACGGAGGGCTTACCGTGAGCCGCACAAATCGCAAATCACCCCGCTTGTTCATCTTGACTCTGGCGTTGACGGCCATACTTTTAGCGGGTTGCCAGTCAACCCAGGTTAAGGAATTGTTGGCCCAGCCTGGCGATCCGCTCTTCCAGGATGATTTTTCACAGCCTGGTAACGGCTGGACGCTGACCGTCAATGACGGCGGCATCGTGGGTTACGATGGCGGCGGACTGCGCATGCTGGTGATGGCGGCTCACCATGATTTCTGGTCAACGCTTGGCCAGGATTTTACCAATGTGCGGCTGGAAGCGGATGCCTTGAAATTCCGCGGCCCGGAAGAGAATCGCATTGGCTTGATCTGCCGCTATCAGAACCCCGACAATTTTTACTTTTTTGTTTACAGCAGTGACGGTTATTACGCCATCGGCAAGGTCAAAGACGGGCAGCGCAGGCTGATCGGACAGACTGAGATGCAGCAGACAGCTGCGATCCAAACGGGGATGAACCTCAATCATCTGCGGGCCGATTGTCTCGGCCAATCCCTGTCCTTTTACATCAATGATTTGCCGGTCGCCATTGGCCAGGATGCTGATTTTAGCCAGGGCGATGTCGGTTTGTTGACCGGCACCTTCGACCAGGGCGGCGTGGATGTGGTCTTTGATAATTTTGTGGTATTAAAACCGTAAACCTTATGGGTAGATTGGGCGGAGACCAGTGTCTCCCGCCGGGAATGGAAGATGAAAGTATTTCTTGATACAGTTGGTTGTCGTCTGAATCAATCCGAAATCGAACGTATGGCGCGCCAGTTCCGCGCGGCGGGCCATGAGCTGGTCGGCGCGCCCGACCAGGCCGACCTGGCGGTAGTCAATACCTGCACCGTGACGCGCGAAGCCGCGGCCGACTCGCGCTCCAGGCTCCGCGCGGCGGACCGCGCTGGGGTGGAGCAGATCGTCGCGACTGGCTGCTGGGCTACCATCGAGCCTGCCAAAGCCGCCGCGCTGCCCGGCGTCCGGCATGTGGTCACCAACGCGCGCAAGGAACTGCTGGTCCCGGAGATGTTGGGCCTGCCTGCGGACGCGTTCGACCTGGATCCGATTGCCCGCGAGCCGCTGCCCGGTTTGCGGATGCGCACACGCGCTTTTATCAAGGTGCAGGATGGTTGTGATAACGCCTGTACTTTCTGCATCACCACCGTGGCGCGCGGTGGAGGGCGCTCGCGTACCATCCACGAGGTACTGTCCGACGTGGGAGCCGCGCTGGACGGCGGCACCCAGGAGATCGTGCTGACCGGCGTGCATCTCGGATCGTGGGGCCAGGAGTTCGACCAGCCGCTGCACCTGCGCCACCTGGTCGAAACGATCCTGAAGGAGACCGACACACCGCGCCTGCGCCTGTCCTCGCTTGAGCCCTGGGACCTGGATGCGGATTTCTTCGCGCTGTGGCAGGACTCGCGGCTGTGCCGCCATCTGCACCTGCCATTGCAGTCCGGCAGCCGGAGCGTGCTCAAGCGCATGCTGCGCCACACCACCCCTGAATCCTTCCGGGACTTGGTTGCGGCTGCCCGCCAGGTCATGCCGCAGGTCGCCATCACCACCGACGTGATCGCCGGCTTTCCCGGCGAGACCGAGGCCGAATTTGCCGAGACGCTGGAATTCATCCGCGAGATGGATTTTGCCGGCGGGCACGTCTTCACCTATTCGCCGCGTCCCGGCACCCCGGCAGCGCGCATGAAGGGGCAGCTGCCGAAAGAGGTCCGCAAGGCGCGCAATGCCGCCCTGCGCGGGGCTTTTGCCGAGATGGAGACAGTCTTCCGCCGCCGTTTTCTGGGCCAGGCGCTGTCGGTGCTGTGGGAAGCCTCCGCGCAAATGGACGAACGCGGCTGGCAGATGCAGGGCCTGACGGATAACTATTTGCGCGTCTCTGCCACAGCGCCCGCGCCGCGCTGGAACCGCATCGACGCGGTCCGCTTGAGCGGATTGTCGGACAGGGGCCTGACGGGCGAGATCCTGCGCCTTTCGTGAAGGCGAGGCAGAGAGTGAAACGCTATCGCTTTGACACGGGGGTCGGGCGCGCAATCGAAGCATACGGCAGCACGCACCTGGTCATTACACGTATCACCCGTGCGCTTGAAAACGCCTCGATTGTCTGTATGCACCTGGGTCCTGAAGGGGAAATTGGCTATCACCAGGCGGCATCCCCACAGTTGTTCCTGGTGATGGCGGGCGATGGTTGGGTCAGCGGGGGAGATGAGAAACCGGTCCCGATCCGTGCCGGTCAAGCCGCTTTCTGGGAGTCCGGCGAATGGCACGCGGCCGGCAGTCCAAATGGGATGACGGCGATCGTGATCGAGGCGCAGGCGTTGGAACCGGAAACAACCTTGAAGTTTATTGAAGAGAAGTAAACGGGGGATTATTTTGGTGGGTAAGACCAAGTTGAAATAAAACAAAATCAAAAATAAAAATTATTATCGCCTAAGTTTTATACGCGCCAGCAAGGTAAAAGGACTTTTGGGGAATACACTCCAGATGGCATAATACCTCTTGACGGCCTCTTCTTCTTTTCCCGTAAGTTCGGCGGCATATGCCAGAGTGTAATAAAACGCGGCACAATCATAACTCGCGGCCGGATCTTCGTAATATTCGATTGCAAAGGGACAGTCTTTATATTTCAGATCGATTGCTACCATTTGATCGTAGATTGACTTCGTTTCATCGCCCCTAAGCAGCGATTGACGGAGTTCTTTGAATTTAGCCAAGTCAGCACGAATGATTTTTCCATGCTCATCCAAGTCATGATCTTCCAGCCAGTTAATATATGGCTCATCATTTTTAGGGTCACGCAAAAGTTCAAAGTTTCTATACGCAGCTAAGCTAATATAAAACGAATGGGATATTGAATGTTTTACTCGAATGGTTGGTTCGGGCACATTTGGTATGTAAAAATCTAAATTAAAGACAGTTTTCCCTTTTGGGGATTCGACTACAATCCAAAGCTGATATGTGTCATTTTGAGGTCTCAAAGTTGTAAACCATAGTTCTTTTGTTCCATCCTGATCGAAGTCGAACCAGCCTTCTGTGGCTATTTTTAATCCGCTAGCTTCCAGGCTTTCAATAATTTTTCCCATTGGAATTGAAGGATATATGTTCTTGAGGAGATGGTTGAGGATAGTTTCAGTGTCGTATAGTTGAATCGGAAAGCACGTATTTTGATCGTTTACCAGATTCCGATATGGGGTACAGGAAATTAATTCTGCAGAAGCACGATAGAGATCGGCAGGTTTTTGATAAATTTGTAAAAACCTTTCAGCTGGCTCATGCCATATGCTTTTTGAGAGAATGGGATTCTGTACTACTTGGGCAACAGTCGATCGGGCCTTTTCGGTTTGACCATCTATTGCATAATACACTGCTTGGCGAAGAACAAGTTCGATATAAGCATCGCCCAATGTCTCAGCATAAGGGTGATAAGCTGTAATCACCTGTTCTAGATATGCGGCAGCGTCCCGGGTGTCTAAATTGGACAAGCTGCCCAACAACCAATCTAAGCAAGTTGAAAATTCATCTGTGTCAGGCGGTAATGTAAAATGATATTCATGGGAAATCAACTCAAACGATTTGCCCGACCATTGGAAATTTTCGATTTGATAGTCTTTACATTGCCCACCGATAGGATTGATGAATTGAATTTGAGTCCTCCCCTTAACATTTGGGTAACCATGAATAAGACCGTAATATTCAACAGATTTCCCATCTTTTTTTGTTGAGAAAGTCATTGGTTTGGGGGGCTGGGTCGTAATGTCGAAAACTTGATAAGTATAAGAACCATTGTGACCGCCACGGTAATGGTTCGTAATGATTTCGTCGACCCCATCATCGGTGACGTCCTCGGGAAGGCAAGAGAGGGTATCACGCCGCATGAGGTTATATCCAAAATCGAGAAAACTGTGTTGGATATAGTAGGTGGTGTATCTATCGTTCTTCTCAGTGACCAGAAAACAGGCATCGATAGCGCTATCGGGGTGGTTGAGATTACCAATCGTCACGATAAATCCATGGTCGGTATTTGGTACTGAGATAGTTGTTGTATTTACGATGAATGATGGACTATACAACCCAAACTGAGTGTTTCCCAATGAAACATGCGAAGGCAAATCATTAATAAAAACGTTCTCCAAGTTAAGTGTTGCTGAAATCAAATCGGTATAGGTTCGATTGGCTTCATCCACATCTCCGCTCAATGCCATGTAATGCGCCATTTTCCAATGCCAGGATTCAGCGCGTGGATCGTCTGGAAATTGAGCAATGGCATCCCACGCAGCGTACCAGGCTGCCCGATAGAGCGACAGATAAGAATCTTCTTCGTTCCATTGATAACCAGGAACATCTTCTATAACAAGGATCATTTGCTCTAGTCTTGCAAGGATTTCATCCGCTTGATCAGCCGTCAGCGCAGCAAGATGATAAGCGGATGGATCAGCAGCGATCAGCGCTGGCGTCAAGGTGGGGATGAATTGCATGGTTGGAATGGGCGAAGGTGTCCCGGTTGGGATGGTTGTTGCCGAGGGTATATCTTGGAGCGTCTGCGATGGTCTGGTTGTTGTACCAGCCAATGGTACGCCTGTGGGTTGTGATGACTGAACAGAACATCCGGTAAAAATGATTGCCGTGATTAAATATAGTGTTGAGAGAATATGCTTCATTTGCCGCCCAATTGGTTCGAATCTTTTTAAAAGTATATAAATATTATATAGCGGGTTGGGAATTAATGCGCCTGGTGAAGATCACAATTTTATAAAAAACAGTTGTCTTATAATTG
>CAYOUV010000038.1:0-30653 GCA_964407265.1 uncultured Anaerolineaceae bacterium | reverse complement strand
TTAATACTCAGGCATCGGAGGCGGAGCCGGTTTATCCTTTTCGGGGATGTCGGTGATCAATGCCTCAGTGGTCAGGATCATGGCGGCGATGGAAGCCGCATTCTCCAGCGCGCCACGTGTGACCTTGGCCGGGTCGATCACGCCGTCCTTGATCATATTGACGTAAGTTTCATTGAGCACGTTGTAGCCAATGTTCAGGTCTTTCTTCTCGGCCTGCTTGCGGCGCACGTTTTCGATGATGACTGCGCCGTCCTTGCCAGCGTTCTCAGAGATCTTGTGCATCGGGACTACAAGCGCTTTGCGGACGATATTGATACCGGTGTTCTCGTCCTCGTTCTTGCCCTTCAGGTCATCCAGAGCTGACATGGCGTTGATCAGCGCCACGCCGCCGCCGGGAACGATGCCTTCTTCGACAGCCGCGCGGGTAGCGGACAGGGCATCCTCGACGCGGTGCTTCTTTTCTTTGAGCTCGGTCTCGGTCGCAGCGCCAACACGGATGATGGCGACACCGCCGGACAGCTTGGCCAGGCGTTCCTGTAATTTCTCACGGTCGTAGTCGCTGGTGCTCTTGTCGATTTCGACGCGGATCTCGGCGATGCGCTGCTTGATGGCGGCATCTTCACCCTTACCGCTGACGATGGTCGTGTTCTCTTTGTCGGAGACGACCTTGGAGGCTTGGCCCAGATCCTGGATGGTGACGGTCTCGAGCTTGCGCCCGGTCTCTTCCGAGATGACCGTGCCACCTGTCAGCACAGAGATGTCCTGCAGCATGGCCTTACGGCGGTCGCCGAAACCCGGAGCCTTGACGGCCAATACGTTCAACATACCGCGCAACTTGTTCAGAACCAGTGTGGCCAGTGCCTCACCGTCGATGTCTTCGGCGATGATGACCAGCTCACGCTTGCCAACCTGGACCAGTTTCTCCAGAATGGGCACAATGTCCTGGGCGGCTGAGATTTTCTTGTCGTGGATCAGGATGTATGGTTCTTCGATCACGGATTCCATGTGCTCGCCTTCGGTAATAAAGTAAGGCGAGATGTAACCGCGGTCGAACTGCATACCTTCGACGTAATCGGTCTCGAACTGCAGACCCTTGGATTCTTCCACGGTGATGACACCGTCTTTGCCGACTTTGTCCATCACATCGGCGATCAGTTCACCGATCTCACGATCCTGCGCAGAAATCGAGGCAACGTTGGCGATATCACCCTTGGAGTCCACGTCAATCGCCAGTTCGCTGATTTTGGTGGCAACTGCTTTGGCGGCCATTTCGATGCCGCGCTTGAGCAGCATGGCGTTCGAACCGGCGGCCAGGCTTTTCAGGCCTTCGCTGACGATGGCGTGCGCCAAGACGGTGGATGTGGTCGTGCCGTCACCGGCAATATCATTGGTTTTGGTTGCGGCTTCCTTGAGAAGCTGCGCGCCCATGTTCTCAAAAGGATCTTCCAGTTCGATCTCTTTGGCCACTGTTACGCCGTCGTGCGTAACGGTGGGGGAGCCGAACTTGCGGTCCAGGGCCACGTTGCGCCCCTTGGGGCCCAGGGTGGTCGCGACGGCTGACGCGACGACGTCGATGCCGTTCTTTAGTAGACGGCGGGCATCTTCAGAAAATACGAGTTGTTTGGCTGCCATATTAGCAATTCCTCCAGTTTTAAATTAATTAGCCTTCGACAATAGCGAGCAGGTCGCTTTCGCGCAGGATGAGCAATTTCTTGCCGTCCTGCTTGAACTCCGTCCCGGAGTATTTGGCGAAGAGCACCTTGTCACCGACTTTGACGTCCATGGGGACGCGATCGCCTTTTTCGTTGCGGTCACCAGGACCAGCGGCCAGGACGAGGCCCTGTTGGGGTTTTTCTTTAGCGGTTTCGGGCAGTACGATGCCGCCAGCAGTGATGTCTTCCTGCTCGACGGGTTCGACGACAATGCGATTGCCGAGGGGTTTGAGGGATAGAGCCATTTGCGCCTCCTGAAAAAAAGTGTTGACACATGAATTTAGCACTCAACACGCTCGAGTGCTAATTTATACTTATGATACTTGTCTTTGAGGTGCAAGTCAAGAGTGCTTGGGGGATATTAACAAAACTCTGAGAATTTGTTCCGGTTCCCTGTTGGGCAGGTTTACGGGGTATTCGAGGAAGCCAGCGACTGGCAGATTTCCTCGCCCGCCTGCACGATGCTCATGATCGTCGGGTCGCCGCCAAAGGCGGATTTCACCTCACCCAGCACCTGAACTGCATCCGGACAATAATTCCGGTCGGGGCGGCTCAAGGCTGCCAGCACTGAACCGTAGGTGTAGTAATACACGACGGTGTTCGGGGAGAGGGGCAGTCCGGTGACCGCAACGCCCGGATCAGTTGTGGTGCATTGTTCCAACCCGCGGCCCAAGCAGGACTCGTCTGCGGTGCAGCCGCGCACGGCACATTTCAGGGTTGGAATCGAACCTTCGTAATTGCGAGATTTGAAGTAGATCACGCCAAGTTGTCCATAAATGTCGGCGTTGGCCGGGCTGAAGGACAGTGCTTTTTGTACATTACGCGCAGCGATGAAAAATTCGCCCATCTGCGAATAGGTCTTGGCAATCGAAAGATATGGAATTGGGTCCTGGATCTGCAACTGTTCGTTGATGCGGGCTGCCTTGGCAAAGTAAACGAGTGCCTGGTTGTAGAGTTCCGTTTGAGACTCAGGGTTCGTGGCTTTGAATCCCAGAGTGCGGTAATTGGCGCCCGCCCGCAGGTACAGGAAAGTCAGGTTGGGTGCGATGGTGATTGCCGTATCGTACTCTTGAATGGCCTGGTTGTACTGCCCTAACGTTTCAAGCACATAGGCATTGACTCGGTGCACATCCATCAGAGAGGGGTCGCGCGCCAGTGCTTGCTGGATGTATTGTTCGGCTTCAGACCATTTTTGCTGGTCAACCAATATCTCGGCATAGAAAACCAACGCCAGCGTATTGGTGGAATCCTGCTGCAGTGCCTGGAGGGCTTCCTGTGAAGCCTCGGCCAGGTAGGATTGGACTTGTTTGTCGTCCACCAGGGTTGGATTGGCGTTCCAGTCCAGCACAAAGGCGCGGATGGCATGCACGGTGCTGTCGTCAGGGTTGATTTTGACAGCCTGGTTGATCGAATCGAGCGCATCTTGCAGACGTTGCTTTTGCTCTGCATCGGTGGTCAATAGCGCAGATGAATAGGTCTGGATGCGGGCCAGCTTGGCCCACACTTCAGCGTTGTTGGGGTCCACGGTAACAGCCTGACGGTAAGCCGTGATGGCTGCATCCAGTTTGCCAGCGGTGAACTGCGCGTCGCCCTCCAGAGCATAAGAGTCAGCCGTGCGCGTCGGCGTCGGTGTCGGCAGGAAAAGCGGTTGGACGTCGCCTTGATTAACCTGGCGGATCAGCCAGACTCCGATCAGGATCAAGACAATCCACAGGAACAGGCGATACAAGTTGTTTTGCGGGTGTCGGTAGAAGAGGTTACGCCTCTTGATGGTTTTCATGGGCCTGCAGTTGGTGTTCCGGTTGACTCTGGGGTGCTCGTACCTTCAGGGACCAGGGTAGCCGTGGGAGTGACATTGATGTTCTCCTGGCACAGGCGGATGGCTTCATTGGCGTTGAATACAGAGACTTCATCGCCGGGCAGTTTGGCCAGGATGGACTGAGACACCGGGAGCGCTTCGCCGCAGTGAAACGTGCGTGCCAGCACCAAGGCATAGGTATAGAAATATTCAGCGATGCGCGCATCGTTGGTCAGCGTCAGGGGCTTGACCTGTTGTCCGTCAGCGGTCGGGCCGCCAATCGTGGCCAATTTAAGTTCGGCTGCAGCTTCGGGCCACTGGAAATTGCGATAGAGCCACACACCCAGGTTGCCATGCAGAGCCGGGTCGCTGGGATTGTCCTTGACGGCTTGTTCTGCATACTGGGCAGCTTTGGCGTATTCACCGATGCGGCCGTAAGTGCGGGAGATCAGGTATTCCGGGGTCGGGTCGGTGGGATTGAGCGTGTTCGCGCGCGTGAATTCTTCCACTGCCTTATCGTTGACTTGCAGGACGTAATAGTTGCGTCCCAGCGCCAAATGCAAGTCAGCAATGTTATTGTTGATTGCCAGGGCAGCCTGGTATTCGCGGATGGCGTCCTCGTAGTTGCCGGTTACTTCCAATATGTAACCGCGAGCGCGATGGGTTTCCAGGGTGTTTGGAGCCAGGCTCTGAGCGGTCTTCGACTCTTCAATGGCCTGATTGACGGCATCAAAAGGTCCGGTGCCGCCGATATAAGAATCAGCCAGGATTTCCGCATAATAGGCGTGCGCCGCAGCGTTGTTGGGGTCGAGTTCCAATGCGCGCTTGATGGCTGTCTCGGCGGCCAGGTAATCCCCTTGAAAATCCAGCGCCCAGGCGCGGACGGCAAAGGCTGTGGAGTTGTTCGGGTTGAGCAGCAAAGCATCCTCGGCGCTGGTCTGGGCCTCTTTGTATTGTCCGTTAAAAACCTGCACACGGGCCAGGGCGACGAAGTAGGACGGATCGTTGGGTTTGATCTGGATGGCTTGCTTGTACGCATCGATCGATTGGTTCAGCTTACCCTGGGCGAAAAGCGCCTCGGCCTCGCTGATAAATGACTCCGGCTCGCGCGTGGCAGTTGGCGTGGGGACGAACGGATTGGGGTTGGCCGGGATCACAAAGCGGTCAACATAGGCGCCTGTCAGAATCAACATGGCCAGCAAGATCAACCAGAACCAGTTGATGCGCCGGCGTTTGCGGGTCATGCTCCACTTGTTGCCTCGTAAGTACATAAATTCATCTTATCATTGCTAAATTGGCAACGTCAAGGTGGACAAGTTAATCCTAGATGAGAATATTTGCTGAAACGGCCATTTCCCCCCTGGATGAAAACCAGAACCGTCCGTTTTAACTGGCGCGGAAGGTTCTGGTTCGGGTATCGAGTGGCTGCGCAGGTCTGACGGGCAGGCCAGCGGTCTTTGTAACCGTGTGGAGCCGGTTTTAGAGCCCCCAGTAGCGCGCGGTTGCCATGCAGATCAGGGCCAGGATCAGTGCAAATGTGCTGATGGGGGCCACTACTTTTAGCTGCTTTTGCGCCGCCTGGATTTTTCCCAGTTGTTCCGGGTTTGGCGGCCCCTGGATCTGGGCGGCCAGATTTCCCAGGATGCCGACGTTCTTGCCGACGAGGAAGCCGAAAGCCAGGCCGATAAATCCCAACAAACCGCCGATGCCAAAGCCCCAACCGGGACCGGCGCTGGTCCACTTGGAGGTGAAACCGTTCGAGTCGATCCAGTACAGCCAGGAGCCGGCCAGGACGGTCAGGATGGCTGAGATGGTGATGGCGCCGGTGATGCGTGCCCGGGTTACCAGGTGGGCCATGAATTTTTGGCCTGCCTCGGAAATGGCAGCCACGGTGGGGGTGACGAAGAAACCGAGGAATACCGAACTGCCGACCCAGAAGACGCCGCTCAAAATATGTACCAAACGCAGGGTCAAAACCAATATTTTCATCTTGTCTCCTTGACATATTAATAAAACTTATGATATATTGAATACAGTAATATTATAACCAATACTCAAAAAAGTCAAGAGGCAATGCCGAGGAAAGCTCCCCTGAAACGCAAATATGACTCCGCGCGCCGCAAAGAGCAGGCGCGCCAGACTCGCTTGCAGATTGCCGAGGCGGCCCGCAAGCTGTTCTTGGAGCGCGGGTATGCCGGGGCGACGATCGAGGCGATCGCCCAGGAGGCTGGCGTAGCACCTGAGACCATCTACGCGACTTTCAAGAACAAGCACCGGCTGCTGGCATTTTTGCTGGATATTTCGTTGGGAGGGGACGACCAACCCGTGCGCCTGCTCGACCGTCCCGACCCTCAGGCTGTCCTGGAACAAAGCGATCAGCGCCAGCAGCTGGACGGTTTTTCGCATGATATGGCCGACATCCTGGGACGTGCCGCGCCTGTCTTGGAGATCATGCGCCTGGCGGCTAAAACCGAACCTGAGATCGCCCGGCGGGTCAAACGCCTGCTCAAGGAACGTTTGCAGAACCTGACCGAATTCGTCTCGCACGTGGCCGGGAATGGACCCTTGCGGGATGGGCTGGACCTGTCCCGGGCGGGCGAGATCGTCTGGACCATCACCAGCCCTGAGGTGTTCCTGCTGCTGACGCGCGACCGCGGCTGGTCGAAGGAGGTTTTTGCAGCCTGGCTGCAGGACACCCTGACCAGACTGCTGCTGCCCTGAACAATAAAATCCCCCTTTTTGTCGTCAAAAGGGGGATTTTATAAATTTGGATTTGGCGGGGGCCTACTTCACCATCTTGCGCAGCACGGTGTGCAGGATACCTCCGTTGCGGTAATACTCCACTTCCACCGGGGTGTTGAGCAGGACGGTTGCCTTGAACTCGACGACACTGCCATCCTCTTTCCTGGCCTTGACCGTGACCTCGCTCTGCGGGGCCTGGTCGTTGCTCAAACCGGTGATGTCGTACTGCTCGTCGCCTTTCAGACCGAGCGATTCAGCATTCTGCCCGTTCTTGAATTGCAGCGGCAGCACACCCATCCCCACCAGGTTGGAACGGTGGATGCGCTCGAAGGATTGGGCGATCACGGCCTTGACCCCCAGCAAAAGCGTACCCTTGGCAGCCCAGTCGCGGCTGGAGCCGGTCCCGTATTCCTTACCGGCGATCACGATCAGCGGCGTGGCTTGCTGTTGGTATTCCACAGAAGCCTCGTAGATGCTGGTCGATTTGCCATCGGGTATGACACGGGTAAAGCCGCCTTCCACACCGGGCACGAGTTGGTTCTTCAGGCGGATGTTGGCAAAGGTGCCGCGTGTCATCACCTGGTCATTGCCGCGCCGCGAGCCGAAAGAGTTGAAATCGCGCGGTTGGACGTTGTGTTCTTGCAGGTACTTACCGGCCGGGCCATTGGCGGGAATCGCGCCGGCCGGGGAAATATGGTCGGTGGTGATTGAGTCGCCCAGCAGCGCCAGCACGCGCGCCCCTTGGATGTTCTCGATCGAGGGTACGTCTGCGGTTACTTGCTGGAAGAAGGGCGGATGCTGGATATAGGTCGAGCTTTCGTCCCAGGCGTAGATATCGCCACCCGAGATCTTGATCTCGTTCCATAGCTCGCTGCCCTTGAAGACATCCGCATATTTGTGCTCGAACATCTCCGAAGAGAGGCTGGTCGCGATCGTATCGATGATCTCTTTCTGGCTGGGCCAGATTTCCTTTAAATAAACCGGCTTCCCGTCTTTGTCAGTCCCGAGCGGGTCGCGGTCCAGGTCGATGTCGACCGTGCCGGCCAGGGCGTAGGCCACCACCAATGGTGGGGAGGCCAGGAAGTTGGCCTTGACCAGCGGGTGCACGCGGCCTTCGAAGTTGCGATTGCCTGAGAGCACTGCCGCAGCCACCAGATCACTGCTTGTGATGGCTTTGGCTACCTCACCGGGCAGTGGTCCGGAATTGCCGATGCAGGTCGTGCAGCCGTAACCAACCAGGTTAAAGCCCAGCTTGGCCAGGGGATCGAGTAATTTGGCCTGCGTCAGGTACTCGGTCACCACGCGCGAGCCCGGTGCCAGGGAGGTCTTGACGTGTGGTTTGACGGTCAGGCCGCGCTCGATGGCTTTTTTCGCCAACAGCCCTGCACCGACCATCACGGATGGATTGGAGGTGTTGGTGCAGGAGGTGATGGCGGCGATAACGACTGCGCCGTGCCCGATCTGGTAAGAGCCGCCGTTGGTGCCGACGGTGCCTGTGCGCTTACGCGCCTCGGGAGTCAGCTCGAAGCCGCGTTCCTTGACCGGGGCAGCCAGCGTTTTCTCGAAGGTTTCCTTCATCTCATCCATCGGGACGCGGTCCTGCGGTCGTTTGGGTCCAGCCAGGGACGGCACGACTTCGCCCAGGTCAAGTTCGAGCCGGTCGCTGTATTCGGGTTCGGTGATGTCTTCTTCGTGGAATAGTCCTTGAGCGCGCAGGTAGGCCTCCGTCCGCTCAACGAATTCTTCCGGCCGGCCGGTCATGCGCATATAGCGCAGCGTCTCTTTGTCGACCGGGAAGAAGCCCATCGTCGCGCCGTACTCAGGCGACATATTGGCGATGGTGGCGCGGTCAGGCAGGGACATGCTTGCCAGGCCCGGACCGTAGAATTCAACGAATTTGCCGACTACACCCTTTGCGCGCAGCATCTGTGTTACGGTCAGGACCAGGTCGGTGGCGGTGACGCCTTCGCGCAGTTTGCCATACACCTTGAAGCCGATCACGTCCGGCAGCAGCATGTCCATCGGCTGGCCGAGCATGACCGCCTCGGCTTCGATGCCACCCACGCCCCAGCCGACCACACCCAGGCCGTTGATCATGGTAGTGTGCGAGTCGGTGCCGACCAGCGTGTCGGGGAAGGCCAGCACCTGGTCACCATCCTGCCTGGTCATAACCACTTCGGCCAGATATTCCAGGTTGACCTGGTGGACAATGCCGGTCATGGGTGGTACGACGCGGAAATTGTCGAAGGCCTGCTGTCCCCACTTGAGGAACTCGTATCGTTCGCGGTTGCGCTGAAATTCGATCTCGGTATTGCGCTGCAGCGCGTCGGATGTGGCGAAGAAATCGACCTGGATCGAGTGATCGATCACCAGGTCGACCCGCACCACCGGATTGACACGCTTGGGATCGCCCTTCAGGCGGGCAACAGCCGAGCGCATGGCAGCCAGGTCGACCACAGCGGGTACGCCGGTGAAATCCTGCATGATGACACGCGCCGGCAGGAAGGAGATGCCGGGGCGATTTGAGTCGACCGGCTTCCAGGCAGCAATCGTCTTGACATCTTGCTGGGTGATCTCCCGATCGCTGCACTGGCGCAGGGCCGATTCGAGCATGACGCGGATTGAAAAAGGCAGCTTGCTGAGATTAGTCAACCCGGCTTTCTCCAGCGCATCCAGGCGGAAGATGGTGTAATCGCCGTGTTTGGTTTTAAGTGTTTCACGTGCTTTGAAAAGATCTTGTGACATAGGGACTCCTTTGAGAAGCATATCTATCCCACCACAGAGACCGAAAAGGCGCAAAGGTGCGCCTTTGTCGTCCTTTCGGCCTGCGTGGTGAAAACCTGCAGTGTTGCAGTCTTCCTATTCTACCAAAGTAGCAGGGAGTGTAGCAAGTTTAGCCTTGGAAAGCAATGGGTCCGGATGAGCTATTGTCCCGGCTCATTTTTGACGGTATAGTAATACAAAACCGCAGTTGGTCAAATCTCGCTTTTTGAGATTTGACGCTGTCATTGCATTTCGTTGAGACAGCACTATTGCAGCACAAGTTTTGTGTGAGACAATTGAAGTAAAATGAAAACCAAAGCGGCCTGATCCCGAATGGTTTGATAACAAAGGTAGAGGCGTCGGCAATGATGATTGGGCTGGCATTGCAGACAAAACGAACGAATGAATTTATGTGCCCAACTATTCCGAAAGGAAAACAAGATGAGCCAGGATCAGCAGGATAAATTGGAACAGACGAAAAGAGATCGCAAAGAACTGGACCGGCAACAGGAGCTGGAACGAAAAGAAATGCGAGATGAACGGCAGCAGCTCGAAAAAGAACAGGAACAAAAAAGAAAATTACAGCGAGAGGAACAGCGGCTGCAGGATCAACAGCAGGAACAAGAACGAAAGCAGCGCCGGCAGGACCAGGAGCAGGTGGATCAAAACCAGCAACAGAAATTGGAAACCTGGAAAGAAGAACAGAAGGGAAAATAGCCGAAAAGCATCAGCTTTCGGATGTGCATACTACGCCTTCCAAGCATAAGCATCTTCAGTATAATCAGGATCATCTGCCCTACTCAGGAGCAGCGTCTCAGGAATTGATATGGAGTGACACATAATAACTCGAAGGATGGATTATGCGATCGTATCTACCTATCACAGTAGTTGTCGTCGGTCTGGTGCTTATCGCTGCGGGCATAATGATGCAACAGATCATGCCGGTACTTGGCCGGGCGGCCTTTCAGGCCGCAGCTGCCGGTAGTTACAATCCCGGCGATTATCGCCTCAATCTGACCTGGTATTATCTCATAGCGGGCATAATCATTGGATTGGGGGCGATTGCCCAGGCTACAGAGAAAAAGAAATAATATTCGCTACAAACCTGAAAAACGATCAGCAGCCCCGCTCGTTCGAGCAGGGCTGCTGATTTTAGGGGAAACAATCTACTTTCCCAGCTCCTTTTCCAATTCGGTGACCAATTCCAGGCGCTCCGCTTCCAACAAGAAAGCAGCTTTGGCTGCTGCCAGGATGCGTTGTTTGAGAACCTGACGCGGCAGGCCCAAATCCTCGCAGGCCAGGCGGTATTCGTCGCTCAAGGTGATGCGCGAAATGCTCGGATCGTCGGTGTTGATGGTGACCTCCAAACCGGCTTGCAGCATACGCGGCAGTGGATGGGCACTCAGGGCGGGCACGACGCCGGACTGGTAGTTGCTGGTAATGCACACCTCGAAGGTTGTCCCGCGCTCGCGCGCCAGTTGGATGACGCTTTCATCTTCCAGCACGCGTACGCCATGGCCGATGCGCTCGGCACTGAGTTGTTCGATTGCCTCGCGGACGTTGTCAGCGCCGTCCCATTCTCCAGCGTGTATCGTCGCGTGCAGGCCCGCCTGGTGGGCTTCCTTGAAAATGCCGGCAAACGGTAGGGCTGGAAATTCGGCCTCGTTGCCGGCCAGGTCGACGCCGACAATGCCCTGCTGTTTGAAATCACCCGCCAACTGGATTACTTGCTCAGCCAGCTCCAGGCTCTCGTGCCGGTTGACGCTGACGATCAGGCGCACGATTACGCCAAAGTCTTGCGCGGCCTGTTCGGCAGATTTGCAGACCCAGTTGATCACCTCGTGAAGCGGATAGCGTTCCGCCCGACTCAATGCCACCGGCGTGAAACGAAGTTCCAGGTAGCGCACCTGATCCCGTGCGGCGTCTTCGATTGCTTCCCGGGTGATGCGTCGGATCACTCCCGGCGAACGATAGAAAAGGCGCAGTGTGTTGAACTTGGCCAGGAAGTTCTGGAACGTGAAAGCTTCACGTTCCTGCATCTGCACCAGTGGACTCAGGCCAAGGCTGTCCCGTTGTACGTCGATGCCAAGTGCCCAGGCGACCTCCAGCATGGTTTCCAATCGCAAAGACCCCTCTAAATGGCGGTGTAAATCCACCTTTGGAAGGGTCTCGTAGAAGGGGCTCATATTAGAGCGGCTCAAATTGCACCTGCATGTCTGAACATGCCTCTATTTTAGTGCCGTTTTCGCTTCTTTTTCTTACCAGATTTATCGGGTTTCCTGGTTTTGGCGGCAGCGGGTGCAACGACCTCTGTCGATTCGAGTGCTTCGGTGTTCCACTGCCGCGGCTGATAAGCAAAGATGCGGCTGATGACCGTCCCGCGAATGTCCTCCACCAATGCCTGGAACATCTCGGAAGCCTGGCTCTTATATTCCACCAAAGGATCGCGCTGGGCATATGCCTCCAGCCCGATCGAGACGCGCAGGGCTTCTACCCGGGTCAGGTAATCGACCCATTGTTCGGTGATGGCGCCCAGCAGCAATTGGCGGTAAATTTGGTTGAAGGCGCGGTAGCCCAATTCTTCGGACAGGATCTCACGTTCAGACTCCGTCAGACTCGTGACCGGTTGATCGAGCCGTCCCGGGTCCAGTTCATTGGCAGCTGGCCCGAAGTCCCGGATGCGTTCCGCGTTCTGCCGCAGACGGGCAAATTCACTCTGGCCCCAGGCATCTTCCAGCGCTTCCTGGGCTTGCTCCAGATGGTCAAGCACGTCCTCGCTGACGGCTTCGGCGGTTTGGTTTTCAAGCAATTGCGCTGCGTGGAAGGCATAACTGAAGCGCGTGTAGACCTGCTTGATCTGGCGGTGGGTGCGTTTGTCGAAATCAGTGCGCGTACCCTGGGCCAGTGATGACAGCAGACGGATTTTGCCCGAGTCGTTTTCGACGTTTTCGCGCTGCAGCAAGACATCCAGGTCGCGCAGGATCTGTCCATTCTCACCGACCAGGCGTTCTTGCTGCGATTCCATTCTTTCTCTGGCGGCGCCCAGGACGGTATCGGCCAGTTCGTCCCAGTCCATTTGAGCCAGTTCATTCTTGTTCAGGTCAAGCGATTCGTTCAGGCGGTATTCGATTGCGCCCAGGACTCGCGTGGCGTTGAGCAGCGTGAGCTGCGTTTCGATGTAGTCGCGCAGATCGTCTTCGATCTCTTCGGGTTCGTCAGCCAGTGCGCGCAGCTGCTGGTTGGACAGACGCAGCGGCATGCGGATCACGTTCGCGAGTTCGTCAGCCACTTCTTGGGCGCGGCGCGGTTCTTCATTGTCACGCTGGCCTTCCAGGAATGTATCGAGCAAGTCGAAACGTTCCTCGATCTGGGTGTCGAGCGCTTCGCCGGTGCGGTCGATCAGGACCTGGATGGCGTTCAGGGTGTGGTTGTTCTCGGCTTGCACCGCCTGGCGGACCACTTCCAGCACTGCCTGGCGCACGTCCTGGCCGGTCTGGTTCAGTTCATTCAGCAGCAAACGGAAGCCATAGGACGGGTAGATCTGATCCTCGTCGTACGCAAAAGGCGGCTGGACACCGTCCAGCCAGGCCAGTAAGCGCCAGGGTCCTTCTTCGTCTTCAAGGGCCAGTGGCACGCGCTTTTCGACTTCAGCCTGCAACAGTTCGTCGATGTCTTCGCTCAAGTCTTCCTTGGTAAAGACCCGGTCGCGTTGGGTATAGATCCGTTCGCGCTGGCTGTTGAGCACGTCGTCGTATTCGAGCAGGTGTTTGCGGACGTCGAAGTTAGCGCCTTCCACCCGCTGCTGGGACTGCTCGACGATGTTGCTGACCATGCGGTTCTCGAGCGGCATGGCATCGTCCACGCGCAGACGCTCCATCAGGTTGCCGACCTGTTCGCCGCCGAACAGGCGCATCAGGTCATCTTCGAGCGAGAGATAAAAACGGGATGAGCCGGGGTCGCCCTGGCGGGCGGCACGGCCGCGCAACTGGTTGTCGATACGGCGCGCTTCGTGGCGTTCCGAGCCAATCACGTGCAAACCGCCCAGCGCCTTGACGCGCTCCATGTCATCGAAGTATTGCAGGAAGGTCTTGACTTGCTCCTCGTAGATGCCAAAATTGGAGGGGTCGGCCTTCAGCAAAACCTGGCGGCGCTCCTCGTGCGACATCTCGTAGGGGTCTTCGACCCCGATGCGGCGCAGCACGCGGTTGACGGCGGCGATGACTTCTTCGCTCAACTCGCCACCCAGTTTGATGTCGACTCCACGCCCGGCCATATTGGTGGCGATGGTGACGGCCCCAAAGGCGCCTGCCCCGGCGATGATCTGGCTTTCCTCGGTATGGCGGCGGGCGTTGAGCACGTTGTGTGGAACGCCGCCTTGCAGCACGGACCGGAGCCGTTCGCTGTGTTCTGCATCCAGATAGAGCAGTTCGAGCAGCAGGGAC
Organism: uncultured Anaerolineaceae bacterium; assembly: GCA_964407265.1. Classification (GTDB taxonomy): domain Bacteria; phylum Chloroflexota; class Anaerolineae; order Anaerolineales; family Villigracilaceae; genus CAYOUV01. The sequence goes on along the minus strand of CAYOUV010000038.1, from coordinate 17,196 downwards.
AGGTTGTCTGGGTCTTCAGGGTTGATCGACAAATCCAGCGGTTTGGCGAACTGCCGCAATTGGGATGGGTCGATTTTTTCCAGCGGGGCGTTGAGCGGCTGAAGTTCCTCGATCAGGCGCCCGTCCTCGACGCGCTCGTTAGCCTTCAGCCAGGTATGGCGGATGAGCATGATTTGCATCATTCGCCGGATTGGTTCTGCGCGCAGCCGCCCTGACAGGCGGTCAGAGCTTTCGACCGAGGTGGTGCCGATCAGCAGCGGCCGTCCCAGCACGTGGAAGCGTACGATCTCGCTCACGGTGGCGCGCAGTTTGGCTTCGTCGGTGCGGAAAATGATATCGGGGTAGTCTTTACGTTTGAACAGCACCGGCGTGGCATCCGGCGGGTCATCGCGGTGGATGTAGTAGGTGTACTCGTACCCCTCATCATCCTTTTCCTTGCGGGCGGTCAGGGCTGCGCCTGAACCGAAGGCCTGGTATTCCAGGTTGGTCGGGATCGGCAGCACTTCCAGCTTATAGATCTTGTCGAACTCTTCCGCCTCGGTCAGGGCCGTACCGGTCATGCCGGATAGTTTTTTATACATGCGAAAGTAGTTCTGCAGGGTGATGGTGGCGTAGGTGATGTTTTCCGGCTCGATGCGCGCGCCTTCTTTAGCTTCCACGGCCTGGTGCAACCCGTCGCTCCAGCGGCGGCCGGGCATCAGGCGGCCGGTGAACTCGTCCACGATGATGACTTTGCCGGCCTGGACCAGATAATCCTTGTTGCGTCTGAAAAGGTATTGGGCGCGCAGGGCTTGTTCAAGGTAACCCAGCAGCCGGGCCTGTTCGGGAGTCACGTCTTCCGGCCGGTCCGGGTCCTGCAAGGGCTGACCCAGCAGTTGCTCGACGTGGGCCACGCCCAGTTCGGTCAGGTTGATCGAGCGGTCTTTCTCGTTCGCCTCGTAGTCTTCAGGCTTGAGCTGTTTGACGATCTGCGCCATGCGCCCGTACCATTCCAGGTCACCCTGGGCCGGGCCGGAGATGATCAAAGGCGTGCGCGCCTCGTCGACCAGCACGTTGTCGACCTCGTCGATGATGGCGAAGTGGTGGCCGCGCTGGACGCGGTTCTCCAGGCGCATGGCCATGTTGTCGCGCAGGTAGTCGAAACCAAATTCAGAGTTGGTGCCGTAGGTGACGTCGGCGCGGTAAGCCTCGACGCGATCCACCAGGCGCAGTTGATGCTGGTCTTCGTGCGGCGATTCTTTCTGCAGGTCGACCAGGAAGGCTTTCTGGCCGTTCTCGGTGGCGGCTGCCATCTGCAGCACACCGACCGACAGGCCCAGGAAGTTGAAAATCGGCGCCATCCAGCGCGCATCACGCCGCGCCAGATAGTCGTTGACGGTGATCAGATGTGTGCCGCGCCCGGATAGGGCGTTGAGGTAGAGCGGCAGGGTGGCGACCAGGGTCTTGCCTTCACCGGTGCGCATTTCAGCAATCTCTCCGCGGTGCAGTACGATTCCGCCGATCAACTGTACGTCGTAATGCCGCAGGCCGATCGTGCGTTTGGAGGCCTCGCGCACGGCTGCAAAGGCCTCGGGCAAGATTTCTTCTAAAACATCCTGCTCGACTTCAAAGCGCTCTTCGTCGTCTTCGATGCCGTCGGTGGCTTCTTTGAGCTGGGCGCGGAATTCGTCAGTCTTTGCCCGCAGGCTTTCGTCACTTAAGGCTTCGAATTGTGCCTCGAGGACATTGACCTGCTCGACTCTGTCACTCAGCTTCAAGATGTTCTTGCGATGGGGGTCGCCCCCCAGGATTTTTACGAAACTCTGGAGCATAAAGTCCCTTTCAAAGGGGCAATTATAGCATAGCGATCCCCAGGCCTGCCATTAGAATGGCATAAGAAAAGCTGATCCGGGTGCGACTTGGTCGAAAAAGATTGGTTATCAACTTTATTGACACAAAAGGGTTAGTTGTAATTTAGTTTTCGACTCGTTACAATGGTAAGGAGGAGATGTGACCCATGAAACCTAAATACTTGTTGATCCTGACCGCGTGCATAACCGCACTTTTGTTGGTCGGGTGTGGCTTGCCTACGTCATCCGTTTGTCCACCGGACCAACTCGTCGCACCGGCCCTGAATGCCCCTGCCATGTGGGCGGTCGTCAGTTCTCTGACGCCCACCCTCTCATGGACCTCTGCAGATTCCAGCGTGCCCTATCCCTACGACAGTTGTCATCCGAGCGGTTACCGGGTCAGGTTGAGTACCGGCCCGTTCTTTTATGACACAAATTACGGTTATACCGGGCCCGGAGATACGGACTGGGCTCCTTACGCCCCGCTGCAACCCGGGACTGAATATGCCTGGGCGGTCCAGCCAGAGAGCGGCAGTAGCTTCGGACCGATCGCCGGCAATCGCTACTTTTTCACCGGGCCGATCTGTGCCACGTCTGCTTTGGTGGCTCCGGACCTGATGCAGCCGGCCAACGGCACCATGGTCAATGAGCTGAGTCCGTCGCTGATCTGGAAATATCCCGACCCCTGTGTTCCGGAAGGGTATCGCATCGACCTGTCGACCGATCCCTCCTTTGCCGATACCAGCCTGAGCGGGGGGACAGGGAATCCCTCCACGCGTTGGGGGCCGGGCAGCGACCTGATGGACTGCACCTGGTACTACTGGCGGGTGGCGCCCATCAACGGCACAACTCTGGGACCCTTTTCCATTACACGCAGCTTCATGGTCAACATGGGCACCTGTCTCTATCCGATGCCCACCCTGGTCGGCCCGATTGTGACCGTCGTACCTCTGACCCTGGTACCCCTGCCTGCCTTCACCGCTCCCCCTGTCGAGAATCCGATCTGGACTTTGATCCAGAATGCCAACTGCCGCTACGGGGATAGCCAGGTGTTCGAACCTCTGTCCTCCTACTATGCCGGGGAGTCATTCCCAGCCGATGGCCGCAACGAAACTTCGACCTGGGTGCGGGTACAGTTGAACGCCAATAGCCGTTGTTGGTTCTCGGTCGTGACGGGCGAATTGAACGTCGACATGAAATTGCTGCCGGTCATCGTGTCTCCACCCACGCCGGTGCCGACAGTCAAACCCCAAAAGTATAATTCTTGCGAGGACTATACCGGCATCGAGATGTGCCGGCAGGATCCCAAGGGTTTCGACAATTGCGGGTGGGACCAAAAGGCCAATGCTTGCAAGACGATTAAAAAATGAACCCTGTGACTCCCTAACCATCGAATGTTGTTAGGATGGAAGACTCCCGCGCACAATCTTGCGGGAGTCTTTTTATGGGGGTGACTTTCTTATGGGAATCCCTCACAACCGGTGATCGCGAACAGGTAGGCCCTTGGACGCACGAACAAAGCCTGATACCAGGCGGGCTGGCTGGCCATCATTTCGACTGAGAAGCGCGACGAGGTTCCCCCGGCGTAGACGTAGGTCGCGCCAGTGGCGCAGATCTTTTCCAACGCCTCCCGGCTGTCGAGGGGGGTATTGTGCGGCCATTTCTTCGCCTGGCGGCCGGTCAGCGCGTTGATCCAAATACCACCGTCCACACCAAAGGTCTGGGTTGGTGTGCGGTTGCTGGCGATCAGGATCGTGGCCTCAGTCGGCAGGTTTTCGCGGATCCAGGTGTAGGCGGCCAGGTCGTCCTGCGTCACCAACTGGCAGCAGGGAGATGGCGCAAAATCATAACCCCGCAGGGCGTTCAAGCTCACGACCAGGCACAGGGACAGGAACAGAAAGGGCCACAGTCTTTTTTGGAAGTCCGCCCACTTGCGGGTTGACGGCTGCAGCAAGGTGCGTTTAAGACCGGCCAGACCTGCGCCGCCGATTAACGTCAGCGGCAGGAAGAGCGTCATCTGCACGAAGGGCCGGTCCAGCAGGGACAGGTATCCCAGGCGTTCGAGCGCATCCGGGGAAGGGGTCAGGGCAGAAAGCAGCAGGATCAGCAACCAGATCAGCCCGGCCAGCATCGCCTGCGGGAAATGCTTGAGTCCGTAAGGGATCAACAGCACTACCAGCAGCGACGGGATGAGGCCATCCCTTAAATAAGGTTGCAGCATAAAAAGCAGACTTTGATCCCCGGCGATTTGGTGCGCGAGCCAAAATAGCAGGGCTGTAAAGGTGGCTGCCATCCCGCTTTGCCAGGTACGTCTGGCCTGCAGGGCTTTCCCCGCCGCGAACCAACTGCCGACTGCTGCGATCAATAAGATCGCGCTGCGGGTGTGGGCCAGCGTGGATAGCACGGCGGCCAGCAGCGCCAGGCCGAGGAGTGCCCAGCGCTCCTTTTTGCTAATGGAGGATAAGGCCAGGAATGCGACTCCCAGTCCGAATGAGAAGGTGGCGATGCCGGTCAGAGCCGGGTACTTGCCCCAGTTGCTGGCGAAGGCTGGCATGCGCCAGCCGAACCCGGCCAGCAGCACGCCGAACAAGGCCGCGGCGTCGCTCCTGGTGGCGGCTTTGAGGGGGAAGAACAGCGAGATCGGAATCAGCGCCTGAAGCAGTTGACCCAGCACCAGGATCGTATCAGCGGGGGAGGCGCCCGTCAGGGCACTGACCCAGGCACCCAGCGCGTGGAAGCCAAAATGGTAATAGCGTTGTGTGAGGCGTGCCAGGGTGTAGAAAGCCTGCGGCGGCCCCTCCGGGTGCAGCAGGTCGCTGACGATCTGATAATGTTCGACCGAATCGAAATAGGGCGGCAGGAACAGACTTCGCAGAAAGCTCATCCGCAGCAGGGCCAATCCGCCCAGCAGCAGCGCCAACCCGGCCAGGGTCCATATCCCCCCGGTGTTGGTAGTTTTTCGCTGGCGCTGCAGCAGCAGGGTCCCGAGACCCAGCCCGCTGGCCAGCAGCAGGAAGACTACCTGGAAATCCAGCGCCGCCCCCCGGAGCACTCCCCAGATCAGGACCGGGAACGCAACCAGGATCAGGACCAGTGGCGCGCCGCCTAATCCCAGGGCCAGCGCGCTGGCCCGGTCGAAGTTCTGCCTGGTAATGGCCTGTAGCAGGGAAATGATGAAGAGTGCCCCCAGGATGATCGAAAGACTGGCTACGAGCGCAATTCGCCAGCGGGGGGCAGGCAGCCCCGAGGACAACCACGACTTACCCAGGCTGACGAAGATGCTCCAGTCCATTGCAAAGTCAGTATAACTCGAATTCTGCAGGGATCGTCTTGATATTGCAACCGTACAATCGCCAGCATTACGCCAACTGCAGCGCGCTGCAAATGTCCATCAGGGTGATATTTCTGGAATAGGTTCTCCTAAATGGCGATATTTTAAGGCGGACGTATATTGCTTATCGAACGCTCGTGCTATAATCCAAGCAGGCCCGTCTTTAACATAAATTCGTCTACCCTTCACCCTTCCAACTTATGTCTTTTGCCCATCTTCACGTCCATACCGAATACTCGCTGCTCGACGGTTTCTCGAATATCAAGAAGCTGGTCAAGCGCGTCAAGGAACTGGAGATGCCGGCCGTGGCGATTACCGATCACGGTACCATGTTCGGCGTGATCGAATTCTGGAACGCCGCCAGGAAGGAAGGCATCAAGCCGATCATCGGCATGGAAGCCTACATGGCGGCACGCGGTATGACCGACCGCGATTCCAAACTGGATAAAAAATCCTTCCACTTGCTGCTGCTGGCCGAGAACGAGACCGGCTACCGCAACCTGTTGAATATCGCCTCGGCTGCCCAGTTGGAAGGCTTCTATTATTATCCGCGTATCGACCATGACTTCCTGGCGCAGCATTCCGAAGGGCTGATCTGCACCTCGGGCTGCATGTCAGCTGAAATCCCGCGTGCGCTGCTGACTGAGAATCCCGAGGAAGCCGTGCGGCGCATGAACTGGTATTACGAGGTCTTCGGGCCGGACCGGTTCTACGTTGAACTTCAGCAGCACAATATCGACGAGATCACCACCCTCAACAAACGCCTGGTCGAACTGGGGGCCAGATACGAAGCCAAATACGTCGCCACCAACGACGTGCATTACATCAACCCGAACGACTCGCGCCTGCAGGACATCCTGCTGGCGATCCAAACCGGCTCCTTGATCAGCGACCCGGACCGCATGCGCATGACCGACGACTCGTACTACCTGCGTTCACCGCAGGAAATGAACGCGCTGTTCAACGAAGTACCCGGTTCGCTCAGCAATACGCTCGAGATTGCCGAGCGCTGCAATGTCGATCTGTCCTTCAAGGGCTATCACCTGCCTGACTTCGACGTACCACAGGGGCACACGCCGGAATCCTACCTGCGCCACCTGTGCGAAGCAGGCCTCGAACGCCGCTACGGCGAGCGTGCCCAGGATTCTCTCATCCGGGAGCGACTCAATTACGAGCTGGGCATCATCCACCAGATGGGCTTCGACGCCTATTTCCTGATCGTCTGGGACCTGTGCCGCTATGCGCGCGAGAACGGCATCTGGTACAACGCGCGCGGTTCGGCGGCCGGATCGATCGTGGCCTACACGCTGGACATCACGCTGGTCGACCCGATTGAGCACGATCTGATTTTCGAACGCTTCCTCAATCCGGGCCGCGTCTCGATGCCTGACATCGACCTGGATTTCCGCGACGATCTGCGTCCCAAGATGATGGAATACTGCGCCCATAAGTATGGTGATGACAAGGTGGCCCAGATCATCACCTTTGGCACGCTGGGCGCCAAGGCCGCCATCCGCGATGTGGGGCGCGTGATGGACATTCCACTCAACGAGGTCGACCGCGTCGCCAAGCTGGTACCGTCTGTGCCTGGCAAGGCTTCAACCATCGCCTCCACCTTAGAAAATATCTCTGAATTCAAAGAGATTTACGATACGACCCCGCACATCCGTGAACTGATCGATACCGCTGCGCAGATGGAAGGCGTGGTGCGCAATGCCGGGACGCACGCCGCCGGGGTGGTGATCGCCGATAAACCCTTGATCGAATACCTGCCGCTGCACCGTCCGACCAGCAACTCGGAAGACACGCCGGTCAAGTCGGTCACGCAGTTCGAGATGGGCATCCTGGACGCGCTGGGGATGCTCAAGGTGGATTTCCTGGGTTTGTCCACCTTGACGGTCATGGCGCGCGCCTGCGACCTGATCCGCGAGCGGCATGGCGTGGAACTTAACCTGGGCAACATTCCGCTGGCTGACCCCAAAGCCTTTGAGTTGATGGGCAACGGCCAGACAGCGGGCGTCTTCCAGTTGGAAGGCGGCGGGATGACCCGCTGGTTGGTGCAGATGAAGCCGACCAACCTGGAGCACGTCATCGCCATGGTGGCGCTCTACCGGCCTGGTCCGATGGCGTTCATCCCCGATTACATCAGCCGCATGCACGGCGAATCCCAGGTCGAGTACCGCCACGAATCCCTGCGCCCGATCTTCGAGTCGACCTATGGCATCCCGGTTTACCAGGAGCAGTTGATGCGTGCGGCGGTCGAACTGGCGGGCTATACCCCGTCCGAATCGGACGACCTGCGCAAAGCGATTGCCAAAAAAATCAAAGAAAAACTGGAAAAGCACCGCGAGAAATTCGTCAAGGGTGCTACTCGTAAGGGCATTCCCGAAGAGATTGCCAACCTGATCTTCAGTGATTGGGAAGAGTTTGCGCGTTACGGCTTCAACAAGTCCCATGCTGCAGACTACGGCGTGATCGCCGTCCAGACCGCATACCTGAAAGCGCACTATCCGGCCGAGTATATGGCCGCGCTGCTTTCAGTCTGGAAGAACGAGACCGGCAAGATAGCGCTGTACGTCTCCGAAGCGCGCAATATGGGCGTGCCGGTCCTGCCACCGGACGTCAATGTCAGCGGTTACGATTTCACGATCGAGGATTTGGAAGAAGGCCAGTCTATCCGTTTTGGGATGGGCGCGGTCAAGAATGTCGGGCAGGGTCCGGTCGACACCATCTTGCAGGCGCGCGGCAGCGAACCCTTTACCAACCTGGACGACTTCGCCCGCCGTACAGACCTGCGCTCAGTTGGGAAACGCGCGCTCGAAAGCCTGGTCAAAGTCGGCGCACTCGATTGCTTTGGGGGGCGCACGAGCCTGCTGGCGGCCACCGACCGGTTGAGCTCGGTCAGTTCCAGTCACTTCCGGGCAGCCGAAGCCGGGCAGATGAGCCTGTTCGGCGCGACCACCGGGGTCAGCGAACAGATCGTGCTGCCCGAGATCAACGAAGTGGACCGGCGTGAGATGCTCAACTGGGAACGCGAACTGATCGGCCTGTACATCTCCGACCATCCGCTCACGCCCTACCAGAATACCCTGTCCCAACTGGTCAGCTACTTCTCCAGCCAGCTGGTCGAAGCAGAGCACGATGAGCGGGTGCGCGTAGCTGGTTTGGTGGTTGCCATCCGTCCCTACCAGACCAAGACCGGCAAACCAATGGGCTTCACAACCATCGAAGACATCCAGGGAACCATCGAACTGGTGCTCTTCCCCAGGACCTGGACCAAATTCTCGGGACTGCTGGAAATTGGCAAGATCATCCTGGTCGAGGGCAAAGTGGATGCCAACAGCAGTCCGCCCAAGATCCTGGTGGATGCGATCAAGACCGAGCTGACCTTGAAGATGTCGGCCGCCGAACTGGAGGCGCCTGTGGCGCCCGGATCGGAGGAGCACGCAGCCCCGAAAAACTTCGGGGCGACCCGCAAACCGGGCCCGGCCTCGCGCGTGGCGAATAAGCCGGAAGCGGCCTACGCCGTCGATGAGGAAGTCGATTGGGATGACGGGGAAATTCCACCGCCGCCCGAGGCTTTCCCGCCCGGCTGGGACCAGAGCTGGCAGCCATCTTTTGAGGCCGCAGAACTTGCGTCCAAGCCTGAACCGAAGGCGACTCCTAATGCACCGGTCACCCCGCCGAAGGCGCTTGCACCCGATCCTGAGCCAGAGGCCGAGCCCGAAGATCAGCCGGAATCGGCCGAAGCGATGGTGGTCGATGCGCTGCAGCCGCAATCTATAGCGATTGTCCGGCCGGTAGAGTCCGGATCGGATTCGAAACCCATCCCGCCGCTGCCGTCCCTGTACAGCATCCCGCGCACCGCAGTCGAAGAGACCGACCACGCGCCGCAGCAAATCACCCTGCTGTTACGTCCGACCGGTGATCCGGAACGCGATAAACGCCGCATCAAAACTTTGTACGGCACGTTGATCTCGTTCCACGGGCACGACCGCTTTTCATTCCAGATTTTTGAGAACAGTCACGGACACTTGATCGATTTTCCCAGCGACACAACCCGCATCTGTCCCGAAGTGCTTTCCCGCCTGGAAAAGCTGATGGGGGAGCAAGCCTGGCGGATCGAGCCGATCACCTATCAATAGAGTATTACAAGCGATCCAATTAAAACTGTAGGGCAGGTGTCAAACCTGCCCTACCATGGTTTTACGGACTGCGTTGCAGCGTTCGCAATCGGCCTGCTGGCATAACAATGCCAGCGGGTCTTTTTCCATTAAATGCGTGACGATGTCGAAGAGTCCCCAGAGCGGCATGGCCTGGACGAAAGCCTTCCCGACCTGCACACTGCGCCGCGCGCGTTTGACTTCTGGTTCGATAGCCTGGAAACCGCGCGAGCAACCGGGAAAACCGGGGCATTCGATGATGCGCCGCGGGGTCAACCCCCAGCGGATGAACTGCTTGCGCTCGTTAAGTTTCTCGGCGTAGTGCAGACTGGTGTTGACCGTTTGGTCCACGCCCAGCAGCAATACCCAACCGTCCTGCTTGTAGAGCGCGTAGATCGGGGCCAGGGGATCGAAGATGGTCTGCGAGTCTAGGGCTTCGTCGGCATTGATGCCGGCAAAGGAAAGGATGGGGTGCCGCGTGCGCCGGGCTTTGGGATGCTGGCGCAGCTTCTCGGGCAGGATGCCCATCAATTTATCGGACGGCATGTTGGGGCGGAAGGGGACCGCCATGCGGTTGAGGCTGTGTTCGCTGCCGTATTCGATGCCGTTGTTAGGCGGCCCGACTTCGGGAGTGACCATGGTTTTGTAGGTGAACGTCGGCATGACCAGCGCGCCGACCGAGTCCAGCACGGCGCCCAGCAACGCCTCGGCGCCTCCCTGGATTTCCCCAAAGGCGTTTAACGAGGCATGCGCAATTACAGGGTGTTTGCGCAACCCCAATTCTTCAAATGCGAGGATCAAATCCCGGTATCCGAGCATGCCCATTAGACCTTGTCTGCTTCCTTGTAAGCTGTCATGTCGCAAGTTGGAATTATTTTCCTTTCCACTCCGCTTTGCGTTTTTCGATGAAGGCCTGCATGCCTTCCTTTTGATCGTCACTGGCAAAAAGCATGTAGAAGGCGCGCCGTTCCGCTTCCAACCCCTCGCTCAGCGACAGTTCGAAGGCTTTGTTGACCATCGCTTTGCCAAACTGGATTGCCAGCGGCGCACGCGCGGCGACCTCCGTTGCCAGGCTCAGGGCCTCATCCAGGAAGCGTTCGGGCGGGACGACGCGGTTGACCAGCCCGAATCCCAGTGCCTCCTGTGCCGAAAGCGTGCGGTTGCCAAGCACCATCTCCATCGCCAGCGCCTTACCGACCGCGTGGGTCAGGCGCTGAGTCCCGCCGGCGCCGGGGATGACGCCCAGGTTAACTTCTGGTTGACCGAATTTGGCTGTCTCGGAGGCGACGATCATGTCACAGGACATGGCCAGTTCGCAGCCGCCGCCCAGAGCGAATCCCGAAACGGCCGCGATGATCGGTTTTTTGATCCTGCGGATGCGGTCGAAGGTTTCGACGAAGGAATCGTTCAGCATTTCCACAGTTGTGGCTTCGCTCATTTCCTTGATGTCGGCTCCGGCGGCGAAAGATCGCGGGCTGCCACTGATGACCATTGCACCGACTTTCGGGTCGGCGTCGAAGGTTTCCAGCGCGTCCATAAGTTCCGAGAGCAGCGTGCCGTTGAGCGCATTCAGCGTCTCGGGACGATTGAGGCTGACCAGGCCCACCTGTCCGCGGGTCTCGGTCAGAATCGTGGTGTAGCTCACAAGTGCCTCCCGCCATTGAATTCTTAGAATATGCTAATGATTATACGTGAAATTTTCCCTTGACAATCAAATTGCAGAGATTATAATCCTGAATAGTCAATATTGACTATTAATCGTATGGACAGAAAACTTTTATTACTAGGGCTATTGCGACGTCAGGAAATGCACGGCTACCAGTTGCATGAGTTTATCGACCGCAACCTGGCGCTGTGCACGGACCTGAAGAAACCGACGGCTTACTACCTGCTCGATAAAATGGCGGCTGATGGCTGGCTGACGACCGAGACCGAACAGGAAGGCAACCGCCCGCCGCGCCGCGTCTACGGGCTGACCGCGGCAGGTGAGCAGGCCTTCCAGCGCCTGCTGCGCGAGAACCTGGCGCAGTACGCGCCGGTCAATTTTCCCGGTGATATTGGGCTGGCCTTCCTGGAATGGCTCGAAGCAGAGGAAGCGCTGGGTTTGCTGCAGGAGCAGCGCGTTGCATTGGAAGCGCACTTGCAAGAGATGCGCGCCGTGCCGGAGCACCAGGGCAGCCTGCAGCTGGTTTTCTCACATCAGATCCGCCATCTCCAGGCAGAGCTGGACTGGCTGGATGAAGTGATCGCGAGGCTTCTAAAAGAGTCTGCGCAATAAATTCCAAGGAGATTTCGATGAGCTTTCTTTTAACCATTCATTCATTAGTTCGCTGGCTGATCGTCCTGCTGGCGCTGACGGCGATCGTCAAGCTGGCGCTCGGCTGGCGCAAGGGTCAGGCCTTCGATAAAATGGCAGCCGGACTGGTCTCGGGCTACACCGGCCTGCTGGATTTGCAGTTGCTGCTCGGCCTGATGTATTTCCTGCTCACCGGCTTTGGCGGCCTGGGCTTCCCGGCTTATCGTTGGGAGCATTTCATCACCATGACGGTGGCAATCGTAATCGCGCACCTGTCTGCGATCTGGAAGAAGGCTGACGATCAGACCCGCTATCGCAACACGCTGCTGGTCGTTCTGCTTTCGCTGCTGATCATCTTTGTCGGCATCATTCCCATCGGCGGCTGGGCCCGCTGGTGGCACATTACCGGACTTTTCTAGGAGGTTTTAGGTTCTGATGAGTACTGCATCTGTAGAAAATGCTGCTGAAAAACTGGATTTCAAGAAAATCTTACCGGTCCTGGTGATCGTCCTGGTGGATTTGCTGGGACTGTCGATCATCATCCCGCTGCTGCCGCTGTATGCGGCGCGCTTTGGCGCCGATCCGCTCGTAATCGGGCTGCTGGCGGCGGCTTACCCGGTCATGCAATTCATCGGCGCGCCGATCCTGGGCCGGCTCTCCGACCGCTTTGGGCGCAAGCCGATCCTGATGATCAGCCAGGCCGGCAGCTTCCTGGGCTTCCTGCTGCTGGGCTTTTCGAATGCCTTGTGGCTGCTGTTCGTCTCGCGCATCATCGACGGGCTTTCGGGCGCCAACATCGCCACGGCGCAGGCCGTCATCAGCGATTTGACCAACGAGAAGACACGCACCCAGGGGCTGGGGCTGATCGGCGCGGCCTTCGGGCTGGGATTCATCCTGGGACCGGTGATCGCCTTCATTGTTTTGGCGACGACCGGTGGCAGCTACCAGGCCGTCGCCTTTGCCGCAGCCATCTTCTCATTTCTCTCCATTTTGCTGACCTGGTTCTGGCTGCACGAAACACTCGACCGCCAGGGGTTGGCCGAAAATCCGCGCCGCAAGTCGTTCTCTTTCCAGGCCATGTTCCAGGCTCTGGGCCGCCCAACGATCGGTTTACTGCTGGTCCTGATGTTCTTCCAGCAGGTGGCCTTCGGCGGTTACGAGCAGTTGTTCTCGCTCTTCACGCTCAACCGCCTGGGCATGGACGCCACCAGCACCGCCGGTCTGTTCGTAGTGGCCGGGCTGTTCATCGTGGTCGTGCAGGGTGGATTTGTGGGACGCTGGAGCAAGAAATACGGCGATCGCTGGCTGGTGATGATGGGACTCTCGACCCTGGCGTTGGGTCTGATCCTGACCGCCACCACGCCGCGTGTGCCCGTGCCCTGGTACGACCAGGCCAAGGTCACAGCCGAGTTGAAGGGACAGAGCCAGGGCGTGCTGCCGAGCGAGAGTTCGACCCAGAATATCAACGTCAGCCTGCCGGACGAGTCCAAGAAGGGCTGGCTGGGCATCATCTGGCTGCTGCTCGGCAGCTTCCCGGCCGCGCTTGGCGGGGGCGTGCTGCAGCCAGCGATCAACAGCCTGATCACCAAGGCGGCCGATAAGGGCGAGACGGGAGGGATCCTGGGGATTTCCTCGGGCTTCCTGAGCGCCGCCAACGCGATTGCGCCCTTGTTCTACGGAACGCTGTTCCAATGGCTGGGCGCGCCGGTACCGTTCTTCCTGGGCGGGCTGATCCTGGCGGTCCTGTGGCTGGTGGCCATGCGCAGGGTGAAGATGCCCGCGCCGGCAGGCTGAGCTGCTGACAATCAAGGCGGAGGTTGACCTCCGCCCTTTGCTTTTATGAGTCACACACGTTTTATCAAACTCTCGGCCCTGGCCGGGATGGTTGGTCCGCTGTGGTTTGGGGGCGTTGCCCTCGGTTTGACGCTGGTCCAGGTCGATTTCATGCGCTCGCTGGGTTGGGATCCGCTGCGCGCGCCGACCCTGGACTGGCCGAGCGGCCTGTCGCTGGGACCGTATGGCTGGCTGATGACGGCCACCTTCCTCCTGAGCGGCGGGCTGATGGTCGTCTTTGCGCTCGGTCTGCGCCGGGTGCTGACTGGTGAAAACGCGCGCCGGGCGACGGCGCTCTTCACCCTGGCCGGACTGGCGATGGCACTGCTGGCTTCGCCCACTGACCCGACACATCGCAATACGCCCGCCACCTGGCACGGGGTCTTGCACGACGTGGCTTTCGTCATGTTGGGACTGGCGCTGTTTGCGGCCATGTCCCTGCTTGGCTTTGTCTTTCGGCGGGACGAGTCCTGGCGCGGACTGGGCGTCTACACCTGGGGCACGCTGGCCCTGGCCGCCCCGACCTTCTTCCTGAAAGGCCTGGCCTTTTACACCTTCCTGGCGGCAATCCTAATTTGGAGCGATCTTGTGGCCCTGCGGTTGTATCGTTTGGCTGAGGAGCGGACTTGATGGGCGTGCTATACTATTTTTAGAATGGTTTGGGTTTGTAAACTTTTATTACAGGAATTAAAGGAGGGTCATTTTTTGCGTATTAGGTGGACGGGTGCTGCTTTTCATGCAAAAAAAGACAAACACAACCTATAAACAGTAATGTGGACATCGTCCTCCGAATCATTCGTTGGGCGCATAATTGAAGGCTGGAACTTAGTGGTAGACAAGGGCGGAATTGTTTACGGCGAATTCAAAAAGCAGCATGACGGAATCGCGGACTGATTCTCGCGTAGTTCGGAGGATGATATGAAGTCGAAGGTAGTCGGTCGAAAGGCGGTTCAAACAAATTCCCCTCGGCAGTGGATTGGTTTGATTGTGGTGTATCTCTTCATACCACTGGTTCTATTCGTGTGCGGAGGAGATTTCGGTTGGTGGCAGGCGTGGATCTATTCCCTGCTGATTGTTGCAGCCGGCGTAGGGGGGCGTATTTTGGCGGAACGGCGGCATCCGGGATTGACTGCAGAACGACAAAATATTGAGAAGATCCAAGTTGCGAAAGCATGGGATAAAGTGCTTGCCCCGCTGATGGCGCTGAGTATAAGCTTCCCACTGGTCATTGTGGCAGGGCTGGACCACCGCTTTGGCTGGTCACCCGTATTTCCGCTATGGATCATCGTGCTCGGCATCATCTTAATCGCGCTCGGATACGCTTTCGGTGTGTGGGCAATTTTAGAGAACCGCTTCTTCTCCAGCGTGGTGCGTATTCAAGCGGATCGAGGGCATGTGGTGTGTGACAGCGGCCCATACCGAATCGTGCGGCATCCGGGCTATGCCGGAAATATTCTGCCACTGCTGGGTATTGTGCTGGCTTTAGGCTCCTTGTGGACACTCATTCCGGCGGCTGTGGCGCTGATCATCGCGGTCATCAGAACCGCGCTGGAAGACCGAACATTGCAGGAAGAGTTGCCAGGGTATCAGGAATATACGCGGCGCGTGCGCTTTCGGTTGTTTCCAGGGATTTACTAAGTGGCCTCTGATGATGTGAGATTATATTCTGGTCGATGCCACGGAAAAATATTGCCCCCAACAAAGTGTGCACTTGATTGGTGAGATTCGCACCAATAAATTGAGTTGATTCTGGCTTTAGGGTTTCTCGCTATGATGAACATCATCCAGTCCCGCCTACTAGCAAGTAACGCCGACCGTTGAGACTGTCGAAAAAGTGTGAAAAAGACCGAAATATAGAGTAGCAATTATGCAAATGGTTCTGTATACTATCTAATAAGTCATGTAGTGTAGAGGAACCGATGGCAAAATTCAAACCCTACAATTATGACCAATTGGTCATGCTCCCCATCTCGCTCCAGGATCAGCTCGAACCTGGAACGCTGGAATATACGATCAACACATTGGTCGAGAAGCACATCGATCTGTCAGTGTTTGAAGGGCGATATCACAACGACCATACGGGCGCAAGCGCCTTCCATCTCCCAAGCAGATGCCACGCCCGCCCCAGCGCCAGCCTGTGCCCCGAAGGGGTATAACGCGAACCATTAGGTACTTTTCAACCTAAGAGGAAATATGGTTAAACAGACAATAAATAAACCTAATCCTAAAGTGGATTTCTATTTTAATAAAGCCGAACAATGGAAACAAGAATTTAAGAATTTGAGAAGAATTATTCTTGATTGCGGACTGGTCGAAGAATTAAAGTGGGGTGTTCCTTGTTACACATTTGAGGAAAAGAATATAGTTTTAATACATGGATTTAAAGAATACTGCGCGATCCTGTTTGTCAAAGGCGCCTTGTTAAAAGACACCGAAGGCATCTTGATTCAACAAACGAAGAATGTGCAAGCAGCGCGCCAGATTCGGTTCACCAATGCTCGAGATATAGTTGAAATGGAAACCATATTGAAAGCCTATATCAATGAAGCCATTCAAGCAGAAATAGCAGGCTTGAAAGTGAATTATAAAAAGGTTACAGAATTCTCAATGCCTGAAGAATTTATAAATAAGTTAGAGGAAATTCCTGCATTACAAGAGGCTTTTGATGCATTGACGCCAGGACGGCAAAGAGCATATATCCTTTATTTTTCTGCACCCAAACAATCCAAAACCCGTGCGGCAAGAGTTGAAAAATATATGGAGCAAATTCTCAACGGGAAGGGATTAAATGATTAGCAGTAAGTTCGATGCGTAAAAATCTTATGTGTTATGTCAAGTTAGCGCCTAACAAAGTGTACTGGACATTTGTCCAGCACTTCGCGCTCCGTCCCCACTGCGTGTATACCCCCTCCGCTGCGCTTCAGGGGTCCAGTCAAGCTGGATGAACGGTACTGCGTGAGAGCAAACAGCTGGACGCTGGGGAGCCCCACCTGCCAGTTAGTGCCCCGAAGGGGTAAAACGCGCAAGCCGTCGGGCAGCTAAGTGAAGAGATGAAAGCCCAATATTGAATTAATTTCTGACCAGTATGGATTTGGATTGGAGGCAAGAAAATGTTATCTAAAGGAGAAAAGATCTTTTTAATTACACGGCGACTATTCAACGAGGATATTCGTCGCCATTTTTTAGGGGAGATTCAAGAAGTATCTGGCGGAGCAATCCGAGTGCAGGGATATGTGTTCGTATATGATGCATCTAACAATGAATATGTAAAGCGGGATGATGTGCGAACAAGGCTCTTCTCAACAATCGACGCGAACTTGGTGATCAATATATTGCCGGGAGAAGTAAATCTGACAGATGTCCATTATCAGGTGGATAAAAATAACCATCTTGTATTGACAGATGGAAAACTATTTAGGTTAGATATCAATGAATTTGGTTTACTTCGATAAAAAATAACATTTATTGCTACGAAGAACTTACTGTCCCAAGAGAGGTCATCAGTCAGTTTCTTCTTTGGTATTTCAGAATATTCTCGGGTTTTTAGCACAACAAAAAACCTGGGCTGCCCGACTCCCATTCTAGCCGACCTCGCTTTCGCCCGGAGGGTACACGGGGTGAATTGCCAATGATGGAACCAATCGGCAAAGGTTCGGAAGCTTAACCGTTCGCTCCGCGGCTGAATACCACGTTGGGCTTTTGATTCAGATTCGTGCTTACTTGTTACTCGGGATTTTTCTGCGT
>CAYOUV010000037.1:24735-31912 GCA_964407265.1 uncultured Anaerolineaceae bacterium | reverse complement strand
TCTCTTCCATAATGCGGGCAAGGAACTTCTTGACCGTATCACGCCAGTGAGGCGAGAAATCCTCGCGCGGAATACCGCGCGTGATTGCCGCGGGGAATTCGGTGCTGTGAAACCTTTTCAGGGCTGTCCCAAATTCGACCCATTGACGGTCTGACAGGTTTCTTTCAAAACCATTCTGCCCTGCCACGTATGGATATAGGATCAGGGTAAAAGGTGCCAATCGTGCCCATAGCTCCCCGCTTTGGGCCGCAATCGGGGGGATGACCTGTTTGATCCCCAGGTCGCTAAGGTATTTCGGAACAACCACGCAGGCTGGAATGAATTCCCCCCGCCGCAGCTTTACGAAGGAAGCGGTTCCATCATCGGTAGTGCAGCGATACACAGCCGTATTCAGATCAACACCGAGCGGAAGAAAAGCAATTTGCTCGACGCGCAATCCATATTGATTCTCTAAACAGGCGATAATCTCTTCGTCTTGAATTTCGGGTTTCTCTAGCATCTTGTCTATGATTTTAATGTTTATTTTGACGATTATCTTCAGGTGGGCTGTAACCAACTCCGGAATAACGGCAGCCCCACCTAACGACTGCTACAATTCATCAGAATAAAAACGGCACGAACATCCTGGTACGTTTCATGTAGGCTTGATATACCGGCCCAAAGAAGCGAATGCATTCGGCCTCATCCGCCCTGGCCGTGAGGGTTAAAGACAGGGTCGCCGCCAGCACCAGCAGCACACTCGGCCAGGTCAGCGTTTTGAAGAATACGCCCCAGGCCAATAACAGCAGGGAACTGTAGAGCGGGTGGCGGATATAGCCATAGATGCCCGTCGTGACCAGCTCGCTGGTCTTCTCGAAAGCCAGCAGGCGAGCGTCATCTTCCCGATGTCCTACCGGTTTGCCTCGGGTGATTAGGGAGCGAACCCCGAATCCCAGCGGAATGAAGGAGGTGCACAGCAGGAACCAGGAGATGAGTTGGTGCCAGGAAAACGGGTTGCGGAACCAGACGTTCAGATTGAGCAGGACCAGGGCAAGGATGAACTCCCAGGCAAAGAAACGATAGAAGCCATGTGAGCCGGGCGTACGCAGCGAGGCCCGCGATACATAGATGAGACCGGCTGACAACCCAACGAAGGCAATCAACTTGACCATGTTAGCCTCCCAAAATCAGGGGACACCCAAAACACTGCGGGAATTATCAAAACCTTGAGACCACCTGCACCGCTGCCACACGCAGATCAGGCTGGTGTCAGCCTTCCGTTCGCCTGTCCTTCGCTTCACACAATCAAATTTCTAAACGACACACTTTTCCTAAAGTTGTTTGGTCAGGAAGTAGCGCTGATGCCCGGGCGGGAAATCCTGCAGTTCACCGAAAACCTGATAGCCATATTTTTTATAGAATTCCGGCGCCTGGAAACTGAAGGTGTCCAGGAACACCTGCTTTGCGCCGCGCTGCCGCGCTTCGTCCTCTGCAGCCATCAACAGGCGCTGACCGTACCCGCGACCGCGAAGCTCGTCTTTTACCCACAACAGGTCCAGGTGAAACCAGTCCCAATAGACTTCACCCAGCACGCCGGCCACGATTTCCTGGTCGGGTGCGTGCAGAACGAAGCACAGGCGCTGAAATTTCTGATCCCCGGCTTGTTGTTGGTTGTAATCACCGATACCTCGCCCAATGATTCCCCAGGCTGATTCTTCGGGTTTATCGACGTAGACGATGCGATTTTCTTCATCAGGCATTTTTTAATCCTTTTCTCGTGAATTTTGCTTCACGCCATATTAAATTTACGAGGTTGCACGGTCATCTTTTCTTTATCGAGTACGGAGGTTTTATTCAACGACTCTGATAGTGCAAGATCTTCGATTGGATTAATACCAATAAACCCGTGACCTGCTAAATTTGAGTTACTTAGGCATGGATTTCAACCGTATTGAATATCGCTTCGTTTTTGCAACCCAAAGACTGACGTTCGCATGACATGACTTCTTGATATTATGTCACGAAACCAGGAAAATCGCGCTGGTTTTTCGCAGGCCTTAGCCCCACCCATATGCGCTCTTTGTTAAGCAGCCGAACCCGATCAAGCCTCCGCGCACGAAGATCAGGAGGGAAAAGAATTTAATATTTGTACATTTTCCGCACTTGGACCGCGGGAAACAATTCCAACCGGTTGTCCGATGAGCGATTCAATCTCTCGGACTACTGTCGCATCGTCGGCGCTGCAAGATTCGAGCACCGGCGTAACTGTAGTGAGCGCTTGGGTGAATTGTTCCCGTTGGGCAAGCGATAGGAAAGGCGGGGGACGGAAGCTTACCAGCACACCATCGGATAATTTAGAGTCGCTGAAAGTGTCGCGAAGACCCTGGTAACTGCCATATCCCGGGCAATATTTCCATGCTTTCAATCGTTTCAGCACATCCAAATGGGTCACTACCAAAGAATCAACCGCACCCGTCATACCCAGCGCATAACGGGCCAAAACTGCATCAAACCATCCATAGCGGACCGCGCCTTGCCATGGATTGGTTTTATTGTGCTCGGAGATCACAGAGGTTAAAGCATCAGTTTCGGTTGGCAGCGGGCCCGGCCCATGACGTACCGCATAGGACCGCATTACGCCAATTCGAAACACACCTGCCTCCGGCGCCATCTGCTGGATGAGATCAAGAGCATTTGCCGCAGTGCAACGCGACCAGGTTGTAAAGGGATGAAAACCTGCCTCGGCATCCAACAGGACCCCCTGGGCACCTTCGAAGATCACATTCTCCGTCTCGTGCAACCAGCGCTCCAATACCGAGTCGGGCACCACCAGACCAAGCTCGCCAATCCGGGCAATGGAGGCAATCCATGCATCGATCACATCCTGCCCCTCAAAAACACCAAATTCCCGGCTAACAGCAGAATCGAGAAAATTATCCTGGCAAAGTGCGGCGATCTGTTCGCGTTTCTGCTCACGGATGGCTCGCAGTTTCCGCCGGAGCAGGGTCGGGTTGTTCAGATCACCTGCCAGGATACGGGATTCGGCATGCAACCGGGCATCCTCAACCGCTTCCCCCACTCCCACGCCACAACTCCCATGCCGACTTGCGCCACGCACTATTTCGCGAATACGATTGGCGGCCTGGTGGAAAGGTGTAATCACAAGCGCCTGATCGCTCAGACGCAGCCGGGAAAAGGGGTCCCGGACACCCTTCCCTGCCAGGATATCCCCCTCTACCAGCAGCGCCGTAGGATGAATCACAACCTGTTGCGAAAGGTACGTCTTGACGCCCGGGATGAACGTCCCGGAACCGAACTGTGAAAATGTATGCTGACGCCCATCGGGGGTTATGACGTTGTGACCGGCCTGCGCGCCGCCGTTATAGCGCACGACAAGGCCGGCTTCAACATGCCGGACAAGGAAGTCGGTCAGCAGGCCTTTTCCGGCGTCCCCGAAGCCAAGATCAACGATGATATATGCGCGCAAGGAAAGGATACTCCTAACACCCTGGCCAGCCTGGCGTTATTCCGTCCGATATTCAGCTGGATGGTCGCACGATTACAGGGTATGGGAATCGTTAAAAGAAACGCGACAACCAGCCAGATTTCTGTTTCACATTAAAAAATAGCTCGGCAAATGGAGTCAGTGATTGAACCACATGGCTCTGGCGGGAGGCAGGCATGCCAGCCTTGCTTAAGAGCGCCGTGAGCTCCTTCATATTGGAGACCCGCTTTTCACTGAGCAGGATGGCTCCGGCGGCAACAAAGCAGACATCCATCGGAGCTTCAAGGCAAAGCACATGATCCCCGAAAAGATCCCGCCAGCGCCGCTCGCAGCGTTTCGCCCGGGCCTGGTCGGGAATGATAAAAAATGGGATGAAAGATTTTTGCACTTCGGCCACAATCTCTTCGCAGGTAAGATCTTCATCTAATTTATCCCCGATGACTGCCTCCACCACGTGCTTCGAGAGGCTGGGATAAGGCACCTCGTCACCCGTCATAAAGAGATAGCCACGTTTTTTTCGCTTTACCATGCAATCCATCTCGGTATGCATGGCGAGGAAGTACAAACCTAATTCATAGGATTCTTCACCAGTCCCCCCACCACCGCCTTCCAGATAGGTCCAGGTCAACCATTGATCCATCAATTCAGCGGTCGATTCATACTGGCCGACCTGAAGTGGCGCATTATCGCTGATGGCATCCCCAATTGCCATAAAGAGCAGCTGCGGGTCGGGAATTTGACAATCCAACAGAGTTTTCATGAAGATGGGGAGCTGCTTCGTCGCCATCAGGCGCGGGATCTCCCCCATCGAACCGGTTACATCCAGGGCAAAAACAATTCCCAGCGACTCAGGGTGATCAGCACCATCGCGACTCTCTCGCAATCGAACACCTTTCGGGTCCATGAGTGGATGGCATTTGACTTGCTTGAAGACCTGTTGCATAGGAATATTCGCGCGGCCGCGCAGGAGCGCCTCGTGAGCAGCGTGGCTGTAGTTTCCATTTCCCATTTCGAAATCTCCTTTTTAAAGTTGGTGGGTCAACCAGGGTTCAAGACGGCATGATAATGGGGAAAAACTGGGGAGCGCCGAAAACTTCATCGGCAATCCGACCGAGTTCTTCGCGAATGGTCCAGGCATCTGCTCCCGTAGAACTCGCGGGGTCGGCCCGGGAAATTCGTTGTACAGAATCAGCCAGGCGGGCTGGTACTGTGTCAGGCAAAGACCCGGTCTCAGGATCCCCTCCGAGCAGGGCAACGATACAGCGCGCACTCATCGTCAGGTCCAATTGCGCGGTCAAGGCCAATTTGGAGCGTTTCGGCTGCGGGTAGAAAGATTCGAAGCGCTGCGAGACAGTCCGCAGCTTTTCGCCAAAATGGCCAGCCGAACTGTATCCCACCAGCCGCACACCGTGTTCATTCTCCTGGACAAGCAGATTGGATGGCACAAGTCCACCATGGGCCATGCCCGAAGCGTGTATGAATGAGAGCAACTCCAATATGCGCCGCCAGATCCAGATCGAGGCGCGCGGGGGAATCCCCTGTGGGTAGGCCTGGATGACTTCTTCAAAAGTGTGCCGAAAGCCCGTCGCCCAACGGAAAATACTAACCCGCTGACCGGCGTGTGATCCGGTGCTGATATCGCCGTGGATGATCGGTTGCGGCATCAGGCGCGTGAATGTGTCTGTACCGGGTGCCTGACTGCCTTGAAGTTCTTGCAGGGCTTCCCATTCATTGTCAAACAGGGCCACATCCCGGCGCTCGCGCAGCAGTTTCACGATCGCAAGTTCGGTCGGCCAGCGGGCGCGCTGTCCGCGATACACATCCGAGATTTCGCCCTGTGCAATGCGGTCCCCGAGGGTCCAGTGACTTTCGCCGATCGAGATCCAGGAGGGAATCTGATAAGACTCCGGGGCGTTCCATACGCGAAAGGCCTGGTGAAATTCTGCTGCCGAGACGGAGGTTTCATCAAGTTGAACCGTCGCCCCGCAATAGGAACAGACGACGGAACGTGCGAAGCGGTGCGGCGCAAGCGGAGCATTGCATTGGGGACACATGACGGCATGTTCCATTCTTTGACAGCTCCTCACTCAGAAATCAACAGTTCACTCCAGGGTTGTCCAAACCATCTCGGAAAATTGAGACAAAAGCCATGCACATAGATTATTATGGCACGAAAATTGGAAAACCGCACCAACTTTTTCGTGCAGCCGAGTCCTGCTCGGCCACGATCACCAGCGTCTGCAGCTTGTATTCAGCTATAGCATGGCGACCGGCCTGATAGACCGGCACCCTGCCCCACCGCCCGACTAGGGTCCGACCTGCCAGAGATCGATCAGGCCGTTGTTTGCGGCGCTAGCAAGCAGCCTGCCATCCGGAGATACCGCGAAAATCCCACCGCCGCCCGGGGAAGTAGCGACGAATATTTGGTTGAAGTCCGAGGTGGAATAGAAATGCAGAATCCCATCCCGCGAACCCGCGATCAATAACGACCCGTCAACCGAATAAGCCACTTGCTCGACCCAATCGGTCGAGACACTCAGCTTACGCATCAATTTACCGGTTTGCACGTCCCAAAACCAGACTGCGCCTTGCGTGCAATTGTTGTTTTCTCCAGAGGCCTGGCACAGTCCCGAGGCGATGGTAGCACCATCAGCAGACATTGCCAGGCTCGAAACCTGCCCGGCATGGGCCAGGGTGAAAAGGTCGACGCCATCACTGGTCCGCCAGACGTGCACATTACGGGAAGTGCCTCCACCCACGAGATACCCCCCATTGGGCGAGTAAGCCAGGGCGGGGATGTTCCAGAACTCGGCCAGCTTCAGTTGGGGCTGCCAGGCGGGAACGGAGAAGGTCCAGATGGCGGCATTCGGCCAGCCGTCCGTCCCTCCGACGGCCAGGGTCTGACCATCGGGCGAGAAGGTGACACTGCTGGCCTCGCCAGGAAAGTTGAGCGTCTCCAGCACCGACCCGCTGCGCCAGTCCCAGATCCTGGCCGTCCCATCCTTGGAGACCGAGGCCAGCATCTGTCCATCGGGCGAGAAGGCCAGCGCCCAGACGATGGAAGTGTGTCCCTGCAAGGTACGCAGGAGGTTCCCGCTGGCCACATCCCATAAGCGGATGTTAAAGTCTTCGGTGTTGCCGCCAGCCGAGGCCAGGACGGTACTATCCGGCGAAAAGGCCAGGCTTCGCAGAGCTTCACCCTGGCCAAAGGTCAAGGAAATCGAGAGCCTGGCGACCGTATCGACCCCGATCTGGGCCGGGACCGGGGTGGGCGAGGCCGGGATGGGCGTGTTGGTCAGGGTCGCGGCAGGAGACGGGGTGATCACCAAAGGAGTGGCGGTGGCTGCCGGCGAAACCGTAGGAGTGATCGCGCCTTGCAACGAGCAAGCCAGCATCAAAATCAGAACTGCAACCATTAGAATAGGTTTTTTCAACATTCGGTACCTCAAGATAGGATTTGGTTGGTTTCGGTCGAGAGTGCCAGCATTGCGAGAAGATCTGCCCGCTGAACGGTGCTCTTCGAAACAGGACATGAGTCTATCATATCCAGCATGGTCAGGTTTGGATTCGTGAATACGGTTCTTTTTTCAGGTGGAAGGTCAGGCCAGTGCGATAGCCTAAGGATTTGGGACTTCGTTCCCGTCTGTACCCGTAGGGTGGAGGGGATCGTGGAGGAGATGGCGGCGCGCGCTT
>CAYOUV010000037.1:0-24635 GCA_964407265.1 uncultured Anaerolineaceae bacterium | reverse complement strand
GGAGAGTGAAGCGTATATTGAGTACAAGCAGTGCTGGAGTGTCTGGTCAGCCTGGTCTGACTTCACTGTCAGTTCTTATCGTTGACCAACACGATTCGGTAATGTGCCTTATTTTCTTTCACTCTTTGTAGCGCCTCGTTTACTTGCGACATGGACATGAGTTCAATCACTGGCGCGATTCCATGCTCCTGCGTGAATGAGAGCATCGCACGCATCATTGTAGGATTGCCGATCATAGAACCGGTGAGTAAAAGCTCGTGCGCCACCAGGTCGGTCGAATTAAGGTTAATGTCTGGAAAGCCAACCAGGACAAGCCGGCCCCTCTTCTTAAGGGTCATGAGCAGCGCCTCCCAATCGATTCCAGCGTTAGCCGTGCAGATCAGTAGGTCGTGACCATAATCGAACTTGCGCATACTGTCCATATCGTTGGAGTCAATGAAGTGGTCTGCGCCGAAGCCAAGCGACTGCTCCTTCTTCCAGGGCGAGGATGAGATTGCCGTGACTTCGCAACCAAAGGCGTGGGCAAACTGGATAGCCAGGTGTCCCAGCCCTCCCACTCCGGCGATGGCGACTTTCATTGCCGGGCTTGTCGCGTACGTCCGGAGTGGTACATAGACGCTGACACCGGCGCACATAAGCACCGCCGCAGCCTGGGATGGTAGAGTTGGGGGCAGTGGGTACACGAATCGATGATCCGCAACGACAGAGGACGAGAAACCCCCATAAGGAACCATCACTGTCGTATTTTCGATTTCCATACAGAGCTGGGTCTCTCCCTTCAAACACCACTCGCATTTACCACATGAACGGCCCTGCCATCCAATGCCGACCCGGTCACCCTCCTTCAAGCCGGTGACCGCTGGACCCGCTTCCATCACGCTCCCAACGATTTCATGACCTGGCACGAAGGGGAAGGTGGTGATCCCGTAGTAATCGTCTATGGCCTGGATATCGGTGTGACAGACACCACAGTGCGTGACCGAAACTCGGACGTCATGCTCGCCCAATTTAGGCGGCTCGTACACAATCGCTTCGAGTGGTTGTCCCAACGATCTGGCAACATACCCCAAGACCTTCGAAGCAGACATGGTACCTCCTTTGTCAATTCGAGTTCATTCGCAAAAATACCGGGGAAGCTGCCTAATAGTTTACGGCATCGTCCTGCCACAGGTCCCCGTCAGGGAATGAGAGCATCCCCCGGCAGGCGGGAAGTGGACTGATTTAATTATACGGAGAATTGCTTTGGAGTAGAACCACCACTTTCGGTAGCGAGAATCCCATCTGCCTGAACTGAGCGCATTGAATGTGTCGGATGCATGCTGCGTTAGGCAACTTTCCTTGCAGATATCGCTCCTTGAATTCGCTGTATAAGCTCAATCGGTTGGCAGGTTGTAAAAGAAATATCTCTCACCGGTCCTACCTTTCTCTTCAATCCGATGACAACCCTGGAATGCTCCAGGAAATTGAACGAGGCGCGGTATCTCTTACGAATTAACATGAAATGTATTCCTGCCCCTCCATATTCCATCAGCGCGGGTAAATTATCATCGAGCTGGCATGTTTCAATGTTATCCAGGGGGACTGTCCAGGTGAAGATACCAAAGGTGAGCCTGAGAGACTCATCTGTGAGACGGATAATGAGCGTTCTGAAGTTCACCGAGTAGAAGATGAACAAGACGGAAAGACCGAAGAAAACAACCGCAAGGATATCCATACTGACAGCGATCACGCGCCATATGCAAAACAGGGAGAAGATGACCACCAGCGCCAGGAACAGCGTTTCTGTCCGTTTCGAAGTAACTTTTTCGTAGTATATGAGCTTGTCACTTGATTTCATCACATTACCTCACAAGCACGCTGTGTTGGGTGTTTTATGTTGCGCCAGACTCATTGCCCCCCAAAATATATCATTGCCAATACGTCAAATTACTAAACACAATTCACTCTTTGCCACTGCCCTGCAAAAGAATGACTGACCGGCAGAACGTATCTAAGTTTTCAAGGTTCTGATTGATCTTTTGAGGCTACACTTGATCGAAATTACAAAAACACCCCTGCACTATCTTTTTTATTTGCAGAATTTTTGCATATATTTATATGACTTACTCCAACAAACTTGACTGAATTTGTGATTTATCAGCATTGTGCCAACTGCAAATAGTTAACCCAATCAATCCTATAACTATCCAGTAACCATCCGAAATGGGCTGTTCCCAAAACGGAACACTGACAATAAAGAGAGTGATTGCTACTTCTGCCATCTTAATCCATTGTTGCCGTCCGAATTGGGAAAGAGCAATATCCCAGAACAAAACCAGAGTTAATAACGGGTAATCATACTGAAGCGCATAAGGAGTAATTGCAAAATTTACAAGAAGTGAAAAGACAACAATTAATATAATCGAGTCAGATCTCCAGGTCACAATTCCCAAAATTGCCAAGCCAATTAAAAATACGGGAGCAGATAATGCGCGAGTTACTTCAAGGGATACCCGAAGCATTCTTAGCCAGTCGTACAAAGTAGTATTGACTCTAATGGCTACTATTTTATCTGGACCATCAAGAGTACTAAAAAGGCCTTGACCAAAACCCGACTCAAAAAAAGGATGATATAGATTAGGCGTCATTATTGACGCTACAACAAGCAGTCCGATAGTCAATATGCCCAGACTAACCACCGGCCGCCAACGACGATGGCGAATAAGCCAAAAAATAATTGCTGCCACAGGTATAAGCGTGATGTTGGGCTTTATAAGCAATAAAGTCAGCCAGATACCAGCCAAAATATCATTCTTGCTTTGTAATGCAAGCAATGTTCCTATTAGCAAAGCAAATAAAATAATACCAGTTTGTTCATAGCGCCAAGTGATCCAGGCGAAAACAAATGTTACTAATACATATAGAAGCCATCGATGCCAACCTATTTTCGGCCATTGGAACAATTTACTGAGTTGCCACAAACTAAAATTCCACAATACTAAATTAAAAAACATCCAAAGACTACGAGCGATATTGAATGGCAACCACGCAAATGGGATTATGAACCAAGCAAAAAATGGAGCATAATAGTATGGGTTATTTCCAATTACTCCTGTTGTTGTGAGAAGTACGGGGGCTAATGTATGATAGTCGTAAGGATTACCACCTGCCATAATTACGCGGGCGGCGGCATAGTAACCGCGGAAATCTTGCCCGAACCACAGGAGAGCAGTAGCGGCCATGACTATACTAGCAATCAGCCATGCAGAAAGGGTAGCGAAGTTTAGCCGTTTGATGAAAATTGTTTTCTTATCCATGATATTCTATACAAACGGAGTTGGTGAATCGAATTTTGCGATCGATGAAGAGCCATCGCGGTAGGGAGGGCATTTACCCGCCTTCCCCCCGCACAGATCCTGGCGTGCGGAATTATCACACCGGGCTCTTCGAAGGTACTCGCTTCTGTATGATAACTCATTTGGCTGCCAGTTGCTTGTTTCCCGCAGTGAGGTTGGCACAGTTTATTCGGCCCTGCATGTCCGAGTTGTATTTTCTTTGCGAGTTACGTATCTCTGTCAGCTCCTTCCCCACACCTGCACAGAACCGCAGGTGTTGTGTGTGAACGGCGTCACCGTCTCGGAGTACCACGAACTGATCCGCCTCATGCAGGTCTTCGGCTTTCCTACTTGATATTTTAGTCTGCCTACCCACCTTGCGCCAGACTTGTTCAGGGATCTGCTCAAAGAGGGCAATCTTTTGCAGTCCATGCCGGAAGGCAGCGCTAGTCCGGATGCACGTATCGAATTCTCCAGAGTCTGAATGGTTTCCTTGTTGGCTTCGGCAGTTTTACATCGCCAAATGGAGTCCGCATCGGCCGGCTTAAGTCCAAGAAGTGAAAGAAGAAGGCTATGCGGAGATCACCTATCCAGTCTTTGGCTGGTACTCGTTGCAAGAAGGGTCAGCCTCGATTCTCCACCCCCAATGGTCGAGTATTCTTTCGTCCCATGGAACCTGCCAATTGGCGCGTGGTTGACCTGGTATCTCTTGAGTGAAACCTCCAAAATCGAACTCGCCGGTGGACCCTCTAATTCTCATCTCGACGAGATAGACCGGGTCCTGTGCCCTGATAGGGTACACGCCGGTGACATCTGACTGTGCACTTATCTGCCCACGCCCTGCCTGGCATCCATATTCGGAGCACTGGGATAGCGCTGCCCAACGGTTTGCGTTCTCATAGCACCTTGTAAGGGTAATGACACTGCGAAGCGGCGTCCGGTGCAACCCGGGTTAAAGCGCTAAAACCAAAAATGCTCATTTTGATTAAACCTTACCGCATAATCCCTGGTTATTTGGGGAACTTTCCTCACCAGGATTTCTTGCGCATTATGATTAGCTACCCAAAATGAAAATGTTCCAACAATGCTGCCAAGAAAGAAGCCCTCAATCAATCGTTGATAATTTTCCGGCAGTCCCCGCAAGCTCCGATATCCTTGAAGACAAAACTTATGTAATTCTTCCTTCATATCACTTAGACATATGCCTAGATCGAACATGTAATTTCCAAATGCACAAAAGGAAAAATCGATCAATCGAATGTTTCCTTCGTGGTAAAGCATATTTCCTTTGTGCATATCTGCGTGCATAATGCCGTGCAATTCCGGGATTTCATCCAAACTGCCAATCATACCGATCAGTAATGAAATTGATTCCGATAATTCAGAATAGTCTGACGCATTTATTCGCCCGTCGTTTACTGCAGGCTTCAAGCCAATTAGCTTTTTCTCAAAATATTGGACGTCACGTCTTGGGCGTGTGAAACCATCAGGAATTTTCCATCGGCTTGCTTGATTGTGTAATGTCGCCAGGATTGTTCCAATTTGATAGGCTGTTTCTTCATTTTCTAATTCTCGATGATAAGGCTCACCTTCAATCCAGCTCAGTAATGTGCTGTTAGCTGTTGTCCCATCATCAATGGGAATGCTTGTCACCAGTGCGCCTGATTTATTCCGAATTGGCTTTTGAATGACCAGATTAGTTTCTTGCTCTAACGCCAACATCCAAGTAACTTCAGAATTCACCATATCAAAGTCTGCACCATGAGTTCCCATTGCCAAAGTCATTGGAATGTGAATACGGAGAAGCAACGACTCTGAATTTGAAGTTGTGACCTTATAGGTAATATTATCGCTGTGCCGAATAAAAAATTGACGAGGTCCCAACAACTCGTAATTTTCCAAAACATGCTTTGCTATCTCGTCGTACTTGGTTATTTTTTGTGCCATGTTTTCGAATTATCCAAAGCACTCTAACGGTTCGCGTTCGTGGAACGTAGTGGATCACCCTGCCGAAGGTCCCCATCAAGCGGGAATGGGGACCCCTGCGGGGCACAGTCTGGTGGCGAGAGAGGATGACCCCGATTAGAAAGCTAAATACCTTAAGTGACCGGGCCTGCCCATAGAAAATCAGAGATGAATGAACGGCGTCGTTTATGAAAATTGGCGCGACGCCTTTTTGTGGTTAACTTGCCAGTCAAATTTTCCTTGCAAATAGCCTTGGTTAGTTTCTTAGAACGCTGTGTCAGCCTGCTATCTCATCATTATGTCTGTTTTTATCCTTAATAAGAGCGTAAGAGAATATAATCCCCAAAAGTACATTTACAGCAGCGTAAATCCAGTACGCACTCTCTGGTTTTCCTTCTATTCCATGTAAAAATGGTAGTAATGGTGCAGCCGTATTGTTCATTGCATGAAAAAATATCACAACGATAAGTTTCTTGCCGCTCGAATTATATAACCAGGCATACATGATCGATATACTTGTGGTCATCATTACGAAAGCCAAAAACGAGTATGCGCTATGCAAATCTCCCGCCATAAACCATAAGGGTAAATGCCAGAAACCCCAGATTACACCGATGACTAAACTTGCTGGTATGACCCCGATTTTTTCTTGTAAAGGCTCCTGAGCATAACCTCGCCAACCAAATTCTTCTTGTCCACCGCCAATTATCATCATGAGAAGAAAGTATGGAATCGCCAAAACTATCGGTGCGACAGATATTTCGGTCGGAAATAGAGTTTTGGCAACATCCAAGCCAATAGCGGGTGCCAGATAATGAGCTATCGCATGAATAAAAACTGGCAACGCCAACGCAATAACCAAATATATTGGCTTTACGTGAAAATCAAACGCCTGCCCTAAAAATTCTTTTGTTCCCTTCCAACCTGCCTCCCGGGCAACAAGTGTGATTGCAGCCATCAGAGGTGCGAAAGCTCCGATAATAACAACCACAATTGAATACCCGGTTACATTAAAGGGTAAATCAATTCCTATTCCATCCAACACAGAAGGTATCCAAATGACCCATGAATAGGCAAACGTCAGTAAGAAAAAATACCAGGGATTTCTGTTTATGTGGCGCTTTGTCATCATTATTTCCCTTTGTCTACTTATCAATGCAGGCTAACTGCTTATAGACTTCAAATACTATTTTTTGCATCAATTGCTGCATGCGTCCACCTGATCCATAAAAGTATGGCCACCACTTGAGACCAGTATAGAACGAATTCAACCCGAAATCAACAGCCTGACATAAATGTTATAATCTCCGCCATGCGTAACAAGCGTTTTACCCGTATCATTCTTTACCTACTGGTCGCCGTTGCCGCGGCGGTCGGGTTTTATTACCTCCCGCCGGTGCACGCGCGACTCTCCTGGCGGCTCGACAACCTGCGCACCCAGATCATTTACTTCTTCCGCCCGCCGGACCAGGCCGTCTTCCAGCCAGCCCAGCAGGACCAGCTGGCGGCCATGGTCAGCGCCACGATGCAGGCCCTGCAGGACAAGTCCACACCCACGCCGAGCCGCACGCCCAGCCCGACGGCGGGTCCCACTTCCACACCGACCATCACGCCCACGCCGCTGCCAGAGCAGGTCTCGCTGCCGGGTGTGGTCTACGTCGACCAGTTCAACCGCTGGAACTACTGCGGTCCGGCCAACCTGACCATGGCGCTCAACTTCTGGGGCTGGAAGGGCACGCGCGACGACGTGGCCAAGGCCATCAAGCCGGGCGAGAACGACCCCAGGAAGAGCTTCATCGACCGCGGCAAGACCGACAAGAACGTCATGCCCTACGAGATGGTCGATTTCGTCAACAACGACACCGAATACCGCGCCCTGTTCCGCTACGGCGGGGACGTGGCGCTGTTCAAACGCCTGATCGCGGCCGGCTTCCCGCCCATCGCCGAGAAGGGCTACTACGAGAAGGACTACTCCGGCAAGGTCGGCTGGCTGGGGCATTACCAGTTCGCCACCGGCTACGACGACGCCGCGGGCGAGTTGATCGTCCAGGATACCTACCGCGAGGGCAAAGATTATCACATCGACTACCAGACCTTCGCCGAAGGCTGGCGCTCGTTCGACAACCTGTTCATCGTGGTCTACCCGTCCGAGCGCGAGGCAGAACTGCTTGCGCTGCTGGGTCCCTACGCCGACCCACAGTGGGCCGCCCAGCACGCCCTGGACGAGGCTGACCAGGATATCCAGGACCTGAGCGGGATCGACCTGTTCTTCGCCTGGTTCAACAAAGGCACCAGCCAGGTACAGTTGCAGCAGTACGCCGACGCGGCGCTGGCTTACGATCAGGCCTTCCAGATCTACGCCACACTGGGCAACGACGACAAGCAGCGCCCCTACCGCATCATGTGGTACCAGACTGGCCCCTACTTCGCCTACTATTACTCCGGCCGCTATCAGGATGTGATCGACCTGGTCAATACCACGCTCGATACCATCAGCGAACCGGATCTGGAGGAAAGCCTGTACTGGCGCGGGCTGGCCGAATACGCCCTGGGCGATTCGGGCTCGGCCTTCAAGGACGTGCGCCAGGCGGTCTATCTCAACCCGCACTTCCAGGCCGGCCTGTCCAAGCTGCAGGAGTGGGGCATTCAACCGTAGTTATGAAACTCCTCCATTTCGCCGACGCCCACATCGACATGGCCAACTACGGCCGTCACGACCCCGAGAGCGGGCTGCCGCTGCGCGTGCTGGACTTTCTCAAATCGCTGGACGAGATCGTCGACACGGCAATTGACGAAAAAGTCGACCTGGTGCTTTTCGCCGGGGACGCCTACAAGGACCGTGCCCCCTCCCCGACCTTCCAACGCGAATGGGGCCGGCGTATCATGCGCCTGTCGGAGGCGGGCATCCCGACCCTGCTGCTGGTCGGCAACCACGACCTGTCCCCCGCCGCTGGGCGCGCGCACGCCATCCAGGAATTCGACACGCTGCAGGTGCCGCACGTGCGCGTGCTGGCCAGTCCGCAGTTCCTCACCCCCGATGAATTAGACCTGCCGGCGCAGGTTATCGCCCTGCCGTGGATCTCGCGCTCCGGGCTGATGGCCGCCATCGACACCAGCGATCTCGACCCGGCGCAGGTTTACCAGGAGATGGAAATCCGCCTGAGCGACCTGGTCGCGGAGTGGCTGGAGGAGGCAGACCCGGCATTGCCAATCATCCTGACCGCCCACGCTTCTGTGCAGGGCGCCAGTTTCGGCGCCGAAAGGACGGTGATGCTGGGCAACGACCTGGTGCTGCCGGGCTCGCTGGTCAAGGACCCGCGGCTGGACTACGTCGCGCTGGGCCACATCCACAAGCCGCAGAACCTGAACGGGCCCGGACCCGACCCCAAGGACGAGACGCCCGTCGGCCACCCGCCGGTGATCTACCCCGGCTCGATTGAGCGTGTCGATTTCGGCGAAGCGGGCGACAAGAAGTATTTCATCATCGCTGAGGTCGAACGCGGCGAAACAAAGGTCGCATGGCGCGAACTGAAGCACATCCGGCCCTTCATCGACCGGCGCCTGGAACTAACCTCACCCGAGAATGTCAGTGAGGCGCTGATCAAGGCGCTGCCGCCTGCCAAGCAGATGGAAGGGGCGATCGTGCGCCTGATCGTCGAATACCCGCGCGACTGGGAGTCCCTGATCGATGAACCGACCCTGCGCGCCCAGGCCGAGGGCGCCTTCGAATTCCACCTGATCAAGCGCCCGCAGGTCGAAGCCCGCATCCGCCTGCCCGCCGACCAGACGGTCAGCAGCCTATCCCCACTCGACCTGCTGGACCAGTACTGGCACGCGGTCCACACCGAACCAGACGAGCTACCGGACCTTGAAAAGCTGGCGCGCGAGATCATCACCGGCGACGCAGAATCTAAAAGATAAAAAATAAGCCCGGGTATGCCGGGCTTATTAATCACACCGTCCTGGGTAGGTGCGGGCGCTCGCGCAAACTCCAACTTCCGGCCTGCAGATCGAAGACCAGCTCGTAGACCTGATTGCCAGACATGACCAGCACATGCAAGCCGGCCTCGTCACGCCACTGGCGCCCACTGTCGGATACTTCCACCGTGCGATTGCCGTGCACGAAACGCAGCACCGTCACCTCCCCATTGGGGGCAAAACGGGCGGTGACTTCGATCTCAGTCATCGGGCACTCTCCGGACGGGCATCCAGCTCCAGCGGGCTCACGCCCTGCAAATAATCGCATACCAGCTGCAAAACCGCCTGGGATGATTCCAGCTTGTTCTGGCGCCGGTCGCCGTCCCAGCAGAAAACGCGCGCCCAGGCGCCGTCGGCTGCTACCAGGCCGATCCAGGTCGTGCCGACCGGTTTGTGCGGCAGCCCGCCGCCCGGACCGGCAATCCCGCTGACCGAGACACCCAGATCCGCGCCCAGGGCTTTGCGGGCACCCTGCGCCATCTCCAGGACTGTCTCACGGCTGACCGCACCGTAAGCCTGCAGCGTGTCCCACGAGACCCCCAGGCTGTCGACCTTGGCCTCGTATGCGTAAGCCACGAAACCGCCCAGAAAGTATTCCGACGAGCCAGGCACGTCCGTCAGGCGGTTGGCTACCAGGCCGCCGGTGCAGGATTCGGCCACCGCCAGTTTCAGTCCCTTTTGGCGCAGCAGACGCCCAAGTTCGATTTCAAGCTCTTCTTCCAAACCTCACTCCTTAGCAAAAACTGTCGGGATTCTACCGCGGTTTCAAGACCCGCGCAGTACGCTGTAGACGTCAAAACTGCCCGGATTGAGGATCGACCCGGCCAGCATGAAAAAGATAGTCAGCAGCAAAGCCACACCGGACAGGATCATGCCCGAAATGGCCAGCCAGCGGCGCGAGGAGCGCATCCCGACCACGCCGACCAGCAAGCCGATGATCGAGAAAGGGGCGCCGCAGAAAGGCGTCACCCACAGGAACAGGTTGAGCATACCCAGTAGGAAGGCCGCCAGGGCAAAGCCTTTCTGGTCGACCCGCCTGGAGGCAGGAGCAGGTGGGAATGTGTTTGGGTTTGCTTCTTCAGGCATAGGCACTCACTGGCATCCCTTGTATCACAAATGCGCTTAAAAATCCAATCAACAAGAGGCCTCCGGCAAGCACCGGAGGCCTCTTGTCAAAACAAATTTATTCTAGTAATACCCGCTGCCCAGGCTCTGATTGATCGTGCTGAAAATGTTGCCGATCGTTGGTCCAAGCGCGAAGAGGGCAACCAGCACACAGCAGAACACCAGCAGGAAGATCACCAGACCCGGCAAAATTGCCGCGCCGATAGCTGCACCCCAGCCGAAAGCGTTAACGCCTTTGACCGCCATGACGTACAGCACCAGGGCATAGATCGCGGCCAAAAAGGCAATGATCCCAAAGCAGAACCCAACGAACGGGATCAGCCCAAAGAGCGAGATCAAAGCGGTTAGCACCGCGAAGGGCACGTAGATGGCGCTAGAAGCGTATAGCAATTGATTATAAGTGCCGGTTCCGCCAAACATGCGCGCCACCATTTGCACCAGTGCCACTCCAATCGCAAAGAAGATCACCATCAAGACCGCCCCAATCGGGACGCTGCAAATCATGGTGGTCAACCCAACCCCAATTCCATTGTTCCCACCCATTCCGCTTTGTTCCAGGATGCGCCGGATGGAAGCTGACTGAACGATCGTGGTCATCAGCGAGCTGAGCAAGGCGGCTATAAAGACCCACAGGTAAGCCTTGCCGGGGCTGGCGCCCGGATCGTTGGCGATCCTGGTAAAGGTCTCCGGGTTGGGTTTGGTTACAGCCATGATCCAGGTCTGGAAGACTGACATCGGGGTCCCGGACGGAGCAGGCTCAAAAGATTGCATTTCTTGTGACATTGCTACCTCCTTATTGATTCGTATGCTCCTTTATAGCATATCTGGTAGGGATAATTCAATAAGCAGTTCCGAATTCGACGGCAGGAACCGGCCATCATTCCCATGTTAGAATTCAGGGCATGGAAGTCTCGGAGAGCTTGCAGGGTATTCTCGATACCTTGCCAACAAAACCCGGCTGCTATCTGATGAAGAACGCCGACGGCAAGATCATTTACGTCGGCAAGGCGATCAATTTAAAGAACCGGGTGCGCTCCTATTTCCACAGCAGCGCCCAACACGACGCCAAAACACGCCGTCTGGTGCACGAAATCGCGGATATCGAATGGATCGTGGTCGGCTCGGAGCTCGAGGCGCTGATCCTGGAAATGAACCTGATCAAGCGCCACCGGCCGAAATTCAACGTCCGACTGAAGGACGACAAGCGCTATCCCTACATCAAAGTCCACTGGGCCGAGCCCTTTCCCAAGGTGACGGTCACGCGCCAGATGCAGGACGACGGCTCGCGCTACTTTGGGCCATATACCTCAGCCTGGGCCGTTTACCAGACGCTGGACGTGCTGCGCCGCATCTTCCCCTACCTGACCTGCGACCGAGAAATCAGCGGCCAGGACAAGCGCGCCTGTCTGTACTACGACATCAAGTTATGTACAGCTCCATGCATCGGTGCCATTGACCAGGCCGGCTACCGCCAGATGATCTCTGACCTGATGGAATTCCTCAACGGGCGCACGGAGGGCATCCTGGCCCGCCTGGAAGTTGATATGAACCAAGCTGCCGAGGAATTGCGCTTCGAGAAGGCTGCGGCCCTGCGCGACCAGCTCAAAGCCCTGCAGGCCATCATCGAACGCCAGAAGATCGTCTTCGCCTCGGATTACCTCGATTCGGACGTACTGGCCATGGCGCGCGCGGACGGCGAAGCCTGCGTGCAGGTCTTCTTCATCCGCGGCGGCAAGCTGATCGGTCGCGAATACTTCATCCTGGAAGGCACGGAAGATACCCTGGATTCCGAGGTGATGGGCGAGTTCATCAAGCAGTTCTACACCGAATCAGCCAGCGTTCCCCGGCAGGTGCTGCTGCCGCAGCAAATCGAAGAGGCCCAGATCATCCAGCAGTGGCTGCGTTCGCGCCGCAGCGGGGACAAGGTCGAGATCAAGGTTCCGCGCAGAGGCCAATCTCACGATCTGATCGAGATGGCGGCCGAGAACGCCGCCGAGACGCTGCAAGCCTTACGCGCTCAATGGGAAGCGGACGCCCACAAGCAGGAACAGGCACTGGCCGAGCTGCAGCAGGCGCTGGAACTGCCCGAACCGCCCAACCGCATCGAATGCTACGACATCTCCAACACGCAGGGGACGGCCATCGTCGGCTCGATGGTGGTCTTCACCCGGGGGGTACCGGATAAGAAGCTTTACCGGCGCTTCAACATCGCCTCGGTGATCGGCGCTCCGGACGATTTCGCCAGCATGCAGGAAGTTCTGACCCGGCGCTTCAGACGCTGGCAGGCAACCCAGGATATGGCCGACCGGCCTGGGGCTAAACCCGATCCGTCCTTCGGCTTTTTACCGGATTTGATCATCGTCGATGGCGGAAAGGGCCAATTGAGCCGCGCCGTCGCCGTCCTGGAACAGTTCGACTTATTCGGCAAAGTACCGGTCGTCGGGTTGGCCAAACAACAGGAGGAGATTTTCTTCCCGCGCAGGTCCCAATCCTTGCGGCTGCCAGGTCACTCGCAGGGGTTCTATCTGGTGCAGCGCATCCGCGACGAGGCGCATCGCTTCGCCATCACCGCCCACCGCAAGCGGCGCAGCAAACAGGGCATGGCTTCCATCCTGGACTCGATCCCCGGCATAGGACCAACGCGTCGAAAAAACCTCTTGAAACATTTCGGTTCTGTGGATATGATTAGGTCAGCATCCTTTGAGGAATTAACTTCCGTACCCGGAATTACCCAGACTGTGGCGGAAAGCATCAAGGCCCAGCTGGAATGAGAATTGGAACCAAATGGTAAAAAAAATCTGGATTGTGGACGACGACGAGGAAATGAGCCAGGCGATCCAATTAATGTTAAAATTGCTGGATTGCGAGACAGCTTCCTATTTCAACGCCCGTTCCGCCGCCAAAGCCATTCTCGGAGGCGAACGTCCGGACCTGTTCATCCTGGACATCAATATGCCAGAGGTGACCGGGCTGGACTTGCTTGAATTCCTGCGGCATCGGACCGAATCGAAGAATATCCCGGTCATCATGCTCTCGTCCGAGGCCGCCGATGTGACCGTCGACCAGGCTCTGGCCCTCGGTGCAGACGGGTACGTCACCAAACCGGTTACGATCGAGGAGTTAGAACGCGTCATGGCGGAAGCCATTCGACGACGCGAGAAAGAGAGGTAAGAAAAGTGGCCAAGAAAACCACGAAGAATAAGCCCAAGAAGAACCGGGCCAGCCGCCAGCAGCAGATGATGCGCCTGGCGATCATTATCGTTTCCGCCATCCTGCTGTTATCGATGGTGTTGTCACTGGTCAAACTCTAAGCGAATACGGGACGAAATGGTATAATCACAAAGCGCGGCGCTGGTAGCCGCGCTTTGTGTCGAATACAGGAAATCAAGGGAACGTATGCTCGAAAAACTTGCTGGGATCGAAGAACGTTACGAAGAACTCGGCCACGAACTGATGCGGGTTGGCGAAGACTATCAACGCGCAGCCGAACTCAACAAAGAACGCACCGAGCTGGAGACAATCGTTGAGAGGACTCATGAGTACCGCGAGGCGCTCAAGCAGCTCGAAGAGGCGCGTGCCATTCTCGACTCGGAAGAGGGCGAGGAATTGCGGGCCATGGCTGAGGCCGAAATCGAAAAGCTCGATGCGACCATCGCAAAGCTCGAAAATAAGATCAAATCGATGCTGGTACCGAAGGATCCGCGCGACGACAAGAACGTCATCTTCGAAATCCGCGCCGGGACCGGCGGCGACGAGGCGGCTCTGTTCGCAGCC
Source organism: uncultured Anaerolineaceae bacterium (assembly GCA_964407265.1). Taxonomy (GTDB): domain Bacteria; phylum Chloroflexota; class Anaerolineae; order Anaerolineales; family Villigracilaceae; genus CAYOUV01. The sequence continues at coordinate 10,479 of CAYOUV010000037.1, read as the reverse complement.
GACTTGTTCCGCATGTATACGCGCTATGCCGAACGCCAGGGCTGGAAATCCGAAATCCTGTCGGAGAACGCCATCGGCATCGGCGGCTACAAAGAAATCATCTTCCTGATCAAAGGCAAAGGCGCCTACTCCAAGCTGAAATACGAGTCGGGCGTGCATCGCGTTCAGCGCATTCCGGTCACCGAGTCCTCGGGCCGCATCCACACCTCCACCGCCACGGTGGCCGTGCTGGCGGAAGTCGAGGATGTCGATGTCGACATCCCGGATTCCGACCTGCGCATCGATGTCTTCAAGTCGGCCGGGGCGGGCGGACAGAACGTACAGAAGAACGCCACCGCCATCCGGATGACCCACATCCCGACCGGCATTGTGGTCGCCTGCCAGGACGAGCGCTCGCAACTGCAAAACAAACTGCGTGCCTTGTCAATCATGCGCGCCCGTTTGTACGAAATCGAAGAGGAGAAACGCCGCTCCGAGCGCGAAGAAACCCGCCGCTCGCAAGTCGGCACGGGCGAACGCTCGGAGAAAATCCGCACCTACAACTATCCGCAGAACCGCGTCACCGACCACCGCATCGGGCTTTCATCCTACAACCTGCCCGGCGTGATGTATGGCGATATCGACGACTTCATCGAGGAGTTATCCACGCGCGACGAAGCCGAAAGGCTGGCCAGCACCGGCTTGGAAGACGAGCACGAAGAATAGCCCAATGGGCGCTTCCGAGCCGTGGAGCGAGCTGGCAGCCCTGTCCCTGATGATGAGTATCCCGGGCATGGTAATATTCGTCATCCTGCAGCGCTCGCTGCTGGAAAGAATGATGTTCGGGGCAATCGATGAGTAAGTCTCAAATCCTCAACCTGCTCGAACGGGCTGCAGCCCGGCTGGGGACCGTCAGTGAAACCCCCAACCTGGATGCCCAGGTGCTGCTGGCTGAGATTACCGGCAAACCGCGTACCTGGGTCATGTCGCATCTCGAGCTGGAACTCGACGCCAATCAACTTGCATGCCTCCAAAGCGCCATGCGACGCCTTGGAAAGGGCGAATCACTGCCTTACGTGCTGGGACACTGGTCATTCTTTGGCCTGGACCTGGAGATCACGCCCGAGGTGCTCATCCCGCGTCCGGAAACTGAACTGATGATCGAGAAGGCGCTGGATTGGCTGCGGCGACTCCCGGAACGACGCACCGTGGCGGATGTGGGGACCGGCTCGGGCTGCATCGCCGTCGCGCTGGCGGTTCACATACCCAGCCTGCACCTGCTCGCCACCGATATTTCCCCGTCCGCGCTGGAAGTGGCCAAGCGCAACGCGCGTAAGTTCGGCGTTGAACAGCATATCGACTTTGTCGCATGTGACCTGCTGCCCCCGCACCCCGACCCCCTCCCGACCGATGAACACTTCGACCTGATCTGCGCCAACCTGCCCTACATCCCGACCGAAACCCTGCAGAAACTGCGCATCTACGGCCGCGAACCGAGCCTGGCCCTGGACGGCGGCCCCGACGGCCTGGACCTGATCCGCCGCTTGATCGGCCTGTCGCAGGAATGGCTGGCGCCGGACGGGATGCTGCTGCTCGAATTGGAAAGCTCACAAGGCGCGGCTGTGCTGTCGCTGGCCTACGACTTCTTTTCGGAAGCGCAAATCCTCCTGCACCAGGACCTGGCCGGGCACGACCGGTTGCTGGAAATCCACCTGCCTGGCCAGCTGTAATCAGCATGGAAACCAAAATCATCCCTGCCGACCACCCCCAAGCCATCCCTCAGGCGCTCGCAGTACTGCGCGCCGGCGGGCTGGTGGCCTTCCCAACTGACACGGTTTACGGCGTGGGGGCCTTGGCCTTTGACCAGAAGGCCATCGAAAAGATTTACCTGGCCAAGGACCGCTCGACTGAAAAAGCCATCCCAATCCTGATCGCTGACCCGGATGACCTGGACCGGGTCGCCTCGGAAGTGACACCGGTTGCCGGCAAGCTGGCAGCGCGCTACTGGCCCGGCCCGCTGACTCTGGTAGTCCCCAACCACCCGTCCCTGCCGAACAACCTGTCTCCGCAGGCAACAGTCGGCGTGCGCGTGCCCGACCATCCTGTAGCCCGTGCGTTATTGCGCGCCGCCGGACCGATGGCAGTCACCTCGGCTAACCGTTCGGGGGAGCCGAGTCCCTCCACGGCGAGGGAAGTGCTGGCCCAATTGGACGGACGCATCGCGCTGATCCTGGATGGAGGCCTCGCTCCCGGCGGCGTGCCGTCCACTGTGGTCAACTGCCTGGGTGCGGACCCACTGATCCTGCGCCCGGGGCCAATATCGCACGACGAAATCCAGGCAATTTTCTCATCACGCTCTTAATTTTTATTCATGTTCTTCTTAACCAGATCAGTAAAATATAGATAGCATTCTCCTCATAACAAACCCCGTAGGGACTTGGGCCAGTCCTAACCGGGGTTTTTGGTTTAAATGGGGCAATTATGGTCCGAATTTTCTAATCCACTTCTTAGCTACCATTCAGGTTGCATTTATGTCAAAGCCTATAATTAGTATTGCATTCTCCTCTACAAACCGCGCACGGGCCTGGGCCGGCCCAATACGCGGTTTGGGTTTTAATATTAAAGTGCGCGGATTTTGAACTGCGCACTTTTTGTTATTTAGAATTAGCGTTCACGTAAACGCGGGTCGCCGACCTCCTGTAAACCCAGGGCAACGAAATAGAAGGCTGAAGCAAATAGCGAGAGCGCAATCGCTGGCGGCAGCAGGACATTCCACTGTGGGGGGATGCCCATACGTTCCGAGAAGGTGAAGGCATTGTAGATCATCGCCCCCCAGTTGGCGTGCGGGCGGGTGAAACCGAAGAACGAGATAAAGCCATCCGACACGACCGCACCGACCACGGTCAGCATCATGTACAGGGAAGCCAGCGGCAGCATATGCGGAATCAGGTGGTTGAAGATGATATGCCCCGCCCCGCCCCCAGAAACGCGTGCGGCAGCGATGAAGGGCTTGTGCATAACGCTCAGCCCGTAGGAACGGAACACCACCGCGGCCGTGGATGGGCCGGCGATCAATCCATAGACCAAGCCAAACTGGAAGGGTGTGATTTCATTATAAGCCGAGCCGACGATGATCATCATGATCGGAGCCGGCAACAGCAGCATGGCATTGGAGAGATGCGTGAAGGCGTTGTCCAGCCAGCGTCCGCCGAAGTAAGCCGAGAAGGCTCCAATCAGCGTACCAGCGATGGCGGTCACAACCGCAGCCGTAAGGCCGACAATGAAGGAGGGTCCTGCCGCCGCCATCAGCAGACTGAGCACGTCATGACCGAGCCAGTCTGTGCCAAGGAGATGCTGCCAAGAAGGAGGGGAGGGGTGGATGAAAATCTGGAAGTCGTAACCGATGGTCGGGTCGTAAATCCGCGGCGCCCAGACGTAAGCCAACAGCAACGGGAGGGCAATCACCATCAGGGCAAACAGAAAAATAACGGAAAGCCCAAACATCGCCAGGCGGTTTTGCCTGAACACCTCCCACCCTGCCCGGAAGCGTCTCCAACCGGCAATGATGCGCTGCTGCAACAATTGCCAGCGATTTAAAGTCGAAATCGGTGCGGAGGCGCTGCTCATTCAAAGCCTCCGGAAAAAGTCTGGCGGGTGCGGATGCGCGGGTCAAGCACAAAAGATGCCAGGTCCAGGATCAGGCGTGCCAGCATCGATACCAGGCCGACGATGACCAACATGCCCATCACGACCGGCATGTCTTGCGAAGCCATCGAGCGAAATAAAGCGTTGCCCATACCCGGCCAGTTGACCGCCTGTTCCAGGATGACAATCCCGGTCAGTAGGTAGGGCAGGCTGACCACAAAATTACTCAAGACCGGCAGGAGTGCGTTGCGAGCTGCATGCTTGTCCCGTACGATATGTTCGGGCAGACCTTTGGCGCGCGCTGCCAGAATGTAATCCTCGTATTTCGTATCGGCCATATTGGTGCGCATGATCAGCATGGTTTCGCCAAACGACAGCAGCGTGTAAGTCAAGATGGGAAGGGCTGCCGCTTTTGCGACCAGCATCGCCATTGGGCCGATGCCGACCAGGAACCATCCGGCCAGCGATCCGGCAGCCAGGAGCAGGGCGAACAACCAGCCCGGCATGCGCCAGGTCCTGGCACGGCGACGTTCCATTTCATTCAAAACGAAAACAATCAGCGCCACGAGGATCATAACCAGCAGCATGCGCAGCATGACCAGGCTGGGGTCGAGCGTAAATCCAGCCTTGGACCAGCTCTTTTGCAAAACGGCATACGGGTCATTGAGCCGGACTCCGCTGCCGGCGGAGGTCAAGCCGATGTGCAGCCCCAGGGCATAGACGACCAAAAATGCCAGCCAGGGCGGAAACGAAGTGTACAGGGATACCGCGCCGAAAATCAACGAGCCGCGCAATAAACGTGGCATACGCCAGGCAGTAAGTTTCCCGAGCCACTGACCGATGAAAAATGCGATCAGGGTCCCGGTCAAAAAAACGATCAAGGTCGGTGGGAGGAACTGCGCGACCAAGGCGGTCACGGGCTGGCCCCAGTAGGAATGTCCCAAATTCCCCCTTGCTAAGTGGCTGATCCAATCAAAATATTGCACGTACAAAGGGCGCGCCAGGCCCAGGTTTTCACGCATTTGCTGGAGCGCAGCCTGACGCTCCGCCTGGCTCTGGTACGCTTCCGCAAATTGACTGACAAAATCCCCGGGAATTAATATCTGCGCGATGAAGAACAAGACTGTCGCAAAAACGAACAGGTTGATCAGACCAGCGCCTAGGCGCCGCAATATAAATCTCAGCATTGACGGCTCCTCTCAACCTTGCAGGGAAAAGTTGCCCTGGATATTAAGACAAAGGCCAGGTAGGCTGAACGTCGATATTCAATTCGTCGTGAAAATGATGTGCAAACCGGTAATAGCCAGCAGCGGCGATCATGGCCGCATTGTCCGTGCAGAGCGAGAGCGGTGGGATATGCACCGCAAACTCATCTTGGGATAAAAAGGCCTGCCGCAAGGCCTGGTTGGCGGATACCCCACCTGCTACCAGGAGCTGTTTAGCACCAAACTGGCGCGCAGCTGCCATTGTTTTTTCATACAAGACTTCCACCACCGCCGCCTGGAAGCTGGCGGCCAGGTCAGCCACCGGCAAATCGCCGCTTTTCTCCAATTCGCGAACTTCGCGCAGGACGGCTGTCTTGAGGCCGCTGAAGGAAAAGTTCCAGGTCCCTTCCAGCCAGGCGCGTGGGAAGGAGAAGCGGTGTGGATCGCCGCCTTCGGCTGCTTGCTGTATCGCGGGTCCGCCGGGGTAACCCAGACCGATGGTACGCGCTACTTTATCGAAGGCTTCGCCGGCTGCGTCATCAAGCGTCGCGCCGAGGCGCTGGTATTTCAAGTGTCCTTCCATCAAGTTTAGCTCAGTGTGCCCTCCCGAGACAAGCAACGCCAGGAGGGGAAATTCCGGTTCTGGAGAGGGGGTATCGCTGGCGTTGTAGACCCAGGCGGAATAAATATGGCCCTCCAGGTGGTTGACGCCCACCAGGGGTAAGCCCGTCCCCAGCGCCAGGCCCTTGGCCATGTTCAATCCCACTACCAGCGACCCGGCCAGCCCGGGACCACGCGTAACGGCGATGGCATCCACATCGCTCAGCGCCAGGTGCGCCTTCTCCAGCGTCTGCTCGACGACCGGTACAATTGAGAGCACGTGCTGCCGCGAGGCGACCTCCGGGAATACGCCGCCAAAACGGGCGTGCAGTTCCATCTGTGAAGCGACGGTCGAAGCCAGCAACGCGCGCCCGTTTTCGAGCACGGCGCAGGCGGTCTCGTCGCAGGAGCTCTCGATTGCCAATATTCGTGCTGGGATCAATTCTTCTCTTATTTCCACGTTCCGCGCACCATTTCCTAATTCCTAACTACCGATCCTTATCTACTATTTCTTCCACTTCTTCATCTTCAGAACGAAATCCTGCGGATATTCGGCCAGCATTTCCATTCTACCATCCGGGCGCACCCAGTAAGTGTCCTCCAGGCGCACACCCATCCCCTGCTCGGGGTAGTACAGACCCGGTTCGATGGTCATGACCACGCCGGGCGCCAGGCGATCCTTCTCGGTCGCAGCAGCACCGGAAAATGGGCGCTCGTGGACGTTCAAACCTAACCCGTGTCCCAGGCTGTGCACGTAGCCCTCGACCGGCGCATCCGTGTTCTGCGGGGTGGGGTGCCCACGAGCCTCGAAGAAATCGCAGACCAGCTTCTGGTAATCCTTAAAAGGCGCGTTCAGATCGAGATTTTCGACCACGTGGTGATAGGATTCGTACACATCGTCGTACAGTTGCTGCGCTTCAGGTGTGGCATAGCCCAGGCTCCAGGTGCGGGTGAAATCGTAGAAGTAGCCGCCGCCCGCCTCGCAGGGGTAGATGTCGAAGACAATCGTGCGCCCCAGGCGCAGGAAATCATCCGGGTTCCCGACCGAGTGCGGCACACCCGCGTCGCGGCCGATGGCGAAGATGGTCCCCTCGGGATTTTCTGCGCCGCGTTCGGCCAGCCACAGGTTGATCATCCCCTTCACGTCGCCAATCGTCAGCGGTGAGCCATCCTCTTGGAGCAGCACTTCGTCGTCGCGCACCTGGCAGGAAGTCAGGTAATCCGCCACCTTGCCAACCACCTCGGTCGTGACCTGACCCATCTTGCGGATGCGCGCGATCTCGCTTTCATCCTTGGTCTCCATGGCGCGCATGAAGAGCGACTGCTCGCGCGATTCGCCGATCAGGTCAAGCGCAGGCATCCGCTTTTGCAGACGCGACAATAAGCCGAAGGCAGCGCTCAAATCCGTAAAGCCGTACACGCCAACGCGCCCGGCAGTCACCCCCATCTCATTGAAAATAAGTTCCAAACGCAGGGCATCCTTCAACAGGGTGTCATTTTTAGCCTGCTCGAGCAGCTCCTTTTCGGGATACTTGCTGTAGGGTTGGGTTTTCAAGCCGGTCTTGGCCGCCTCGTCGCGCTCCATGTCGAGATGGAAGAGGATTGCTTCCTGTCCGCGCTTCTTGAACAGCAGCGCATCGTTGACGTGCCCGCCGCCGGTCATGTAATACATGGGCGGGTTGTGATCGGCGTTGCCCAGGACGATCAGAGCATCCAGGTTCTTTTCACCCATCAGGGCATCCAGGTCAGATTTCATGTTTTTCTCCGTTAAATGCGAATAATGTCAATGACTGAAGTTTGATCCACTTACACTTTTTTCAATGCTTTACGAATGGCTGCCAGCAAGGCCCGCTCCTGCCCGGGCAGCACCGTGCGCGGATCGAACAGGATGCGATCGTTCTCCGTGCGGGCGATCACCGGCGGTTGTCCCTGCCGTAATTTTCCTAAGAAACGGTCCGTGTGCGGCACATCCAGCGCCAACAGATAGGTCGGCAGGACCTCCTCGGGCAGGCTACCCCCGCCCACGGTCGACTCGCCCGGCACGACCTGCCCCTGGCCGAGTTCGTCAGCCCAGGCCTGCGCCCAAAGCTTGATTTGCTGCTGATCCAGGGCAATCATACGCCAGATGGGGATCTCGCGTTCGGCTTCGTCCTTGAGATAATGCAGCAGCGTGGCCGTTAATCCCGCCAGGCAAGTCTTGTCCGCTCGTATGGCGCGTGCCAGCGGATGTTTTTTGAGCTTATCGACCAGGGATTTACGCCCAATGATAATCCCGGCCTGGGGACCGCCTAGCAGCTTGTCCCCTGAGAAACACACCAGGTCGACCCCGGCCCCCAGGGATTCCTGCACGGTCGGCTCGTGTCCAAGTCCGAAGCGTTCGGTCTCCAGCAGGGCGCCCGAGCCAAGATCGTCGATCACGGGCAGATTGTGGGCGTGGGCCGCTTCGACGATTTCCTTTAAATCCGGTTCTTCGGTAAAACCGATGATCTTGAAATTGGAGCGATGAGCGCGCATGACCAGTGCCACCGGTTCTGCAAAGGCTTCTTCATAATCGGAGAGGCGTACTTTGTTGGTCGTACCGACTTCGAGCAGTCTGGCGCCGGACTGCTTCATCACCTCCGGCACGCGGAATCCGCCGCCGATCTCGACCAGCTGCGAGCGGGCGATGACCACCCGCCGCCGGCGCGCCAGCGCGGAAAGCGCCAGCAGCAAGGCCGAAGCATTATTGTTGACCACCAGGGCGGCTTCGACACCAGTCAACTCTTTGAGCACAGCTTCGGCATGGGTCAGGCGCGAGCCGCGTTTGCCTTTTTCCAGGTCATATTCGAGGTTGGAATAAGCGCGCGAGACCATCTCCATCGCCTGCAAACTGGCAGCGCTGAGCGGGGCGCGTCCCAGGTTGGTGTGCAGGATCACGCCGCTGGCATTGATGACCGGCACCAGCGTGGGGGAAACCGCTGCTTCCAGCCTGCCCCGCACCCGCTCCAGCAGGGCGGCCTGCCCCGGAAGCGCGGATGCGCCGCCCGTTGCAGCCTGCCGGCGGATTTCATCCAGCACGCCGCGGATGGCCCCCAGGGTCAGGGGACGGCCATAGGCGGCGATCAACTCGGTCGCCGGAGCGGTAATTAACAATTGCTCAACGGAGGGAAGCTCGCGCAGGTTGACCATCAGGATTTTTTAGAATCACCATCCGGGGATGTCGATTGCGTGGAATCACCCGCGTCCGGATCGGTGGCGCGCTGGCGAGGCGCAGGTTCGAGCGCTGTATCCCCCTCCGCTTCGGGTGAGGCCGGCGGGCGCCAACTGCTGCGTTCGGCCATGCGGATCAACGATTCGATGATGAAGAACCCCGCAGCCATGCCCAGCGCCAGCGGCAGGGTCAGCACGTGCCACATCCAGACCACGGTGGTGCCGTAGACACCCACCCAGATCGCCTGGCGCAGGATGATGCGCGGCGTTGCCGGTTTTTCACCCGGGAAACGCCGGTTGAGGAAATACACCAACGGCAATGTGGTGCCGACCAGCGCCAGCGTCAGCAGCACAAAACCACCCCAGCGCGCCCAGACCATCGGCTCGGAAAAGATCACCAGGGCAGCCAGGCCACCCCAGCCGACGATGATCAGGAACAGCATGGCAGGCAGGAACATACGGAAGGAAAAGAGGGGACGCTCATTCATCCAACAAATTATACCCGCAGAACCCCCGGGTTGATTTCGGGTATGTTGTATTTTTCTTTAAAGTTTTGTATGATTGGAATTAGATCAGGATGGGATGGTATCAGCGAGCCAAGCAATTTGGTTTCTTTTATCTTAGTGTCCATAATTTCTAACGTATCAATATTTGCGAAACCCATTCTGATTTGATTTTTCGCCGTCCAAAAGCTGTTACGCAGTGCCACGTAGTGGTACGAAGCGCCTCACACAGGTATGCGATCCACCTATACACTAGTTGGACTTGACATTAAACTGCTCATGGCATTGGTGCTATATTTTTTCATACTATTGTAATGCGATGCCGCCTAACACCCTAATCAATTAGGGGATTATGCGGATCGTCTATAAGCTATTATGCAATCCGCTTAATCACTAGTTAGGCGGTTCAATCTGCAAAATTCACATATTGAGAAGGGCACACAATGAAGGCTCTTACACGCAAACCCATACTGATGTTCCTTGGAATAACTCTTGCCTTAAGTGCCATCTTTTATATTCCGATCATTGGGATGGAAATGGGCACACAAGGTCTTTTAACCTTAGGTCTTATGTGGTGTCCTGGTTTGGCAGCAATCTTTACCAGTCTAATTTATTACAAATCCATCAAGGGCTTGGGGTGGCATTGGGGAAGGACACGCTGGCAACTATTAAGTTATTTCTTGCCATTTGGATATGCAGGTATAGTGTATGGCTTAATATGGATTTTGGGACTCGGTCAATTGGATTTAGTAACTCTGTCCAGCATGGTTACAGTTCAAGGTGTGATTAGGCTGCTGGTTCTTGCTACCTTGGGAACGGGTATTACTGCACTGGGAGAAGAGATTGGCTGGCGTGGCTTTTTGGTACCCGAATTGGCAAAAGATTTGGATTGGATTCATGTTTCGTTATATTCAGGTGTTATCTGGGTACTTTGGCATACTCCGATAATTCTTTTTAGCGATTATCATTCAAATACCCCAATTTGGTTTGGATGGTTGTGCTTTGCAGTACTGGTAATGGGCATCAACTTTGCTTACACATGGTTACGCTTGAAAAGCAATAGTTTGTGGACAGCGGTGCTACTACACGGCGGACATAATTTTATCATTCAGGCTATGCTGGATCCTCTGACGCTCAATACGGGAAAGACTTTCTACTTCACCACCGAATTCGGGATTGGGTTGGCCGTAGCAGGCATTATTGTAGGAATAATTTTTTGGAAGATTGGCGATCCATTGAAAAAGTAAACCGCCTACCGATAAGCAGCAGTTGTCAAGGGTTGATAGAAAATTGGATGAAAAGTGCCCCGTGTCTTGAAAAAGGCATTGGGGCTTCTCTATTTAGGGTGGTTTTTAAGC
>CAYOUV010000036.1:0-32163 GCA_964407265.1 uncultured Anaerolineaceae bacterium | reverse complement strand
GGTCCAGGAACGTTAATCGTTTGGGGGAGGCTGGTGTCATGCTGTCTCCATTTTTTCGATCATAGTATTATTCATTATGTAGTCATCTTGTCATATTCGGATTTAAGAATATAATGTTGCAGATGAAAGCCCCAAGCTACATAATGGCTTAGGGCTCGACAACTTATTATTCTGACTCAGTAGAATCGGTAACTTCACTGAGAGTTGATGTAAGTTTAGCTATACAATCTGGGCAACAGCATTGCGGCAGGGGATCAACATCCAACAACCTTTCCATTTCTTTGGTAGGTATTCCAAACAATTTAGCAATGTCACTCAACAGATTGAGCAGGTCCGGTTCCGTCAGCCGATAAAAGATGTAGCGTCCATCACGTCGGGTATCAACCAAGCCTGCATCGCGCATTTCCATCAGTTGTTGAGAGATATATGCTTGTCGCATGTTTAGCAGAGTTTCCAGATGACAGACGCAGGCCTCGCCATTTCCAATTGCCATCAAAATCTGTAAGCGAGCAGGGGTGCTGACCGCTCGAAAGATTTGACTGATTCTTTCGTCAGGAGAGATTTCTGATATATTCATATTCTTGAATATATTTTACTACACGTTCACATTTACACATATGATAAATGTCATCAAAATGTCATTTCAAAGGTTGCTATCTTTTCTCACCCGCCAAAATTCAATTTAGACCTACGACCTAAAGGTCGCCGGTTCCAGTTTGTGGAGTTCAGTAAGACCTAAATTAAAATAAAAAAGGCACCCAAAAAGTGCCTTTTTTTCTGTTGAGTAGCGGGGGCAGGACTCGAACCTGCGACCTCCGGGTTATGAGCCCGACGAGCTGCCACTGCTCTACCCCGCATCGGTTTGATCGAACGGGTATTTTACCACCCCGGTCAAATCAAGTCAAGCGGAAATCCGATCAAATCGTGTTTTGCTCGATTTTTTAAGGTAAAAGCGTGATCTCACGGCTGACCAGGTGGATAATCCCGTTAATCCGATCGTCCGCTTGACGCATGACCAGCCGCACGCTGGTTGGAGCGCTGACTGAATACGGGATGACCGCCGTGTAGTCCTGCTGCTCCAGGTTGGGAAAATTCATCAATTTGGAGCCGATCACCCCTCCGTCCTGCCCGATCAGCTCGAAGACGACCGGCTGGGTGTTAAAAGGCTGGATTTGCCCCTTGACGATCACCGTCCCTCCGCTGACCACTCCATTCGCGCGGGGAACATCCACAAAGAAGCGCTCACGCGTAGGGACCGCTGGCAACAGTTCGTCGGCACCGACCGACATCAACAACAACCGCTCCGACCCAATCGCACTGGTTCGCCCGTACCGATCCTCGGTCACGATTTGCAATCGCGCCACTTCACCAGCTGCGCGGATCTCATAGGAGACCTGGATGTCCATAAAACCCCAGGGGCGGAATGAGTTATAAACCTTGGTCAGAACTCGCGTAATCAGGCGACCGTCCTCGCCGATCAGTTCGACCCGCACCTGATTGCGGTCGCCCGGAACTACATAAGCCCGCAGATTGATCGGCGAAACGACTTTGGACATCGGTCCCAGAGAGAGGATCTGCACTGCCGCCAGGTAATCGTCGGGTGTCAGGGTCGGCGTGAGGGTGATGGTTGGCGTAAAAGTTAACGTGGGGACAGGGGAAAGCGTTCGTGTGGGGCTCGGGATCGTGCCGGTGATGGTTGGGGTCGTCGAGGGTTCCAACGTCAGGGTTGGGACCGAAGCTGGGGTTTCGGTATCCAGCACAGACGTAGGCGCTGGCGTGAAGGTATCCGGCTGAGTCGGCGTCGGAAGGGCAGCTGCCGTCAGCGCCACGACTGTCGGCAGATATCCATCCGGAAAAGGCGTCGGGGCGGTGCTGTCCGGTCCCAATCGAAACTGGCAGCCGCTTAAAGCGAACGCCGCAAAAATTAAAAATAAGAGGGGTCTGGTTCGTTGCATAAGAATAATTCTCCCGCAGTTTCCTGCGGGAGAATTATAAACGCGAATGGGGTGAGTCTAGAAACCGTAAATCTGGCTGTATTTGTCGTTCAAATATTTCAGGTAAGCCGTCGGGTCGATCTTGGATCCGGTCACCTTTTGAACCAGTTCCTGCGGTTCAAACTTGCGGCCATGGACATGGATCTTCTCCCGCAGCCAGCCCAGCAGGGTTTCGAATTTTCCGCTCTGGATCTGATCCTGCAGGTTAGGAATATCCTGGTTGATCTTTTCCCATAGCTGGGCCGAAATCAAGTTCCCTAATGCATAAGTCGAGAAATAGCCCATCAAGCCGCTGGACCAGTGGATATCCTGCAGCACGCCCCTGGCAGCGTTTGGCGGTATAACGCCAAGATATTCTTCCATTTTGGTATTCCAGATCTCGGGCAATTGTTTGATATCGATCGTGCCCTCGATCATGCCAATCTCCATTTCGAGACGCAGCATGATGTGCATGTTATAGGTGGCTTCATCTGCTTCGACACGGATCAGGGACGGCTGGACCTTGTTGATGCCTTTGTAAAATGTCATTAAATCCACATTGCCGACCTGCTCTGGGAAGAGCTCCTGGAACCTTGGATAAAAGTGCTTCCAGAAGGGCAGCGAACGCCCGACCAGGTTCTCCCACATGCGCGATTGGGATTCGTGTACCGCCAACGAGGCTCCACCCGCCAGTGGTGTGCGCTCGAAATCCTGCTTGGATCCCTGCTCGTACATGGCATGCCCGGCTTCGTGCATCGTGCTGAATAAGGCTGAAGCGCCTGAGTTCGGCTCGAAGCGGGTGGTGATGCGCACATCGTTAATGCTGAAGGAGGTAGTGAAAGGATGTGTCGACTTGTCCTGTCGTCCGCGCTTCCAGTCATAGCCAAACTTGGTGACCACATCCACGCCGAAATCCCACTGCTTCTGCTCCTCGAAATCCAGGCGCAGGAAGGAATCATCCACCTGTTTGCTGGAAGAGATGGCCTGGATCAACTCCACCTGTTTGGGACGCAATATCCCAAAGATCTCTTTGACATCGGCGGTCTTCATTCCCGGTTCAAACTGGTCTAGAAGCACATCATATGGGTGATCAGCCGGAGGGAAAAAGGAGACAAACTGCTTGCCCATCTCCACAACCTTCTCCAGATGTGGCTGAAATACAGAAAATTCGGATTTGCTCCGGGCTTCCACCCAGGCTTCATGCGCCCGGGTCGTGACCATTGCAAACTCGGCCACAAAATCCGGGGGAACGCGGGTGGCTTGATCGTAATCGTGTTTGGTAACTTTAATCAGACGGGCTTCATCCGAATCGGGATCAGCGTCTGCGAATTCCTTTTGCAAATCATCCAGCAATTTACCGATCTCATCGGATGTGAATTTGATTTGGGTAATCCGACCAAGCGTCGCCAGTTGGTTACCGCGCGCCTCTGCGCCTCCGGCCGGCATGTATGTCTGCTGGTCCCAGCCAAGAATGGCCGTAGCATAATTCAGGTCTGCGACTTCGCCTAAAAGGGTTTTTAGTTTTTCATATTTTTCGCTCATCGAATCTCCTTTGAATTTTTTTATGCAACTTTCCAGTGCAGGGGCTCGCCATTAAGGGCAGCCAGCACTTCGTTGGCTATATCTTCCGCAGCCCGCGCCTGGGCCTCGGCAGTTTGCGCGCCAATATGGGGCGTGGCAATCATTTTTGGATGGGCCACCAGTTCACTTGCCCCAGGCGGTTCCTGGTCGAAGACGTCCAGGGCTGCGCTGGCCACCTTTCCGGAATTGAGGGCGTACAACAGGGCGGACTCATTGATGATCCCGCCACGCGCTGCACACACTAAACGAACGCCGTTCTTCATGCGCTCAAAGGCATCCACCCCAACCATGTTGCGCGTATCATCGGTCAATGGCAGATGCAAGGAAATGAAATCGGAACGAGAATAGATTTGATCCAGGTCAGAGGGTATTGCACCGCGACGCTGAATTTCATCCGGCGGGATGAGCGGATCGTAACCCAGCACCTGCATGCCAAACACCTTGGCTCGCTGGCCAACTTCACTGCCGATACGCCCCATGCCCAGAATGCCCAGCGTCTTGCCGCCCAACTCGATCCCATCCAGGGATTTCTTGAGCCATTTCCCGGTCTTCATTCCGGCATCTGCCCGCGGGATTTCGCGCGCCATAGACAGCATCAGGCCAAAGGTCAATTCAGCCACCGCCAGCGTGGTAGCTGTTGGTGCATTGACCACGGTCACGCCATGGGAGTGGGCCGCTTCCAGGTCGATGTTATCCACACCGACGCCGGCCCGACCCACAACCTTGAGATTCTTCGCAGCTTGAAATACCTCTGCTGTGACTTTGGTCCGCCCCCTTACGACGATCGCGTCAAATTCAAAGATTATTTCCAACAATTCATCGGCCGAGATACCGGTACGGTCCTCCACGCTGGAAGAAGCGCGCAGGATGGTCTGCCCGATATTATCCAGGCCATCTGTAATAAGGATTTTTGGGTTAGACATGACCTGATTTTAACCCATCCTACCGAGTTGTGCACCCTTCCCGGGAAGGGTTGATGGATTATTTTGCTTATGACACAGAAAATCTGGCTTCGTCTTTTCGCACACCCAACAACCCAAACGAAAGTCGAAACAAGAGATAATCTCCCAAGTTGCCAAGCAAATTGCCAACACGGATCATACGTAACAATAGATTAATCGCCTGCGCTTTTTCTTTACCGTAACTTTCGAGCAATTGTTTCACAGCCTCCGGATTTGGGCGAGCATCATTCTCGGCCCAATGCTGGGCATACAGCAAGGCTACCTTTTCCCCACGTGGCGCTCCTACGGGAATCAACCCCTGGGCAAGCTCATCAATCTGTTCCTGCGGTACGCCCGCCTTCAAAGCTGCCATACTATGACCATAGCTGCAATACCGGCAGCCGTTAACTTCCGTCACGACCAACATCAACCGTTCGCGGAAATCCTGCGGGACAAGCGAACGCATGGCCTGGCGAATCAAAGGCCGGTTATGCCAGATGAACCGAAAATCATCCAGAAATTCGTCCAGAGAATGATAGGTGCGACGTAAAAATTTCCTTTTCGTCATTCGTCCCTCCCAAGAACAAAAAGGCTTCGGTTTTTATTTTTAATCCGGAGCCTTTTGATTATTCGTAACGCAGCGCCTCGACCGGTTCCAAATTCGCTGCCCGATTGGCTGGATAAATTCCAAAGAACAGACCCACGGCCGCAGAGAAGAGCGTTGCCAACAGGATGGCATTCAGCCCTACACTGGGGGTAAAGGGTGTGCCGGACGCAACTGCGACCCGCCCAACAATAAATGCGATCAACCATCCCAGCGCGATCCCCACCAGGCCGCCAAACAAACTAAGCAGTGAAGACTCGGTTAGGAATTGGGTCAAGATATCCCGTTTACGCGCCCCAAGTGCTTTGCGCAGGCCAATCTCACGTGTGCGTTCGGTGACCGAGACCAGCATAATATTCATGATCCCGATCCCTCCCACCAATAATGAGATGGCCGCAATACCGCCCAGGAAAATGGTCAACACGCCGGTGATGGTCTGGGCCGTCTGCAGGAAATCTTCCTGGGAAAAAACCGTGAAATCATCCTCGCCGATCGGCGTGCGATGACGGGTGCGTAAAATCCCGGAGATTTCATCTATGGCGCGTGGAACCGAATCGGAACTGGCCGCCTGAGCGAAAATAACGTCGACCCGGTCAGCCGTACTGCGGCGGATCAAGCGCGCTTGAGCCGTTGTGAATGGGACCAGGACCACGTTGTCCTGGCTGCCGAACGAGCCGCCTCCCTTTGACTCCAGTACTCCGATGATTCGGAAAGGCTGACCTTCGATGCGGATCGTCTCCCCGACGATGCCTTCATGACGACCGAACAAATTGTCAGCGGCTTCCGGACCGATCAAAGCAACCGAGGCCCGACCGAGAATGTGCTCTTCGGTGATGACTTCCCCTTCGGTCACTTTGTAATTGCGCACCGAAAAATATGCGGGGGTTACGCCATTGATGGTTGCGGTATCTTTCTGGCCGCCAAAAACCAACTCGCCATTTCCCTGCAGAATCGGGGCAACTGCTTCTACATCCGGCGCTGCAAAGGGATCTGCAATCGCCTGGGCGTCCCCCAGGGTCAGTGGGCGCGGGTTACGGACCGTATCACTGGTCCCGCCGCGAAAAACAAACAACAGGTTGGTTCCGATTCCGCTGATCGAACCAGTAATCGTATTTTGCGCTCCCGCGCCGATGGCCAGCATGGCGATCACGGCTGCCACGCCGATGACAATCCCCAGGATCGTCAGGCCGGAACGCAGCTTGTTGGCACTCAAACTCTCCAATGCTTCTAAGAAGGACTGCAGCAGGTTCATTTATTTTTCTCCACCAAACCATCACGCAATCGGATGACCCGCTGGGTTTGTTTTGCAATCGTGGGATCATGGGTAACGATAATCAAAGTTGTACCTTTCTGGCGATTTAAATCGAGCAACAGGTCCATAATCTCCTGCCCGACCTTGGAATCCAGGTTACCGGTTGGCTCATCAGCCATGATAATGGCAGGATCATTGACCAACGAGCGGGCAATCGCCACCCGCTGCTGCTGCCCCCCGGAAAGCTCGGTCGGCTTGTGACTCATGCGGTCAGCCAGCCCAACCGCCTCCAGCGCAGCCCGGGCGCGTTCGATGCGGCCGCCGTTGGTGAGGCCAGCATAGCGCAAGGGCAATTCCACGTTTGAGAGCGCCGACGTCCGCGAGAGCAGGTTGAAACTCTGAAAGACAAACCCCACCTTGCGGTTACGAATATCCGCCAACTGGTCGTCGCCCAGCGTAGCCACCGATTCCCCGTCGAGGGTATATTCTCCAGCCGTTGGCCGGTCCAGGCATCCCAGGATATTCATCAAGGTCGATTTACCCGAACCAGAAGGGCCCATGATCGAAACCACTTCACCACGTTTGATCTTGAGTGAGACACCGCGCAAGGCATGCACCTCTACCTCACCCATCTTGTAAACCTTGGTCAGGTCTTTGGCTGTAATCACCCAATCCATTTTTATTGCCCACCTGCGAATGGAGGCGGTCCACCCGTCTGGAAATCCAACGGCGGATTGAGAACAATCTCATCCCCCACCGCCAGATCGCCCGAAGCCAGGGCGCTCATCGTATCAGATGAAGCTCCCAGTCGAATCTGCACCGCCTGGGGTTGACCGTTCTTGAGAACATAGACCACACGATTTCCGTTTACCAGGCGTACGGCACGATTCGGGATCAAGAAAACATCCTTCAGCTCGGTGACGACCACATTTACCGCAGCAGTCATTCCGGGCTTGACCTGTTCATCCGGGTCGGTCAGTTCGACCGTTACCGTAAAATTAACCACGCCTTGAACAGTGTTGCCTACCTGTGCAACCTCGGCAACCTGGCCGTGGTATTCCTTGCCCAGAATGGCGTCAAAACTCATGGTGACAGGTTGCCCGATTTTGATCGTGTTGATATCCACTTCAGAGACATCCACATCCACCAGCAAATGCGAGAGGTCATCAACGCGGAAGGCGGCTGTACCGGCTGAAACTTGATCACCGGGTAATGGATGGACCTCCGTAACCGTTCCGGCAAAGGGAGCCATCTGGCGAGCCAGATCGATCGTGGCCTGAATCGACTCCACCTTGGCGCGAGCCGCGTCGACATCCTTCGGGTCGGGACCGTCCTTCAGGCGGTCCCACTCACGCTGGGCGTCCTGCAGTTGGGCTTTTGCCACCGCCAGGTTGGCTTCCAATTCGGCGGCGTCATTTTCAGAGGGTGTGCCTGTGTACCAGTTATAGTTTGCAATCAATTGATCCAGGTTTATTCGCGCCTGGGTAAGATTAGCCAGAGCTTGCGCCTTGGGAGGAAAATCATCTTTCTTGTTCCTGAAGGTGCGATAATAATCTGTCGCCCTGGAAACCTGATCCTGGGCCAGGATGATGTTCGACTTGGTATTCTCGATCAAATCATCTGAGGCGCGTGGATAATTCAGGCTGGCAACCTTCTTTTGCGCGTCGTCCACGGCTTTCTGGGCATCTGCCAGAGTCAACTGGGCTTGGGCTTTGGCACTCTCTGATTCGAGCAGATCGTTCAGATTTCGCTGGGCTGTGACCAGGTCCGATTTCGCCAGGATCACGTTTTGAGGCAAGGATGTTTCGAGTAATGAAGCCAAGATGTCCCCAACCTGCACCTGATCGCCTACTTTAACGTAAACCTTATCAACTGTCCCATTCGTTTTCCAGACCAGAACGGCATCCTGCCTGGCGCGCACTGTACCGGTTGCGCCGACGGTAGCAGTCAGGTTACCCTTTTCAAGTTTGGTTGTCTGATACGCCGAATTGCCCTGTGCAGCGCCTCGCCGGCTCAACAACACCGCAACAACGATGATGGCAAATGCAGCTATTCCCAGGATCGTCCAGGTCCGCTTACTGAATTTTTTGGAAAAATTTTTCATGCTATTCAACCTCCACAAAAAGGTGAGTTTTTACAGGTCTCCATAACCAAATAGAAACTCAATCGTTGCGTTAAAATCCTGGCCAGTGCGTACATGAATTGAGCTTTTACCAACCCAGGACAAATGCTCGGGATACAATAATATCAATAAAACCCATGGTTAACTATATAATTCTTGATAGAAATCTCAGGCCCCTGATTCCTTATGTAAATTATTTTTGTCATCTTACTCGAATCAAAATTATTGATATCAAAAACCAATCAACTAAATATGATGACCGATTAATCATACGCCTAACCTCACAAGAAGTTTCATGCTTGTGCCCAGACAGCTTAGCAGGTATCCATTTTCAACAATCATAAATGAAAATTGTCACAATGCCCAGCTTAACCACATTAATGTGACGATTGTCGTCCACTTTGGTGACATAATTGCCTGTCTCAAGCAATTAAGATTAGGTATTATCTTTTAAGAGAGATTAATGCAAACATTATCGTTACAGGAGCAGATTCATGCAAGCTGTCCCCAGTGAATTCCTCGCCATTGACCGCAAAGAACGCTATTACAAACCCTTCGTCGATCTTGACTTGCGTCCGCCAGGAGAACGCACCTGCGATTTCGAAGATGTCGTGATTTCTTTTAATAGCGAACGTGCAAAGCTGGAAGCAGGGCGCTGCATCCACTGTCCCGATCCGGCTCCCTGCATGCTGGCCTGCCCGACCCACAATGACATCCCCTCCGCCATGTGGCTGATCGAACAGGGGCGCTTTCAGGAAGCCGCACAACTTTATCATCAGACCAGCTCCTTACCGGAAGTTTGCGGCCGCGTTTGCCCACACGAACAACTCTGCCAGGGTTCATGTGCACTAAATAAACACCACGAACCGGTACAAACCGGCGCGCTGGAAGCCTTCGTTGTAGATTTCGAACGCGCGACTACAGGCCATGCTATACCAGTAGGCCAGTCAACTGGCAAAAAAGTCGCTATTATTGGGGCTGGTCCGGCGGGACTTGCCTGCGCTGAACTATTGACCTTGCAGGGTCATAAGGTCACGATTTTTGACAGCAAACCGGCTCCCGGTGGTTTGATGGTATACGGCATCCCCAACTTCAAACTCCCAAAAGACGTTTTCTTCAAAAAATGGGAAGAATTCAAGCAAGCTGGAGTCAAATTCGTTGCAAACACCTATATTGGCCAAGATAAAACCATCGACGATTTATTCAGTGAAGGGTTCGAGGCTGCTTTTTTGGGTGTCGGAACCGGCGTTGATGCCCCAATGGAAAACACACCCGGTACTGATTTGCCAGGTGTTTTCGAAGCCACAGACTTCCTGATCCGTGCAAATGTTGATCCTGCAATTATGCCTAAGGATAAAGCCGAAAAACTCGAGATCGGCAAGCGGGTGGTGGTGATCGGCGGCGGCGATACCGCATCCGACTGCCTGCGGACAGCTCTGCGTATGGGCTCTGAAGAAGTTACCTGCCTGTACCGCCGTACCGAGAAGGAAATGCCCGGTGGCAGAAAAGACCGCAAGATGGCCAGGGAAGAAGGTGCAAAATATCGCTTCCTGACCCAACCGGTTAAATTCATAGCCGGTGAAGACGGCCGGCTGGCTGCGGTTGAATGTATCGAGATGCGTTTAGGCGAACCGGACGAAAAAGGTCGGCGGCGGCCAATTCCAGTAGAGAATTCCAATTTCAGCGTAGCTGCTGATACGGCCATTCTAGCACTCGGTTACTGGCCAGATCCCGTGATCGGGGATACAACCCCTGGATTGGAAACTCACAATTGGGGTCTGATCAAGCTGGTTGACAAAGAAACTGGCGCGACTACTCGCGCAGGCGTGTTTGCTGGTGGCGACGGCGTCACCGGTCCAGATTTGGTCGTGACCGCCATGGTGGCGGGTCGCAAAGCCGCTCACTCAATCAACAAATACCTGCGCGAAAAATAAAGCATATCCCCGAGGGCAGGGTGAAGAAACCGGCACAATAATTGTGCCGGTTTCGCTTTCTTCAATTTATTCAAACTCATTTCTATCTCACTTTTTCTGGTTATAATCACCCGCATGCTCTACAGGTTGCAACGTATTTTTGAGTGGGTTATCTTCATCGTCCTGTGGGTCGTCTTGCTGACAAGCAGTACGCCAATCTATACCAGCATTTATGACCGGGCCCGCGCGTATACGCGGAGTATGGAATTCGACTACATCTCCTGGACGTTCAACGCCGCCTGGATCAAATTCCAGCAAGATTCGATCAGCAGTCCCCATTACATAGACCGCGAGACACGCAAACAAATCGTGATGGAATACTTACGCGTCAGTAATCAAATCTTCCAGGATGAAGGCAAGCTCAACCAGATGTTTGCCGATCCCTCCATCAAGGATAAACAAGCAGCCTCCGCAAATCTGCGGCATGAACTCGACAACCTTTACAACCAGCAATCCAAACTGGCGCCATTTGCTGAGTCTATCTTACAGGAACAGGTCAGTAGTATACTGGCACAGCAGGGTTTGACTGCCGGCGGGCAGCCCGTTCCCCCGGTGCTCTATCACATGTCCCCCGTTCCCAACGCACTGATAGTCTCTCCGCGCGATCACATTGAACAGATTGCCAATATCTCATTATCTCCTAAAATGACCGTTGACCAGGAGGCTGCGCTCGAAAACCAGGTCGACCAGGGATTGAACGTTTCTTCACTGGTTGTGCCAATTGGAGGCATCGGCAGCTACCCGACCATGGTTATGCGCACAACCGATTTATCCTGGCTGCTGGAAACCGTCTCCCACGAATGGACACATAATTACCTGTCCCTGCGGCCGCTGGGTATCAACTACGATACCACACCCGAATTGCGAACGATGAACGAGACGACCGCTTCGATCGTCGGAAAAGAAATCGGCAGCCTGGTTTTGAAGACCTATTACCCCGAACTGGCTAACACATCCTCCCCGGACTTGAGTTTGGTCTCGCTTCCCGGTTCGCGGCCTAACCCGAACGACCTGCCTCGTCCGGTCTTCGACTTTCGCAAGGAGATGCGCTTGACGCGTGTGACGGTCGATAAATTGCTTTCCGAAGGAAAGATCGACCAGGCGGAAACCTATATGGAACAACGCCGCCAGGTCTTTTGGGATCACGGGTATGCCATCCGCAAGCTAAACCAGGCTTACTTCGCCTTCTACGGCGCTTACGCTGATGTCCCCGGTGGCGCGGCTGGAGCGGATCCGGTCGGGCCGGCTGTCCGGGACTTGCGTGCGCAATCCAGGTCCCTGGCGGATTTCGTCAACACAATTTCCTGGATGACCTCCTTCCAGCAACTTCAAAATACCGTCGCTCAGCCAACCAGCGCCCAAGCCACACCATGAGGGGAGATTGCCAATGCGGAAGTATTTGATTGCTATTGCTATCGTTATCTTATCTGCTTTCATGTTGACGGCTTGTGGGAGCACCCCGACCAAACCCGCCACGGATCCTGCGACGCTACCCTCCAAGGTGGTCAACAATCCCGTGACGCCCAAACCGGGATTTCCTTGCATCATGCTGTCCACCGAACCGACTCCCGGCCCGGATGTCCCCTCATTATTTGCCCCAGTCAGCAGCGCAGATTGGATTCGCGGATCCGCTCACGCTACGGTCACTTTCACGGTGTACAGTGATTTTCAGTGCCCGAATTGCAAAGGCCTTGAACCAATTTTAAAACAATTGGTAGTCGATCATCCCGAGGATCTTCGCGTCGTGTATCGACATTTCCCTTTGATCACGGTGCACGACAAAGCCGCCCTGGCGACCCAGGCAGCCGAAGCCGCTGGTTTACAGGATAAATTCTGGGATATGCATGATTTACTCTTCGAAAAACAATCCGAATGGGAGCAGCTCTCACCGGACGACTTTATCAAGTGGGTCTCTACTCAAGCCGAAGATTTAGGCCTGGATTCAAATCAGTTTAAAACAGATCTGAACAGCGAAGCTTTGGTGGCCAAAGCTCAGAAAGCCTGGGATGACGGGCGTCAAATCCCGATCCCCGGTACACCTTTCATGTTGATCAACGGTCAGGCATACACCGGGCCGCGAGATTATGATAGTCTGGATCGCATCATCCGTTTGATCGCACTCGGCCAGCGGCAATTTACCACCTGCCCAGCCATGAGCATCGATCCAACAAAACAATATATTGCCCGGTTACACACTGACAAGGGCGATGTCGCCATCAATTTATTGGCGGACAAGGCTCCGATAACGGTCAACAATTTCGTGTTCCTGGCCCGCAACGGCTGGTATAAAAACATCACCTTCCACCGCGTCATCCCCGGCTTCGTCGCCCAGACCGGCGATCCAAGTGGCACTGGCTCTGGAAATCCGGGATATTTCATCCCTGATGAGATTAACCCTCTACTCAAATTCGATAAACCGGGAGTAGTTGGGATGGCTAATTCCGGACCGAATACCAACGGCAGTCAATTTTTCATCACCTACGCTCCAGCCTCCAAGCTGGACGGCATGTATACGATCTTCGGCTATGTGATTTCTGGCATGGATGTTCTCACAAACCTGACACCACGCGATCCGCAGTTGGGAACGGTTTTACCACCAGGTGATAAACTGTTAAGTATCGAGATTGAGGAGAAATAGTGCAAGAAAATCCCATTCAGACCACCCCGGTCACACCACCTTTGAAAGAAGGTTCCGTTCACTGGCCAGCGACCCTGCTATTGACCTTCAGTTTGTTATCGTTCTTGATCATAGTCCTGACCACCATCATCCTGATATTCAGAGGAGCGATAGCCCTATTTCAAAACGTGGATTATCAAACCAGTGCCAGTATGTTCACTGTGGCCCTGGAAACCACGTTGATTGGGCTGGTCCTGGCAGTCATTGCATATTTTAGTATCCGTCGCATTTTGGACAAGACTGAGCCGGAGGTACTCACGATCTGGAAACCTGGTTTGTTTGCCGGGTTGGTGATCGTTTGGGGCCTCAGTTTATTGCTTGGACAATGGGCCACAACGAATTCGGGGAGCGGTTGGTGGGTAATGCCTCCCGTGACGATTCTGGCGGTTGGGATTCCGGTCTGGGGTTTTGCATCCCTGGCTACGCGTGGGATCAGATTGGGGCCTCGTTGGAGCGTCTGGGGCATCTTCGGGCTGGGTATGTCCCTTGGTCCGTTCCTGATTATCCTGGCAGAGTTCGGACTCTTCGTGATCATCGTCCTGGTAACATTCATCCTGATCGCGGCAAATCCGGGTTTGGTAGAACAATTGAAACAGATGGTAACGCGCTTGCAATATGCTCCAAACGATCAAACTGTTTTGCACATATTGGAACCAATGATTTATCACCCGCTTACCATCCTGGGTGAGCTGACATTCGTCTCAGTCTTAGTCCCATTAATCGAAGAAAGCTTAAAACCAATTGGTGTGTGGCTTTTCGCAAAGAAAATAGCAACCCCAGGACAAGGATTTGCCCTGGGTGCATTGAGCGGAGCGGCTTATGCGCTGGTTGAAAGCCTGGGCGCATCTGCCCAACCGGGGATTGGTTGGGGTATGATTTTGATCACGCGGGTCGGGACTGGTGCCGTTCACATCTTGAACAGCGGTTTGATGGGCTGGGCACTGGTCTCGGCATGGAAAGAACGGCGCTACCTGCTACGTTTGGTTGGTATCTACCTGGCCGTCGTATTGATCCACGGGACTTGGAACGCATTTGCACTCGGGTTCGGATTTAGTAATCTGACCGATTTCCTTCCCACGAACGCATTCAATCTGCAACAGATCGGGGTGATCTCCAGCTTTGGATTGGGTGGCTTATCCCTGATCGTAACCTTCATTCTTGTCTGGGCCAATTGGCGCCTGCGAACAGCCGGGCAGGTTCCCGAACCGAACCCCAAAACACCAGAAGAGACGGTATAATCGGCCTCTGTTAAATTTTGAGGATTGAGGAAAGCATGGATTTAGTCAAATTTTTCATCGACCTGTTCCTGCATTTGGATGTGCATCTGGCCGAGATCATCGCGCAGTATGGATTGTGGACCTACGCCCTGCTGTTTTTTGTGATTTTTATGGAAACCGGTTTTGTTGTTACTCCCTTCCTGCCTGGGGACTCGCTGCTGTTTGCTGCCGGGACCTTTGCAGCGTTAGGCGCACTTCATCACGTTTCCCTGCTGGGTCTGTTAGCGGTGGCAGCTGTTTTAGGCGACACGGTTAATTACTGGATTGGGCACTTCATTGGGGAGCGTGCCTACACCGGGGAGATCAAATGGCTCAAGAAAGAGTATATCGAACGAACGCACGCTTTCTTCGAGAAACACGGCGGGAAGACCATCTTCCTGGCCCGCTTCGTACCAATTATCCGCACCTTCGCGCCTTTCGTGGCCGGGGTAGGTCGCATGTCTTACGGGTATTTTTTCTCGTACAATGTCATTGGCGGGATTGTGTGGGTCAGCCTCTTCATATCCGCCGGTTACTTCTTCGGGAATATTCCCTTCGTCAAACACAACTTCTCGGTCGTCATCCTGGCGATTATTTTTATTTCGCTCATTCCTGCCGGGATGGAAGCCTGGAAGGCCCATCAGGAAAGCAAAGCGCAGCCAAAAGCGCAAGCTTAAAACAATTCTTAATTAATTGGCGGAGGCGGCTAACCGTCTCCGCTCATTTTTTATATGAAACGAATAGCCATCATTTTTTCACTTTTTATTTTAGCGGTGATCATTGCTGCCGACTTGAATATTCTGCCAGCATTCACCAGGGTATTTTACAATTTTCAGGGAGGCGACAAGGTCGGACATTTCATCTTGTTCGGCGTCCTGAGCTTTTTTGTCAACGCTAGCCTGCTGCTGCAAGTCAAGCCAATGCGCAACCAGGCCCGAATGGTCATCACCTCAACCCTGGTTCTTTTCGTTCTCATCAGCTTCGAAGAATGGACACAGGCTTTTATCCCCAGCCGCACTTTTGATCTGGTCGATCTGTTCGCCAGCCTGACCGGCGTGGTAATCGGAGCAATACTTGCCGGTTTAATTGCAGCCAAATTCATAAAAACAACCTCGAAATAGGTACTTGACAATCTCCGAATATCTCATATAATTAATGCGTAGTCAATTGACTACGCATATTACTTAGGAGAATAACGATGAATAAGAACATCCTGCATAACCGGTCATTGTTGACCATCGGTATTTCCGAGTCAGTCAGTAATATCGGCAACTGGATTACCATGATGGCCGTCTTCGCGATGATCGTCTTCAAAGGGGACGGCACCGTGGCACAAAGCAGCGGAATCTTCCTGGCAGGTTTGGTCCCCACGCTCTTTGCCAGCCCACTGGCCGGCTGGCTGCTGGACCGCTATGACCGCAAATGGCTGATGGTCGGCAGCGAGCTTACCTCCGGTTTAATCACCATCGGGTTAATTTTTACCCAGCGGTTGGAACTGATCTATGCTGTACTTGCCTTGCAGTCCATTTCTATTTCACTCATGACCCCGGCACGACAGGCCGTCATCCCTGACATTGTGTCTCAAGAGGACCTGACCGGTGCCAATGCCCTCCTGCAACAATTGGCAGGCATTATTAAAATTGCGGCTCCGATCCTGGCGGGTATGATCCTGGCCGTCATGAACCCCCACACTGCGATTGTGTTGGATGTATTCTCATTCCTCGCATCAGCCTTTATCCTCAGCCGCCTGCCATCCCTGCCTGCTCATCACCAGGAAGCGATAAGCGAAACCGGATCAGCGTATTCGGTCCAGCACTCAAAAACCAGCCTGGTGGGCGTCATTTTTAATGACCTGTACCTGCGCTTGCTCTTCGTTTCGACCTTCCTGGCGATATTCATCTTTATTGGTTTTGATGTCTTGACCCCACTCTATACCCGTGACATCCTGTCAGCCAGCGAAAAATTCTTTGGCATCATGATCGGACTGATTGGTATCGGGACTGTGGGAGCAACGATTATACTGATGCTGCGCAAAGGCAACGGAGACCCATGGCGCGACATTATCCTCGGCTTGCTGATGCTTGGCATCATTCCGGTCGTCATGTCATTTGGAACCATTCTTCACAACATCCAGCTGACGCGCGCTTTGATCATCGCTGGCTGTTTGATCGGTGGATTTGGCAATGGCATGCTCAACGTCCAAACTGTGACCTTGATACAGTTGCTCACCCCAGCCCACTTGCTTGGCCGATTGGGCGGGGCTTACCAGAGCACAGCCGTCGCGGGCCAGTTGGCCGGCTTGCTGGTCACCCCCCTCCTGGTTCCAGGTCTGATGGACTACGGAAATTATTTCGCCGCCTCAGCTCTGTCAGTTCTGCTGGTCGTCATGTTTACGGTCATCACCTTGATGCTTTCCCGGCGGACCAGAGTTAGCCAAGCCGCTACGGATTAACCTGAAGGGAAGTATATATGAAACCCTATCTCGGTCATCATCCCGCTACGTGGTCGATCGGTCGATCCATTATTTTGGAATTGGAGACCTTCCTCAACTTCGCTCTAAACCAGCATTTGTTACCCGGACTCACTGCTGATATCGTCGAAACGGTAAACGCCATTCCAGAGGAGTGGCTGCAGGCCTGGCAAGAACTATGGGGCAAACCCGAAAAATACCGTTATGGCCTGGAAATCGCCGCCCGGATCGCAGGCACGATCGAAGTGGACGATTACGGGCAGGCAACCCTGCCGATTCGCGAGTTGACGGTTGAGGCTGCGCTGGAACGTCTGGCTGTCCAGACCGGAAAAGTGGATCCTGGCACCGGCGCCAAACTTGATCCGGTTGGACAGTTGATCGAATTGGGCACCCAAAAACAAATCGCGCTTTACAGCGCGTTAGGCTTTCAGATTACCCTCGAAGACGAACGCACCCGGCGCATCCGCCAGGAACTGGCCTGCGCTGCACGCCTGCTTGCAGGCAGCGATCTGCATACCCGCTTCTGGATGCTGGTGGACCAATTCTTCTACGAGGTGTATCATCCCTGGCGGGAAGCGCGCCTGCAGGTGATGGAGCAGTCCGAGATGCGCGCCCGTACCGCGCTGGGAAATCCGGACCAGATTCCCAACCTCGAATGGCTGCCGGTGCGTAATCCACTGCTGCGCCAACCCGAATTACGGGAAGCAGTAAAAAATGGCGGGCTGCATGTCTTTTTTTGGGTTGAGCCATTTGGCCTGTCGGACACCTGGCTGCTCGAATCGGGATATATCGGAGTCTCGTTTGCCGAGGATGGCATTCTCTTTCAAAACTTTCAGGGTTGGGCACAGGATGTGGCCGGCAGGGCGCAAGCATTGAGTGACCCGACCCGCCTGATCATCCTGCGTATGATCCGACATTTCGGCATGGTCAACACCGAGATTGCCGACTATCTGGGTATCTCGCGACCGACAGTCAGCGTACACGCTAAAATCCTGCGTAAAGCCGGGTTGATCAACTCCCATCAGGAGGGACGTCTGGTACGGCACAAGGTTGACTCTAACGAAATCCGCCGTCTCTTTCGAGACCTGGAAGCCTTCCTGGACCTGCCGCCTGAAGATTAATAACAAACTCCCGCGACGATCGTCTCGGGAGTTTGTTATTAGGGGCATATGGTTACTATGGTAACAGGCGCAGATGCGCTTCAGAATTGCTGGTGATGGCTTGCTCGTTCCACAACATCGGGGAATACTGGATATTGCGCCACAGATCTGCCATGTCGATGTAATGGGGATCGAAGGCATGGCCCGACTGTCCTGTGGTATGGACCGTCAGCGAATTGCGCAGGTCGCCCAGGTCGACGATCATGCGCATGGACGGCAACCAGTTGACCTCGAAGGAATCGCCCACATCCCAGCCGGTGGCGTTGACGATGCTTTCGCCACCCGCGGTTGGGAAAGGGCCACGATTGAAGATCGACTCGATCGGACCGATACCCGATTCGCCCAGGGTTGGGTTCCGGAAGGTGGCTGTATGCAAATCTCCCCATTTCCACTGGCCGATATCCTTCCCAAACTTGTCGACGCACGGTTTGCATGAAACGGCCTGGCCGAAGGCTTTGGCGAATATTTCATCGCGCGTCTCGACCTGAACAGGTGTGGATTTGTCATCCCACCAGGGGCTGTCCGGCTCTTGGACCAGCTCTCGCATCACCTCGAACCAGCGCGAACCACCGGTGGGTTGATAATCCTTGGGAATGGCCTCATCGTTAAAAGTATCGCTCAGCAGACTCCACCAGAAGGATTCGAACAGCGCCGCCGAAGGTGAATCCATCGTCGTCTGGTAATTCCAGTTGGCCAAGTACTTGTCGCGGATTGCTGCCAGCTCCGGGTCCAGCTTGACCTGCATTAAGACCGGAACCAGGGTTTCGGCGTTCAAATCCTTATCGTCTCCCTGCATCTTCTGCATATACGGGATGTCGATCTTGCCGGGGGCGTCCTCGATCATGCCCAGAATGCGGGCAGCGCGGAAGCCATAATCCCAATCGGTGGTGACCAGGTAGGGATAATCTCGCGGCGGGACCTGGTTGTTCGCCGTGGCGACGTAGCCCGAGGCCGGGTTAAAAACATAGGGCAGCTTTTCGAACGGGATAAAACCGGTCCAATCGTAATCATCCGTCCAGCCAGGGACGGGCAGGCGCCCGTCGCCATTCTTACGGATCGGTACCAAACCGGGCATCTGGTACCCAATATTCCCATCCACATCGGCATACACCAGATTCTGGGCCGGGACCTGGAAGTTGCGTGCCGCCTGTCGAAAGTCACTCCAGTTTTGGGCTTTGTTAAAGCCCCAGATGGCTTCGAAAACCGAGCCGGGCTGCAAAGCAGTCCAGGCCAGCGAAATCACATATTGCGAAGGCAATTCGATACCGGCCTGATCTTTAAACGGGGTGGCCGTCCCTTCGACCTTATCTTTCAACGGTCCATACGTATCGGAAATAACCGGACCGTGGCGCGTACTGCGCACAGTTATTTCAAGCGGATCGCTGCCCGCCACCAGAATGGTCTCCTGGCGGGTCTCGAAATCGACCCATTTTCCGTTGACTTCGTACTGGTTTGAGTTATCCGGGTTGACCTTTTCGACATACAGGTCCATCACATCCGGCCCGACGTTGGTAAAACCCCAGGCGATGCGGTCATTATGCCCGATGACCACGCCCGGGACTCCAGCGAACGAAAAGCCACTGATCTCATACGGGCAGGCCTCCGACTTGGGTTGACAATGCAAATTAACCTGATACCAGATCGAGGGCATCTGGATCCCAAGGTGCGGGTCATTGGCCAGCAGCGGCATACCACTGACTGTCCGCTGGCCCGAAACTACCCAGGAGTTGGAGCCAATGCCTGAACCCGCCGGGCCGAGAAGCGCATCCAGCGAGGTGATATTTTCTCGAACGCTATTCAAAGTGGCTTGTGACACATCCGCAGACATGCGAGCCTGGCTACCGGAAGGTTTAAAAACATTCTCGCCGATCTTTGGCACAATCACCGGATGATCGTCCGGGTACGGCGGAAATAATTCGTCTACCTGTGCGGGTGTCAGAGTCTTAAGCAAGATCGCACGTTCAATTTCTTCCCCCATGTTGCCCCTCAAATCCCAGGCCATGGCTTTGGCCCAGGTCAGCGAGTTAACCGGTATCCACTGCTCAGGCCTGTAATCCGCATTGAGCAGTTTAAGCACGCCATATTCCAGACTGAGCGAGGTACCCTGGTGCTCGGCCAGATAGGCGTTGACACCTTGGGCGTAAGCGTTCAGTATCGCCTGTGATTCGGGATCCAAATCCTGCCACTCCTGCTCGGCGATCTGACGCCAGCCAAGCGTGCGCAAGAATTCATCCGTTTGAACCTGGGACTTCCCAAGCATCTCCGAGAGCCGCGCTGAGCCAATATGACGCCAGAAATCCATCTGCCAGAATCGGTCCTGGGCATGGACGTAACCCTGCGCCATGAACAAATCATGCTGCGTGGTGGCATAAATGTGCGGGATGCCCATGCCATCCCGGTAGACGTCTACGCTGCCATCCAGACCCTTGAGATGGATCTCTCCATCCGTCTGCGGAAAAGACCGGGGTGCCAGCGAATTGGGAATGTAACTGCGGGTGAGATAAAAACCGAAAGCTGAGAAAAAAACAACCAAAACCAATAACACACTACCGGCGCGCATCAAGATACGACGAACCCTGGATGACATTCCTCCTCCTCAATCTGGTGATTAGAACCGATTATATATCTAACCTTCGCAATGGGAAAAAAAGAAGGACGAGGGATTTCCTCGTCCTTCCAGATTATTTGATTATCCCCAGCATCCGCGGGAACCAGTACCATAACAGATCGGCAGCCGGTTTGCCATGCACGGATGCGGATTTATCCTGCAGGATAGTCGGTGGATAATAACCACGGCTGACGAAGCCATTCACCCAGGGCCGCGTGTTGATCGCTGTCAGCATGGCCTGATAAACATCGACTTGTGCCTGCAAATCCAGGGTAACCGTGGCCACATCTGGGCTGGGTTGACTTAGGGCCATCCAATCCAGGCAGCCGCCTATTCCATCGGGCGGGCAGTTGGTAGCAGATCCAATAATGGACGGAGCGGCCATGGCGATCACAACCGGCTTCTGCAGGGTCTCCTCGAAGGGTAAAATTTCCGCATCGAGCAGCCGCCCAGCCTCGTTGACCAGGGCCTCGTTGGATGGGACCAGCTGGTCACTCAACGGCGCCTCCCATAAGAGGTATATGCTATCCATTTCGGCCAGGAATCCAGGAGCGGATTGCAAGGAACCGGGGGTATACGGCAGTGCCCACCAGACCTGCCCTTTAAAATGACTGCGTACGTCATCCAGGATGACACGCCAGCGTGTCTCCGCATCGGAGGGGACGCCGGAATTCTCTCCGTTCACCTGTCCGCCGGGGAGCGCTGGCCCGATCCAGTCCCCGCCCAGGATGACAGCCTGGGCTCCGGTCTGAGTCGCCAGGTCGGCATAATTTACTGCGAACTCGCGATAGGAGTCGAACCAATTCGTCCACCAGCCCTCATCCCGCGGAGCATTCGACCACCATGCGGTTGAATCGGTCGGGAAATTGGGGACGGGAAAGATCGCCACGTTCATATTCTGATTGCGCGCCTGAACAGCCATCGAACCCGCGTCGGGCCATAACGGGTCTCTGCCCGGCAGGGGAGAAAATATCAGCGGATTGCTGAGGCGGAAGGTCCAGGTCGGTGTTAACACCATCCAATTCGAACTGAGCGCCTGCACATTTTGCAATGCCTGAGGGATCATGCTAATCCAGGATGGTCGGAAGGTGGGCTGGAACTCAACTCCCGCCACAAAACTTCCGGGCCGGGGGTTGATCTGGGCTGCGACCAGTTGGTTGGCTCCCGTGCTTTGCAGCCAGGACCAACCTGTGACCGTATCCTGGATATCCTGCGGCGTCAGGCTGGTTGAGACCGAACGACCGGGATTAGCGTTGCCGGCGGTAGCGACATCATCTGCGCTGCCGCATTGTCCGTTGCGGCAGTAGCGATAACCAAAATTGCCGAGGAAATTGAGCGGCCCATAAAGCTTATAGGCCCAATGGTTGTTTCCCAGCGACCACATTGGTATCGGTTGTGTCCACCCGTAAGGATTGAACTGGATGTAGACCACATCCCCGGCGGGCGTATTGCTCGGGACCGTGACCTCGAACAAAATCGGAGCAGACGAGCCGGCTTCCCAGGTATCGATTGTGTCCTGGATCGATGTATCGGACCCAGGTACGATCAGCTCGCGTACCCGGAATTCTCCACTCCCCTTATGCTCGGCATTCCAAAAACCATCGCCGAGGGTGTACTTGTAATGCAAGTCCGCGCCAACGGGCAAATTGAGCGTAACCGTATAGCGCCCATCCGGCAACATGGTCATGGTTGGCATACGATCCGCTACCGTGTTCATCCCGCCATCCAGATCAGCAAACGTATTCCCTAATGAGGACAGATTCCCAGCAACCCGCACCGGAGCACCAGGAACGGTAGTTTTCGGCACTGAAACGGTCAGGATGACGTTGACCCGCGGAGCGGGATCTAAGGCCAGGTTGACCGGTGTAACCAGGCCGGCTGCCACGCTGGCACCCTGCTGGAACGTGCGGTAAGAACCGTCGAGCGCATAGGCGACGAGGTTATGTTCACCGGGTGGTAAACCCACCAGGTGGAAGCGTCCGGTCGAATCGGTCAAACTCAGCACGCCGCCCGCCGCAACCATCAGGTTAGGGATGGGGGCAGAATTGGTGCGGTCTTTGATTTCTCCTTGAATGCTTCCCGTTTGTCCATTGAACGGCTGACCGGCCCAACTACTGACAATGTCATGCACATCGCTTGGGCCTGCGACATGGAACAATCGGTAACGTACGGGGGTAGCCACACTGGTAACTTCCGGCAACTGGTTGTTCCCGATCAGGAGGTAGCGATACTTGGTGACTGAATTCAAAGGCAGAGGCAGGGAAATGGAATATGTCTGTGTATCCTTTGGCTGCAGCGTATAGTTAACTGCATTAAGCGCCAATCCAGTAACCTCATCCAGAATACTGATCGCCAGGGACTGCCCCGGCAGCAGCGGCGCCGGAATTTGAACGCTGAAGTTCACCTGGGCTACCGTTACCGGTGTCGCCGGAGGCTCCGTCTGACCCGGTTGCGGTGTGCTGGGAGTCTGGCTAAACCAGGGAATATCGAACAGGGAGATCGTGCAGGCCTGGCTGCTCAAGAGCATAACGATGATCACAACTGAAATGGCGGCACGGTGCAGATGTGGCGTTTTCGTGAGGTAACGATTCATTTCCCCTCCGGATTCAGGAGTTGGGATGCTAATGACAACATCAAGCAGCCTCTTCTGTTGGCTTTCTTCTCGGGTAAGCCAGATAGCTAAAACCGATACTAATAAAGTATAGCAAGATCATGGGCAACATGACCAGTCCCATATTGACCGGATCGACCGTCGGCGTGATTGCTGCAGCCAGGATTGCAATCAGAACCACCGCAATTCGCCATTGTTTGGCGAGAACTGCCGGTTTGACCAGGCGGATGGCTGAAAGCGCATAGATCACCAGCGGGAATTCAAAAGCTGCGCCGATCCAGAACATCAAGCCGGTCACAAAGCTAAAATAGGATTGCGGACGCAGCTGTGCTTGAATCCCCATGAAATTGAGTAAAAACGGAAGCGCCGCGGGCAACATCACATAATAAGAAAACGCCATACCTGCCAGAAAGAAAATGGACGCCAGCGGGATGGCCAACAAACCAAACTGACGCGAACGTGGCATCAAGGCGGGTGCTGCAAACAACCAGAACTCAAAAGCAATATAGGGCAAGGCCAGGGCCAGGCCCGAAATCAGGGCTACGCGCATGAAGACACCCACCGACTCGGTCACTTCAATTGCTTTGAGCGCCTGCAAACCACCCACCGGTTGGGCCAGGTAAGCTACCAGTTTCTCTGTAAAGAAGAAAGACACACCCACTGTCAGGACCAGGGCAAGTACAGCCCGGAAAATGTGTTTTCGCAGGACCTCAATATGATCCCAAATCGATTGGCGGACTTGTCGATCCTGAACCGCAGCAGTAAACACGTCCGTTAACGGCGTATCATCCGGCGGATCGGTCAGAAAGCTAATCGCCCTGGGGATGTACCGGAAGGGCGCACGCACAATCCAGAATACCAGGCGAAAAGGAAGGGTCAGCACCCACCACAGGCCGGAGAAAAATTTACGCATCGTTGTGCGTCTCCTTCGCCTCATTTGGTTTGGCTGCAGCCTCTATTGGGTGGGAACGCGGAGGGACGATTGTGTTGTCAGGCACAGTCTCCTCCGGAGAGTCGGGAGTCTTGGAGGGCTTGGGATTGCCAACGCCCTGTCCTTCCCAGGTTCCCAGGGATTTGCTTTGTTGTTTTAGCTCATCATTAAATTTTTTCAAATCATCAAGCTCTTCGTTTGCATTACGCGCCAACTCGTAAGGCAGGTTGCGCAGTTTTTGACCCGCTTCCGTCATCGCCTTATAGGCTCCTGACTTGAAAAAATTGTTTAAAAAGCGACCAAATGCCCGGCCGGCTTTTTCCATATCTTTGGGACCCAACACCAGCAGGGCAATGATCAAAATAAAGATCAATTCGGGCATACCAACGCCAAGAATCTCCATACCGTTACTAGCCTTCTTTATCCTTTACAGATAGTATCGCCTGGAAAATATCATTCTGATGCTCGGACAGGCTTCCCAGCACCCCATTGACGAAGCGGGGAGCACTATCTGAGCCAAATGTCTTGGCCAACTCTACGGCTTCATTGATCGCCACTTTTACCGGCGTCTCCTGCTGGACAGCAAATTCCCAGGAAGCCATGCGTAATATATTGCGATCAATTGGCGCTATCTGCTCGAGCGGCCACTCAGGCGCATACTTTGCAATGATCAAATCAAGTTCTCGCGTAAGAGGGAGCACACCGAAAACAATCTGGCGCGCGAACTCCGCCAGATCGTTGGATAGTGGCAATTCTTCCAGCCGCTCCTTTAATATCTGGGCTGGAGAATGACTCGTGATATCTATTTCGTAAAGTACCTGCAGGGCTAGGCTGCGTGCCCTGGTTCGCGACTTCATAAAATTTAGGCCTCGTCAAACCTCTCGTAATCTATATTTTCGATATGAATGTCGATATTGCCCACATCCATCCCGACCATCTCCAGGATTGCACGCGCCACCTGCTGCTGAATGTTGCGGCTGACCTCGCGAATATTAATATCCTGTTGTAATACAACGTACAGATCCGCAAAGACAGTGTTGTCTTCGACTTCAATGCGCACGCCATCATTGGCCCCGCGTCGAAACAAGCGGTTTACGCCGCCCGGAACCGGCGCCATACTACTCACACCCGGAACGCTCAAAGCCGACAGGCGAGCGATACTCGTCAAAACATCCGGAGCAACAGTGGTCTTCCCAGGGGGACGTTCGCTTCCAGCCATTTTTTCTCCTAACATTACATCATCGCCATGCCGCCGTCCACGCCCAGGACCTGCCCGGTAATGTAGGCGGCTTGATCCGAAGCCAGGAAGGCTACGGCATAGGCAATCTCCTCGGGTTGTCCCTTGCGGTTCAGCGGGATCAATTTCATGACCGCTTCCCGCATATCATCAGGGACATTGGCCCAGATATCCGTTTCGATATAACCGGCGGCAATCGCATTGACCGTGATATTACGGCCCGCCACTTCGCGCGCCAGCGATTTGGTAAATCCGATCTGTCCGGCTTTGGAAGCCGAATAGTTTGTTTGCCCGGCATTTCCCATCTGACCGGAAACCGATGAGATATTGATAATACGCCCATAGCGCTTGCGCATCATATGCCGCACAGCTGATTTCGAGCAGTTAAAAGTACTCTTCAAATTCGTAGCCATGACGCTGTCCCAATCTTCTTCGGACATCAGCATGATCAAGGTATCGTGAGTAATACCGGCATTATTAACCAGGATGTCCAAATTGCCAAAAGTCTCGACGGCGAATTTGATCAGATCTTGCGCCTGCTGAAATACCGCCACATCCGCCTGGAAGGCAGCCGCCTGCCCCCCTCCCGCTTTGATCCGGTCTACAACTTCCTGGGCAGCTTCGGCTGATCGGTTGTAATTGACAACGACAGCGGCACCGCGCACGGCGAATTCAACCGCAATTGCACGGCCAAGTCCACGCGAGGCGCCCGTCACAACGGCAACCCGGTTCTCTAACGATAAAGTCGACATCCTTTACTCCTTGCGCTGAAATTATACATCATGCAGGGATGGGTTTACCCCACCCCTACATGAAAACCCGCTAGTTGGTCTTTGGTTTCAACCCCAGCGCCAGCCCGAGAGCACCACCCAGCACCAGCACTCCTTCCAGCAGGAAGACGTCCTGCCAGAAGCGCAACGGGAACAACCGGATCAAGGTGTCCGAAAACAGGAACAACCAGGTGTCACCCTGGAAGAATATCTTATGGAAAAAGACGAAGAAATTCCAGAAGCTGATCAAAGCAAAGAGCAGGATAGCGCCCATAATGCCGAGGGTAATCCACCCCCCCCGCCTCAAACCGCGCCGGTAAGCCGGCCACCATTTCCCACGCCAGGCCCACAACCCGAGCAGGATCAACAACCCGCTGGCTGTGTACCACACATTCAAAGCTCCCTTGACCACACGCTTAACATCGATCATGTGACGCAGTTCGCGTTCGTTGTAGACCGGCGTGCCATCAGAAAAGCGCAACGCGCTCAGGTAGGTAATGTCGGCACTGTTGACCAAATATTGCACGGCGATCTTCGACCAGTGCA
Organism: uncultured Anaerolineaceae bacterium; assembly: GCA_964407265.1. Taxonomy (GTDB): domain Bacteria; phylum Chloroflexota; class Anaerolineae; order Anaerolineales; family Villigracilaceae; genus CAYOUV01. The sequence continues at coordinate 5,451 of CAYOUV010000036.1, read as the reverse complement.
GACGGTCCTGCATGGTAAAGCCGTACTCGTCAGCCGGGAAAGCCGGCATGCGGTATTCGATTTCCGGGAAGACCGGTGTCAGCAGCAATCGCAGTCCGGTCAGGATCAGGAAGAATGGCACCAACAATGCCACGATCCAGGAAAGGATAGGAGTAAAACGCTCATTCATGGGTAAGAATCTCCGTATCCCCGTGCAGCACAAAATTGATGATCATGCGATTGGTGATCCACTCAATTGGAGCCTTATCGTCGGTAAAAACCAGCGTGGTTTGATAGCCCGGCTGCAGGTTGACCAGGGCCGTTTCCACTGCCCGGATCAGCAGGGGATGCACATCACCGCGCTTTTGCAGTGCACTCAGATTGAGGCTCAAGTTCTCGGCCTTGGTCGGCTGGCGGGTGGCGTAGATCATCGAATTGAGTGTGCCCGGAATATCCATCACATAGACGGAGGGGAAGACCGTTGCGATGGTGGTTGCCAGGCCGTCAATCAGACGGCGGTCGTTGGGTGAGCGCCCAACGTTGACGGTCAAGACGCCGTCTGCGTCCAAATGGTCAAAAGCGATCTGAAAAAATTCCTGGGTGGTCATCTGCGGCGGGATGTAGGGCGGGCGGTATGCATCCACGCCGATGATGGTGTATTTGTACGGGCTTTGCTCCAATCCCCAACGCCCGTCCTGGACGATGACGTTCAGGTTGGGCATGGTCATGCCGAAATACTCGCGCCCGACTCTGACAATCTCCGGATCGATCTCGAAGCCATCGATTGGGATCGGACCGTAGACGGCGGTCGCCTGCCGGGCTGTAGTCCCGGCCGCCAATCCGACGATGGCGATCCGCTTGACCATCTGCGGTGTGTAGGGCGGCGTGTTGAAATATGGTCCCACCAGGAATTGTTCCCACGGCCCGCCGTAATACAACTGTGTCGGATGGTAGACCGAGTGGATGCCCTGCCCGTCATTCAGGCGTAAAAAATAGAAATCCCCGTTCTTGATGACCTGGATGTAATTGTAAGCCGACTCGGTCTCAAAAACCTGCCCTTTGGATTGCTTGAGCCCAGCTCCCGACCAGAGTAAGGCGATGACGGCCAAGACCAGCGGCATCCACAAGTAAATCAGGGCTGTGCGCCGCCCAGCAGCCAGTCCCAGACCGGCAATGGCCACAAATAACAGGAACAGGCTGAAGACCAGGAAGGTACGCGTGGTCCCGATCAACGGGATAAAGACCAGCACCGGCAGGAAAGTTCCCAGGAATGAGCCCAGGGTGGAGATGGCGTAGAGAGAACCGGCCACATTCCCGGTCGTGCTGGTATCCTTGACACTGATGCGGATAGCAAAGGGTGAGATGGTGCCCAGCAATGTGATCGGGACAATGAACAGCACCAAGACAGCCACGAAGGAGCCAAGCAGCACGCCCACGTCCAGGCCGTCGAAGGCGGTTGCCGCCGCCCGCAGCACCGGTTGGGCCACGAAGGGGACAATCCCTAAAGTGAAAGCGCCCCAGGCCAGGACCTTGAACATGGTCTCCGGATGAGGCGAACGGTCAGCCCAGCGCCCGCCGATGAAGTAGCCGGCGGTCAGGTAAATCAGGATCAGGCCAATAATGCTGGCCCAGACCAGATTGCTGGTGCCAAAAACATTTCCGATCAGACGCGAGGCAGCCAGTTCGGCCGCCAGGGTGGTCATGCCGGAGACAAAAACGGTGAAGTAAATATAGCGACGCATAGGGTATCCAGTTTTAGAAGATGGGGGGATTATACCTTGCCACCATCGAATTCTCTCGAATTGCCAAAGATTCAGTAACCAATGATGAGCATCCACACTCCTGGGCCTGACTATTTTTCCACGAATCGACTTGACGAATCCATCCCGACAGGCTACAATCTGTTTTCGTTGGACGACACGCCTCCGCACGGAGGCGCGTTTTGTGCCTGTCACAAAAAATCGGAGAAACCATGCCCGCGAAGACATCCGCACCTGAAGAAGAGCAGGATCAAACTCAGGTCGTCAACCTGACCAACAGCAGGGTCGATTCGGTCAAAGCTGAGCTGGTGCGCATGCACCAGAGCGCTGCCCAGGCGGTTGCTGCGGACGAAATCGAAGCGCACCAGGCTTTCATCGTGGAGGCCACGGCCGAAAAGTTGTCAGCGCATGAGACTGGGATTGGGGCGCTAAAAGCCGAGCAGGTCAACCTGACCAACAGCGGTGTAGGCGTGATCAAAACCGGAACAGCCAACCTTAACGGCTATGCCGGGGTGATCTCAGCCGGAAGCGCCAATCTGCAAAATTCCTACGCGGTCGTAGTTAACAGCCAGGATCTCCAGGCTGACCGGATCGATACTCTGGTGCTCCTGTCCCGTCACGTGGACGGAAACGTCCAGACGGTGGTCGACACGCGCGGTGCGATCCTGATCGGCATGATCAGCGGCCTGTTTGCCGGACTGGTTTTACTGGTCGGACAACTCGTCTTCCGGCGCAGATAATTTGTCAATCCCCTGACAATCGTCAGGAGAAAAATTACTCATAGAGCGAAGGTAATCCTGAAACAGCGGCGATATCCGTGCAGGGTGAGAGGCGCTCGAGGATGGAAACATGGAAAAAGTAATTCTGAAGGCAACCAAACGTGAAGTGATCGGCAAGCAGGTTGGCGCATTGCGCCGTGATGGCAAACTGCCGGCCGTCCTGTACGGGCGTCATCTCGACCCAATTGCCCTTACGTTGGATGCCCATGATGCTACACTGGCTTTATCACACGTCACTTCGTCCAGCCTGGTGACCATATCCCTGGATGGCAAAGAGTATCCCTCCCTGGTGCGCGAGAAGCAGCGCAATTTCATCAGGGGCAACCTGCTGCACGTGGACTTTCTAGCCGTTTCGATGACTGAAAAAATCCGCGCCCAGGTTGGCATCGAACTGACCGGTACGGCTCCGGCTGTCAAGGAATACAATGCCGTGATGGTTACCGGTGTAAGCGAACTCGAGATCGAATGTCTGCCAAATGACCTGCCCGAAAAGGTCGTACTGGACCTCTCAGGCCTGACCGAAGTCGGCGATGGGCTTTACGTCCGCGACGTGGTCATCTCCGATGCAGTCGAAATCTTGACTGACCCCGAAGAAATGGTCGTTCTCGCTACGTATGTACGCGAAGAAGAGATCGAAGAAGAGGTCGAGGTCGAGGAAGAATTGGAAGAGCCGGAAGTGATCGAACGCGGCAAGAAGGAAGAAGGAGAAGAAGGGGAAGAAGGAGAAGAAGGCAAGGAAGAGTAAGCCTGCCTCCCCTCTACCTGAAGAAGCAAAAAATCGCCATCGCTATTGATGGCGATTTTTATTCTGTGAGCTTGAGCGCCTGGAGCAATGCCTGGGTCATGCGCGCCGTAGCGCCCCACAGCAGTTCTCCGTCATAAGGATGGTATGCAATCAACCTGAGATTCGAACCCGGGCGGGCAAATTCCCAGTAATTGCGTCCATCGGCCAGCCACAGCAAGGGGATGGTGAAAACCCGTCCGACTTCTATGTTGGATACACGAAAGGTATATGGCCAGGGTAAGACCCCTACAACCGGCGTGACCCGAAAACCGGTGATGGTTACCATCGGATTCAAACGCCCCAGCAGGCGAACGTCCGTTGGCCGAAGGCCAATCTCCTCTTCGGCCTCGCGCAGAGCTGTCTGCTCAGGAGTCGCTTCCCCCGGCTCGCAAGCGCCGCCGGGAAAGGAAACCTGTCCCTTGTGACTGTCGAGGTTTTCCGTACGCCGTGTATACAGGACCTGCCAGGCATCCCCAAAGTCGATCAACGGTACCAGCACCGCGGCGCAACGCGGTTCTACACCTCGCGAAAGTTGGCTTTCGTTGTATTCATGCGCAGTCCCGCTATTGGCAGCTTCTCGGAGACTACGAACGATGTAATCTTCACCCGGTTCAAGGGACATAACTGCCCTGGCGCTACCCGCCTCTGATCGGGCTGCCGCAGTAGGAACATTCTGCAGTCGATTCGTCCAGCCATGCGACCTCATCCGGGCGGACAGGTCCGCCGCAGCCTGGGCAATGGGTCGGCAGGGTGACCCGTCCTCCGGTCGCGGGAGCCTCGGTGGTAAAACCGGCCGGCAGCAGGGAATTGAGTCGGGCTTCGATCTGCTGCGCTTCCTGATCCAGCCCACGTTCTTTTAACTGCTGCACGACCCGCCATCCGGCGCGCTGCAGCACCCGCAGGTGTCCGCTGGCAGCCAGCAGGGACAGGCCATGCTCGAAGTGCCCCATGGCCAATGGGACCTGAGCGTTGAGCAGGCAAGCATGCCCCGCACGCAGGTACAGGTGCGGCGCGCGCGGTCCGTGACGCGCTTCTGCGCCCTGTGCCAACTGCTCGAAGGCCGCTGCGGCAGCCGGATAATCCCCGCTTGCCATCAGGTCATTGGCGCGCTGCAGTGCAGGGGGAATATCGGGCGAAAATCCGCGCCGTAATCGGTGCAGGGGACGCAGACCTCGGAAACCACGTCGACGCATACTTACCTCCAAATACCCGGGATCGGGAACTTAGTCTTCAGGTTCGGAAGAACCTTCATTTTCAATGTTTTGCTCGGCCATCAATTCCCTGGCTCGCGGGTCATCGCTCGGTTCGATCCGCCGGGCGAAAATCAGGAAGCCGGTGTGAGCGACCATGCGATCCGTTGGGCGCAGACGGGTCGGCTCAGATTTGTAATAACGCAGCAAGATCTCGCAAGTTTCAAAAAAAGCGAACCGGTAGCGGCGTAAAGTGTGCAGGGTCTTTTCGACCTGGTTAAAAGTCGGCAGGATGGTACAGAAAAAGCCGCCCGGCTTGAGCGCCGCACGGACCTGGGCCAGGTAATCGTAAGGATTGGGAACATCCAGGAAGAAGGCGTCTACATCGGATTCATCGATGCCTTCAGCAATATCGCGCAGCTTGAAATCCACATGGGAATCCAGTCCGACCCGGACCAGGTTCTTACGCGCCAGGTTGTGCATGTCTTCGCGCTGTTCGTAGGAATAAACCTTCCCCTCTGTACCGACCGCATAAGCCAGGGCAATCGTCATCGCTCCGGAGCCGGAACCGGCTTCGACGATCCGCTGACCGGGGCCGATGCCCATCGTCACCAGGATGAAGCCGATGTCCTTGGGGTACAAAATCTGGGTGGTGCGCGGCAGGTCGACCAGCAAATCGCCCAACGCCGGCTGGAGCAGGAAGAACGGACTGCCCATGTGGCTGAAGACCTGGCTGCCCCAGGCCAGACCGATCAGGTCATCGTGCTTGAGGATGCCGCGATGGGTCTGGAAGTCAGCGCCGGGGGTGAGCGTAATGATGAAATGCTTGTGCCGCAGACCGACCAATTGAGCCAGATCGCCGGCCTGCGCGTGAGTGGAATGCAGGTTCCAGGGCATGCGGCTATCTTACCACGAAACGGTTATCGGCCTGTTTTCGGGATGTAAAAACCCCGAGAATC
>CAYOUV010000035.1:0-32722 GCA_964407265.1 uncultured Anaerolineaceae bacterium | reverse complement strand
GATTTCCACCCGCCGGAGAACATCGCCAAGATGAAAGCCGGGATTCCTTTGAACGACGCCGACCGCGCGCCGTGGCTGTCCGCACTGCATGCGAAGCTGGTTTCCACGTTGAAGGCGGGGCGGCATCCCGTGCTGGCCTGCTCGGCGCTCAAGGCAAGCTACCGCCAGGCATTGACGCGCGGGCTCGCAGGCTTGCAATTCGTCTATCTCAAGGGGGATTACGATTTGATCTGGTCGCGCATATCAAAGCGCCGGGGACATTTCATGCAGGCCGACCTGCTGCGCTCGCAGTTTGCGGCGCTGGAAGAACCGCTCGAGGCGCTGGTAGTGGACGTCGGCCAGACGCCCGATGAGATCGTCGCGCAGATCGTCAAAGCCTTCCGACTCTGAACGGCTGCGGATCGCTAGGTTCTGAAGCCAAATCTCAGGTTGTTATCCAAAAGTTGCTCCTGGTTTACCCAGAGCAGCTTTTTGTTTTCTTGCGATAAAATATATTTTGTATAACATATTTATCAAAAAGTGTTATACAATAGATTTTGTTTATCAAATCTGTTATACAAAATTCATTAGGAGGATTTTAATAGGATTTCTCATGAAACCATTTGTCCCGACAAAGTTACCATTAGATGTTTCTCACTTGGATTGGGAGAAGCTCGCTAAAAAAGTCAGTTCTGCAAGCGCTTCTTTAGCCTATTACAACGGGATTCTTGAATCTATGATAAATCCCGCAATTTTTTTATCACCATTGGAGACAAAGGAAGCTATTTTATCATCGCGAATTGAAGGCACTATTACAACACTTGATGAAGTACTCAAATATGAAGCTGATCTCAAACCTGAAAACGAATCCAAACAAATAGATATCATTGAGGTATTAAATTACCGAAAGGCAACACGTCACGCTCAACGATGGCTGAAACGCGGATTACCTTTTAATCAGACAATGGTATCCGCAATCCAAAAAGAACTCATGTCTGGCGTTAGGGGAAAAGATAAAAAACCAGGAGAAATCAGGAAAGAGCAAGTATGGATTGGCCCGAAGCATTGCAAAATCGAAGAAGCTTTTTTTATTCCCCCCGAACCGTTAAGCGTGAAAGCTTGTTTAGATAATTTATTTGAGTTTCTTGTATCAGATAAATTCGAGCCCCTTGTACAAACGGCAATCTTGCATGCACAGTTCGAAATCATCCATCCATTCATGGATGGTAATGGCCGTACTGGGCGTATTTTAATAACATTGTTCCTTTGGCATAAAAAACGCTTGAACTCGCCCATGTTATACATAAGTGAATATTTCGATGAACATCGTGATGAATATCTTGGAAGCTTATTATCCATTTCTCAAAATAATGATTGGGAACGATGGGTATACTTCTTTTTAGATGCAGTTGATGTTCAAGCGAAAAAAAATGCTGAAAAGGCAAAACAGGTTTTAATGCTTTATACCCAAATGAAGGATCTTATGGCCAATATATCCAATTCTCCTTATGGAATCAAAGTGTTGGACACACTTTTTAGCATGCCAATATTTCGACGCTCTGATTTTGGAAAAAAAGCAGGATTAAACCACCAAACTACTTTCCGAATAATCACCAGGCTTAAAGAAGAGAAAATTCTAGTTACAATAAAGAAACCATCTGGAAGGTCACCGGAAATTCTCCGTTTCAATAAATTATATAAGCTAATTAATACCTAGAATTTGCATAACACTTATTGCGTAAAGTGTTATGCAAAAAAAATTGTCTATCATAGATGTTACGCATCATCAAGATCATGATCCTATTGACGGTCATAATGGTTGTGATAATGGTGATGATGAACAAATCACCTTTCTTCTGAAGGTACAATGTATCCGTAATGGATTTGAGTCTAAATACGCTTGGTTGCAAGCCTAATAAAAAGATAACCGAAAAATATGCCTTATTAGGACTCGAACCTAGATCCGCTAGGTTCGAGGTTCGAGTCCTTGGCCAGGAGCTTTTGTTTAGGGCGCGGTCACCTGGTACCCAGTTGCTTTTTCCATTCCAAAAATTCTTTGAACTGCTCTAATAATATATAGTATTTATCAGATTCTGTTATTGATGGAAATCTTTAGTAGCTTTTATTCCACAGTTAAATGGCTCAAAATAATGTCGCTTATCTCAACAACCCCTTTAACTGGGTTGTTGAGTATCATAAAGTTCTCATAGTCTAAAAAAGATAATAATTCATCGTAACTGATTTATCACTTCTTAGTTAATAGATATGTACATATCATCCTTATGAAGGGCCTGGGATGATACTTACTAAAATAGAACATAATTAAATACATCAAGGAGAAGAAAATGAAACTTTCAGCCCCAAAAACAGTCACCTGGTGGATTGCTGTAGTACTTGGTGTTCTTGGAATCCTTGGAACATTTACCAGCTTGCCATTTGTCAGTGCCAATGCTTTCTGGTTTGTAGCAGTCGCTTTTATTTTGCTGGCGCTCGCTACTTATCTCAAGGATCTCTAAACGTAAAGTCTACAAACACTGTGATTTAGGCCCAAATTCACAGTCTCGTTCAGTAACAAAATCCCTCGTATTGATGTGGGGGATTTTGTGATTTTTTATCTATACATCCTTCCCCATTATGCAAATCTTTTGAACAGAACAATAAATATACATGATGGAAAAATGTAGCTGAATTGGACATAAGCCCGAATATGTTTGATCATAGGCCCAAAATGTACTTCAATGGGACTCAAACCTGGCCCCGCCAGGTTAAAGGTTCAGAGCCTAGCAAAGGTATAAAACAATAACGCTCATCAATGAGCGTTATTGTTTTTAAAGAGAAATTCGAAATGTTATCAATCAATTACAACCATTTTGTGACCGAACAATAAGATTCACTCATGCAACTCTGGTAAAAACAGAAACATTTTTTTGAAATTAGGGGAATTAATAGATTATTGTATTGAATAATTTAGGATTGTAGGAGCAATATCAAAAAAACTATCTCTTGACAGATGTATAGTATTGTATACAATATGTATATGATACTATACATAGTAAGGAGGAATCTTGAAACTTGGAAATCACCTTCGTAAATTCCGGTTTGAGCATAATGAGCTTTCCCAACAAGCACTGGCCAACGCAGTTGGTGTCACCCGCCTTACCATTCACTCCATCGAAGCTGGAAAGTTTTGCCCTTCAACACTGCTAGCCATGAAGATCGCACGTTTCTTTAATAAGACCGTTGAAGAGATCTTCTATTTGATCGACGAAGAATCAATCAGGAGTTAACTATGGATAAATTTCTAAAAAATCTGCGCGTCACTTCCATCAGCCTGGGTGTCATTGCCGCCAGCGGCCTGGTTTACAACCTGATCCTGTTTGCTTACCTGTGCCCTAAGGTACTTCATTTCGAAACCCTCGACGGACAGCTGGAGATACTGGGACTACTCACCGGCCTGAGCCTGGCATTGATCGGCATTTTCCACCTTGTTACCGTCCTCACCCTGCTGGCCCAGATCATTTTCCAGAGATCGGCAGGAACACTTAAAATCCTTACCATTGTGATCGGCATCATCTCTGGTTTGCTGCTTCTGAGTGACCTGTCAATGCTTCAGGACATCGGCAAGCAATATGTTCAGGGATGGGATTCTGCCAGCGAATGGACCATTCTCTTTATCAACCACGGTTTGCATGTCCTGTTCACGATCCTGGCTTTCGTTACATTGGCTACCAGGAGCGGGAGAGAGAATCGACCGGAAGAGATTGTTGTAAAAGATGATGTTCTCTTTATCGCAGCTCACACGACCGGATTACTGTGCGGAATGATCGGATTGACAGCCATCCTCGTGGCGCTTGTGACAAGGCTGAGATTATCCATATTTGAAATACTTTCTGTCACAATTGGGGTGTTGGTGTTGCTTCCCTACTTGCTCATTCTGAGCGTTTGGTTGTTCATGAAACGAAAGGAAAAGATCACAGATTGGCTGGATGAGAAACAATTCCTGGATATCTCGCGGGCAAGCCTGTTAACAATCCTAATTATCCTTCCAATCATGACCTTGATGGGTGTTTTACAACGAATCATCGGCTTCGGTAATGTCCTGGATTTCATCTGGTTTCCATTATTCATTTTTCTCAGCATGGTTTCATTCTCATCAGCAACACTCTATCTGAGCAGAAGATGATCTCTTAATCAATTATGTAAGGTCTATTGGGTAGTCATTAAGAAAGATTGCATGAGCAAAACAAGTTCTGAGAATATTAATTTCTTAAAGGCAGGTATTAGTGAACATGAAAGGAGAACGGACCCATGAGCACGAAAAGAATATTGAAAGGAATATTTCGCTGGGTCGGACGGACCTTTTTGGGATTGCTGATTCTCCTTTTGGGACTCGTTGTCTTTTTGCTCATCAAGGAAACAATAACCCGTAAAAATTACCTCGCTGAGTACCCGCCACCCGGTCAAATGGTGAATCTTGGAACCCATAGCATTCATTTATATTGCGTTGGAACCGGAAGCCCGACGGTTGTTTTTGAATCTGATCTTGATCAGTATGGATCATTAAGCTGGAATTCCGTCCAGGGGGAAATAGGGAAAATTACCCGCGCCTGCAGCTATGACAGGGCCGGGATCATGTGGAGTGATCCGGGGCCGCGCCCCAGGGATGGGAATACGATTGCTGCTGAACTGAAGGCCGTCCTGGAGAACGCTGGTGAGGCAGGCCCTTATCTCCTGGTGGGCCATGCCTTTGGCGGGGCCTATATCAGAATATTTGCAGGGCAATACCCTGACGATGTTTGTGGTATGGTGCTGCTTGAATCAAGTCATCCTGAAATGTTCACACGCTTCAGTGAGTATGGCGTTGTACCAGAAATTCCAGACAGAAATATCAGGCCCTTGATCCTGTTTTTGTCTCATTTGGGATCGCCAGGTCGCTATAAAGGGAATGTGTATAACCTGCCACCCGAAATCTATGATCCGGTACAGGCATTCCTGCCCTCATCAAGTTTGGCCTGGTTTGATGAGGAAGTTGAAAGTCCTAACACACTGGCGCAAGCAGGGCATTATGAATATTTGGGCGCCCTGCCATTGATTGTGCTTGCTACTTCAAGACCTTCACCTTCCTTGGGAGATCTGGGACAGAAACTAGATGATTTATGGCTCGAAATGCAACGGGAGTTGCTCTCACTCAGTGAGAATAGCGAGATCAGAATTTATGAAGGTGGCCATTATCCTCAGATTCAAGACCCCGAGGTGGTCATTGAGGCAATTCAGGATGTACTAACAAGATGCAAAGGAACCACCCCAATTCCATAAGGTGTAAGGTGAAATAATGTTACAGTGTAGTACCTTATTTCTTTGAAAACTGGAGAATGCCTGGAAGTTATTGGCTCATCAGAATAGCATTGATATTACGAGGGTGATCGCAATCATACAGATTGTTTTCCTGGTGCTGTTCTTCGTCATGGCCCAGGCGGTCGAGCGGCTGATGGCAGCCGACTTTGTAATCGTAGGGGAAGCACCCTGCCGAAGGTCCCCGAGGTGGGAAAGGGTGCCCAGGGGCGGGCTAAGTGTCCTCGTCCAACACCCAGCTCAGGTCGTATCTGGGCAGCTGGGGGCGCGCTTGCCCATCCTGAACTTCTCTCGCCTCAGCCGACAGCACTGCAACGTGCCCATGGATGCCCAGCGCCTGGCAGCCCATTTCCCAATTCGCGCACCAGATGCCGGCTGCCACCGGCGCGTAGTAACGTGATTCCGTGACTTGATAGAAATCGAATCGTTCCAAATGCGGGGCGTTCGCAGCGCCATCCATGACCGCCACGCAGCGCGTCGTTTGCCCATTATAGGAAGATGGCGCCCACTGGCAAATCTCGAAGGTGCGCCCGAAGCGCTGGAAGGGAGGCACTTCCGGGTCTAACGGCTGCCCGAGGTTCGCGTCGGTGAAAAAGAGTTCCGAAAGCGGCAGCCGCCGGTAAAACTGGGCATTGAAAATGCGGATGAACAGGGGGATATACCCCGATTTGTATCCCATTGCGCAGACGCAGATGATGTGGTCTTTTTCAGGATTGAAGCGCTCGCCCAGGTGACTCATGATGCTGGCGTGGTCCGCACCGGGGCCGATCCAACAGGTTCCCAACCCCATGCGGGTCGCGTCCATGACGATCTTCTGCAAGCTGCGGCCTACCTCGATCACGGCCAGGCGGTTGTACGCACGCGGAGCAATTGCCACCAGGAATTCGGTCGCGTTGACCGTCGGCCAGACGGTGAGCGCTGCAGAAACATATTCGAAGCGGACAGAGGCCTTGCCGATCCTGGGCGCCCCACTATGCAGCCGCACGTATCCCATCAACTCGTTATGGTCAGCGGGAGTCAGTTTGCGGGTCTGGAACGAGCGGCAGGAGCGCCTGGCCCGCATCAAATCGAATAAACCCAGGTCATCCTTGCGCTTCGGCAGGCGCTCAGGGAAGCGCAGACGGAACTTGACCGTGATCAGGTCAAAGGTGAAGATGAGCAACAGAAGCGACCCCAAAAAGGCAAATCCATTTGCCACCTGCGTCCCACCCAGAAGGCGTGAAATCCCGGCGATCAGGAAAAGCACCAGCATGAATGGCACAGGCAGCATGTACTGCAGCCAGCCGGTGAACTGGAGACGCATTTTTACGCGTACAACCTCAGCAGCCAGTTTTCTCAGGGGCAGAATCGGAATGCGTTCCAGGATCGCCCTCTCGTTTGCACCGAGACCTTGCATAAAGTCATCGTTTTTAGGGGTGTTGCCCCGATCCTTTGGCATAAAGTTGCTCCACTAACTTTATTGCATGTGCTTACTTGCAATAGTATAATCCTCTTTTTATTGCAAGTCAATACTTGCTTATGATACAATTCCCTTACCAAGGAGCCGGCTATGCCAAAAGTGATCGACGATGCCAAATTATTTCGAACCGTGATCGAGATGCTGGTCTCGCACGGCTATGAAGGCGCAATTACCAGGGAAATTGCGGATGCTGCTGGCGTCAATGAAGCCACCCTCTTCCGCAAGTATGGCAGCAAGGCCGAACTGTTCGAAAAAGCAATCGAGCACCAGCTGGCTGACACGCCTTTGAATAAATTAGCTTACACGGGTGAGCTTGAAGTTGACCTGACGGCAATTGTAGAAGCCTATGCTGAGACAAATGAGAGGTACGGGGAAATCATCCCCACCCTCCTGGCTGAACTGCCACGCCATCCGGAATTGAAAGGAGCCTTCCGTACTCCCTGGGGAAATATTCAAGTTGTCGTCAAAATCATTCAAGCCTACCAGACACAGGGGCTGCTGAAAGCAGAATCCCCGCTCAACAGCCTGAATGCCTTGATCGGTCCGCTGATGACGGGCCAGATGATTCGACGCGCCAATCTTGACTGGCCTGTCCCGGAGCTGGATGCCAGCGCGCACGTGCAGGCTTTTCTGTACGGAAGAAAACGCTAGCAGAATCGCTTCACATCAACTGGCGGGTACCAGCCTCCCCGCCGGATGAGCGCGAGGCTGGGAGCAAAAATTGCATGATACAATCGGGCACGCTGGACCCATCGCAGGCGCCCACTCAGGCCATCTTCATCAACGACAGGTGGCTTTTTTATTAATCACATGGAGAGTATTGGTATGGAAATCACGAAAGATACCCGCGTTGCGGACATCCTCAAAGAATACGGCGACATCGCCGATCTGATGGAGGTCTTTGGCATTCGCAGGGTGGGGCGATATTCCATCCGCGCGCTGGCCGCCAAGGCGGTCACGGTCGAATGGGCGGCGCGCATTCACCGCGTGCCGCTGGATGAATTTCTGGATATCATTCACAAGGCGGTCCCGGCTTCGAATGTCAAGGCCAACTCAAATGAGACGCACCCACAGGAAATAAGCTGACATGACAAAAATAAAAATAAGAATCTCGCTCCTGGGCACCGGGATAGTGATCCTGTCCCTGCTGCTGTTCTTCTTTGCCCTGCCGCATACGCTGGAAGACTTCGCCACCGGCCAGCCCGCCAAAGCCGGGGTGCCGATGATCGCGCTGGCCTATGTGGTCGCAGGCATATTCGCTTTGCAGGGATTGGGGTTGTTCTGGGTCGGCCGCCAGATGCGCCGGGGTTATGTGATCCATGCCATCCTGGGCCTCTTCTGGCCGATTGCGGCCGGGACAGCCCAACTGCCAAGCATCCTCGCTCAAGGGTATAGCTACCGCTCCGGTTTTATCTCCATCCTGTATGTGGGCGGAATGATCGTGATCGGGATCCTGCTCCTGATCCTGTCGCTCTTGGCGCTCCAGGCGGATTATTCCCGGTAAGGCGCGAAATGGACATGCAGGTATTCTTGGAGTTCCTGGTCGTCTTCACGGTTTTCATCCTGCCGCAAATCGCGGCAGCGTTGTTCATCCTGCACGATCCCGACTACACCAAACGCTGGTCCTCGGGAGAGCGGACCGTCCTGGGCTGGATCACGCACAGCGCCGCCATCCTGCTGGTGGTCTATATTGCGTTTAACCAGCCAACCGGTCCCGCCGCCCTGGGCCTCAGCCTGCCGAAAGGGGCGCGGCTGATCACCCTGTTGGTCGGTGGGATGACCACGCTTTACCTGGTGGTGCTTTCCTTTTCAGATCGATTGCGATCGCAAAAAGCCCGGGAAAAGCGGGAGGTTATCCGTAAAGCCGTCTTCAAGGCGGGCGGTTTTTCCAACCCGCAGGGTTTCTGGGCCAGGACTGCCTTCCTGGGTTCGGTCTGGCTGGGTGTGATCGCCGAAGACCTGGTCTTCCGCGGTTACCTGGTGCTGGGACTGGGAACCCAAACTGGCCTGCTGTGGCCGTGGGTCATGTTGTCGCTGTTGCTGTCGGTCGCGGTGCATTTGTACCAGGGCTTGAACTGGCGCATCATGCTGAGCCAGGCGCTCTTCGCGTTGATCTTTATCATCGCCGTCCTGGCAACCGGGAACGTCTTCGCGGCCATCCTGCCGCACCTGGTCTATGACACCATCTGGCTGCTGCGCGGTTGGGCCAAGCCCTCTCAGCTGGATCAGCCACAAACCGAAGCGGTGGGATGAGCCGCCTTGAAAGATGCACAAAATCTGCACATAAAATCAATCATTTCCCCACACAGCTTCTTTATACTCAAATGAATTCTTGAAATCCGAACCCCCAGGAGGTTGTATGGAACTGCCGAAACGCTATCATCCTGCGCTGGTGACGCTGCACTGGCTGATCGCCCTGCTGATCTTCGTCAATTTATACCTGGGCATTTTTACTCTTAGAAATCGCGGTGGAGCCAGGGGTTTCCAGGCAGCCGGTTCGAATGTCGCCATTCATATGGCTGTCGGTGTCACCATCCTGGTCCTGCTGCTGGTGCGCTTCATCCTGCGGGTCAGGACCAGTAAACCGGCCCCAGCCACAGCCGGGAACAAATTTCTCGACCTGCTGGCCGTGATCGTCCATTACGGGTTGTATCTGGCCGTGCTGGTGGTGACGGTTCTTGGTTTGGTCTTCTCTTTCCAGTCGGGCCGTTTTCAATCCACGTTTTTAGGAACCCAGAGTCAATTCGGCCCGCCACCCGGCGGTTTCCCTGCCGTAAACGGGACGCCCGGCGCGCAGCCAGCGACTCCCTTCAACGGGAGCAGCGCCAACCGGCCTGATTTTGCCGGCGGTCGCAGGAGACCTGGCGGAGGTTTCGCAATATTGGCTTTCCACGGGCTGGCTGCTTTCACTTTGCTTGGGCTGATCGTCCTGCACGTCCTGGCTGCCCTGTACCACCAGTTCATGCGCCGGGACAATTTGATCTCGCGCATGTGGTACGGAGCGCGATGATCGGATAGGTCCGGCATCTCTGACTGCATCTGCGATATAGCCATCCAGTCAGGGGGCCATGCCTCCGCCTACATTATGGCTGCTATTTTTTTAATTAACTACGAGGCTCCAAACCGATACTTGGAGCCTCGTAATTTATCCGGCGTGTCCATGCTGTCGATCCACGAGGGTGGGAACTTTTGCGAGCCTTCCAACGTTAAGCATAGATGATCCAAACCTTGGAGGTCTGAATGGTCCGCAAAATCTATTTGAGCGTGTTCTCTGCCTTATTCGTCCTGTTGACGGCCTGCGCCCCGCAGATAGCCCAACCTTCGCCGCTTGAAACTGATCCGGCAGTGACTCCCCCCGCTGTGAGTGCACCTCCGGCGGAAATTGCTTCTGCCACTGAAGCGCCGGCTACATTGTCCGCAGCCAGCCATGTCTGGACCGAGTACCGCGATCCGCGCTACGGCATCGGCCTGGCCTACCCCTGCTGGTGGCTGTTTACGCCCATGGCAGCCGATGGCGTGGGCGGCACCATGTTCCTGCGCAGTTTCGACGAGCAATACTTCCAGGCTCACTCCACCAAAGGCAACTGGCAGGACGGAATTATGCCTGATGGCGTTTTTGCGGTCGATATCGGCGTATTCGAGCAGATCGACCCTTCCAAATCGAATGCGGAAGCCTGGGCTGCAATGCTCGACCCGAGCATGACCACCCTGGTTGGGTCCGAGGAGCGCCTGATCGGCCAAAACCAGGCCACGATTATCCAACTGCAGAACATGGTCAACCGCAGCGATCCCCCGACCACTTTATACCTGTTCCGCCTGGCACCGGATAAGATCTTGATGTTCAGCGTGCTGCAGCAGGATCGACTCGATTCGAATGACATCCAGGGGATCCTGACTTCTCTTTCTCTCAGCCCCGACCAACCGGTCAGCATCCCAAGCGTGGCCCCGCACGAACCCCTGATCGCCGCGGCCTGCGCCGGGAAGTAAACCTTCCCCGCCCGGAGTCCCCTGCACGGTGGCTGACTTTCACTTTACGGGAATCCCTGGTTGCGTGTTCAGGGTAGCGAACGAGTGGTCAGCAGAACCCCGTTTTGCGACGGATCGTAGACCAGTAACCCCTGGTCGGTTTGGTTGGCGGGGATCCCGGCTTGATCGATGCGGGCGCTGACCTGATCCAGCGCATCTTGGGTCGGCAATTCCACCGAAAAGTGGCGCAGCCCGAGTGCACCGGCGGGAAGCGGCGGGGCACCTTCGCCCTGCCAGGTGTTCAATCCAATGTGATGATGGTAACCGCCAGCCGAAACGAAGGCCATGCGAAAGGGTTTCGCTATGCCCATCAGGCCGAAGCCCAGTACGCCGTGATAGAAATCCACAGCCTGTTCGAGGTCCGCCACATGCAGGTGGACATGGCCGATGCGCGTTTCCGGCGGCATGGGCGCATCCAGTCGGTCCTCTTCGGTCAGCTCCTTGAAGAGCGTTTCCAGGTCGAGCGGTTCACGCCCGTCGCTCAGGCTGCCGTCCGCGCGGCGGGTGATATACTCCCCGTTCGCCAGGCTCCAGCTGCCATCTTCCGGCGACTCGGCGTAAAGTTCGATGCCGTTGCCTTCCGGATCGTCGAGATAAGTGGTTTTGGTCATGATGTGATCGGTCGGGTAGTTGCGATATTTCAAGGTGAACAAGCGGCCAATGGCGCGTGCCAGTTCGCGACGGTTCGGCAGCAGAACCGCGAAGTGATACAGTCCGGTTGTGCCACGCTGACGGTGTGCACTGCTATCTTCGGTCAGGCGCAGCAGGTCATTTGTGCCAGTACCCAGTCCGGCTGTCACGTCTTCGCGCCAGTGTATCTGCAATCCCAGTACCTGCTGGTAAAAGGCGATTTGATTTTCCAGGTCGGCCACGGTCAGGGAAACGTAGCCGGGTCTGGTAGCGGGATGGATCGAGAATTTTGTCTGACTGATGGGTTGGGTTTCCATGCGAATTCACTTTCTGTCCGTGATTTCTTTCGGATTCCTAAATGATTTTTGAAGATGGTTGAACAAAACCGTCGAGAGTAGATTTCAACCAATTGTTTGTATCTTTGACGTCTTTACCGGCCCTATTCGTACCATTTTGTTTTGTATGTCCCGCCAGGATAACCACCTTACTGACAATCTGCTTCTGACACGGTTGCATTCGGACGAGAAAGGCTGTAACATATCTCCATGTCTAAAGTATTCCGGAGAGAGGGCAGCATGCAGTTGCTTATTTTGGTGGTTCTGGTCGGGTTGGCGGCTGGGGTGGCGGTTGGGCTGCAAGGCCCGCTGGCCAGTTTGATGAGTCAGCGCATCGGTACATTGGAGAGCATTTTTTACATCCACCTGGGCGGGGCGGTCTTCTCCTTGATTCCGCTGCTGTTTTTGGGTGGGGGTAATTTGGGCCGTTGGCGCAGCGTGCCCTGGTATGCGCTGGGGGCGGGCATCCTGGGACTGGTGGTGCTGGGTGGGATAAGTTTCCTGATTCCACATATTGGCGTCGCTACGGCGGTCACGCTGGTCGTGGCCGGTCAACTGGTGGTCAGCGCTCTGCTGGACCATTATGGTCTGCTGGGTGCCTCCATCCGCCATTTGGATTTGCCGCGCGCCTTTGGCCTGGCGATCGTCTTCGTCGGCGTGTGGCTGACGGTGCGTTAATTTCAAAATCAAGATCGGTCAAAAAACCATGCAAATCTTCGATCCCAAATACAACGATCTTCCCAAAGCCGAACTCCATTGTCACCTGGAAGGCGCGATTCGCACCCAGACCATCATCGATATCGCCCTCCAGTACGGGTTGGAATTGCCCTCCTACGACGTCGCCGAACTCAACCGGCACGTCAAGATTTTCGACCAACTGCGTGATCTGCAGGCTGTATTGGCAGCCTTTGCTATTTTCCAGAAAAGTATCGTCTCCCCGGAGGTAGTCGAACGCATCGCCTGGGAACTGTTCGAGGATGCGGCCCGCCAGAACATCAAATTGTTCGAGGTCCGTTTCTCGCCGGATTGGGCTTTCAGTGGTCACAACCTGGATTGGGATGAAGCTCTGGCCGGGATCTTGCGCGCCAAAGAAAAGGCCGAGCGCCAGTTCGAAATGGCCATCGGCTTGATCGCCATCACCTCGCGCGGCATGGGTCCCGGCTCGTGTGACAAAACGGTCGACTGGGCTATCCGCTGGAAGGAGGCCATCCAGGGCATCGACCTGGCTGACGGCGAAGCGCAGCATCCGATCCGTGAATTCGTCAAGCCGGTGCTGCGGGCCAAGGCGGCCGGGCTCAAGCTGACGGTCCACTCCGGGGAGGACACGCCGGCTGCGGCGGTGGTCGAGACGATCCGCGCCGTGGATCCGGATCGCATCGGGCACGGCATCCACATCATCCAGAACATGGCTGCGGTCGATTTGGTCCGGGACAAGGGCATCACGCTGGAGGTCAACCCCTGGAGTAATTACCTGACCAATTCTGTGCCGACGATCCAGGCGCACCCGCTCAAGCGTCTCTTCGACCTGGGTGTGCGCGTCACGATCAATTCCGATGACCCCGAAGTGCTGGACACCAACCTGAACAACGAATACCGCATTGCCCACGAAATTCTGGGCATGCGCCTGGACGAGATTGAACTCTGCAACCGCTATGCGGTCGAAGCCTCGTTTTTGCCGGTGGAAACCCGGCGCAGGGTAATGGAAAGATATTTTAAGGGAAGCTAAACGTTGTCAGCGAGGCTGGCAAACCAAACCTGATTCGCGGGCCTGAAAGGGTTGGGGTGCTGGGGGTAATTGAGGCAGCCGGCGCGGTTGCATCACTGGCACAGCGGAAGCCGCGATTGATCCCCGGTGAGGTCGGAACATGTTGGAAACGGTTAAAGACGCGGATCTCCCGACCGTCATCCAGGTAGGAACCACCGCGCAACGACTTATCTTCACCGGTGGGAGCCCCCTGCGGGTTGATGGACGGTGAGCGCTGATAGTAAGACTGGTTGTACCAATCCATCACCCATTCCCGTACATTCCCGGCCATATTCAGGGCGCCGTATGGGCTGGCACCCAATGGATATCGGTCTACCGGCAGGGGCGAGCCAATATTCATATTGAAATTTGCCAACCAGGGATTGGGCGGCGTATCTCCCCAGGGATAGGTGCGGTTGTCCGTTCCGCGGGCGGCCTTTTCCCATTCGGCTTCTGACGGCAGCCGTCTACCGGCCCATTGGCAGTATGTCTGCGCGTTGTACCAGGTTATGTAGACCACGGGGTAATTCGCATAGCCTGGTTTCCCGTAGTTATTTTCAGGAACCGCAGTGACTACACATGGTCCCGCTTCCACACACCTGGCATACATGGCATTTGTGACTTCTGTTTGGTCGATCCAAAACGCATCCAGGTAAAGGCTGTGGGCTGGTCGACTCATGTGAAGGTCTTTTTCATCGGTTCCCATCAAGAATTGTCCCTCGGGGACATAGACCTGCTTCATGCCATCTTTGGCTGAAATCCTGCTTCGAATAGGAACCACGTCTGACTGTTTCCCCCAATCGTGTGATTCAAGTTTGTCTTTGATCCTCCTGGCCTCTACCACTCCGCTTTTATAGATCGGACGCAATTTGTCATGTAATCGTGAGCGATTCTGGTATGCAGAAAACAGACCGAAAGTCAGAATTACCAGGAGAAGAATAGAGACGAGATTGGAATGTTGTCGCTGTTTCGAATTCATTGATTGTGACTATCCCGGCAAGGAATTGATTGCGTTTCTGGATCTGTCATAGCCTGATTATACTTGCCTGGCATACGATTTTTAGATAGCAGATTGCCAAACGGGGTAAAATCCATCTATGTTTGATCTCTCCAACTGCCGCTTTGCCTTTCTGGATCTGGAGACCAGTGGGCTTTCGCCCTGGTTCGATGACCGCATCTGTGAAGTAGGCATTGTCTTGACAGAGGGCAAGCGCATCAAGGACACCTACCAGACGTTGGTCAATCCCGAACGGCAGCTCTCACCAGCCGCGGCCAGCACGAATGGACTATCGGACGCTGAATTAGCCACCGCGCCTCTTTTTGCTGACGTGGTTGATGAGGTCGACCTCCGCCTAAAGGATGCAGTGGTTGTCTGCCACAATGCCCGGTTCGACCTGCAGTTCCTGGACAGTGAGTTCCGCCGTCTTGGACGCGAGATTCAAATTCCCAACCTGATCGATACGCTGACCATCGCCCGCGAACGCTTCGATCTTCCATCGAACACGCTGCTCTCGATTGCCGAAGCTTTCAACGTCCCCATGGACGAAGCTCATCGTGCCCTGGCTGACGCGCTGACCGACCGGGGCATTTTCTTCGAAATGCTGGAAGCGCTCAAGCCGCCTGGTGGCAGGTTGGATGACTTTATTGGCATCTACAATTCCCCGGTCTGGCCCAAGGATGGGATCCAACTCCCGACCGAACTGAGCGAGGCAATTGCCAGCGGCAAACGCTTGCATATTGTCTACGTGGATAGCAAACAGGAACGCACATCTCGCTGGGTCACGCCCTATCAGGTGATTGGCTTGTCTGATTACCTCTATTTGCAGGGGTACTGCCACCTGCGCCAGGCTGAGCGCAGTTTCCGGCTGGATCGCATCCTGGAGCTTGGGCTCGAGGATTAGCGATGGGCTATCTCCTGCTCGAAGGCGGCGCAGAGTTCGGCGGACGCATGTCCGAACCTGATCTGCGTGCCATCTCATTGGCTGGAGGCTTTGATGTTCCCGTCCGAATTATCCCGACTGCAGCCGCACCGGATCGTAACCATAATCGGGCTGGGAACAACGGCCTGCGTTGGTTCCGAAACCTGGGTGCGAAAGATGTGGCCGTCCTCCCGGTGATCGATCGGGCCAGCGCGGATGAACCTATCCTTGCGGAAGGCTTGCGCAGTGCAAAGCTGATTTACTTGCTGGGCGGGTTCACGGGTTATCTTGGTCAGACGCTCAAGGATAGCCGTGTCTGGGAGGCGGTGCAGCAAGCTTATCAAAACGGTGCGGTCATCGCCGGCAGCAGCGCCGGGGCAATGGTGCTGTGCGAATTCTATTATGATCCCGCTACGCGGCAGGTGGCGGCGGGGCTGAACCTGCTTCCTCGGGCTTGCGTCCTGCCGCACCACAATACCTTTGGCAAAGATTGGGCCCCAAGGCTTGCGGAAAAGTTGCCGGGTGTGACCCTGGTTGGCATCGACGAGCGTACAGGAATGGTCGATGACGGCTCAGGGGTGACTTGGTCCGCACTCGGCCAGGGCGCAGTCAGCTTGTATCGCGCTGAGCGCATCGAAAGGCACCCGGCGGGTGAGAAATTTTCATTGTTAGCCAATCAACGGGAAACCGAATAAAATTTGAACCAAGAGGAGGTCGCATGAACGAACGTATGCAATCTTTGTCGGAGAGGCTGTTAAAAAAGAGTTTTGAGACCCTGACGCGGCCAGAGCAGGAGGTCATCCACAGGATCGCCGACCGTATGCACGTCAGCCGCAACATCAATCAAGTCTATGATCAGCAGATGACCTTCGGCCAGCGCCTGGCGGACCAGATCGCAGCTTTTGGGGGCTCCTGGACTTTCATTATCATCTTTGGCAGCGTATTGCTGCTCTGGATCGTCCTGAATTCGGTGATTTTGCTGCGGGTGGGGAAACCATTCGACCCGTTCCCCTATATTTTCCTCAATCTGATTCTCTCGATGCTGGCCGCCATTCAAGCGCCGGTCATCATGATGTCCCAGAATCGGCAGGCGGTCAAAGACCGCCTGGATGCGACCCATGATTACGAGGTCAACTTGAAAGCTGAATTGGAGATCATGGAACTGCACCAGAAAGTGGACCTGCTGCGGGAAGAGCAGATGGTGAAGGTTATTGCCGCCCAGGAAGACCAAATCCGCTTGTTGAGAGAACTGCTCGACGGGCAGGGCAAGCAGCCGACATAGCGGGGTTGCGCAGAGCGCCCAGTCTCCCAGCGTCCCGGGTGGTTCTTGCTCTCGACCGAGTTAACAGGTAGCGCGGTCCCAACCGACAACCCGGGTTATTGAATTATTTATCCGTAGCGCGGGAATGACGATGCATACTCTTGGTGGTATACATGTTATCGTCAGCGCGGTTGAGGACCTTTTCGAGAGATTGACCCGCTTGCTGTGTGGCTGCCCCGGCTGAGATGCTGAGTTCGGGGTCCTGGTAGTACTTGTTGTTCAACCCTACCATGGTCTGGATGCGCTCCAACGCTGCATCGGCGGCTTCGGCGTCACTGCCAGGCAGCAACACGGCGAACTCGTCTCCCCCGATGCGGGCGATCACCTCGGTTTCGGCAAAACTGGCCTTCAGTACCTCCGCTGTGCGGCGGATCAGGTCATCCCCGGCTCGATGCCCGAAGTGATCGTTGACGTATTTCAACCGATCGAGGTCGGCAATGATGATGCTGATTGGCTGAATTCCCGCATCCCCCACTTTTTTCATGGCATCTTCGAAGAAACCGCGATTGTAAAGCCCGGTCATCACGTCATGCGTGCCCAGGTAGCGCAGGTAATCCTCGGCTTTTTTACGGGCGGTGATGTCCTGAATGGCGACCAGCACCCAGCGAAAATCCTGCTCGTGGCCGGGCATCAAGCGCCAATCCAGGTGGACGTTGATGGGCTCACCCGAAAGCGAGTAGTTGATGCCCTCGCGCTCGTAGCTGGTCTTGCCGTTCCACATATCCACCAACTCGCCGGTAAAATGCGCCTGCATCTCGTCGCGGAAAACTTTGTCCAGGCTGGACAGGAACGTGGCTTTATCCGGTGCTTCGAACAATTCCAGGGTCTTGTGATTAACATTCAGAACGCGGATCAACCCCATACAACGCTCAATCGCTTCCGGATGTTCCGTAAGGTAACTTTTTAAGTTGGTTACACCCTGGGTACGCAGTTCGTCCAGATAAGCCTTGAGCGCACTGTAATCTTCCTCCCACAGGGATATGGGAGCATTCTCGAACAGGCTGCGCAGTCGACCCTCGCTGACACTTAATGCTCGTTCGGCTGCTTTACGCGCAGTTATATTTTCAATGGTGACCAGCACCTGCTCCCAGTTTTGTTCCGAGCCTGGCAGGATGCGCCAATGCAGACGGATGTCAAGCGCTTCGCCGCTCAATCGGTAGTTGACTCCCTCTCCGGACCAGGTCAAGGCCCCTTGCCATAGCGCCAGCAGTTCGTCTCGGAAATGAGCGCGCATTCCATCCCGAAACACAACGCTCAAATTGGCGAGCAACTCATCCTGCGAGGCCGCAGCATACATTTCCAGAGTCTGCAGATTGACGTTGCGAATTTTTATCCGGGCCATGCAGGCGTCGATTTCGTCGGGATGTTCTTCCAGGTATGCCGCCAACTCATGCACGCCCTGAGCGCGCAGGCGGTCGAACTGGCCTTTGATTTGACTGAAATCTTCTTCCCACAATGAAATCGGAGCATATTGAAAGAGCATTTGGAAGTGTCCTTCCGGGCTTTTGGATTTTGGGGTCATATTGAAATTATATGGAATTGTCAGATAAAAAGCAAAATCGGTTCCTGACAAAACTGTCGGTTGAATTTCCCCCTGAAAAGGACGGGTGTCACCGTCGAATCGGTAATTTGACGGTTGCGAAAAAGTACGAATTCAATTACTATATGGGTGCATATGCTAAACAGAATTGGCCTCTTTATTCTAGACATCCTTTTGTCATGAGGCATACCAGGCCTGACGGGTACTCGCATACCTGTCAGGCCTTTTTCATCTCATCTCATATCACTCCAAGTCCTTTGTAAAGGAGAAAGAATGCAAACACCCTGGGAATACCGTTATGCCCACCGAACCAAGACGATGGGCAGTTCGGTTATTCGCGAATTGCTCAAATTGACCGAACAGCCTGACATCATATCATTCGGCGGGGGGTTACCGGCACCGGAAGTATTTCCTGTTGAGGAATTTCAGGAAGCCTGCAACACAGTCCTGCGCGAGCAGGGTGCCCAGGCTCTGCAATACAGTACCACCGAAGGCTACCTCCCATTGCGCGAGATGATCGCCCGCCACAATGCCCGCTACAGCGTCGAAATCAATGCCGATAATATCCTGATCACCTCCGGCTCACAGCAGGCGCTCGACTTTATCGGACGGCTTTTTATCAATCGCGGTGACTACATCGTGGTTGAATCGCCGACCTACCTGGGTGCCTTGCAAGCCTGGAATGCTTACGGCGCTCAATATGTTTCCGTGCCTTCGGATGAGCACGGCATGGTTGTGGATGAACTGGAGAAGGCTTTGCGCGTTGGCCCGAAGTTCATTTATGTGCTGCCCAACTTCCAGAATCCGAGCGGGACAACCCTCAGCCTGGAACGACGCGAGAAGCTGGTGGAACTGGCTGATAAATACGGGGTGCCGATCGTCGAAGACGACCCCTATGGCCAATTACGCTACGAGGGCGAACATCTCCCCTCGGTTGTCTACCTGGACAGCAAATTCCGTGGTCCGAACGGTGGACATTACAGCGGCAACGTCATCTATCTGAGTACTTTCTCCAAACTGCTGGCGCCCGGCTTGCGCCTGGCCTGGGTCGTCGCCCCACCGGAAGTCATTCGCAAGCTGGTCATGGCCAAGCAGGCAGCCGATTTGCATACTGCGACTTTCAACCAGATTGTGGCGTATGAAGTTGCCAAGAACGGGTTCCTGGATGAGCATGTCAAGCTGATCCGCAAGACCTACAAAGAACGCCGTGATGTGATGCTCGAAACCATGGAAGAACTCTTCCCGTCTGAAGTGCATTGGACGCGGCCTGAAGGTGGCATGTTCCTGTGGGGCGTTCTGCCCCAAGGCATGGATGCGGCCGATGTACTCAAGATTGCAATCGAGAGGAAAGTGGCATTCGTCCCGGGTGCGGCCTTCCACCCGACAGGCGGCGGTGATAACACCATGCGCCTCAACTTCTCGTTTTGCAACCCCGAGACGATCCGTGAAGGCGTGACCCGTCTGGGTTATGTGCTCAAAGAACAACTGCACCAGAACGGTTCCAAGCCCGGATAATTTTCCCCGTAAAAAAAACATCAGAGCCGGCCAATTGGCCGGCTCTGATGCGTTTAATTCTCTATATATGGCACAAATTCAGCGCGGGCAATGCCCTGTTGATAAGCTTTTTCGGCGACGGCACGTGCCACAGCCTGGTGGACTTTTTTGTCCAGCGGGCTGGGCATCAACTCGCCAGCCGGAGTCATGTCAGCGATGGTCAGGGCAGCGGCCACCAGCATCTCATGCGTGATGCGTGGTGCGTAAGCGTCAACTGCACCGCGGAAGATGCCGGGGAATCCCAGCACATTGTTGACCGATTGGCCGTCTGCAGCGAAGGCGGCTCCAGCTTTCATGGCCGCCTCCGGCTCGATTTCCGGATTGGGATTCGAGATGGCCAGGATGATCTGTCCCTTGCGCACCATTTCGGGTTTGATCAGGCCTTGTGCGCCCGTTGTGGCGATCACGATCTCGCATTTGGCCATGATTTCTTTGAGATCGGATTTCTGCCCGCCATCGCGCTCGAAACGCGCCACGGCGTCTGCGTTCAGATCGGTGCCCAGCACAGGGTTACCGGTCATGCTCATCAGCATTTTTGCGATCGCGTTCCCGGCTGCACCCAGGCCGATCTGTCCGATGACCGCTTTGTGTAAATCCATTTTGGTCTGTCGTGAAGCGACGATCAAAGCTGCCAGGCAGACCACGGCTGTGCCGTGTTGGTCATCGTGCAGTACAGGGATGTCAAGCGCCGCCTGCAAACGTTCCTCGATCTCGAAGCAGCGTGGGGCGGAAATATCCTCCAGTTGGATGGCTGCGAAGGTGGGGGCGATCGTCAGGACGGTTTCAATGATCCTGTCAGTGTCTTTGGTGTTGAGCAGGATCGGAACTCCCGACAGGCCGACCAGGGTTTCCATCAGCATGGCCTTGCCCTCCATGACCGGCATCCCGGCCAACGGACCGATGTCGCCCAGCCCGAGCACAGCCGTGCCGTCGGTCACGATGGCAACCATGTGGCTTGAACTGGTGTACAGCCGTGCCAGGGCCGGGTCTTTGGCGATCTTCAGGCAGACCTCGGCTACGCCGGGCGTGTAGACGCGGCGCAGCGTAGCCAGCGAATCGATCGGGAAGCGGCTGCGTACGGCAATTTTGCCCTTCTGGTGCAGTTCCAGCACTTCATCACGGATTTGCAGTACGCTGGTGCCGGGATTACCGCGCATGGCCTCGATCACTTTGTCCATGTGCTCGATATCTTCGGCATAAACGGTGATATCGCGCACCACACTTTCGGATGTGCTGGTGAACAGTTCGATGCTGCCGACGCTGCCGCCAACCTGCGCGATTTCAGCCAGCAAATGTGCCAGCGTCCCAATCTTCTGTGCGTTGCGCACGCGCACCGTGCGCATAATTTTGCGTTCCCAAGCCATTAAGTGCTCCTTTCTACAACCATGGAGAGCTGGTCAAATGAGCTGATTACTTCGCAGTCGGGGTCTGCAAAGATACCTTTCGGGTCATACAGGATGGGGTGCAGACCGGCATTGCGCGCCCCGATTACGTCAGCATAGTAATTATCGCCGATATAGATGGTTTCGGCAGCCGTCACTTTTACACGTTTAAGCGCATGAGCGAAAATGCCCGCATCCGGCTTCCAGGATTGGACTTCACCAGCGGCCAGAGAAAAATCAAAATATTGGCTCAAGTCCAGTTTTTCCAATTCCTCGACGTAAGGCAGGTCGCGGTTCGAGACTACGCCCAGAGCGAATCCCTGGTCCCGCAGGGAGGGCAGGACCTGGCGCAGCTCCTGCGGGACAAATGCTTCCGGGTGAAAGGAGGTGGTCATGTACTCGCAAATCTGAGGTGAAAATTCTTCCGCCAGCTCCTTTTTCGCTCCCAACGCGATCAAACGCCGCAGGCTGTAATTACACCAGAAGTCCCGGTTATCGCGATCGAAGCGACCTTGATCCGCGTAAAGCTCCGGGGAGGAGGCCCAGTAATAATGCTCCCAGCGTGCCGCCCTCAGGCGGTCTTCGCCTGAAATCGACAATCCCTGCTGTCTGGCGTAATCTGCAAAAACCTCCCCGCTAGGGGGGAGGTGAAGCCGCAGTGTGCCATCCAGATCGAAAAAAATTGCTCGGATCCCATCCTTAGAAACCATGTAAGCTCCAATAAGACATATTAGCCACCAATTTGGCTCATCACCCGGTTTAGCGGAATGATCCCTTCCGCCAGGCCATGGCCCCAGGGTTTTTGCCACACGCCGTCCAGGATCAACTGGCGCAACTCGTCTAATGAGGCACCCGCGCGCAGCGGAGTGAGCAGGTCGACTTCTTTTTCGCGCAGCAAGCACAGCCGCAGGCGGCCGTCTGCAGTCAGGCGGGCGCGGGTACAGGAGGCGCAGAATGGATTCGTGACCGAGGAAATAAAGCCTACGTCACCCTGGGCGCCCGGCAACCGAAAAAGACGTGCCTCGCCGTCCAGCTCACCCTGGTTGGCAACTTCCATTGGGCCGAGGGACTCCTCGATACGCGTCTTGATCTGCTCGGCAGTGATCATCTGGCCGAGCTGTATATCGGTCGCGCCAGCGAAGGGCATCATCTCAATGAAGCGCATCTGCCAGGGGTTGTCCTGGGTCAATTGGGCCAACGCAACCACGTCGGTTTCATTGTAACCCCGTACCACGACCGCATTGAGCTTGATGGGAGTCAACCCGGCTGCCTCGGCAGCCTGGATGCCGGCCCACACGTCTTCCATTTTGCCCCAGCGCGTTAGGCGCTTGAATTTTTCGGGATCGAGTGTATCAATGGAGATATTGACCCGCTGCAAGCCGGCTTCAGCCAGGGAAGCGGCCAGGCGCGACAGCAGTACGCCGTTAGTGGTCATGGAGACGGAGCGAATGCCTTCCGTTTGAGTGATGCCGCGGACGATGTCCACAATATTGGCGCGGACGGTCGGCTCACCGCCGGTCAGCCGAATCTTGTCAAAGCCCAGGCTGGCGAACATACGCGTGAGCAGTAATATTTCATCATCCTGCATCAACTCGGCATTCGGCCGAAAGGTCATTTCCTCTGGCATGCAGTAGATGCAACGCAAATTGCAATGGTCGGTCAGGCTGATGCGCAGGTAGTGGATATTGCGTCCGAAACGGTCAATGGCCATTTTGTTACTCCTAACAATAAAGACGTATCCATTATAACAACTTTTACTAATGATTGCCGAAGAATGCATACAAAGTATGGCAGCCAGGAATCGTTTGACCGAATCCGATTCGTTACGGTATAATAGCGTGCTAGTCTCGCCAAATGCGAGAATGTCATCATTCTAAAGATTGTGAGGAAGTCGAATGCCCAAACGTACGTATCAACCCAAGGTTCGCCGCCGTTTGCGTGTGCATGGTTTCCGTAACCGCATGGCGACAGCTGGTGGGCGTCAGGTTCTCAAGCGCCGTCGTCTTAAAGGTCGCAGCAAACTGACGGTTAGCGCCAACGAACACGTCAAGCGGTTCCGGTGGTAAGCCTTCGGGCTTGCACCGAACGTGGAGCGGAAAACTGCTCTACCAGAGCATAAGCCTGTTGTCTGATTGAGGCACGGGTGCAGCGCCAGTTCCGCCTGACCCGGTCAACTGATTTCAAGCGGGTGCGGCGTTTCGGTAAATCATATGCCCACCCGCTTATTGTGCTGATCGTGTCGGAAGGTGAAGATTCGCGAACCCGTATAGGCGTGGCTGCTGGAAGATCTGTGGGGGGGGCAGTCCGCCGTAATCGGGCCAAACGCCTATTGCGCGAAGCAGTGAGACCCTTGATCCCAAATATCATTACCGGAAAAGATTTGTTGCTGGTTGCCCGTTTTCCCTTGCCCGATGCCAAGATGCAAGCTGTCCGCACCACCCTGGAATCGCTTTTACAGCGTGCCGAACTGCTGAATCAAAATCATGAGGCCTGAGTTTTACCTGCCCCACGAATACCCGAACGAGCCGCATCTGCGCGATCTTCCGCGCACGATACAAAATTGGCCTCGTTTGGCTTTACTGGCTTTAATTCGCCTGTACCAAAACACTATTTCTCGCGGCCTGCCCGAGGGGACCTGTCGTTTTTACCCTTCCTGCTCGCATTATGGCTATCAGGCGATCTACAAATACGGCGTACTCAAAGGGTCACTAATGGCCACCTGGAGGGTGTTGCGTTGCAACCCATTTAATTCGGGTGGTTATGACCCTGTTCCCTAGGAGAAAACTAAAACCCCTATGAAGGTTAGACGATTTTCGTTAATTATTTTGGTCGTCCTGGCTGCCTTGTTGTTGAGTTCCTGTTCCGGCGCAGCAATGCGCGGCTCGAGCTGGTCAGGGCTGGCGGCGGACGATTCCATGGCTTATCTGGCCGACGGCAACCTTGTCTATGGCGTGAGTCTGAGCGATGGCAGGGAAGCCTGGCGCTATCCGGAAAAAGCCGATAGCAAGAAACAATTCTTCTCCACCCCGGTGCTTACCCCAGATGGACAGTTACTGGTTGGCAGCGCCGGTAGCGATAACGGACTCTTTAGTCTGGACCCCAAGACCGGCAAAGAAAATGGAAATAACTGGCCTTTCGTCGGTGCAAAAGATCGCTGGATTGCCAGTCCGCTGGTTGTCAACGATACGATCTACGCTCCCAATGGTGACGGCTCATTGTATGCCCTTGACCTAAAGGGGAATCTCCTGTGGTCCAAGGATTTGGGCAGCGCCCTGTGGGGTCAACCGGTCAGTGATGGCAAGCTGGTTTATGTGGCTGCACTCAACCATATCGTGTATGCCCTTGACCCGCAAAAAGAGGACATTGTCTGGCAGATCAAACTCGGTGGCGCAATCCCCGGATCACCCACGATTGGCCCGGACGGTACGCTCTACGTCGGCACTTTTGGTTCAAAACTTGAAGCGGTTTCGTCCAAAGGTCAGGTTCTCTGGAGCGCCGATACGCAGGGTTGGATCTGGGGCGGCCCGGTCCTGGATGGCGACTCGCTCTACTTCGGCGACCTGGACGGTTATTTTAATAACGTCAATGCCACAACCGGCAAACAGGACTGGGCCCCGGTCCAACCGGATGGGCCCATCGTCGGCAGCCCGCTGGCGCTGCCCGATTATTTTGTGGTCGGGACAGAGTCCGGTACAGTGTTTGCGATTGATCGCCAGGGCAAGACCGTCTGGGATCAACCCCTGACGGGAAAAATCTATAGTGCCCCGGTCTCCGCTGGAGATTTGATTTTGGTCGCTCCGATGGAAGCCGATTTTGTGCTGGCTGCGCTTGACAAAAACGGCACCCAGGTCTGGAAATTTACCCCCCAGAAGTAAGGAATTTTAACTATGTGGGATACCTATATTGTCATTCCCCTGACCAACCTGTTGTTGTGGATTTATGAAATCATCGGCCACAACTTCGGGATGGCCATCATCTTGTTCACCATCCTGATCCGCCTGGTGACCTGGCCGCTCAATGCCCAGCAAATGAAGGGCGCGCAGGGCATGCAGGAACTCCAGAGCGACAAGGAGTGGCAGGCAATCCAGAAAAAATACGCCAAGGATAAGGAAAAGTTGGCGCAGGAACAGATGCGCATTTATAAGGAAAGAGGCATCAGTCCCTTTGCTTCCTGTCTGCCGACCCTGATCCAGTTCCCGATCATCATCGGTCTGTATCAAGCCATCATTCGGGCCCTGGCTGCCACGCCGCTCAGCCTGTTGAATCTTTCCCGCAGCATCTATCCGTTCTTAAACGTCGCCAATATTTTCCCGCTCAACAGCCGATTTCTTTGGATGGATCTCGGTCGCCCCGAATCGATACCTGTCTTTGGTTTCGCCCTGCCGACCCTGGCAATCATCGTCGCGCTGACCACTTACATCCAGTCCAAGCTGACCATGCCGGCCACTTCGACAGGCGGCGACCAATCGGCCATGATGGGTAACATGATGAGCATTTACATGCCACTGCTACTCGGATATTTCGCATTGACTTTTGCTTCAGGCCTGTCGGTTTACTTTATCACCAGCAACTTGCTCGGTATCGTACAGTACGGGACGATGGGCAAAGCCAATTGGCGTAATCTGCTTCCCGGCGGCAATAAAGTCGCTAAATCCACCAAAACCAAATAAGAGGGGATCTTATGGATAAACGTACAACGCTAGAAGTGATTGCCCCAACTGTCGAAGAAGCCATCGCACAGGGTTTGGAACAGTTGGGTCTGCCTGCCCAAGCCGTCTCGGTTGAAGTGTTGGACACGGGCAGCAAGGGTCTGTTCGGCCTTGGCGGACGTCAGGTACGCGTGCGCCTGACGGTTGTTCCTCCCGGTGGGATGCCTGTCCCGGTTGAGAAACCGGCTTCCCAGGCGCCTGGTAAGTCAAAGCCGAAGGTCAAGCCGGTTCCAGCGTCCAAAGCCGGATCCAAGCCTAAAGCTAAAGCCGCGCCCAAAACCAAGCCAGAATCAGATCCGAAACCCGATTCGAAACCCGCACAAAAGGCTGAGACTGCTCCCGGTGTTGGGACGGAACGGATCCTCGACCTGGCGGAGGATATTGTCTCCAAACTGCTCTTCCATCTGGGATTGCAGGCGCAGGTCTCGGCGCATAATGGCGGCGATGACCGTGATGGCCGCCAACCCGTCTACGTGGATATTAGGGGCGATGATCTGTCGGTATTAATTGGTCGTCGCGCGGAAACCCTGAACGCTTTCCAATACCTGGTTGGCTTGATGCTAAGCAAAGAAATGGAACAGTGGGTGCATGTGGTCGTAGACGTGGAAGGTTACCGCGAACGGCGCGAGCGCCAACTGCAACAAATGGCTCGCCGCATGGCTGAACAGGTACTCAAAACCGGGCGCCGCCAGGTGCTCGAGCCGATGCCGGCCAGTGAGCGCCGTATCGTTCACCTGGAGTTACGGGAATTCCCCGACCTGGTTAGCGAAAGTATTGGCGAGGAACCCAATCGTAAGGTAACGATCAAGCTCAAAGAAGAGTAATCCCCGCAAGGGGGCGCACAAGCCTGCGCCCCCTTTTAGTTTTTCCCCAATTCATCTCAGGTATAATTCTGGTATGGTTAACCTGGTTCCTCTTGAGCCGGTGGATTATCTCGTAATTGGCCACCTGGCTCATGACTTGACGCCGGATGGTCCGCGCTTGGGTGGCACAGCTGCTTATTCAGCCCTGACGGCTCGCGCTTTTGGTTTGCGTGTGGGCATCGTCACGGCTTGCGGATCGAAAACAAACCTCGACGCCTTGGACGGAATCCCGGCTGTCTCAGTGACGACCGAACATAGCACCACCTTTGAGAATATCCAATCCAATCACCAGCGCGTGCAGGTGCTGCATAACCTCGCGGAGCCGATCCCCTTTGAAATCGTGCCCGAACTTTGGCAGCGCGCACCGATCATCCACCTTGGACCGATTGCACAGGAGCTCCAGCCCTATTTGCCGCCGGGATTTAGCCCGTCATTATGGGGTCTGACGCCCCAGGGCTGGCTGCGTTCATGGGACGAGGACGGCCACGTTTCAACCAGGAATTGGCCGGAAGCCGAGTCTGTCCTGGCAAAAGCCGGAGCCGCCGTGATCAGCCTGGATGATGTGGCTGGGGATGAAGAACGGATCGAAATGATGGCGCATGCTGCGCCTATCCTGGTCGTGACCGAAGGTCCGGCTGGCGCAAGGCTGTACTGGCATGGCGACCAACGTCGTTTCTGTGCCCCTGAAATGGATGAGGTCGACCCGACCGGCGCCGGTGACATATTTGCCACAGCCTTTTTTATTCGCCTGTATACCACGCGCGATCCCTGGGAAGCGGCCCGTTTTGCCACACAGGTGGCGGCACGTTCGGTGCTCCGGTCCGGGCTGGCCGGGGTGCCCAGACCAGAAGAAATTCGAGCCTGTATGGTGGAGGTTTTATAGAATATGGGACGCATTTATACGCTCGTCAATCAGAAAGGTGGCGTCGGCAAAACCACCACCGCGATCAATCTAGGCGCCTATCTGGCAGTTTATGGGCAGCGGGTCTTGATCGTTGATGTCGACCCGCAGGCGAATGCCACCTCCTGCCTGGGTGTGGACAAGCATAGTGTCAGAGGGGGTACGTACGAGGTCCTGCTAGGAATGGAAGATCCATTTTCTTTGGTGCTTTACAACGAACGGCTCAAGTTATCCTTGTTGCCCTCCTCGCCGGCGCTGGCCGGTGCCGAGGTTGAATTGGTGGAAGAAGAAAGTCGCGAAACGCGGCTGCGTAAGGCTCTCGCGCCGCTGGCAGATCACTATGACTATTTGCTGATCGATTGCCCTCCCTCGCTTGGCCTGTTAACGGTCAACGGCCTGATGGCCGCCCGAGATGGCGTGATCATCCCGGTACAGTGCGAATATCTGGCCCTGGAAGGCTTGGGACAGTTATCCCAGACCCTGCAGCGCATTCGCTCGGGTCTCTTCCCGGAACTCAAAGTGCGTGGGGTGGTGCTTACGATGTTTGACGGCCGCACCAACCTTTCGACGGATGTGGTCAACGAGGTCAGCCGCCACTTTCCTGACCAGGTCTTCAAATCTGTGGTCCCGCGCAGCATCCGCTTGGCCGAAGCGCCGTCCTATGGTTTGCCCATTTCGGCTTATGCGCCTGGCACGGCGGGTGCCGAAGCGTATGACAGGCTGGCCCAGGAAGTGCTCACGGGTGACGGAATCAAGGTTCCGATCCTGCCTTGATTTGGGATGGTTGCGCATGAGTGCTCTCTTGAGGTTCCCCAGGTAGTCAGAAGGAGTGAGTGATGCCCCAACGTACAGGACTTGGTAGAGGTTTAGATGCATTGATCCCGGGCGGGGAACCCTCCCCAATGGGTGGGAGCGGCGCTTCAAAAGTCGCCCTAGATT
Source organism: uncultured Anaerolineaceae bacterium (assembly GCA_964407265.1). Lineage (GTDB taxonomy): Bacteria > Chloroflexota > Anaerolineae > Anaerolineales > Villigracilaceae > CAYOUV01. The sequence goes on along the minus strand of CAYOUV010000035.1, from coordinate 4,069 downwards.
TGATTGAGCGCAATCCGCGCCAACCACGTATCCATTTCGACGCGGATGAGCTGGACGAACTCTCTGCCTCAATTCGCGAACATGGCATTATTCAACCTTTGATTGTCTCACCAGGGCAGGCTGGAAAATATGTGCTGATCGCCGGCGAACGCCGCCTGGAAGCGGCGCGCAAGGCTGGTCTGGCCAATGTACCCGTTGTTGTGCGGGAAGCCAGCGACCAGCAATTTCTTGAATTGGCCCTGATTGAGAACGTACAGCGGGCGGACTTGAATGCGATCGAAGAAGCTGAAGCTTACCTCCACCTGACGGAAGAGTTCGGCCTGTCGCATGAGCAGGTCGCCTTACGGGTGGGCAAGAACCGCGTTACCGTGACCAATACGTTGCGACTGCTCAACCTCTCCGATAAGGTCAAGCAATCGTTGGTGGACGGTCAGGTCAGCGAGGGTCACGCCCGGGCGCTGCTCGGCCTTTCAACGCTGGAAGCCCAGGACGCTGCCTTGCAGACCGTCCTGAATCTGGGGCTCAATGTCCGGCAGACCGAACTACTTGTACGCAAACTGGGGGGAGGAAAGACGGCCTCCAAACCGAAAGCCGCGCCCTCGCCTGAAGCGGCCGAACTTGAACAGCGGCTGCGTTCCAGTCTGGGGACGAAAGTCTCCTTGCGGCACGGACGTAAAGGCGGTACACTGACCATACATTATTATTCGGACGAGGAATTGGACGCCCTGCTTGGGCGTTTGTTGGATGAGTAGTGGGAGATGGGATGGCGCGGTTTCCTGTGCCTTTTTGTTCCTGATGGCCAATCATGCAAATTCTTTATAATGCTCGGATCCATACGCTCGAGGCTGCCCAACCGATCGCTTCGGTGATCGTGATCGATGGAGAACGCATCCTGGCGCTGGGACAGGACGATTTGCTGGATCAGTTCGGTGTGAAGGCTGAAAAGCACGATCTTGCTGGGCGGACTGTTCTACCAGGCTTGACCGATGCCCACATCCACTTGCAGCACTATGCCCTCAGTTTGCGAAAAATAGATTGTGAAACGGATACCCTGGCAGGATGCCTCAGACGTATCGGCGAACGGGTTGCCGTGGCGGCCCCCGGCGAATGGGTTTTGGGACACGGCTGGAACCAGAATGCCTGGAAAGATGCCCCACCAGAGAGCGCGCAGCGTGTAGCTGGATTCGGCAATGCTTCCGATTTGGATGCGCTTGCCCCTGATCACCCGGTCTACCTGACGGCCAAGTCATTGCACGCAGCCTGGGCAAACACTACTGCGCTCAGGTTGGCGGGCATCACGGCTGATACTCCTGATCCCGAGAATGGAAAAATCCAGCGCGACTCGCAGGGCAACCCGACCGGTATCCTGCTCGAATCTGCCATGGATTTGCTTGACCAGGTCATTCCCCAGCCGGGAGCAGATCAGGTCGCCCAGGCCATTCAAGAAGCCCAACCGGTTTTGTGGCGTATGGGCCTGACCGGTGTCCACGATTTTGACCGCCGCACCTGCTTCATGGCGCTACAGCAACTGCGGGCTGATGGCAAACTGCATTTGCGGGTGACCAAGAGTATCCCGGTTGATGAGCTGGAGCATGCCGTCGAACTTGGTTTGCACAGCGGATTTGGGGATGATTGGTTGCGCATTGGCTCGATTAAGGTTTTTATGGACGGGGCCCTGGGTCCTCGAACCGCAGCCATGATCCAGCCCTACTTGAATGATTCTGAAAATTTCGGTATTCTTAATCTGGATGGCGAAGAACTTTTCGAAATCAGTCGCCGGGCGGCCGGATCTGGCTTAAGTATGGCTGTCCACGCGATCGGCGACCGAGCCAACCACGCTGTTCTGGAAGCTTATCAACAGCTGCGCCATTATGAGCGAGAAAATAAATTACCGGCCTTGCGTCATCGCATCGAACACGTCCAGTTAATTCATCCGTCAGATGCCGGACGTCTGGGTGAATTGGATATAATCGCCTCGATGCAGCCGATCCACGCCACCTCCGACATGCTGATGGCCGACCAGTTCTGGGGCGAGCGCGCAGCCCTATCCTATGCCTGGCAGACTCAACTGGCGCATGGCGCGCGGCTGGCTTTTGGCTCAGATGCGCCGGTCGAATCACCTAATCCGTTCTGGGGACTGCATGCTGCCATTACACGCCAGCGTGCAGATGGGACCCCCGGTCCGGACGGCTGGTATCCGTCGCAACGCCTGGGCATACAGGCTGCCATAGAGGGATTCACCCTGGGCCCGGCTTTTACGACCGGAATGGAAAATCACCTGGGTAAACTTGTTCCGGGATATCTGGCTGACCTGATCGTGTTGGAAACCGATCCTTTTGGATGTACTCCGCATGCGTTGTTGGAAATGGAATCCTCGGCAACCATGATCGCCGGTCAATGGGTAACGAAGTTGTAAAGGTGAGGTATGGCTCAACCATCGCAATTAACTCCTGAAATGTTGGTCCCAAGACTTGGAGATTACCTGATCCAAAAGGGGCATATCAAGGAAAAAGAACTCCAAAGAGCCCTGGCTTATCAGCAAGAGCAGATTGCCCTTGGCCATACCTGTCTATTGGGGCAGGCGCTGGTTGACTTGAAGTTATTGGAGCCAGATAGTCTGGATCAGGCTATCACCGAACAGATTTTACAGTTGCGTGGTGCTCTGCAGGCTGCAAACCGGAGCCTGGAGCGCCGGGTTCAAGAACGTACAGCTGAATTGCAGGAAGCGTTAAAGCGGCTGAATGAACTTAATCAGTTGAAAGCCAATTTTGTCTCGAATATATCTCACGAACTGCGCACACCGCTGACGCATATAAAGGGATATATCGATATGCTGGTCACTGAGTCGCTTGGTCCGCTGACTGACGAGCAGCGCCATGCCATCACTGTCAGCCAGCGCTCGACAAGCCGACTAGAAGGTCTGATTGACGATTTGATCATGTTCTCGCTGGCTTCGCGCGGTGAACTCAGCCTGAAGCAGGAACCAACGGATATCTGCCGCTTGGCAACCCTCAGTATCAAAGCTTCAATGCAGAAAGCGGAAGATCGCGGGGTTACTGTCCACGAAGTCGTAGGCGAAGAAATTCCACTTGTTCAGGCCGATCCCCAAAAAATCTCATGGGTATTCGGGCAGTTGTTGGATAATGCCATCAAGTTTACACCCTCGGGCGGACGCGTGGTCATGAATATCAAGCGTGAAGATGAAAACCTGGTCACGATATCCGTCACGGATACGGGGATCGGCATTCCGTCGAACCGGATAGAAGAGGCATTCGAGCCCTTCCATCAACTGGATAGTTCGTCAACTCGTCGCTATGGGGGAACCGGGTTAGGTCTGTCATTGGTTCGCCAGATCGTTGAGGCGCACGGCTCGATGCTCGAGCTTCAATCCACCGAGGGGCGTGGTTCGACATTTAAATTTCCTTTGCTTGTTTCACCTTTGTCCAAAGGCGAGAAAGTCGGGTCAGAGCCGTAGACGATGGTCGAACAATCCCTGGCTTATCTGGTTGAACTAACGCAAACCGCCATCCAGGCGCAGGATTGGAAGGTGGGGTTGGATGCGTTCTTACCGCTTTTGCGCCGGGATTTTGTCTTTGACAACCTTGCGATCTATACCTGCAACCTACCGGACCAAAATCCTGAAGTGGTCTATGCCCGGGCTGTCGGCCGTGGGAAATCAGCCGAAGCGGACGCGGCTTGGGGCGAAGTCATCGCTGGACAGGTAATCGCGAAGAAGCAAATCGTCCTGCAGGAATCAGAAGATGAAATACCGATTGAAAACCGCTTGTCCCGTCCACATTTATTGGGAATACCACTTCACGCCCCCGGTCTTATGGGCGCAGTCGTCTTTGTCCGGTTTGGTGGGCCGACTTATGTTGAGGCACAGGTTTATTTAGCGTCAATCGCGGCTGCCTTGATCTCGAATTTGTTGGAGAAGCGTATCCGGCAAGAACAAATGAAACAGCTCGAAGATGTCCGCAGTCAAATGCAGCTACAGGAAGATTTTGTCGCCACGATCTCGCATGAACTGCGCACCCCGTTGGGATTCATCAAGGGCTATTCCACGACC
>CAYOUV010000034.1:0-33136 GCA_964407265.1 uncultured Anaerolineaceae bacterium | reverse complement strand
TAATTGAAGATCTGCTGCCGGACAGTGGTCATGGGGGTTCCTTTGCTGGTTGCACGGTTCGGGACAGGAAGCCGGAACCGATCGAAAGTTATGTCATGCGCCTGGCATGATTATACTCACTAATTTAATTATGCAAATATATATTTTCATATATCGGTTGACGCACCTCCCCCGTGGGACTATAATCGACCCGCTTGCGATCCAATCCAGTTGATCCCAGGAGATCTCGATGGAGTTCCAGAATTACATTGGGGGCAAATGGCAGCCCGGACGTGCGGGGCTGACCTTCGAGGCCGTCAACCCGGCCAACGAAGAAGTCCTGGCCCAGATCCAGGCCGCGGATGTGGCCGATGTCGACGCCGCGGTGCAGAGTGCGAGCCAGGCCTTCAAAGCCTGGCGGCTGACCCCCGCCCCGCTGCGCGGCGAAGTGCTCTACCGCATCGGCGAACTGCTCAAGGTGCGCAAGGAAGAACTGGCGCGCCTGCTGACGCAGGACATGGGCAAGGTCATCGCCGAAGCGCGCGGTGACGTGCAGGAAGCCATCGACATGGCCTTCTACATGGGCGGCGAAGGCCGCCGCCTGCTGGGTTACACCGCTCCGGTCGAGATGCCCAACAAGTTCGGCATGGCCGTGCGCGATCCGTCCGGCGTGGCCGGTATCATCACCCCCTGGAATTTTCCGATCGCCGTCCCCTCCTGGAAGATCTTCCCGGCCCTGGTGGCCGGCAATGCGGTCGTCTGGAAGCCTTCGCCTGAAACCCCGGCCATCTCGGCCGCTTTCATCAAGGTCTTCGAAGAAGCCGGCCTGCCGGCAGGCGTGATCAACCTGCTGCTGGCGCCCGGCGCGGAAGTCGGTAAGGCGCTGGTCTCACACCCCGACGTGCGCGTGATCTCCTTCACCGGCTCGACCGGCACCGGACGCGCCATCGCCGAATCGGCCGCCAGGCTCAACAAGAAGGTTTCGCTCGAGATGGGCGGCAAGAACGCCATCATCGTCCTGGACGACGCCAACCTGGAGCTGGTGGTCGACGCCTCGCTGTGGGCCGCCTTCGGCACCAGCGGACAGCGCTGCACGGCCGCCTCGCGCCTGATCGTCCAGAAGGGCATCGCCCCCAGGGTAAAGGAAGCGCTGGTAGCGCGCACCAAAGAGCTGCGCCTGGGCGACGGCCTGGACCCCAGGGTCGACGTCGGACCGGTGATCAATAAAGTCGCGCTGGAGCGCATTCATGGCTTCGTCGAAATCGGACAGAAGGAAGGCGCGCGCCTGCTGATCGGCGGCGGTAAAGCCGATGTGGGCGGCAAGGGCTTCTTCTACCTGCCGACCCTGTTCGACGGCGTGCTGCCCGGGACCACTCTCGAACGCGAGGAGGTCTTCGGGCCGGTGCTGTCGATCATCGAGGTCGACTCACTGGAGGAAGCCATCGAAGTCAATAACCGCTCCCAATACGGCCTCTCGACTTCGCTCTTCACGCAGGACGTCAACCAGGCTTTCACGGCCATGCGCGACATCGCCAGCGGCCTGATGTACGTCAATCACGGCACGACCGGCGCCGAGATCCAGTTCCCGTTCGGCGGCGTGCGCGGCACCGGCAACGGTCACCGCGAGGCCGGGCAAACGGCGCTGGATATTTTCACTGAGTGGAAATCGATCTACGTAGATTACTCGGGCACGCTGCAACGCGCCCAGATCGACAACCGCCCGCAGGAATGAGCGATCCGCTCAATTGGGAGTCCACCTACGCGATCGCCCTGGCGCTCAAGCACGCCCACCCCGAGGTGGATTTCGAAACGCTCTCGCTGGGCACGATCTACCAATGGACCCTGGAACTGAAGGAATTCGAGGATGACCCCGTACTGGTCAACGACGACATCCTTTCCGCAATTTACCAAGACTGGTTTGAGGAGATAATTCATGGACAATAAAGAACTGAACTCTCCCGGTTACGAAATCCCACCCGAGCTGCAGGGACAGCTGGCGGTCACCACCCTGGACCGCATTTACAACTGGGGCCGGCGCTCCTCGGTCTGGCCGATGATGTTCGGCCTGGCCTGCTGCGCGATCGAGATGATCGCGGCCCAGGCGGCACGCTACGACCTGGCGCGCTTCGGCATGGAGGTCATGCGCCCCAGCCCGCGCCAGAGCGACCTGATGATCGTATCCGGAACAGTGACCAAGAAAATGATCCCGGTCATCGTGCGTCTGTACAACCAGATGCCCGAGCCGAAGTACGTGGTCGCCATGGGCGCCTGCGCTTCCGGCGGCGGCCCTTTCAAGGAAGGCTACAACGTGGTCTCCGGCGTGGATAAGTTCATCCCGGTCGACGTCTACATTCCCGGCTGCCCACCCACCCCGCAGGCCCTGGTGGCAGGTTTGATCAAACTGCAGGAGAAGATCGACAAGCAGTCCATCAAACAGGTGCGCTGGTACCGCAAAGGCGCGGACTCGGTTGAGATCCCCGTCCCGGTGCTGGGCCCGGACCTGATCGACATGCGCCGCAGCGCCGAGATCAAGAAGACCGCTGCCCGCAAACCCCAACAGCCGGCCGAGGCTGAGGCTTAGGAGGACGCAATGACCACACCCGCTCCCACCGCTGCACTCGACCTGGCCGCCCGCTTCCCGGGCGCTGTCACCCCTGACGAACGCCCCAGCTATTCCGGCTGGATGGTCGACAAGGCAAAATTACTGGAATTCGCCGCCTTCGTGCGCGACGAACTGGGCTACGACCTGCTCTCGTCCATCACCGGCGTGGATTACCTGGACGACGAAAAGATGGAAGTCGTCTACCACGCCTACAAGACCACCGGCGGACCCGCGCTGGTCTTCAAGGTGCAAATCCCGCGCGTGGACCCGGTCGAAGTCCCTTCACTGACCCCCATCTGGCCCGGCGCCGAACTGCAGGAACGCGAGGCCTGGGACCTGCTGGGCATCAAATTCAACGGACACCCCGACCTGCGCCGCATCCTGATGTGGGAAGGCTTCGAAGGCCATCCGCTGCGCAAGGACTGGCAGGAACCTTTCTACGAGGAAGACAACAAACCCTTCAAGAGCCGCTGGCCGGATGGACAATTTTCGACCGCGGAAGACAAGAATCCTTATAACGACAACCTGCAATACCCGCAAAAATTCGACCCGGAGAAATGGGTGCCCGAAGCCGACGCGGCCCTGTACGGTGCGCTGGCCAAATACACCGAGATCGACGATGAAAGCGGACTCAAGACAGACCGTGTGGTCGTCAACCTGGGGCCGCAGCACCCCTCCACCCATGGCGTATTCCGCGCGGTGGTTGTCATGGACGGCGAGACCATCCTGAGCCTGAAGCCGGTCATGGGCTACCTGCACCGCAATCACGAAAAGATCGGTGAGCGCAATACCTTCCTGCAGAACATGCCCTACACCGACCGGCTGGACTACTTCTGCTCGATGACCAATAACTTCGGCTATGCCCTGGCTGTCGAAAAGCTGATGGGCGTGGAAGTGGCCGAACGCGCCGAATACATCCGCGTGATCATGTCGGAGCTGACCAGGATCCAGAACCACCTGATCCTGATCGGCATGCTGCTCAACGACCTGGGAACCTACTTCACCCCGGCGCTGTACGCTTTCGAAGAACGCGAACTGATCCTGGACATCTTCGAAGAAGCCTCCGGTTCGCGCATGATGTGCAACTACTACCGTTTCGGCGGCGTGGTGCGCGACATCCCCGAAGAGACCCTGCAGAAGATCAAGGACCTGGTCTTCGACCGCCTGCCGCGCAAGATTGACGAGATGGACCGCTTCCTGTCCGAGAACGAAGTATTGGTCTCGCGCCTGAAGGATGTCGGTGTGCTGAGCGCCGAAGACGCCATCCGCTACTCGATGTCCGGCCCGTCCCTGCGCGCCTCGGGCGTCCCGTACGACGTCCGCCGCGCCGACCCGTATGGCATCTACGACCGCTTCGATTTCGACGTGGCCGTACGCTATAACGGCGACACATTCGACCGCTACATGATCCGCATCGACGAGATGCGCCAGTCACTGCGCATACTTGAGCAGGCCGTCAAGCAAATTCCCGGCGGGCCGTTCATGACCGGCAAACCGATGTACCAGGTTCGCGTCCCAGCCGGCGAAGCCTTCGGCCGCATCGAAGCCCCCAAAGGCGAACTCGGCTTCTACGTCGTCTCGACCGGCAAACCCAATCCGTGGCGCTATCACGTCCGCGCCCCATCCTTCATCAATATGACCGTCCTCGAAAAGATGTGCGAGGGCTCGAAGATTGCCGATTTTGTGGCCATCTTCGGCTCGATCGACGTCGTACTCGGCGAGATGGACCGCTAGGGAGCAGAACTATGTATGGAAAAGGTATCCTGAAGGGTTTGAGCGTCACCCTGAAACGCTTCGTCGACACATATCTGGACGACCTGGTCTGGCTGGTTCAAGGCAAGAAGCGCTACAATTCGCCGGAAGGCATCGCCCACCGCTCAAGCAAGAACGCACGCGGTATCTTCACCATCCAGTATCCGGAAGAAAAACTGCCGATGCCGGAAGAATTCCGCTACGTGCCGTTCCTGGTCTACGACGAGGCAGAGGACGGCGAAAAGAACGTGCGCTGTACCTCCTGCGGTATTTGTGCCAAGGTCTGCCCGCCGCAATGCATCTGGATCGTGCGCACCAATGACCCCCAGACCGGGCGCCCGGTGCCGGAGCCGGCTGAATTCTACATCGACGCCGACATCTGCATGAACTGCGGCTTCTGCGCCGAGTACTGTCCGTTCGATGCGATCAAGATGGACCACGATTACGAGATCGCCTCCTACAATCGCAACGTCTTGAATATGGAGCAGCTGCTCAAGCCGGCCTCCTACTACGCTGAAATTCGCCCGTTGAATTACCAGCGCGAAGAGGAAGCCCGCCTGGCAAAGGAAGCCGCCAAAGCCGCCAAGGCAGCCGCCGCGTAACCAAATCAATGGAATGACGGGCCAGCCTGCAATGTCAATTCAACCTGACCGGGCAGCCCGTCATAACAACTCTGCATGAACAACGAAGACACCGACCTGATCTTCCCGCCGCGCGTCATCCCGGCCCTACGCAACTTGCGCGGGCCTGCCTGGCATTCGCTGGTAGACCTCACAACTGCCGCACAGGATGCCTCCAGCGAACATCTGGCTTTCCTGCTGATGATGGTGCGCTTGAGCGGCTGCGTGAACTGCAATTCGAGCAGTTACCGTGCCCAACATGGCTGCACGCAGTGCGCCACGCAGACGGTCCAGCGCTATCGCGGCAGCGACGAAGATTTGCAAGACTTATTCGAGGCAACCGAAGATGAGATCCGTCAATATGCAGAGAACCAGCTTCAGACTGAATGGTAAATCGTTATGTCTAATGTAAAAAAAGAATCGATCCTGGCAGCCCTGGGTAAAGTCCAGGAACCGGAACTCCACAAAGATCTGGTCACCCTCAACATGATCCAGGACCTGGAGTCTAAAGACGGCGACGTCAGCTTTACGATCATGCTGACCACGCCGGCCTGTCCACTACGCAGCCGCATTGAGAAGGAAGCCAAAGAAGCGGTGTTGGCCCTGGAAGGCGTCAAGCAAGTCGAGATCAAGATGGACTCGAACGTCCCCAACGACGGTCGCATGCGCGGACTGGTCACTGCGCCGATTCGTAATGCCATCGCAGTCGCCTCCGGTAAGGGCGGCGTCGGCAAGAGTACCATCGCTGTCAACCTGGCGGTGGCCCTGGCACAGAGCGGCGCCCGCGTCGGTCTGATGGACGCCGACATCTACGGTCCCAACATCCCGACCATGATGGGCGTCGAACGCATGCCCAATCCCAAAGAAGACAAGCTCATTCCGGCCGAAGCCTACAACGTCAAGATGATGTCGATGGGCTTTCTGGTCAAGCCGGGACAACCGCTGATCTGGCGCGGACCGATGCTCAACTCGGCCATCCGCCAATTTCTGTCAGACGTGGAATGGGGCGAACTGGACTACCTGATCATCGACCTGCCCCCGGGCACCGGTGATGCGCCGCTCTCGCTGGCGCAAGCCCTGCCGCTGAGTGGAGTGGTGATCGTGACACTGCCGCAAAATGTCTCTCTTGAAGACGCCAGCCGCGGACTGCAAATGTTCGCCCAGCTCGAAGTGCCCATCCTGGGTGTAATCGAAAACATGTCTTACCTGACCCTGCCGGACGGTACAAAAATGGACGTCTTCGGCCAGGGTGGCGGCGAGAAGCTGGCCAGCAATTACAACGTCCCCTTCCTGGGAGCCGTTCCAATGAACCCCGAAGTGCGCGTGGGCGGCGACAGCGGCAAGCCGATCATCATCTCCGACCCCGAGTCGGATGCGGCCCTGGCCCTGCAGGAAATAGCCCAGGCTGTGGCCGCCCGTGTCAGTGTGGCCGCCTTGAGCAGTGGGGATAGCCCCTCAATCAATATCGTCGATTAAAATAGGCACTTCAAATCAGGGCGGGATCTCCCAAGGAACCTGCCCTGATTTGCTTTGAGACGACTTTTCAAGCTTACGGTATAATTCAGACCATGCAACCACAAATTATCGGTGTCCGTTTTAGTAAAATTGGCAAAGTTTATCACTTCGACAGCAGTACCATTCCCGACGTCCAGGTGGGCGATCGGGTTATTGTGGATACTTCGCGTGGTACGCACCTCGGCGAGGTGATGCAAATCATGCAACCCGCTCCTTCCAAGCCAGACAGCGGATGGCGTAAAGCCGAACGCCGCGCAACCCCGCGCGACTTGCTGCTCAAGCAGACCTGGGAAGCCAAACAGACCGAGGCCATGATCAACTGTCGTGCACGCGCCTCCGAACTGGGCTTGATGAGCACGATCAAGGTCGTGGCGGCTGAATTCAACTACAACGGCTCGCGCCTGACTTTCCTTTACAGCAGCGAGACTGATGATAAAGTCGATCTCAAATCCCTGCGCCGCGATATGCAGCGCCAATATTCAAAATCGCAAGTCGAAATGCGCCAGATCGGTCCGCGGGATGTAGCTAAGATCATCGGTGGTATGGGAGCCTGTGGACTGGAAACGCGCTGCTGCTCAAAATTCCTGACCGAATTCAGTCCGATCTCGATCAAGATGGCCAAGGAACAGGGCATCTCGCTCACCCCGTCTGAGATCACCGGTATGTGCGGACGCCTGCGCTGCTGCCTGATCTACGAATATGAGCAATATGTCACCGCCCGTAAAGCGCTGCCCAAACGCAACAAGCGCGTCGTCACGCCAATGGGCGAAGGTAAGGTGCTGGACGTAGCACCTATGAGCAGCATGGTCACGGTGCTGATCGATTCGGACGAGAAGAACCGCAGCGTTCACACCTTCCCGCGCGACGAAATCGAACCCTGGGATGAATTGGAAGCCCTGCGCCGTAAGGCTGAAGCGCCGTGCGACAAGCATGAGAACGGCGAATGCGACTGCGGGAAAACCGATTCGGAGAAGGCTGAATGAGCCAGGAAGTCACCGAAGTCCAGCCGGCTCCCGGCACATGGGAAACCTCACAAAAAATCCTGGTCATCCTGGCCCATCCAGATGACCCGGAATTTTTTTGTGGTGCGACGCTGGCCCGCTGGGCGCGCGATGGGCATCATATCAGCTACTGTCTGCTGACCTGCGGTGATAAAGGCCGCAATGATAACAATCGCGACATTCCCGGCGACGAGTTGTGCGCCTTGCGGCACACAGAAGAGCAGGCTGCTGCTGCCGCGCTGGGTGTCGAAGCAGTTAACTTTTTAGACCGCGAAGATGGCACCCTGGTCCCGGATATCAACTTGCGGCGTGAGGTAACCCGCCAGATCCGCAAGTTCAAGCCGGATGTGCTGGTCACCTGCGACCCGCAAAACCTGTTTGCTTCTTACGGTCTCAACCACCCGGACCATCGCGCTGCCGGGCAAGTGGTGCTGGACGCGGTCTTCCCGGCGGCTGGCAACGACCTGTTCTTTCCCGAACTGCTGGCAGAGGGATTTGAACCGCACATGCCGGCCGAGATCTGGGTCTCCCTGACCAGTCAGCCGAATGTCACCCTGGACGTCAGCGATACCTGGGATGTCAAGCTGCGCGCGCTCAAAGAGCATAAGAGCCAGATCGGCGACCCGGAGAAGTTCGAGCAGCGCATGCGCTCCCGCCACAGCGAGGACAGCACAGACGAGGACCCGCGCTATGAAGAAAAATTCCGCGTTATCAAATACAGCTAGAGCTCAGGAAGGCAACCTGTGACCGATTATCTTGAGGAAGCGCAAGATCTATTTGAATACACGCAATCCATGCGGCGTGACTTTCATACCCATCCCGAATTGGGCTTTCACGAGATTCGTACAGCCGGGATCGTCGCCAAGGAACTGACCGAACTCGGCCTGGAGGTCACCAGCGGCGTGGCCAAGACCGGTGTAGTGGCTTTGATCGAAGGCAGCAAGCCAGGCCCAGTGGTGCTGGCACGCTTCGACATGGACGCGCTGCCGATCATCGAGCAAACCGGAGCTGCATACGCCTCGCAGAACCAGGGCGTGATGCACGCCTGCGGCCATGACGGGCACACCGCCATCGGCCTGACGGTGGCGAAAATGCTCAACGCCCACCGCGATGAACTGGCCGGGACGGTCAAGCTGGTTTTTCAGCCCGCTGAAGAGGGCTTGTGCGGTGAAGAAGTCGGCGGGGCCGAGATGATGATCCGCGAGGGTGTCCTGGAGAATCCCAAACCGGATCTGGCGCTGGGATTGCACCTGTGGAACGAAAAACCGCTCGGGTGGCTGGGCGTAGCCGGGGGTCCCTTTATGGCCGGGGCGGAGGAGTTCAAACTCAAGATCACCGGCAAGGGCGGGCACGGTGCTGCTCCACACACTACCATCGATCCGGTCTTGACCTCAGCCCAAATCATCACTGCCCTGCAAAGCATCACCTCGCGCAACGTGGCGCCGCTCAAGGCGGCGGTGGTCAGCGTGACCATGGTCCACGGTGGCGAGGCCTTCAACGTCATCCCGCAGGAGGTCGAGATGCAAGGCACCATCCGCACCTTCGACCTGGAGGTGCGCGAGAAGGTTTTGCGACGCTTCAAGGAGATTGTGAATGGCGTGGCCCTCGCGATGGGTTGCCAGGCCGAGATTCAACTTACGCGCCTGGACCCAGCCCTGATCAACGACCCGCAGACTGCGACCCGCGTGCAAGAGGTTGCCCGCCGGGTGCTGCCCGAAAGCGCTCTGGAAACTGGCGGCTATGTAACCATGGGCGCCGAGGACATGGCCACGCTGCTAGAGAAAGTCCCCGGATGCTTTTTCTTCGTCGGTTCAGCGGATCCGGAGCGCCATCTTGACTACGCGCATCACCATCCCAAATTTGACTTCGATGAAGCCGCCCTGCCGCGTGCGGCAGCCTTGATGGCCAGTGCTGTGGCAGAATTGCTGAAATAAAAAGATCCTGTCAGATATTTTAGTATTGGGGACAGCTTTGATTGGATGAGTTTGAAACCCAAACAGGGATTGGGGGGTTATAGAATCAAACTCTCGCTAAGGAGGAATAATGTCTAAGACTGCCATTGTCACAGACAGCACTGCCTACATTCCGGAAGACTTGTGTAAGAAGCTGAATATCACCGTCGTGCCTTTATCGGTTATTTGGGGAGGGGAAACATTTTCCGATGGGGTCACGATCAAGCCCGCAGAATTCTACACGCGCCTGAAAAAAGCCAAAGTCATGCCATCCACCTCGCAAGCCACACCCGCGGACATGCACAAGGCCTTTACCAGCCTGCTCGAGCAGGGATATGACGTCATGGGGGTTTTTATTTCCGAGAAACTCTCCGGCACGCTTGACTCCGCAAGGCAGGCCCGGGAGGAACTCAGCTCTGCTAAAGATAAGATCGTTTTATTCGATAGCGAAAACACCGGCATGGCATTGGGCTTCCAGGCTCTTGCCCTGGCCCGCGCCGCCGCCGATGGTGCCTCGCTTGCGGATTGCCAGAAGCTGGCGGAGGCAGTCCGTCCGGACACAGGCGTATTTTTTGCGGTGGAAACGCTTGAATTCTTGCATCGTGGTGGACGCATCGGAGGCGCTCAGAGATATCTCGGATCTGCGCTGAATCTGAAACCAATCCTGACCATCAAGGACGGCAAAGTTGATTCCGCCGACCGCGTCCGAACCTCGAAAAAGGCTTATGAAAAAATAATTGAATTGGTTGCGGAAAAATGCGCTGGAAAATCGAACATCCGATTGGCAACTTTGCACGCCAATGCGGAAGAAAATGCAAAGGCGGTTCTCAAGGATGCCGCCACACAATTGAACGCGGTCGAATCGATCCTGTCTACGGTCAGCCCCGCGATCGGGACGCACACCGGGCCCGGAACGGTCGGCCTGGCATATTGCACTGGCGTCTGATTGTTTTCTGCGTTGTTGAAAGCCTGAAAGCCCAGGTTTTGCCTGGGCTTTTATCGTATTAAAGAAAAAATACCGCCACCCCACGCACTACCAGCGCCGCAACCAGCGCCACCACAACCGTTAGAGCGGTGATAGCCAGCATGGCCCGCGTACCCAATTCGCGGCGCAAGACGCTCAAGGTCGCCAGACAGGGGATGTAGAACATGACAAAGACCGTATAGGTCAACATCTGGGTAGTGGTCAGGACCGAGGCAAAGTCGACCGTACCCAGCGCCTGACCCAGCATGACCAGCGATAGTTCCTTGCGCAGGATGCCGAAGATCAGGGGTACGCCAACCTGGGACGGCAGTCCCAGCGCCCAGGTCAACGGGCGCAGGGACCAGTTAAAAAAGGTCTCGGCATTGAAGAAATTCAGGATTGCCAGCACGGCACTTCCGGCGATCAGGACCGGCCAGGCTTCGACCACAAATTCTCGCACCCGGAACCAGGCTTTGCCAAGCACATTGCGAAAGGTCGGGATACGGTAGGTCGGCATCTCCAAGATCAAGCCGGGAGTGTCTTCCGGCATCAAGCCAGTCAGAATTCGGCCTGTCAACGCGATCACGAACAGGTTGAAGACGTACAACCCAAAGGCAGCCAGCGGCCCCAGATAAAAAGCCACCAATCCGAAAACGACTGCCAAGCGCGCCGCACACGGGACCAGCGTCGCCAGGGCAGCCGCCAGATAGCGCTCGCGCTGGTCTTCCAGGGTCCGCGTGGCCATCACAGCCGGGACATTGCAGCCATAACCCAGGATGAAGGGAACAATGGCTTTCCCATGCAGCCCCATGCGGTGCATCAGGGCATCCATCAGGAAAGCCACACGCGGCAGATAACCGACGTCCTCCAAAATACCCAACCCGAATAAAAACGGAAGCAAATACGGTAAGACAATTGCCACCCCGGCAGAAATGCCCTGCATGACACCCAAGACCAGTTGACCCAGAAACGCCCTTCCGCCAGTGTTCGAAACCACCCATCGCGTAATCGCATCGAAGAGGACCAGCAGCGGTGGTTCAGTGAGTTGACCGATACCGTAAACCGCTTCAAAGAAGGCCAGCAAAACCAAGAGCAAAATCAAATAACCCCAGACCGAGTGCAGCAGGACATCATCCAGCCGGTCACGCAGGGATACCCGGCTCTCGCCGCGCCGTGTAAATCGCTCCATTAATTCCAGCGCCTGGGCGTGACGCCCAAGACTGTCGCAGCCAATCTCCAGGCGCTTTTTCGTGTCAGGGGGTTGACGGACAGCTTCCAGTGTTGCCAGAAATAAATTCTTTACCCCGCGTCCCTTGCTGGCCACCAACGGCAGGACCGGTACACCCATCGCAGCCGACAGCGCCAGACCGTCAATGTGTAAGCCAAGCCGGGTGGCCTCGTCCATCATGTTCATCGCAATCACCAGCGGCTTTTTTAAAGAGAGCAACTCCAGGCTGAGTTCGAGGCCCTGGGCCAGATGGGTTGCATCGAGCACGTTGACGATCACGTCCACATGCTTTGATCCGAGGTACAATGCGGATTCGCGTTCAGCCGGATTGGTTCCTTCCAGGGCGTACGTGCCGGGTAGATCGACAACCTCGACTATCTGTCCCCCCACGCGGACTTTGCTTTCGGTAAATGTCACCGTCGTGCCGGAAAAATTCCCGGTTTCAGCCTTGTAGCCAGCAACTTGATTGAAAAGCGTACTCTTACCGCAATTGGGCTGACCAATCAAAGCGACTCGCACGGTATGACCTCCACAATGATTCTTGCCGCCACCCCGCGTCCCAGCGCCAGTTCACGCTGGTTGACTTCGACCAACAGCGGTCCGCCCAAAGGGGCTTTGCGAAGCAGGCGCAGGCAATCGCCAGGGTAAATCCCATGCTGGGTCAACTTAGCCTGCAAGCCCTTGCCACCCTCAAAGCCGGTTACTTTTACCTGCTCGCCTGGTTGAACTTCCAGTAACTTCATAGGCACCTCAGTCTGATTGCGACTATTTATATCCTTATTCTGAGAGTAGGCCAAGTGATAATCATCACTAATGTAAGGTGAGTAATAAAATTCGTCAAGAACAGGGTAAAATTTAAGATGAGTGCAACCTCATGAAAAAATTCCTGCTGGTTTTGATCATCTTCCTCGTGGCCTGCGCGCCACTGCAAGAGCTGGCGATTGGCACGCCCACGCCCACACCAACACCTGTAAAGCCCACCGACACGCCGATTCCTCAACCGCAATGTGCCTTCGTTTGGGCCTACCAGGACCTGCCGGATCTCTCGAAGGAAGTGGAGGCTGCCATCAAGCAAACCGTCCAGCCGGAAGCCACGGCCTATGCCCAGGCCTATGGTGAAAACTGTATCGATGCGCAAGGGAACGTAGCCTATTTCACGGAGATGGAGACTGATTATACAATCACGCTCCAAATCAGCGATCTAACGGATGAAGAAAACCTGGGAAAGCTGATCGAACAAGTCGTAACAATTTTGGAAAACCGCTTTCCCACTGACAAGACTCCCGGTCCGCAAGCGGGATATGTGACCATCATTTATCAGAGTGACGGCCAGGAGAGCTGGCTGCATTTCACCCAGAAACTTGCCAGCGATTTGATCAAAAACGGCTTCCACGGCGCCGAGTTATACCAAAAGCTCAAATAACTCCTCGAATTCAGACCCCATACAATCCGAATGGCGGGAATGTCTCTTGACATATCTCAAGCATTAACATATACTTTGTTTAGTACTTACTAAACATTCTAAAAGAGAATCTCATGACCCAACAACTCTCACAACTGAAACAAGAATTCGGCCAAGGCTTAAGTCAGATCAGCCATTTTTGGGGTTTCCCGAAAGGTATGGGCGCCATCTTTGCCGTGCTGTACACCTCTCCCGAGGCGCTCTCCCTGGATACCCTGGTCGAAGAGACCGGGCTGACCAAGGGAGCCATCAGCACCAACGTACGCGCGCTGGCTCGCCTGGGTCTCGTGCGCCGCTCCACCCGCCTGGGTGATCGCAAGGATTATTACGAAGCCGAAACCGACTTCTACCAGGCGATCCGCGGCATCCTGAAAGAGCGCCAGAACACCGAATTCGACAACGCCGTCCGTTCGGTACAAGCGACGCTCGAGAAACTGGAATCCGGCCCGGGCCCCGACGACGATCCGCGGGAATGGGCTTTCATGCAGGAGCGCGTGCAAGCGCTGCAAGCCTTCTTTGACGCCCTTGACCGCCTGGTCCGGGCTGTCAGCCGCCTCGAGAGCCTGGGCATCACCACCATCGAAAAAATCTTAGGAGTGTTGAAATGAAAATTGCCGTCACGGGAGCCTTTTCGTATTCGGGAAAGTACATCGCCCGCCGCCTGCTCAAACGCGGTGAAGAAGTCATCACCCTGACCGGTCATCCAGATCGTTCGGATCCGTTTAATGGAGGCGTCAAAGCCTTTCCGCTGGAATTTGACCTTCAGAGTCTGACGGAGAGTTTGCGTGGGGTGGAGGTGCTGGTCAATACCTATTGGGTGCGCTTCGACTGGGGCCTCAACACCCAGCCGGGTGCAGTCGAGAATACCGGAATATTAGTGCGCGCCGCCGTCGCGGCCGGGGTGCGGCGCATTGTGCACATCAGCATCACCAATCCAGCGCTCGATTCGCCCCTGCCCTACTTCTGGGGCAAGGCGACGAACGAGGCTTTCGTACAAGAGTCGGGCCTGTCCTATGCCATCCTGCGTCCGACTGTCCTGTTCGGGGCCGAGGACATTTTGATCAACAACATTGCCTACCTGCTGCGGCGCTTCCCCATCTTTGCCGTCCCCGGTGATGGCAGCTACCGGCTGCAGCCGGTCTTCGTGGACGACCTGGCAGCCTTAGCGGTTGAGGCAGTCTACCGGCAGGAAAACATAGTGATGGATGCCGTCGGACCGGATATTTTCAGCTTCGGGCAGATGGTAGGCCTGATTGGGGAAACGATCGGTCACAGCCGACGGCTGGTACATGTGCCCCCGAAATTGGCCCTGTCAGCGGCACGCTTCCTGAGCCTGTTTGTCGGCGACGTGCTGCTGACACCTGAAGAAGTGGACGGCCTGATGGCAGGACTGTTGGTCTCGTCTGAACCAGCGCGCTGCGAAACACGCCTGGAAGACTGGCTGCGTGAAAATCGGGAGCGTGTCGGTCAACGGTATGCTTCGGAACTCAAACGGCACTACCGCTAACAACGGATGGACAAACCAAAAAACTTCCTGGTCAGTCTCGGCGCCCTTTGTCCAGGGATGTACCTGGCCTGCGCCAGCCTTGGGATGATCTTGGCATTGCCAAAGCCTCCAAATGGGAAAAACAACCATGCGCTCCTTCATTGGAATTAGCTAGTGATACAATTCACAACATGGGACGGCTAAATTTGCGTCCGGCATAATTCCCGACAACGTAAGGAGGCACATGAAGAAGACTCTGTTATTCATCCTGCTGGGCGGACTGGCTCTATTCATACTGATCCAGTTTCTCCCTTTCGGCAAGGATCATACCAATCCGCCCGTAATCACGGAACCCAACTGGGACAGTCCGCAGACTCGCCAGCTTGCCAAGGAGCACTGCTTCCAGTGCCACAGCAATGAGACCGAATGGCCCTGGTACAGCAATATCGCCCCGGCTTCCTGGCTGATCTACAACGATGTGGTCTCTGGCCGCCGGCACTTTAACTTCTCCGACTGGAATAATCACCCGGCAGAAATGAATGAATTAGCCGAAGCTATTCAGAGTGGTGAAATGCCCCCGATCCAATACTGGATCGCACATCCCGGATCGCGCTTGACCAATCAGCAAAAGCAGGAACTAATAACAGGTCTGCAAGCCAGCCTTGGCAAATAACGAAAATGACCTCCCTAAATCAGGGAGGTCTTCCATAATGTGTCAAGTTATGGAATATTTTTATTTGATCAAGCGGTCCAGCAATTCCCCTTCTTCTTCCACAGTGAAAATCTCTCCATCCAACCAGGCCTGGCGCAGGCGCCAGAGAATCTCCTGATAGCGCGGACCCGGCTTCAGCCCGCGCGTTTGCAGATCGTGGCCATCGACGCCCGGCTTGACCAGGCGCCATTTGGATAGATAAGCGTTCAAAGACTGGCGCAATTTAGCATCGCTCACAGCCAGGTAAGCGGCATAGACCACGACCGGCGGCACATCTTCCAGACGGCTGACCCAGGTACTGGGCCTGGCCTCCCGCAAACCGGGCAGGTCGACCCACAGCGCCGCAGCCGATGCCAGGATTTTGGTCATCGACGCAGATATCCGCAGTCGCCTGCAGATGCTTTTCAAGGCGGGCGGTTTCAACGAGAGCCACCACAGGAGATAGCCCAGCACGCGTCGCAGGGGAGGTCCGCTCAAGTCCGAGATAGGTCCGAACTCAGCCGGTACGTCAACTTCCAGCCCCTGCGCCAGTCGCTTTTGAATCGCAGGGTCCCAGGGTAAATCAGAATGGATGGCGCGCAGTAAACCCAGGTCTTCCAGGCGAGCCAACATGGCGACTGCGCGCGGCTCATCCAGGATCAAGTCCAGTTCGTGGTGGATGCGCTCGCTGGAGAGTTTCTCAAGCAAGGAGCGGGCTTCGTCTATCAGCTGCAGGGTCCGGTTTTCGATGTGGAAGTCGAAACGCTGCTCGAACCTGACAGCCCGCAGCATGCGGGTGGGATCATCGACGAATGAGAGCGAGTGCAGCACGCGTACCAGTCCGCGCTCCAGGTCGTTCATCCCGCCCCAGTAATCGTACAGCTCGCCGTAGTGATGGCCATCCAAACGAATTGCCAGTGTATTGATGCTGAAATCGCGGCGGTGCAGGTCCAGCTTGATGCTGCCGCGTTCAACTGTGGGCAGCGCGGTAGGCCGTTCGTAAAATTCCGTCCGGGCCGAAATCAGATCCAGGAACGACGGTATCTCTTTTGGGTCGGATAATTTGGAGCCCTGCAAGAACCATTTGGCTGTTCCAAAGCGGTTGTGGCTGGTAACCCGCCCAGCATATTTTTTGGAAAGAGCTTTCGCCAGCGCAATTGCATCACCCTCGACCACGATATCAAAATCCAGGCTGGGGCGCTGGAGCAGCAAGTCGCGCACAAAACCACCAACGACGTAGAGCGCCATGGATTGTGCCGAGGCCGCCTCAGCCACCCGGCGGATTAATTCCAGACGCGCCTCGGGCAGCGCCTGATCCAGGAGAGCGGCCAGGTTTTGCTCTGCACGGCGGGTTTCCGGCGGCGCCAGCGTATTGAGCAAATCCGTGCGCGTAACGATGCCGATCACCTGCCCACTTTCCGGATCCGCTACCGGGATCTGCCCCCAGCCGCTATCAGTCATGCGGGTCTGCAGGACCTGCAGCGAATCGCCGGGGTGGACCGTCACCTCGCCCGCCTCCATCAAACTGGCAGCCGTCAGATTGAGCTTATGCGTGGTCGCCCGATCGACAGCGCGGCGGGTCAGCAAGCCGATAACTTTGCCATCCCGCACCACCGGATAGCCTTCATACCCGAAACGCTGCATCAGCTTGGCCGCTTTTTGGACGGGCGTCTCCGGTGCAAGTACCTGCGGTCCACGGGACATAATCTGCGCCACAGTGACCGACGGCTCAATGAAGCGCGGCAGCACTTCGAGCAAGGAGCGGCAGGTTTCTTCAAGGACCACGGGGCGGGTCTGCTCGCTTGACACACGAATTAAAGCAGCCGCTGCCCGGTCGTGCCCCCCGCCGCCGAACTGGGCGGTGATCGCCGCCACATCGATCTCATCGGTGGTCGAGCGCGCGACGATACGAATCCCCTCGACCGTTGAAACCAACACAAATAGCGCATCGGGGTCCAACAGGTCGCGAATTTTATGTGCCAGGGAAGATATCTCTTCGTCCAAATTGCGCGCATCGCCGCAGGCCAGGATCACGGTATGACCATTGATATCATGGGTCTGAGCATTAGCGATTAAACGATCGTATACCTCGCGCTGGTCAGATGAAAGCGGCGGATTGAGAAAATCCCCGGCAATCTTCAGGCTGGCGCCCTGCTCCAGTAAATAAGCCGCAGCCCGCACGTCACGCGGCGTGGTGCTGCCGTAACTCAAAGAGCCGGTATCTTCGTAGATCCCCAAGAGCAGCAGCGTGGATTGGATGACACCTAAATGTCCATTGTGCTCCTGCAGGGACTCGACCAGCAAGGTGGTCGTTGCACCGATCTCCAGGAGGCTGACCTGCCAGTTTTCCGGTAGATCGCTCCGACGCGGGTGGTGATCCAGGACACGAATCGCGGTCTTCTTCCCCATCCCCTTGATCGTCACCAGGGACTGCGTATCCACCAGCGTGACCGCTTCGACCGTCTCTTGCGGCAGGTCGCGCTGGTCCACAAAAGGGAACTCGGCTCCATAAAGGGTCACAAAAGCGCGCACATTGCGATTTAATCGGCGCGGCATGACCGGCAGCGCGCTTTCATCCAGCAAATGTGCCCCGTAGGAAGATGCCAGGGCATCGAAATCCGCCTGTTCGTGGGTCAGGATGAGCTTCATTTCACAAATATTGTAACCGACAAACCCCGGTTGCAGATTTGCCAGTTTCAGTTATAATCACGCCATGTTAACCACCCCGGTCCCGTCCCCTAGCATGCCACTTGCCGCCAGGTCTGGATAGGTTCGGTTCGTCACGCCACTAACGGCTCCCAGACCTGGTGAGCCGTTTTTGTTTGTAAAATAGGACCTGATGGATATTCAACAACTTACCGCAAAAATGAACGCTTTTGTCAGTGCGAAAGGCTGGTATGAGGCCGATAGCAAACGTCCGCAGACGCCGAAGAATCTGGCCATTTCGCTGGCATTGGAAGCAGCCGAGATCCTGGAACACTTCCAATGGCATGAACAGACGAGCAATAAGGGTGATCTAGGCAGCGAACTGGCCGATGTGGCCTTATACTTATTACAATTGGCCTCTGTCTCCGATATTGATCTAGAACAGGCCATTTTGGATAAATTGGAAATCAACGCAAAAAGAGAATGGGATAGCTAAGCATGAATGTGACTGTCTTTGGCGGCTCAAAACCCGAACCCGGTGAGAAAGCTTATCAGGAAGCACAACAGCTGGGCCGTTTGCTGGCCGAGCACGGACATACTGTGCTGACCGGCGGCTACATCGGCACAATGGAAGCCGTCAGCCGCGGTGCAGCCGAAGCGGGCGGACACGTCATCGGCGTGACCTGCGAAGATATCGAACACTGGCGCACTGTGAGGCCAAATAATTGGGTCCAGGAAGAATGGCGCAAAAATACGCTGATCGAACGCCTGCAGGCTCTGATCGAGGGCTGCGAGGCTGCCCTGGCCCTGCCCGGTGGCCCCGGCACCCTGACCGAAATCTCTCTGACCTGGAACTTGATGATCATCAAGACCTTGCCCCGGAGGCCGCTGATCCTGATCGGAGAAGGCTGGCAGTCCGTCTTCGATCAGGCATATCACTCCCTGGGCGATTACTTCCATGAGAATCAACGGGAATTGCTGCAATTCGCTCCAGACGTGCAAGCTGCCGTTGAGAAAATCAAAAATAACAAAGACTGAGGAGACAATGGCAGAAGACAAACTCCCTTCCCGAAGTGAAAACTTTGCCGAGTGGTACAACCAGCTCGTGCTGAAAGCTGAATTAGCTGATTATGCGCCTGTACGCGGCTGCATGGTCGTGCGTCCCTATGGCTGGACGCTATGGGAAAACATGCAGGCCGGTTTGGACCGGCGTTTCAAAGAGACCGGACACGTCAACGCCGCCTTCCCGACCCTGATCCCGCTCTCGTTCTTTGAAAAGGAAAAGGAACACGTGGAAGGTTTCTCACCCGAACTGGCGGTGGTCACGCACGGCGGCGGCGAGAAACTGGAAGAACCCCTGGCGGTGCGGCCGACTTCTGAGACCATCATCGGCTACATGTATTCCAAATGGATCAAGTCCTGGCGCGATTTGCCTGTACTGATCAACCAGTGGGGCAGCGTGCTGCGTTGGGAACTGCGTACCAAGCTCTTCCTGCGCACGGCCGAATTCTACTGGCAGGAAGGTCATACCGCCCACGTCTCCTCGGAGGAAGCCCTGGAAGAGACTTACCGCATGCTGGACGTGTACGCCGACTTTGCCATCAACGATGTGGCCATCCCGGTTATCAAGGGTGTCAAATCCGAGACCGAGAAATTCGCCGGCGCGCAGATGTCGACCAGCATCGAGGCCATGATGGGCGATAAACGGGCTCTTCAGGCCGGCACCTCGCACTTTTTCGGCCAAAACTTCGCCAAGGCCTTCGAAATCCAGTATCTCGACCAGAATAATACGCTGCAATACTGCCATACCACCTCCTGGGGACTCTCCACGCGCATGATCGGCGCGATGATCATGGTCCACGGCGACGATCAGGGTCTGGTCATGCCGCCCAAGCTGGCGCCGATCCAGGCCGTCATCGTGCCTATTTTCAAGACCGACGAAGATAAGCAAAACGTCATGCAGGTGGCTGACAAAGTCTTCACCGAACTCAAGTCCGCCGGGATACGCATCAAATTGGACGATCGCGAAGAAGTCACGCCGGGATTTAAATACAACGACTGGGAAATGCGCGGCGTGCCGCTGCGGATCGAGGTCGGGCCCAGGGATGTCGAGAAGGGATCGGTGGCACTGGCCAGACGCGATATTCCGGGGCGCGAGGGCAAAACCTTCGTCCCGCAGGCGGGGCTCGCGCAGGCCGTCAGCCAACTCCTGTCCGAGATTCAGGATGCCCTGCTCAAGCGGGCCACCGAATTCCGCGACAGCAATATCCATGACCCCAAAGATTACGAGGAATTCAAGCAGGTGGTGACCGATGGCTGGGCATTTTCCTGGTGGTGCGGATCGAAGGAATGCGAGGCCAAAGTCAAGGAAGACACCAAAGCCACCACGCGCGTCATCCCCTTCGACCAGCCCGACGGCGAGGGTCAGTGCATCGTCTGTGGTGAGCAGGCTGAAAAGAAGGTCTACTTCGCCCGCGCCTATTAACCTGCGTTGATTTTCAAGGGGCGGTTTTCGAAAACCGCCCCGGTTCTATCGGGGAGTACCGGTTATGCGAATGTCACAACTTTTTGGTCAGACCCTGCGGGAAGCACCGGCCGAGGCAGAGATTCCCAGCCACCAACTGCTGGTACGAGCGGGATTCATCCGTCAACTGGGCGCCGGCATCTTCAGTTATCTGCATTTGGCACGCCGCTCAATGACCAAGATCGAGAACCTCCTGCGCGCAGAGATGGACGCCATCGGCGGTCAGGAGATCACGATGCCAGTCGTCCATCCGGCTGAAATCTGGAAGGAAACCGGACGCTGGCAGCAAATCGGTTCGGAAATGGGCCGCTTCAAGGACAAGAACGAACGCGATATGGTTTTGGCCATGACCCACGAGGAAGTTGTGACCGACCTGGTGCGGCACGAAATCCAATCTTACAAACAATTGCCGCGCCTGATCTACCACATCCAGACCAAGTGGCGCGACGACCCGCGTCCGCGCGCCGGCCTGATCCGCGTGCGCGAGTTTACGATGAAGGACAGCTACAGCCTGGATGCCGACTGGAAAGGTCTCGACCGGCAATACCGGGCTCACTACCAGGCTTACTTCAACATTTTCCAGCGCTGCGGGCTGGATGTGATCGCAGTCAAATCTGACACCGGCATGATGGGCGGCAAACTGGCCCACGAATTCATGTACCTAACCCCCATCGGCGAAGATACATTGTTGATTTGTGAAAAATGCAGCTATACCGCCAACCGTCAGGTGGCGCGTTTTCGCAAAGCGGCCAATCCATCCGAAAAGCCCCGGCCCATCGAAAAGGTCCACACCCCCGGCGCGCACACCATCGAAGCTTTGGCCGAATTCCTGAAAATCCCCAGCTCCAAGACCGCCAAGGCACTGCTGTTGATGGCTGAAATGCCCGCTGAGCAGGATTATCAAGAGCAGTTTATCTTTGCAGTACTGCGCGGCGATATGGACCTGAATGAGACCAAGCTGGTCAACGCGCTCCAGGCTCGCAGCTTGCGCCCGGCAAGCGACGATGAAATCCGAGCTGCCGGCACCGTGCCCGGCTTTGCTTCGCCGCTCGGGCTGAAAGACGTCACTGTCGTCGTGGATGAGGCGGTCGTCAGTTCACCCAATCTGGTCGCAGGCGCCAACGAAGTCGATTATCACCTGCGCAATGTCAACTACGAACGCGATTACCAGGCCGCAATTGTGGCCGACATTGCTGCCGCAAACGAGGGTCATCCCTGCCCCGAATGCGGCTCCCCCATGAAAACTTCGCGCGGCGTAGAGCTTGGCAACATCTTTCAACTGGGCACGCGCTACAGCCAGGCATTGGGCGCTACCTTCCTCGATCAGGATGGCAAAGCCCAGCCGGTCATCATGGGTTCCTATGGCATCGGCGTTGGTCGATTGCTGGCCTGTGTGGCCGAGGAATACCACGACCAGCACGGCCTGATCTGGCCTATCACGGTTGCGCCCTTCCAGGTGCATCTGGTTGTTTTAAAGGGGGCGGAAGAAACGGCGGAAAGGCTGTATCCCGATTTGCTGGAAGCCGGTTTCGAAGTCCTGTACGATGACCGCCCGGAATCGCCCGGGGTCAAATTCAACGACGCCGACCTGATCGGCATCCCGATCCGGCTGACGGTCAGCGAACGCGCGCTGGCGCAAGGAGGGATCGAATTCAAGCTGCGCCACATACCCGAGCGGACAATTATCCCGCGCGAGTCGCTCATCGCCCAGGTCGCCTCCCAGGTTAAATTGCTCGAGAGCGAGATCGCGGCCAGAATCAAGCCCATGCCGTATAATGGGTAGCGATGCCCGCCATCGACCTTGCCCGCCTCAAAAAACAATCCGCGCAACTGGCCAATCTCTTCGATCAGCCGGAAATTTTTATCGATGCGCTGAGCGGGGTGTTGGATTATTACGTCAACCGCACGCTACGCAAACACGACGCAGTCGCTCCGATGTCGGTCTTACCGACTTACCGGACACCGCCGGAAGTGCTGCATCAGATCGAATCCGAACTCGGGCCACTGGCAGAAAAATATCCATCCCAGGCCCTTGACCTGGCAGACCGGTTGTGGGATGCCGGATACCTGGAAACCCGCCTGCTGGCCGCCGGGCTGCTGGGACGCATCCCGCCAAAAGAAGAACCCTTACTCGCTCGGCTGACAGCCTGGACCCAACAGGTACGCGATCCGAACGTACGTGCCGCGCTCCTGACCACCAGTCTATCCCGGCTGCGGAGGGATGCTCCCGAGCACTTTCTGACCCTGGTCAGCGAGTGGTTTCACCCGGCCCGCCAGCGCCTGTGGAGCAACGGCATCCAGGCCTTGCTGCCTCTGATCGCCGATCCTGAGTTCGATAATTTACCTCCCATTTTTGAACTCGTCGAACCGGTGCTTGAAGCAGCTCCGGCGACCATCCAGAATGATCTGGCTGATCTCATCCAGGGGCTGTACACGGCCTCACCTACCGAAACAACCTTTCTGCTCAAGCAGGTGTTAAACAGCTCGGATAATCCTATGACTGCTATCACCATGCGGCGCATCCTGTCATCCTTCCCGCAGCCCTTGCAAATTGAGCTGCGGGACCTGGTTCGCAGTAGTGCCCGAAAACCAAAATAAAGGAGGCTGATCTATGGGACTCGCACGTATCATTTTTGGGGGCGGCCTGCTCTTCCTGGGTCGCAAACTGTATTGGGTATTTGTCGGGGGGATCGGCTTTTTTGCCGGGTTGGAATTCGCCCGCCAATTTTTAAATGGACCTGAATGGGTAGGGATCGTAGTCGGCCTGGGTGTCGGCCTGGTTGGCGCATTATTGGCCATCTTTCTGCAGAGCATCGCCATCGGACTGGCAGGCTTCCTGGGCGGCGGGTACATCTTGTGGTCCCTGGCCGGCCAATTCAACCTGAATCATGGGTGGATTGCCTGGGCAGCTTTCCTTCTTGGTGGCATTCTAGGCGTAATCCTGGTCAGTGCTGTGTTCGACTGGGCCCTGATCATCATTTCTTCTGTCCTGGGAGCTGGCATGATTCTGGAAGCATTCCAGATGGCCTCCCGGACCCTTAGCGTGCTGCTCTTCGTTGTATTATGCGCGATCGGTATTGCCGCCCAGGCTTCGATGTTAAAACGGCGCAAATCCAGGTAGCGGCAAACAGACGTTTCCGGCTAAAACAATTCTTATGAAAACTTTGCGGGCCTTACGAGTGCCTTTGTTTTACCTTGCTGCCACAGCCATCCTAATATTTGGCGTTTTAGCAATCTACTACAGCACCGTTCTCGGACCCTGGACCATGGTCGATACGGTCGATTATTTCGATGTGGCCCGCAACTTCAGCCAATTACGTGGACTGGTCGTCACACGCGGATCGGGAATCTTCCGTCCGATGACGGTCCATCCCCCTTTCTACTCGATCGCCCTGGCGCCGGCAGTGCTCGTGCACTCAGACCTGCTGGCATACGTGCGCGGATTGGATATGCTGCTGTTCGCAATCTTCAGCTGGTCCATCCTGCGCTCCACCTTCCGGCTGACCTCCTCGGCCCTGATAACGCTTGGGATTGGCCTGTGGATCGTTAGCGATCGGGCTATTTTGCGAAATTTCACTGCCGCCCTTTCGGAACCCTTATACCTGACGCTGGGTGTGCTCAGCCTTTCCCTGCTGTATGAGTTCATTAACAAGGGAAAAAGGTCGCTGCTCTACCTGGGCGCACTGCTGGCAGGCCTGTCCCTGCTGACTCGTTACAGCGGCGCAGCTTTCCTGGTAGCCGGCTTCATGATTATTTTTATCTGGAGAATCAACACCTGGGGCGAAAGGATCAAGGAACTGGTCGTATACGCTCTGATCGCCTGCGGTCCAGTCCTGCTCTGGCTGGTATCGCTACGCTGGCTGTATCCCGGCAACACACCCGGGCGCCTGGAAGGAGGCGTGAACGTCTGGCAGGCCATGGCACCCTTCCGCCTGACCTTTGTCCAGGGCTTGTGGGACTGGCTCGGACTGAGCACGTTTTTCCCGATTGAGGATTACCGCCTGCAGATGATCGTCCTGGTCCTGCTGTTTGCCGCACTCGGAATTTTGGTCTTCCTGGCCCTGCGCAAGTCAACCCAGCGCCCTGCCCTCCAGTCCACCTTGCTGGTCGGCAGCACCTGGGTCTGGTTCACGCTGGCCTCGATCGCCATCCTGCTTTTTTCGTACCTGTTTATCGAGATTCCCAAGCCGTGGCTGGACGAACGGCTCTATTCGCCCGTCCAGATCGGCCTGATCCTGTCCTGCATTTTTATGCTCTATCTCGGTTTCAGACGCCTGAGCCAAAAATGGTATACCAGCCTCCCGGCATTAGCATTCATCCTGCTGGTCGTGAGCGCCAACACGCCGCAAACGTTTGGCTATGCCCAATCCCTGCACCAGACTGGCGAGGGCTATACCAGCATCTTCTGGCAGAAGTCCGATTTTACCGAGGCGCTGCAGAGCATTCCGCCCGGGCGGCCGATCGTCTCGAATGACCCGGGCGCGGTCCTGTTTTTCTATGGCGAGCCGGCCATCGACCTGGTGCACGCGGTCGAAAAGTCTGATTACAACCAGGTCCCCCCCGCGGTTGAGGAAAAGGATGCCGTTGTGATCATTTTCGAGCGTAAGTTGAACCACCAGCTGCTCGCCAGGTATGGGGCCAAGGTCGACGCTTACGTCGAAAAATTGACCGGGAATTTGCAAGCTCAATACACCGGGAAAGATTTCACAATTTATTACAATCCCTAAAGGCTAAAGTCGCCAACCACCTCTCCCGACAACACCATGAAAGGTATGTTCAAGTCTTCCACCCTGCCATTCATCCTGATCCTGCTGACCAGCCTCGTCAGCGGACTAGTCGTTTTCCGCGATTACGGCCTCAGCTGGGACGAGCCGCTCTTCTATGACTACGCCGATGCGATCCCCTATGCTTATTCGATCACGGCACGTTTGCATGGAAATTTCGACCTGGAGCAGGCTTACGGTCCCAGCCCGGGCGATCACAAAAACCGCGGTCCAGCCTACCTGCTCATCGCCGGACCGGTAGCCAGAGGCTTCGAGTTTCTGGGTCTCGACCGGGCCTCAGCCTGGCACCTGACCAACTTCCTGGCCTTCCAAATCGGAATCATTTTCTTCTACCTGCTCTGCCTGCGCTGGGTCGAGCGCTGGGCAGCAGCGGCAGCGACCCTGTTCCTGATCCTGCAGCCAATCATCTGGGGGCACGCCTTCATCAACCCCAAGGATCCCTCCTTTGCGGTTTTCTTCCTGGCCAGTATGTACCTGGGATTGAGGCTGGTCGACCGCCTGGAAAGACCGGGTTCGCCTGGCACAGGCAAAATCATCGCCTGGACGATTCTGCCCGGGATGGTACTGGGTCTGGCCACTTCGGTCCGCATCATTGCCCCATTAGCAGCCACCCTGGTCGTCATATACCTGCTTGTGCGGGTACGGCCAAACCGCTGGTGGGCCGTCATCCCCTACGGCCTGGTCGCCCTGCTCACGACCTACGCCACCTGGCCGTATTTGTGGGGTATGCCAATCAAGCATTTTGCCAGCACGTTGTTCTTCATGTCCGACAATCCGACCCATATCCCAGTGCTCTTCCTGGGTCAGGTCTGGACAGCGGGAGAAGTTCCGCGCCGCTTCCTGCTTTACATGCTGGCACTCACCCTGACTGAACCAACCTGGCTGCTGGTACTGGCCGGCCTGGTCTTCGCCGTTCTGCATCGCCGAAAGCTGAACCTGCCAGCCCTGGCTGTGATACTCGCGACTCCGCTGATCGTCGTGGCCTACGTACTGCTGCGCCAGCCAGCCCTGTACGATAACGGTCGGCACTTCATTTTCCTGCTGCCGCTGATATTTGTACTGGTTGCCCTGGGATTCCAATGGATGTTCGACCTGATCCGGCCGGTAACCTTTCGGGTGCTGCTGACCATCCTGCTGCTACTACCCGGACTAATCAATATTGTCGAACTGCACCCTTATGAATATGCGTATTTCAATTCGTTTATCGGAGGCACGGGCGGCGCCTTCCGCCAGTACGAAACCGAATACTGGCTGACCTGCTACAAGGAAGCCATCCAGCGCATCAACGAAATCGCCCCCGCGGGACAAATCGTTCAGGTGCCGCGCGAGAGCGGACTGGCTGCTTATTACGCCAGCCCAAAAATCGTCGTCGAGGACGGCGTGCAGAAACCGGGGGACTGGATCCTGTTTTCCACCCGCACCAACAAGGACCGGGTCTCGATTTTTCGCAACGCCCCACTGCTCTTCACCATCAGCCGCGAAGGAGCAGATTTCTGTGTGGCCAGAAAAATACCCTGAGGCCGCTGGCCATGCCGCAAGGATGTCTATGCGAAATTCGTATGTCGAAGAAATTCTAACCTGGCGTAAAAACGCCGACGAAGCCATCCGCCGTGAAAACAGCTGGCTGGCCCTGGCTGGTTTATTCTGGCTGGAGCAGGGGGTAAACACGGTCGGCTCCAGCCCGGAGAGTGTGGTCAGATTGCCCGATTCCGCACCCGGGCGGATCGGTGAGATCAAACTCGAGGGATCTACAGCTTCGTTCCGCTCGGCTGTTCCAGAGATTCGCGCGAACGGTGAAACCGTCCGGGAAGCGGTGCTCCAGCCCGATACCAGTGGAGACCCGACCCAGATCGCTCTCAAGGATTTGACTTTTATCCTGATCGAGCGCTACGGGCAATTTGGGGTCCGGCTGTGGGACAACGGCCGCGCGCAGCGCCGGTCCTTCCCAACCCGATCCTGGTATCCGATCGCGGAAAAATACCGCCTCTCCGGCCACTTCGACCCTTACCCGGCAGCCAAATCCACCCAGATGGCCGACATCTCCGGCAGCTTGCACGAGGGGACGGTGGATGGTTCGGTCACTTTCCAGCATAAAAATCGGACCTTCACCCTGGAAGCCTCCAAAAGCGAGGAGCACGAGCTTTTTATCATGTTCGCAGATTTAAGCAACGGGAAAGAAACCTATCCACCCGGCCGCTACCTGGTTGCGGAACTGGACGGTGATGGTAATAATGTGAACCTGGACTTCAACAAGGCTTACAATCCACCCTGTGCCTTTACAGACTATGCCACCTGTCTCTTCGCCCCCGAGCAAAATCGTCTGGCGGTTCCCATGGAGGCGGGAGAGCTTTATGCAGGCAAAACGGGTCTAAACGAAAAATAATAAGCCAGCAGTAATTTTGCAGAATCGATTCAACTCATCCCCCGGCCAGTCGCAGCAGGGCCTGCGGTACCCAGAAGGCGCCATATCCCAGGAAGACTGTCGCCAGCGACCCGACCATTAACAGGACCCCAAAACCGATCAGGACGCGATCCTTGAACTCATAGGTCAGGACCTCCAACCAGGTGCGCGGACCGATCCCAAAAGCGCGTAAATCCATGGCGTCGATGATGTCTTCACTGCCAATAATGGCGTGGATCGTGACCGGTACGAAAATCGGTCCCAATTTGCGCACTTGCTCGATGAGACCGCCGCTGAGCTTTTCGAGCTCGTAGCCGCGTGCGCGCTGGGCGTCCATCGTCAATTGGAAATCACGCCCAAAGGTGGGGATAAAGCGCATGGTTAAATCCATGGCGTAGGCGATCTTGTCGGGCAGTCCGATCCCCTTGAAGGTGATGCCGTAAAAAGCCGGGTTGAGCGAGTACGGGATCAGGATGGTCATCACCGCGATGCTGAAGACCCGCACGAACTGGGCCACGGCAAAGAAGGCGCGCTCAACCGTGACATTCAGAGCAGGCGTCCAACCGAAAATGGAGAACGAGGCTTGCAGCCTGCGGATGAGATGCTCCTGCTGGTAGACCTCGGAACCGCCGCGTCCGGTTAAAAAGGTGAGGATGGCGAAAAAGAATACAAAGCCGACAATAAAAAGGAAAGCGCGCCGTATCTCATGCCACTTCACGCCGGAAGTCACCAGGACCAGGATGGCGATGACGAAGAACGGCAGCAGAAAGCGCACGTCCCAGAAGAAGAGCGTGCAGACCAGGAAACAACCATAGAAGATGATCCAGGCCCGCGGATCGAACCACTGGATCAAAGATTTACGTTCGCGATAGCGCCAGGCAACCAGCATAGAAATCTCAGTTTATTTTTGCAAAGAGCGGAGCGGCGAAGCAATCCCACAATTCCCAGGGGGATTGCTTCGCCCCCTTCGCTCCGCTCAGGAGTCTCGCAATGACAAATTAATTAGCGTCCAGACTGCCGCTGGACCGAGGCGTAAGCTGCTACCAGCAGCGGGACCAGAATGGCGGCGAAGATCAGATTCGGACCGGCCGCCGGCAGGAATTCGCCGACGACGGCTGCAGCCGGGCTGAAGCCGTTGATCCAGATATCCGAGATCGCCGCAAATCCAATGCCGAGGATATTCCCCAGCATGCCCCAGGTTACAGCTGCCGCTACATCGATGTTCTGGCCGAAGGCGAAGCGCACGATCAGCACCAGCACGAATCCGACCAGAATCGAGATGCCGGCAAAGAGGCTGATCTGGGCGTCACCAAAGATGTTATTTCCCGGGTCGAAGAACATCATATTGGGAATGCTGCGATTGACAAAATACAGGATAGCGCCCAACAAAGCCAGGCCGCCGCTGACCCACAGAACCGTGTCCAGGCCTTTTTTGCGATCCTTGTAAAGCAACGCCAGGCCGGCCACGAATCCTACCAGCCCGTTGCCGATGCTCCACTGGGGCGACAGTCCAAAGCCGGTCAGCGCATCACCGAACATGTTGCCGACCGCGCCGGTGAAGAAGCCGACTACCGGGCCGAAGGCGTAGCCGAAAAACATCGGGATTGCAATCGCGGGCCGCAGCGAGACCTGGCTCAGGGAAGGCACGACGAAGACCGTGCCGTTGAATAGCCATGAGAAGACGGCATACAACGCAGCACCGATCGCCATCCAGACCACCTGGCGGGTATTGACCTGCCAGATCTCGTTTTCGCGCGTGAAGTAGTACACGAAGAACGCGATCAGCAGGCCGATGATCACGAACACGAAGCGCAGCACCGGGTTCTCGCCGGTTTGTAAGCGCTCGATGCCCATCATATTCCCGCCGATGTAGATCACGGCCAGGAATACCACCAGGGTGACGATTAGCGTCCACATCACTGACTGAAGTTTCTTATCCATACTTTCCTCCTCTACTGAGCTTGGGTTAGAAGTGTCCTAGGGAGACACCACGTGTGCCAGCGCTTCGGCGCGCATGAAACGTTTGGATTGCGACAGGTATTTCACATTTGCATCCAGCAATGAAGTCGGGACTACCCGGCATTCACGCAAGCGGTTGAAATCCTGCAACACTTCATCCGGCTTGCCATCTGCCACCAGGCGGCCGTCTGCGATCAGCAGCACCCGGTTGGCATAGATTACCGCCAGGTCGACATCGTGGGTGATGAACAAAATGGCTTCAAAGCCGGGCATTTGCAGGATCGAATCCATAAAATTCATGTAGTTGAAATAATCCTGCCCGGCGGTTGGCTCGTCCATTACCAGGATGCGCGAACGCATCGCCAGGATCGCCGCAATACTGACACGTTTCTGCTGGCCAAACGATAACGCCAGCGGAGGGTCTTGCTCGTTTTCAACGAGATTCACGGTCTGCAGGGCTTCCTTCACCTCCTTTTCAACCTGTTCCTTGGGATGTTTCAAATTGGTCGGACCAAATGCCAGCTCATCATGGACCGTCTGCGCGAAGAGCATGTGGCTGGGACTCTGGAACACGTAACCCAGGGTACTGGCGATTTGCGCCACTGTAGAATTGCGGGTATCCCGACCGTTAACCAGCACCTGTCCCACGGTTGGTTTCAATAAGCCAATTGCATGTTTGACGAAGGTAGTCTTTCCCGCCCCATTAGGACCCAGGACAGCGATCACGTCGCCGCGCCGGATCTCCAGATCGATGCCGTGCAGCACTTCAGCCCCGTTTTCGTAACCAAAGCCCACATTTTCGAAACGAACCAACGCTTCGGTTCCCGCTTCGGCCTGTACGCCAGGTAAGGGCCTGATCTCGGCTGCAGGCGGATCCTGGACCGCGCGCCGCATAATCATCTCTGCCGGGAGCTTGACTTCATGGTAGTTCACTACCTTTACTAACCCCTCCAAATCGCCAAGGTAACGGATTTGCCCGTCGGTCATGAACATGATCCGGTCCGGGCTGATGCGCAACACGTCCTCCACCCGATGCTCTATTATCAGAACGGTCATGCCTTCATCGGCCAACTGCCGGACCATGTCGAGCGTATCCTGGGCGCTGGCCGGGTCGAGGCTGGCCAGGGGTTCGTCCAGGAGCAAAATGCGGGGACGCATAGCCAGCACGCCGGCCAGCGCCACTTTCTGTTTTTCGCCACCGGAGAGATTGAAGGTTTCACGATCGCGTAAATCCGGGATTTTCAAGTATGAAAGCGCCTCGTCCACCCGCTCGATAATCTCGGGGCGCGCCATCCCCAGATTTTCCAGGCCGAACGCGACTTCATTGATCACTTTAGTGCCCAGAATTTGCCGCTCGGGGTCTTGCAGGACGGTGCCAATCCGCTGGGAAATGGTGGCCAGAGTCCAGCCGCCAGTCTCTTCCCCGAAGACCTTCACCGTGCCGGTAACCTGACCTTTATAGCTGCGAGGGATCAGGCCATTGATGCAGCGGATCAAGGTTGTCTTGCCACAGCCGCTTGCCCCGGCGATCAATAGGATTTCCCCGGGCCGGGTCGCAAAATCGATCCCGCGGATCGCCAGTTCTTCGCGGTCGCGATAACGAAAGGAAAGGTTTTCTACAACCAGCGGCTGAGATTCATTCATGCAGTCTTAATCGCCTCAAAAGGATCGCCTACTTTGGTCCCCAATTTTGCAGCGGCGCTGCCGTTGACGACCGAGACGATCAGGTTGCCGGTGCTGCCCATCAGTGCAACCAGGTCGCCGACCGGACGCTCGCCAAAGGTTTCCACCAGGCCGGCAATTTCAACGCCATTCAAATTAACTACTACCTTGTCTTTTTGCTCCAACAGCGAGCCCAGATGTTCCAGGCGGATATTCGAAGCCACATTCCCGAAATGATCGATATGGATTACTTCCCCAAGCCAGCCTTTCTCGGTCTGTTTGGGTTTCGGCAAATCGAGCCGGATTGGATCGTCGATGAGCGTGCCCATCTCACGCAGCGGCACGCCAGCCGCCAGATGCGCACCACACGGCGCAAAGATATCCCGGCCATGAAAGACATGGCTGATATCCGGCAGCCAGTAGATTGGCTTGTCCAGATCTACAATTGCGATCTTCTTCCCCTGCTCTTCAGCCTGTTCCAGGACCATGGTCAGCACACCGTTATCCGGCGCAACGAAGTACTGCTGATCAATTTTTGCTGCTATCGGACGCCGTTCCGTTCCGACACCGGGATCAACCACAATAATATGAACTGTGTGTTCCGGGAAATACGGTGCCGAACGGAACAAAACCAGGGCTGCCTCGGGCACGTTCTGCGGCTGGATCGTATGACTTAAATCTGCGATCTGTGCATTGGGAACAATACTCCAAATTACCCCCTTCATGACGCCAACATTGCCGTCTTTGAGACCAAAATCTGTCATCAATGTAATAAATGGCATAATCGACTCCTGCCTTCATAATTAGCAACACCTTATTATCGAATGAGTCACTGGTCTCTGTCAAGCAGAATGCTATTTTCCTTGATTTAAGGAAAATGGTAGGAATTCATCCTTTAGAAAAATAATACGAGGGATTTTGAATTATTCTCGAAAGCCTTAAAACTCAATCATCTAATACTTGAAAAGGCAGATTTTTTAAGGCGATTAGAGCTGAAAACGTGAGCATGGATAATTAAAAAGGATTGGAATACAGTGAATGGCAAAAATGAATCGGCGGTGTTTCTTCAGTTTGAGGTGAGCATATCTATTACTTTACGCGCCTCGTCTAGAACTCGATTTGAAATCCAAAGTGAGGAATTTGCAAGAGCATCTAGCAAGAATCGTGCTTGCTCCCCATCGATATTATCAACAGCCAAACTCCAAAGTAAAATACCAATTGATCCGTGTGATTCCAACCCCAGGGATTCAGCTAATTGACGGGCTTTTGCATCATCGGTGGCAAACCAATCCGCTTTGACCTGGATCGCTAGCGCAATAGCCTCTGCTTCTCCCACATCAACAGTGTTAGATTCAATAAATTTGTTTGAGCGTTCTTGAGCTGTCTTGTCCAGTTCATGAACTTCAATCCATTGTGGTGGATTCCACCCCTGTGTGTTTTGGTTATACTCCTTTGTCACACTTTCAGGGATAAGAATCTGACCTGCATGTTGTAGTAGGTGAATGGCCCCAGCTTCACTCAAATGAAGCAAGGGACCTGTATCGCAAACAACAATACGCTTCATCTATTTTTTATCTTTTTGCTTCTTAGCCCAGGCCACATCATCCAGTTGGTATTTCTCTGCAAGTGCACGGTCCACCACCAATTTAGGTACCAAACGGATGGTCCCATCTTCTTCAACAAGCACTTCCAAAAGATCACCATCGTTAAGTTTGGCTTTACGGCGCGTTTGGGCTGGTAGGGTGATTTGACCGTTGCTGCGGATTTGGAGAAACTCGGACATTGGATCCTCGCTTTCTGATAATCTGAATTCCTGAGTTCTCATAAATCATACATTTACATTAACACTTTGTCAAGCAATTTCGAATACACGCAATTCAGAAATTACTTATGTAAAGGCAGATTTAC
>CAYOUV010000033.1:0-33423 GCA_964407265.1 uncultured Anaerolineaceae bacterium | reverse complement strand
CGGCGCGGCCTGCGCCTGTTCATGACAAGCCTCTCCCTGACATCGCTTGGATAAAAGGAAAGGGTCTTGTCCAGCAATTGCTTTAGCTCACCGAGCAAAGGATACCTGGGATTAAAAGTGTAAGGCCGCGTGCGGCCGACCTCCCGGCTGGCCAGGATGCCTCCACTTTCCAACCTATCCAGTTGTTTCTGAATGGGATCGAGACCGGTTTTGAAGAAACTGGCGATGTCGCGCGCATATCCTTCCCCGCGCGCAAAAATGAATATCAACACCCTTTCGCGGTTGGCAGAGCCCAGCAGGTTTTTTAGCATTTAATAATCCTGAAAGTATTGACCTACAAAGTAGGTCTTATGACATATTTTATATGTCATTGTATCACATTTCCCGTTGTGCATCACAGTAAAACTGCAGATAACATCATACCCACATTTGAAAAGCTGCAGCAGTCATCCAGAGTTTGCAGAGGCACTTGCTTGTTCTCAAATGGAGGTTTGTTATTGTTATTGAAATCATGTAAACAAGTTGATAATTTGTCTCAACTGATGACACTAATTTCAGCAGCACATACTCTCATTCAGGCCGAACTGTATGCCTTCAACAGCCGGACTGTATCGGCTTTATTCGGGTTGGACAAATTCCAAACGTGCAGCCGATTGGACCGTATGGAGCATGCCGGGTTGGTGGCACGCATCGAGCAGGGTAAGTTCTTGTTGCTTGGGCTGACACCCAAAAAGGTTCTTTCCAACCCTCGTTTCATCGGCTGCAACCTGGTTACGCCAGCTTATGTTTCCTTTTGGTCTGCTCTTCATTATCACGGATTTACCGAACAGGTTCCGCGAACCACATTCGTGGCCATTACACGTCATAAAAGGGAAATCGACTTTCGTGAGATGCACTTAAAATTCGTCACGATGAAGCCAAGGCAATTCTCGACAGCCTGAGCTTGCCGCAATATGCGGGGGATTACCGGAGGTTGCCAAAGCCCTGCATACTGCGCTCGCGCAGTCGTTGTTGGATCTGCCCGTTTTGTTAGAATACGCAGAAAGATTGCAGAATAGCAGTCTCTCCTCCAGACTCGGGTATTTGCTCGAATCACTCGGTCAGGCAACGACTGGTCTTGAGGCATCCAGGGGACCTGTCAAGCTCGATCCTCAGAAACCCATGGGCGGTGAGTTTAACCGGCGCTGGCAAGTGTATATCAATGTTCTGCAGGACGAGCTATTCCCGCAAGGAGTGGTTTGATGCTCACGCAGGTACAAATTTAACGCCAGGTTCAGTGCCAGGGAATTGGCGTGCAGGCACAGGAGCGCGATAATATCCAGCATCTGCTCTTGTTTTCGCTGTACAACAAATCGCAAGAATTGGTGTTCAAAGGTGGAACTGCGTTACGCATCACCTATCAGGGTAATCGCTACCCGGAGGACCTGGATGGTACGCTGGAAAAAGCCAAAGCCGGTTGGAACAGGGACTTGCGGCCTCTCTTATCGCAGTTTATCTCATGGAAGGACGTAATCAGTCGGACAGGTCCCATACTAGACGGCGTGGTCCAGTGATCCAGAGTATCTTGAGTAAGCGTCCAGGCCATCTACCGGTCAACACCGTTCACTGACGCATGGGTCACGCCGAGCCGAGCACGACCGTCAATATTTACGGACACGCTACAGCCTGCTTACAGACCGAGGCGGCCGATTATCCGCAAGATCAGGATATTCTTTTCTTTGAATTAATTAGCCGATTCAGCCGGGTCGGAGTTCCACAGAATTTGGATCCGCGTGCCTGTCTTTGGCGCCGAATCGACCCTGATCTGCGCGCCGATGAGCGTGGCACGCTCGATCATCCCAGCCAACCCGAAATGTTTTCTGGCCATCAGGGCCTCGAAATCCAGGCCGTCGCCCAGGTCAAAGCCAACCCCATCGTCTGCCAGAACCATATCCACGCCCTGAGCATCCAACCGGCCGGTAATGCTGATCTGATTGGCATGCGCGTGGCGCAGGGCGTTCTCACTGGCTTCCTGTACGATCCGAAACAGGTGTAATTCGGCCTTGGATGGATATCGGGTCCCGTCTGCCTGCACCTCCAGGTTCACGCGCATCGTATCGCTGCTGCGCTCCATCAGGTCTTCAGCCAGCGCGTCGATGGCGGGCTTCAATCCGTAATTGAGCATGGGTGGACGCAGGTTGCTGACAATTTCCCGCAGGTGCTGGGCCAGGCTATCGTAAGCCTGCTGGAATTTGGGCGAAGGATCCGGGTCATCCAGCGCCATCATCATCACAGCCAGCTCGTTAAGAATGCTGTCGTGCAGTTCCAAGGCCAGGTGCAGCCGTTCCTCCTCATAGCGGTCGACGTCGGCCTGGTAGATCGCCCTCAGGCGCTCGGTTTGCTGGATATTGCTGAGCGCAATCGAGGTCTGGTCGGCCAGGCTGCGCAGGATAGGGATTTCTGCCTGCGTGTACTGGTCCTCCGGGTCACGGCGGCCGAACAGCCATAAACCGATGAGAGCGTCGCCGACCTTGAGCGGCAGCACCAGCCGCACCCAGGAGCGATCGCCTTCCATCCGCTCCGGAGAGCGATACTTGCCCATCTGGTCCATCAATGTGGAAAGTTGGAGCCTGCCAGGTATTTGTTCCGCGTCGATCCCTGTATCCAGCAGCACCCTGGTGGAATGATTCTCAAATTGCAGGAAGGCAAACTGGCGCACCAGCAGGCTGGGCAAGACTTCGTCTTGCAGCAATTGCACCAAAGCGGAGACGGAATTGCTGGTGGTGATGCGCGCGGAGTAGCTTTCCAGCAGGTTCTCGGGCAACAGCCGAATCCCAAGCCAGCGTCGCTCCACAAAAGCCTGAAATCGGGGAAAGCCAAAGATAGTTAACAGCACAGCCGATATACCGGC
This sequence comes from uncultured Anaerolineaceae bacterium, assembly GCA_964407265.1. Classification (GTDB taxonomy): domain Bacteria; phylum Chloroflexota; class Anaerolineae; order Anaerolineales; family Villigracilaceae; genus CAYOUV01. Next base: position 30,533 of record CAYOUV010000033.1, on the reverse strand, counting down.
TGTAATTTCAACCAGCATGGTGCTCCCCGGCGACCGGGTCCGGGTGGCGGTCAAGGCGATTAGCGGCAGCATCAAGGTGCCAAGCAGGATCAGGAACAAATAGAGTGAGATCAGCCGGTTGAGGCGTACTTCAGACTCGCCCAACTGAAGGCGGTAAGCGGCATACAGGTAACTGAAGGGGATCAGGGGAAAACTTAACATGCCCAGGCTGGCCACTCCTGGAGTGACGTCGACAAACCCGCTTATTATGCCAATAGCGATTGAGGGAACCAGCGCCAGGAATGCTGCCAGCAGTAAAAGCCGCAGGTCCCGGCGCACCTCAGGCTGACGCACGGCATGGACGATCAGCAGGATCAGGCTGCCGAGCAGCGCCGCGATAAACCCCAGGTAATACAGGCTCTGGGGCAGGAACTGAAATGCCTGGGCGACGACCAGCACCAAGGCTATCGCATAGCTGCCGCCCACCAGCCAGACAGGCAGTTTCCCCAACGGACGCGGAAAGACCCAGTGCAGGTGCAGGTAGACCGGCAGGCTCAGCCAGATGGCGATGCGCAGCACCAGGGCGCTCCCCCAGGTGTGGTAAGACGAGTTTCCGCTGCCAGCGATCAACCAGATGGCAGTCAGGTAATTAAAGCCCACCAGGAGCAGCCAGCGCACATCCTTGGGACGCAGCAGCAGCAGGGTCAGGGTACCGGCCAGCCAGAAGAAGATAGCTATCAACCATTCGCTGGGGAGTTGGTCGATGAAATCCCCCATATTTAAGCCGGGATAGCGCCAGGGGATGGTCAGGATACGACCGTCCCGCTCGATCACGACCGGTACGACCTCGCCGGGCTTGACCCCATCAAAGAACGTCACCCACAGGTTGTTCTGGAAGTCTTCCCAGCCCACAGGGCCGATCTTGACCAGCTGGTCGTCCACTTTCAGGGTCGGTTCGGGCTGCTGGACGAACATGTACATGATCCGGCCATCGGTAGTATCGAAACGGAAACCATAAGGATGCACAAAGAACTTGGAGTAGGTGTAGGTCAGCAAGATCGCCAACACCAGCCAGGGTAGGATTTGTTCGAAGTAAGTCCGTAGATTTTTCTTCTCTGCTTCCATGCTCTGCCTTGTGGTGAGGTTTCCCGTTTTCCCAGTGATATCCACATGTGTCAGGCTATGATCGAGGAACGCATCCCTACTACTTTACTCAAGTTAAAGTATAGCACAGCTGGCCGGATCAAATTCCGGCCAGCTATTTGGAGAAACCCTGAGCTTTAACGCCTCACTCTATGCAGATCATCAGACCTTATCCGGCCTGGAGCGGAGGATCGGGGGTGATCAGGCCCAACTGCCGCGCTTTGGCGATCGCGCCCGCGCGGTTGTGCACGCCCAGCCTGAGGTAAGCGCCGGAAAGCAGGTTGCGGACCGTCGAATTAGAAACTGACATCTTCTGCGCCAGTTCGGCGCTGGTCCAGTCCGGGTAGGCAGCGCACAGCGATAAGGCTTCCAACTGGCGGGCGCTCAATTGCCCATTGCCAGTAGAGTTCTTCTGGGAGAGCAGGAGCTGGCTCGCCTTTTGACTGAAATAAATCCCCCCGCTGGCTACCGACTGGACCGCGTTCCCCAGGTCGCGGATGGTGGCCTGGTCGTCCTTCAACACGTAGCCGCTGGCGCCCACTTCCATCACGGCCCGGATCAAACTACGCTCGGCGTACATCGAGATGACCAGGATGCTGAGGTCCGGATACTTCTGCAGCAGGTTGGGAATGTCATGCAGGATGGGATAGGGATTGGGGTTCCCGGCTGAGGTTGGCACGTTGATGTCGAGAAGCAGCACGTCGCTGGCATGTGCGGCCAGGGTCGGCTCCAGTTGCTCACCATAGCTGAGTGTGGCCACCACATCGAAGCCGGGTACGCTGGTTAAACGGTACATATAGCCATCGATGATACTTTGATGGTCGTCCAGGATGGTAACGCGGATGGTACGGGTGGTCATCATATCCTTCCCTCAGTTTCAATAAGCGTAGCAAAATATACACCCAAAGGCAATCCCCTGCGAAGAAATTAGTACAAATGTCTATGACAAGGATCGCCCTGTCTATTGAACAAGCGATTTGAATTCCCTACACTGGAGGATGCAAGCTTAATTTTGTACATTGGTGGGGGACACAAGGGGATGGGGTGCGTTTCAGTTTCTTGGGCGGCACGGATACACCAAGCGAGAAATCCAGGCTGGTGGAGGAAATCTGAAACGTACCCGGAATTATCGTCCATTTCAAGCGAGCCATTGGTATCTGGAAATTGAGAAACATAACGAACAATTCAACGTGCTAAGCAGCTCGACTGGCGGGTCGAGCAACTTAATCGTTTATCGGAAGATCTGGAGTACCCCACATTGCGCCTGGGTACTTAACCATCCGGCGGTCAGCCCTCAGTGTGTAATGGCTGAGGGCTGACCGCCCAGGAGAGCGGGAGACGGGACTCGAACCCGCGAATATCAGCTTGGAAGGCTGATGCCTTACCACTTGGCGACTCCCGCTTGACCACCATGATTTTACCGTGAGGGCGACAAGCGGTCAAGCAGTGCAGGCGCTCCAAACATAATTCAATCCACCAATTTCACTTGACAAGCTAAATCATCCTCAATATAATAGTCCTAGTACTATAGTAGACTTTATAGACTACTCAATCCATTTTACTGGAAATTATTATGCGCCTTTCAAAACGCGGTGAATACGGATTGCGGGCCATGATCAACCTGGCCGACGCCATCACTGAAAATCCTGACGCAGTCGTGCAGATCAAGGAGATTTCCCAGCGCGAGCAGATCCCGGCCAAGTTTCTCGAGCAGATCCTGCTGACCCTGAAGAACAGCGGCCTGCTGCACAGCAAGATGGGCATCGGCGGCGGCTATTATCTGGCCAAGAGGCCGGAGGAAATCACGCTGGGACATATCATCCGCGTGCTGGACGGACCGATCGCCCCCATCAACTGCGTCTCGCAGATGGCCTACGAGCCCTGCGGCTGCCCGGATGAGCGCACCTGCGGTTTGAGGCTGGTCATGCACGATGTTCGCGAAGCCATGACCGGCATCCTCGACCACACCACGCTGGCCGATGTGAACGGCAGGGTTGAGGCCGCACGCGCGTTATTGGGAGAAACATGAGCCATTTTTTTACCTCAAAAGTATACTTAATCAATAGACTATATTATGTTTAGACAAATTGGAGCCTAATTATGCAAAAAACGATCCGACTCCTGACTGCCTGGCTGGCAAGCGCATTGATCCTCAGCGCCTGCAGCGCAAAAGTCCCCTCCCTCGCAGAGAATGAACCGCGCGGCACGATCGCCATCTCGGGCGCCTTCGCGCTCTACCCGATGATGACCCGCTGGGCGGAGGAATACCAGAAAGTCCATCCCGGGGTGCAGTTCGACATTTCGGCTGGCGGTGCAGGCAAAGGCATGGCCGACGCGCTGGCCGGTGCGGTAGACATCGGCATGGTCTCACGGGATGTAAAGCCGGAGGAAGAAGCCCAGGGTGCCTACTGGATCCCGGTCACCAAGGATGCGGTCTTCCCGGTCATCAACCTCCAGAATCCCGTCTACGCCGAACTGATGGCCCAGGGCCTGACGCGCGAGGCCTTCGTCAAGATTTTCATCACGGGCGAAATCAAGACCTGGGGCGCTGCGGTCGGCCGGCCCGAACGAACCGACCCGATCCACGTCTACACCCGCTCGGACGCCTGCGGAGCGGCCGACACCTGGGCCAGGTACCTCGGCGGGACCCAGGAGGGCCTGCTGGGTATTGGCGTCTTCGGCGACCCCGGACTGCTGGATGCGGTCGTCAAGGACCCGCTGGGCATCGGCTACAACAACCTGAACTACGCCTACGACATGACCAGCGGCAAGCCGGTAGCTAACGGCGCGATCGTCCCGATCGACCTCAACGCCAACGGTAAGGCCGACCCGCAGGAAGTGCTGGCGACCAAAGCCGACGCCGTACAGGCCGTCGCCAGCGGGGCATACCCCTCCCCCCCGGCCCGTCCGGAGAATCTGGTCACCAGGGGCAAACCGACCGGCCTGGTGCGGGATTTCATCGAATGGATCCTGACCGACGGCCAGCAGTACGTCGGAGAAGCCGGTTATATCCAGTTGACACCCGACCAGCTCGAAGCCTCGCTGCAGAAGGTCCGATGAGCGCAACCACCCTGGCTGACATGCGCGACGGCCTGGCCGAAAGAAATTCCCGGCCGTCCCTGCCACGGCGCCAGCGGCGCGACTGGCTGGCCTCGCGCGGCCTGTTCCTGCTGACCCTGCTGCCGCCTGGCCTGGTGCTGGCGATCACAGCCGCGCTGACTGTGCGCGCCTGGCCAATCCTGAGGGCACACTCGCCCTGGGGGCTTTTGAGCGGCACCGCCTGGAAGCCCCTGCAAGGCGCCTTCGGCTTTTGGCCCTTCATCGCCGGGACCTTCTGGGTGACTCTGCTGGCAGTGCTGATCGCCGTACCGCCCTGCCTGCTGACCGCCATCTACCTCTCGGAATACGCTCGATCCGCCACGCGGGCGATCATGAAACCGCTGCTCGACCTGCTGGCGGCCATTCCCTCCGTCGTCTACGGCGTGTGGGGCATGGTCGCGATCGTGCCCTGGGTGCAGACCGGGCTGGCGCCTTTCCTCAGCCGCTGGCTGGGCTTCCTGCCCTTCTTCCGAGCGAACAACCCAACCGGCTTCAGCCTGCTGGCGGGAGGCATCGTGCTGGCCGTCATGATCGCGCCGTTCATCATCGCCCTGACCTACGAGATCATGGCCACCGTCTCGTCCGGGACACGGCAGGCCTCGCTGGCGGTCGGCGCGACGCGCTGGCAGACCGTGCGCCACGCGGTGCTGCCGCAGTCCCTGGCGGGCATCCTGGCCGGGATCACGCTGGGACTGTCGCGCGCGCTCGGGGAAACCATGGCCGTCCTGATGGTGGTCGGAAACGTAGCCCAGGTCCCGGGCTCGATCTTTGACGCCGCCTACCCGCTGCCGGCGCTGATCGCCAACAACTACGGTGAGATGATGTCCATCCCGCTCTACGACGCCGCCCTGATGGGCGCAGCGCTGATCCTGCTGCTGATCGTGCTGGTCTTTAACCTGGCTTCGACTCTGATCTTGCGGCGTGTCTTGGGACGCAGGTGGGTATGAAACTGCGCTGGCGCAAACGCCATCTCCAGGAGGCCATCCTGAAAGGCCTGATGCTGGCCTCCTTTGCAGTCGTGGCTGGCAGCCTGGTCCTGATCCTGGGAACTGTGATTGCCAAAGGCTTGCCGGCGCTGTCCTGGGAGATGCTGACCCAGGCTCCAAAAGGCGGCTATTACCTGGGCAAAGAGGGCGGTATCCTCAACGCTATCCTCGGTTCACTCTACCTGGCGGGCGGCGGGACGCTTTTGGCGCTGGTTTTCAGCCTGCCGATCGCCCTCTATCTCGAGACCTACGCCCTGGACTCGCGTTGGGGCAGCGCCGTGCGCCTGACGCTGGACGTATTGTGGGGCATCCCCTCGATCGTCTACGGCGCCTTCGGCTTCACGCTCATGCTCAGCCTGGGCCTGCGCGCCTCGCTCCTGGGCGGGATGCTCACCCTGGCGCTGCTCGAACTGCCGATCATGACCCGCGCCATGGACGAGGTCATCCGCCGCATGCCGTCCGAACTGGAGGCAGCCTCTTTCGCGCTGGGCGCCACCCGGCTGGAGACCGCCGCCCGGGTGGTAACCCGCCAGATGCTGCCCGGCATCCTGACCGCGGTGCTGCTGGCCTTCGGGCGCGGCATCGGCGACGCGGCTTCGGTGCTGTTCACGGCCGGTTACACCGACCGCATCCCGACCTCGCTCTTGCGGCCGGTGGCCTCGCTGCCGCTGGCGGTCTTCTTCCAACTGGGCACACCTTATCCGGAGGTGCAGGCGCGTGCTTACGCTTCGGCCCTGATCCTGACAGCCATCGTGCTGGTCATCAGCCTGGGCTCGCGCTGGGCCGCGGCGCGCCTGGGAAAGTTTACAGTTAAGTAGGTCACGCTTGGAGTGTGACCTGTAATCAAGGAGTAGTCAATGCAAGCCCACATCCAAATCCGGGACCTGAACGTTTATTACGACCGTTCGCAGCAGGCGCTGAAGGATGTCAATCTGGACATCCCCCGCCAGCAAATCACAGTCATCATGGGGCCCTCAGGCTGCGGCAAGACCACCCTGCTCAAGAGCCTGAACCGCTTCCTGGAGCTGGCCGACGGCACCCGTCTCTCCGGTCAGGTGCTGATCGATGAGCAGGACATCTACGCCCCCGGCATGGATGTGACCGAGATTCGCAAGAAGGCCGGGCTGCTGGCCCAGCGGCCGTACCCGCTGCCCATGTCGATCTACGACAATGTGGCTTACGGGCTGCGCATCCACGAAATCAAACGCGGCCGCGATCTGGACCGGGCCGTGCAGCACTACCTGGAAGTCGCCGGGCTGTGGGACGAGGTGCGCGAACGCCTGCGCGCCCCGGCCACCGGACTCTCGATCGGCCAGCAGCAGCGGCTGTGCCTGGCGCGCGGCCTGGCAGTCGAGCCGGAGATCCTGCTGGGCGACGAACCGACCTCGGCCCTCGACCCGATCTCGTCCCAGCACATCGAGCAGCGCCTGCTCGACTTGAAACACCAGTACACCACGGTGATCGTGACCCACACCCTGCGCCAGGCCAAACGGCTGGCGGACTACGTGGTCTTCATGTACCTGGGGGAAGTCGTGGAAGCCGGCCCGGCGCAGCAGGTCTTCAAGCAGCCGCGCGAGAAACGCACCCAGGCTTACCTGGCGGGGCAATTCTAAATTCTCACAGAGTTAATCAATCACCAAATGCCCGGCAGCAGGCGGTAACGCGTGCGCCCGGCATAGTCGGCGTAGCCGGGCAGTTCCTGCTGCAAGGTGCGGTCCTCCAGGGAAGTGCGCATCACCGTCACAACCATCAGCAAGGCCGCCGGCAGGCAGGCCCAGTACGAATCCAGCAAAACCGGCATGCAGAGAAAGGTCAGCAGCGCGCCGGCGTAGCCGGGATGCCGCACCCAGCGGTAGGGGCCGCTCGAGACTACCTGGTGCCCGCGCTCTTTCTGGATGCGCACCATGCCGGAAAAGAAGCGGTTCTCGATCAGCGCCCACGAAGAAAACACATACCCGGCCAAAATCAGCGCCAGCGAAACCAATTCCGCCCCCAGGCCAAAACCGGACGTTGAGCCGAAGCGCGCCTCCAGCCCGGCCACCAATGGGATCAACCCGCCGCCCAGTCCGACCAGCGGCGCCAGGATTTTGTCCCAGGATTTGGCGTCGGCATGACGCAGGAATTTAGCCCGTTCGGCCAGCAAGTCCGGGTGGCGGCGCGCGGCCTGCGCGCGGCTGACGGCAAAGCTAAAAACAGACAGCAAGCCGAAAACCCAGGCCTGCCACCAGCCCCAATCCCACGAGATCAGCAGCGGCAGGAACGGCACCACGACCACAATAAGCAAGACCTGAATGATCACGCCCATGCTTAAGACTTTCTCACGATTGTCCATACTGCCCTCCATAACCATTATAATTGGATCACCTTGGAGAAACCCATGAAGCGAATCCGCTTGCTCCTTTTTCTACTGTTAGCCGTGACCTTGCTGGCAATCCGCCCCGCCCATGCTCAGGGGGACAAGCCCCTGGCACTGGTGCTGACCGCCGACGGGCCAATCGCGCCCGCCATGCAGGAATACATCCAGCGCGGGCTGGGGATTGCCGAGCGCCGCGGGGCTGAGGTGGTGATCATCGAGCTCAACACCCCCGGCGGCAGCATCGACACCATGAACCAGATCGTGCAGGCCATCCGCGCCAGCAGCGTGCCGGTGGTGGTGTACGTCAGCCCGCGCGGCGCCTGGGCCGGTTCGGCCGGAACGATCGTAACCCTGGCCGGTCACGCGGACGCCATGGCGCCGGAGACCGCCATCGGCGCGGCCAGCCCGGTCGGCTCGCAGGGCGAGAACCTGAACACGACCGAGCAGGCCAAGGTGACCGAGATCCTGAAAGCCACCGTGCGCTCACTGGCCGAGCGCCGCGGCCCCGACGCAGTGGCACTGGCCGAAGCGACCATCGAAAGCGCCAAGGCCGTCTCTGCCAAGGAAGCCCTGAACGCGCACCTGATCGACTTCATCGCCAGCGATACCACTGACCTGCTGCGTCAACTGGACGGTTTCCAGGTCGAGATGGTCGCCGGCACGCGCACGCTGCACACCGCCGGCGCGACGGCAGAGAATGTTCCGACCAGCTTCATCGAGCAGCTGCTGCTGATGCTGACCGACCCCAATATCGTCTTCGTGCTGCTCAACATCGGCGTGACGGCGCTGTTCATCGAACTCTCCAGCCCGGGCGGCTGGATCGCCGGTTTCGTCGGCGTGGTCTGCCTGGCACTGGCAGTCTACGGGCTGGGCATCCTGCCGGTCAACTGGTTCGGGCTGATCTTCCTGGCGATCGCCTTCGTGCTGTTCGTGCTGGATATCAAAGCACCAACCCACGGCGCGCTGACCGCAGCCGGAATCGCCTCGTTCATCATCGGGGCGCTGGTGCTGTTCAACTCGCCAGGCACGCCGCAGTTCCAGCGCGTCTCGGTCCCGCTGGTGGTACTGAGCGGATTGTTCACCGGCGCCATCTTCGCCGTCATCCTGAGCTTCGCGCTGCGGGCGCAGCGCGCGCCGGTGCGCACGGGCACGGGAATGCTGGTCGGGCGCACAGGTTCGGCCAAATCGCTGATCGACCCGCACGGGCAGGTCCAGCTGGACAGCGAACTTTGGAGCGCGGAATTAGCTGAAGGTGAGAAGCGCATCAAAAAGGGTGAGCCGGTGGAGGTCGTCCAGGTGGATGGGCTGCGCCTGAAAGTCCGCAAGAAGAAAAACACTTGACGCCGCTCTCCAAGCGGACTACAATGAATTTTCGATAGATTTTTAATAAATATTAACGGTTCAAACGAGGACCCATGCCTGCTACTCCAACCAGAGACCGGGTCAATCCCGAAGCAATAGAAACCCGCCCGCTGCGCCGCCCGGAATGGATCAAGGTGCGCGCGCCATCCGGCGAGACGTATGAAAACCTGCAAACGCTGATGCGCTCGAAGGCGCTGCACACGGTCTGCGAGGAAGCCATGTGTCCCAACATGGGCGAGTGCTGGGGTTCCGGCACGGCCACCTTCCTGATGCTGGGCGACGTGTGCACCCGCTCGTGCGTGTTCTGCGACATCAAACATGGCAAACCCAACCTGATGGACTGGCTTGAGCCGGAACGCGTGGCCCAGGCGGTCAAGGCCATGAACCTGAAGCACGCCGTGATCACCTCGGTCAACCGCGACGAACGGCGGGACGGCGGCGCTCCGATCTTCGCCATGGTCATCCGCCGCATCCGCGAACTGCTGCCGGGCTGCTCGATCGAGGTGCTGATCCCGGATTTCAAAGGCTCGCTGGAGGCGCTCAAGATCGTCATGGACGCCCGTCCGGAGATCCTGAACCACAACGTTGAGACCGTGCCGCGCCTGTTCAAGACCATCCAGCCGCAGGATTCCTACGCCTGGGCGGCAGCCACGCTTTCGAACGCCAAGAAGCTCGACCCCGAAGTGCTGACCAAGAGCGGCATCATGGTTGGGTTGGGCGAAGAATTAGAAGAAGTCAAAGCCGTGATGCGCGACCAGCGCGCGTGGGGCGTGGACATCCTGACCATCGGGCAGTACCTGCAGCCTAGTAAACAGCACTATCCCATCACGCGCTATTACAGCATGGAAGAGTTTGCGGAGCTGCGCGAATACGGGCGCGAAATCGGATTCAAGTGGGTCGAAGCCGCGCCGCTGGTGCGCTCGTCCTACCACGCCGGCGATCAGGTGCGCGCGCTGTCGATCGTGCACCACAAATTGTACGGCGAAGCGATAAGCGGTAATTAGCGACCTGTAACTCCAGAAAATGTTGATTTCGACTCCCGACGAGAATTCGTCGGGAGTTTTTGTGATGGATGTGGGCAGGTATTTTTCATCCATCAAGACGCCAGGCTGACAGTCCACAGGCTTGACAGGCATGCTATCATACCAGTAGGTGGCAATATCAGGAAAGGAGAATGCCATGTCAAGCAAAAGCATTAACTTTTTAGCTGCTCTGGTCGGGCTGGCGCTGGTCGTTGCCTGCGTACCCACTACGCCCACCCCCGGACCGGATATCTATGGCAAGTTCGAGTGTGTCGATAAAACCGTTATAGCCGCCCCACCCAGCGAATTCCCGCCCGTGCCGCAGAACGAACAAAAAGAGGGCCAGCGCCCGTCGCAGCTCCTGAGCGCACCGCTCTGCCCGGACGGGCAGGTGCCGGTCGGGGAGCCCGCCAGGCCGAACGTGGCCAAGGGCAATCCGCTGATTGGGCGCGTGCAGGGGACAACCGATCAATTCTTCAGAGCCTCTGGGGAGCAGGGCAAACTGATCCTCGAGAGCCTGATCCCGCCGGACAAACTATACCTGCACGGCCCGGGCGCCAAGAACCAGGCCCCGCTCCCTGATCCAGCCTGCAACGGCGTCGCGTATTTCGGCTCTTGCTACTACTACGGCTCCGCCTCCTACACGCGCGACGCGGACGGCGGTGGGATGACCATGACCATCGAACGCCCCACCTACGACGGCAGCGGCGGAACCGGCCACAGCCTGGACGAGATCGCAGTCCAGGGCGGCGCCGACAACGGTAACATCATCGAACTCGGCTGGAACGTCTCCACCTCGCAGTACGGCAACGCCAACCCTCATCTGTTCGTCTTCCACTGGATCGGCTGGTCGCCGACCTGCTACGACGCCTGCAACTGGCAGCAGTACAGCGCGACTTACTTCCCAGGCATGGACCTCGGCTCGCTGGTCGGTCAGAGCGTCTACATCGGCTACGTTTATTACGAGGGCAACTGGTGGGCCTGGTTCGACAACCAGTGGCTCGGCTACTATCCGGGTTCGGAGTGGAGCGGGGGTTACACGCACAACAGCCTGATCCAGTGGTTCGGGGAGGTCTCGACCGCGAACGGAGTCCCGCCGCATACGGACATGGGCAACGGCCTGTTCCCGTCCAATACGAGCGCGGCCCGCAATGCCACCCTGTGCGACGTCAACGCCTCCGACTGGGTTTGCTGGTATCGCGACCAGCAGACCTGGGGTGCGACCTACCCCTCGTACTACGACATCGATCGCTCCGGCTTCGGGGAGACCCGCTGGGGCGGCCCAGGCGAGTAATTTGCGACGAAGGGACCAACTTGACAGCATACGCCCTGTATCTTGAATCCGGCCCCAAGCGGCGCAAAACCATGGTCCACGTGCTGGACCTGCTGGGCTGCATCGCCCAGGGAGCGACGACCGAAGCCGGGTTGCAGGCCACACCGCAAGCGATCCGCGCCTATCTGCATTTCCTGGGCCGGCACGGCGAGCCGGTCGACCCGCAGGCGCCGATCCGCACGACCGTCGCCGCGCACGTCATGCAGGGCCATTGGCTGGGCAACGGCGACCCGACTCCCGGTTTCGCACCCGATTTCGAGCCCCTGAGCGCCGCCGACCTGGCGACCTGTCTCAAGCGCCTTTCCTGGCTGCAGGCCGAACTGAGCGATCTGATCCGCACCGTGCCGCAGGCGCAGCTGCCGGCCAAGCCCGAAAAGGGACGCTCGCTGCACGGCATCCTGGAGCACCTGGCCGATTCGCACGGCTATTACCTGCGCTACCTGGTCGGCCAGGTGGACGGCCTGTCGCAGGCCATCAAAGCCGTGAGCGCCGGCCCGCTGGAGGCGCTGCCAGTCAGGCTGGACGACCTGTGGCAGATTTCCAACGCGCGGCTGGAAATCCTGAGCGAGGCAGAAAGAGAGCAGCTGGTGCCGCACGGACAGGTGACCTGGTCCGCGCGCCGGGCGCTGCGCCGTATGCTCGAGCACCATTGGGAGCACCTGCTGGAGATTTCGGATCGCTTGGAGGCAGGCAAATAACGCGCTGCATAAAGCAAGAGACCGGCGAAATCGCCGGTCTCTTGTCTGTTAAACAGTCGCTTTTCGATATTTTCGCAAAGTATTCCAACCGACCAGGCTGCGCTGCTTCTCGTCCCACAGGCGCAGGCGCAGCGATTTGAAACTGCTCCAGAGGGTCAGCGGTTCGACATGGAAGACCGGATTCTCTTTAAAGGCCTTCGGCAGATTGTAGTTGGGAATCTTGGCGCTCAGGTGATGGATATGGTGAAAACCGATATTGCCGCTGAACCACTGCAAGATGCCCGGCAGCTTGTAGAAGGAACTACCCTGCAAGGAGGCTTTGAAGAAATCCCACTTGTCGTGGCGCTCCCAGTAGACGCCGTCGAAATTGTGCTGCACGTAGAACAGCCACACGCCCGCGGACGTCCCCAGCACAAGCACCGGCAACTGCACCAGCAGGAAAGTCTGCCAGCCCACCAGCCAGATCAGCCCCCCGACGATCCCGGCCAGGACCAGGTTGGTCCACCAAACGCTGGCGCGCTCGCGTTTGCCGTCCCCGGGCAGTGAGATACGCTGCGAGACCGCAAAGACGATCGGCGCACCAATCACGAACATGGCCAGCGGGTTGCGCATGATGCGATAGCCGATCTTCTTCCACCAGGGCGCGGACAGGTACTCCTGCACCGTCATGGTGTACACATCGCCGGTGCCGCGCCGGTCAAGGTCCCCGGCTGTGGCGTGGTGGATGGCATGATCGTGCTTCCAGCGCTGGTAGGGAGTGTATGTCAGAATTCCGGTGACAAAGCCCAGCAGATCATTCCCTCTGCGCGACCGAAAAAAAGATCCGTGGCCGCAATCGTGGAAGATGATGAAGGTCCGTACCATGAAACCGGCAGTGGGGATCGACAGCAGCAAAGTCAACCAGTAGGAAATTTCAACACTGCGGATCATCAGATACCATAAAGCCAGATACGGCGGCAGGGTATTAAGCACCTGCCAGAGACTGCGCCAGCGATCGGGCACCTGGTATTTGGCCACGATTTGTCGCAAACGCGCATTGGGTGTAATTGATTGTACGCTCATCCTGAACTCCTATTCTCCCCTTTTATTTTACACCGAATCACCGGCCGGAATTCTGAGAAAATCCAGTCCCTTAAGAATTAAAGCGTGCGAGCAGTTCGGGGAGAGGGAATTCAGCCAGCGAATCCAAATACAAATCTGCGCCAGCCGCCTCGAGCAATCTGGTGATCGGATTGGGCACTGCCACCACGAAAATCCCGGCGGCGTGAGCAGCCCTGACGCCGTTTGGCGAATCCTCGAAGACAAGCGCTTGATTTGGTTGGGCCTGCACAGCCTCCAAAGCCTTGATGAACAGGTCCGGATGGGGTTTGGTGCGGCCCGCCGGGACGTCGTCGGCGCAGATGATCCTGCTGAAATAGTCGAACAGGTCCAGGCGGGTCAGGTGTGTGTCGACCCAGCTGTGAGGGGAACTGGAGGCCACGGCCAGTTTCAGCCCCAGGTCTTGCGCCTGCTGGAGATAGTCCAGCACGCCGGGGAGCACCAACTGCCCCTCGGTTAACCGGTCGCTTTCCTGGCGATGACGGTCACGCAGGGATTCCAGGTCCAGCACCCGGCCGGTCAAATCCTGTAAATGCTGGGCGGGGTCAAAGTTGGAAGCGCCATAACCGCCGACGATCTGGCCCCAGGTCTCAGCCGGCAAGGACTGGCCCTGCTCGGCATAAATCCGGTTCCAGACAGTGTACTCGGGTGACTCGGTGTCGAGGATCAACCCGTCAAAATCAAAGATCAGCGCTTTTATCATAGGCAAAGAGAAAGTGCGACGCCAGGCGGAAGCGCGTCGCACTTGCGGAATTCAGGAAAAACCTTACGAGAAGAGCTTCAACACCGCTTGCGACGCCAGGTCGAAGAGCGGGCCGGGGATCAGGCTGACGACCACCGTCGCCAGCGCGGTCAGCCCCCAGGTCAGGTTGAGCCAGGGATCGCGCGTGGTCTGCGGTTCACCTTCGCGCATGTACATGATGACCACCACGCGCAGGTAGTAGTATGCGGAGATGAGCGAGGTCAACACACCAATGATCGCCAGGCCGTAAAAGCCGCCGGCGATGACAGCGCGGAACAGGTAGAGTTTGCCGATCAGACCCAGTGTGGGCGGGACTCCCGTCAGGGAAAGCATGAAGATGGTCATGGCCGCCGCCAGAGCCGGGTACTTGCGCCCCAGGCCGGCGTAATCGTCCAGGTTCAACCCTTTGCCCTCGGATTTCTCCAGGGCAATCACCACCGCCCAGGCGCCGAAGTTGGTCACTGCGTAGGCCACCAGGTAAAACAAGCCGGCCGCAATCGACACCGGCCGCACGTCCGGATTGCCAAAGGGGACGAAGGCCATCAGGATGTAACCGGCATGCGCAATGCTGGAGTAGGCCAGCAGGCGCTTGATATTGGTCTGCGAGATGGCGATCAGGTTGCCGACGATCATGGTCAGCGCGGCCAGGCCCCACAGGATCGGCGTCAGGTCGACCGACAGGGCGGTAAAGGCCGATGAAAAGACACGCAACAAGGCCGCAAAACCGGCAATCTTGGCCCCGGAGGCCATGAAAGCCGTCACGGCTGAAGGCGCGCCCTGGTAGACATCCGGCGTCCACATATGGAAGGGGACCGCCGCAACCTTGAAGCCAAAGCCAACCAGGATCAGGGCTGCACCAACCACCAGCAAACCCAGATCAGCCGTCCCGCCGCTGACCGCAGCCGCAATCGCAGTCAGCGAGGTGCTGCCGGTCGCGCCGAAGGCCAGGGTGATCCCGTAGACGACAAAGCCGCTGGCGAAAGCGCCCAGCAGGAAGTATTTAATGCCGGCTTCTTCAGACTCGGCCTGCGGGCGGGCAAAAGCCGCCAGCACGTAGAGCGGAAGCGAAAGCAGTTCGAGCGCCAGAAAAACGATGATCAAATCCGCGGCCTGGGCCATCAACATCATTCCGGCCACGCTGAACAGCAGCAGCGTGTAATATTCGCCGCGCGCAATCCCCATGCGCTGGACGTAGCCATAAGCCAGGGCAATTCCCAGCAGGCCGCTGACCAGCAGCAGGGCATCCACGAACACGGAGAAACCGTCTAGCGTGACCATGTTGTTGAAACCGGTGCTCTGGCGGCCGATCTGAGAGAAAGTCAGGCCGAGGGTCAGGGACAGGCCAAGGGCGGCCAACAGGGCCGTCAGCCCTTTGCGTTCCTTCGGGATGAACAGGTCCACCAGCAGCAGGACGCAGGCCCAGACGACCAGGACGATCAGCGGTAATAAAGTATAAAAGTCGAGTTGCGTCATGGCATCCCTCTCATGTCATTGCGATGGATCGCATTGACATGTATTGTATTAGTGCATCGCCATTGCGGCGGTCTGCAGGATCTGGACAAGTTTGTCTACCGACGGCGCCATCAAGGCAAAGAAGGGCTTCGGGTACAGGCCGATCCAAAAGATGAAGACCAGCAACGGAACGACGGTGACGATCTCGCGCAAGTTCAAATCACGCAGCGCATGTCCGTGCTTCTTGACTTCTTCCACGATCGAGCCTTCGGGACCCATGAAAATCCTCTGGAACATGTAGAGGATGTAGATGGCCGCCAGGATGACACCCACCGCAGCGACACCGGCAAACCAGGGCGATCCCAGCGCTTCGGAGCCGAAGGCGCCCAGCAGGATGGTAAACTCGCCAACGAAGCCGTTCAGACCGGGCAAGCCCATGGATGACAGGGAGACGATCAGCATCACGGTCCCATAGACCGGCATGATCTTCCACAGTCCGCCGTAGACGCTGAATTCGCGGGTATGCGTCTGCTCGTAAACCACGCCGACCAAAAGGAACAACGCGCCCGTGCTGATGCCGTGGTTGATCATCTGCAGGATGCCGCCCTGGATGCCCTGCGCATTGAGGGCGAACAGGCCGAGCATCACAAAGCCCAGGTGGCTGACCGAGGAATAAGCAACCAGCTTCTTGATATCCTGCTGAGAGTACGAAACGATCGCACCATAGATGATGCCGATCACTGCCAGCACACCGATGACGGGCGCCGCCTTGATCGAAGCCTCCGGGAAGAGTCCCAGGTTGAAGCGCAGGAAACCGTAAGTGCCCATCTTCAACAGGACGCCCGCCAGGATGACCGAACCGGCAGTCGGGGCTTCGACATGCGCATCAGGTAACCAGGAATGCAGCGGCCACATCGGCACCTTGATCGCGAAAGCCGCCGCAAAGGCAATAAAGAGCCACATCTGGACATTCGCCGGGATTCCGCCTTTGGCGATCAACTCGGGTACGGAGAATGTGCCCTGGTTGATACCCAACCACAAAATGGCCAGCAGCATCAGCAGCGAGCCGGCCATGGTGTACAGGAAGAATTTAATGGCGGCATAGATGCGGCGTGGACCACCCCAGATGCCGATCAGGAAATACATCGGGACAAGCGTGAATTCCCAAAAAATGTAGAACAGGAACAGGTCCTGGGCCAGGAACACGCCGACCATGCCGACTTCCAACAGCAGGAAGAAGAGCATAAATTCCTTGACACGCTCTTCCACTGCCGTCCAGGTCGAGAGGATCGAGATGGGCGTGATGAAGGTCGTCAACAGCAGGAGCAGGATACTCAAGCCGTCCAATCCCAGGTAATAGCGGATGTTCCAACCGGCCACGGTGATCCAATCGTGCCTGGCAACCAGCTGCAGGTCCGGATTGGAAGCGTTGAACAACGTCAGCACCCAGATCGAGATGCCAAAGGTGATCAACGAGGTCAGCAGCGCCGTCCAGCGCTGCAGATTCTTCTGTCCCGCCGGCGTCAACAGCAGGACCAAAACGCCGATCAGCGGGAAGAAAGTCACCAGAGTAAGGGGATGAATAAATTCCATAGTCTGTCCTCGTTTCGTTACGAGTTATTTGATGAGCAGGTATCCCAGGATCAAAACCACACCCAGGAGCACCGAGAGGGCATAACTGCGGACAAAACCATTCTGGATTTTCCGCAAGCCAGCTGAGGAGCGCTGGGTCAGATTCGCCAGGCCAGTGGCAATGGCATCGATGAAACCCAGGTCGATCGGATTTGCCAGGAAGTGGGCCAGGCGCTTGAAATTACTGGCGATCACTGAATCGTGCACCCAGTCATGCCAGAAGCGCCAGTCGACCGTCTGCGCCAGGAAGCGCGCCAGATCGATATACCGATCCACAAAGACAGCCCAGTAGCCCTCGTCCACCCAATATTTGTTCTCGAAGATGGTAAAGACCGGGCCAAGCATTTTCTTGAGCGGGTCCTGCTCGCCCGCGGTCATCGGCTTGCGCCCATAGACCAGCCAGGAGAGGAAGATGGCCAGCAAAGCCAGGATCGTCGAGCTGAGCGCCACCGTCAGGTTGAATTCGCCCGGATGGATGAACGCGATTGTGTGTTCGAGCCAGGCAGTCAGCGTATGCAAACCGGGCAGATTGAGCACCCCCCCGAAGACCGACAGGGTGGCCAGGATGATCAGCGGGATGGTGATGACCGCCGGGCTTTCTTCGGCATGCTTGGCAACTTCCGTGCGCTCCTGGCCGAAGAAGACCATGAAAATCTGGCGGCCCATGTAGAAAGCGGTCAGGAAGGCGCCCAGTACCAGCAGCCAGTAGACCAGTGGATAATACAGGCTCGAGTCGGCCAGGATCTCGTCCTTGGACCAGAAACCAGCCAGCGGGAAGACTCCGCCCAGCGCCAGGGCGCCGACCAGGTAGACCCAGAAGGTGACCGGCATCTGTTTGCGCAGGCCGCCCATGTTGCGCATGTCGCCCGGATCGAGGATTTCCTCTTCGTGCTCACTGTGCCCGTGCGCCAGGTGATGGTGGCCGCGCTCCATGCCCAGGATGACCGAACCAGCCGAAAGGAAGAGCAGCGCCTTGAAGAAAGCATGCGTGATCAGGTGGAACATACCCGCCACGTAAGCGCCCATGCCGACCGCCGCCACCATGTAACCCAGTTGGCTGATGGTCGAATAGGCCAGTACTTTCTTGATGTCATACTGGCCGACAGCGATCGTGGCCGCGAAGAAGGCCGTCGCCGCACCGACCAGCGCCACCACGAACTGCGCCTGCGGCACCAGCGTATACAGCGCCGCCGAGCGGGCGACCAGGTAAACGCCGGCCGTGACCATCGTCGCCGCATGAATCAGGGCCGAGACCGGGGTCGGGCCAGCCATGGCGTCCGGCAGCCAGACGAAAAGCGGGATCTGCGCTGATTTGCCGGTCACGCCGATCAGCATGAAGAGCGTGATAGCCACAATGATGCCCGGGGAGGCCTGGGCGACCTGCGGCGCCAGTTCGAAAATCTTGTCAAACTGCAGGCTGCCAAAGGTCCAGAACATCAGGAAAGCCGCGATCAGAAAGCCAAAATCGCCGATGCGGTTGGCCACAAAAGCCTTCTTGGCGGCGTCGGAGTTGGCCCACGAGGAGCGGCCGAGCGTGTCCATCTCGTACCAGAAGCCGATCAGCAGGAAGGAGCATAAACCGACGCCTTCCCAGCCGACGAACAGCATCAGGTACGAATCGCCGCTGACCAGGATCATCATGGCGGCGATGAACAAATTCATAAAGACGAAGAAACGGCGGTAACGGCCCAGGTCATTTTTAAAACGCACATCTTCGTGCATGTAACCGATGGCGTAGATGTGGATCAGCGTCCCAACGCCCGAGACGACCAGCATCATCGTCACCGAGAGCGTATCGACGCGGAAGGCCCAATCCAGGGCCAGATTCCCAATGTGGATCCATTGGGCAACCGGGACAGTGACCGCTTCCGGATGAACCGAGAGGGAGTAAGCCAGCAACACGGCCACGACGAACGAGGCAAAGGAGGCCAGGCTGGCCAGCCAGCCGATGACCTTCTCGCTCATCCGGCCTGTCAGGAAGGTGTTGATCAGCAGCCCGATAACCGGGAAGAAAACAATCCAGGGAACGAGCTGGAAGAACAGTCCGGCAGTGGTAATTTCACTCAGCATCATCGCCCTACCCCTTCATGCTGCTCATCTGGTCCACATCAATGCTCTGCTTGGTGTGGAAGATGGCTACGATCAGCGCCAGGCCGACAGCCACTTCTGCTGCCGCGACTGTCATCACGAAGAAGACAAAGATCTGACCATTCAGCACTTCGAAGACGCGCGTGAAGGCTACGAAAGCCAGGTTGGCAGCATTGAGCATCAACTCAACCGACATGAAGATGATCAGTGCATTGCGGCGAACCAGGACTCCCAGTGCACCCAGGGTAAATAGAACTGCCGAAAGCGCAAGGTAATACGAGACGGGAACCATTTACCCTCGCTCTCCTTTCTCCCGTTTGGTCAGGACAATCGCACCCACCATCGCCACCAGCAACAAAATCGAGGTTACCTCGAAGGGCAGCAGGTACTGATTGAACAACATGCTACCGACTTCCTGGGGGCTGCCAAAGGTTGCGCTGGGCGGGAAGATCCCTCCGACCGGCGCGCTGCGGAAAAGCAGCAGGTAGCCGGCTTCAATGACCAGCACAAACGCCAGCGCGATCGCCAGCGGACGCTGCCAGGGCAGTACCCTGGCAGGTGCGAGGCGATCCGCACCAAGCAGCATGATGACGAACAAGAACAACACCATGATTGCCCCGGCATAGACCGACACTTGCGACAAGGCGATGAACGGCGCACCCAGCAACAGGTAAAACACCGCTATCGAAGCAAAGTTCAGCACCAGAAACAGCGCCGAATAAACGGCATTCTGGCTGAACAACATGCCCAGGGCTGTCGCAACTGCGACCACGGCCAGGATCAGAAAGAGGATCAAGTCAACAGACATAAGCACTCTCTTAGTCCTGCGGATTTTTCATCTCGGGCACGGAACGGGTATACACGCCCGGTTCAACCTTCTGCGGAGTAGGTTTTACACCTTCCGTGACCGGCTCCAGCAGCATTTCTTTGGGATAGATGGCTTGATGGCGATCTGTGAACGAGAGTTCGTAGTTGTCGCCCAGCACAATCGCTTCGGTCGGGCAGGCATCCTCGCAGAAACCGCAATAAATGCAGCGCAACATGTTGATCTCATAAGTACTGGCGTAACGTTCGCCAGGTGAGTAGCGCTCAGCGTCGGTATTCTCGGCCGACTCTACAAAAATCGCATCCGCCGGGCAGGCTGCCGCACACAGCGCACAGCCAATGCACTTCTCCATTCCGTTATCGTAACGTTTCAGCACGTGCCGCCCGCGAAAACGTGGTTTCACCGGACGCTTCTCTTCCGGATACTGGATGGTAACCGGCTTTTCAAACATCATCTTAAGCGTGGTCCCCAGACCACGCGCAAGTTCTCTAAGCATAGGCTTTCCTCCTCAAAGAACGATTCACCAATAAAGTGGCAAAACCACCGGCAATGACAGAGAGGATCGGGATAAGCCAGAGCTGTTCAAGCAAGATGCCGAGAGCGGTGATGAAGACTACGGCTAACGCCAGCGGCAGCATCACCTTCCAACCAAATGCCATCAACCTGTCGTAGCGGATACGCGGCAGAGTCGCCCGGACCCAGATCATCCAGAAGAGCAGGATGACGACTTTGATCAGCAGGTAAACCGGTCCCAGCCAGGGGAAGCGCTCAATGCCGGGGCCAAGATAGCCGCCGAAAAACAGCGTCGCCGTGATCAGGCTGATGACGATCATCTTCTCGTATTCAGCCATGAAGAACAGCGCAAACTTCATACCCGAATATTCGGAATGGTAGCCAGCGGTCAATTCCTGCTCGGCTTCCGGCATATCGAAGGGAGAGCGATTGACCTCTGCCAGCGTGGCAATCATGAAGATTACTGTCCCAACGGGTTGGAGCAGCACGAACCAGGCCGACTTCTGGGCTTCGACAATATCCGTCAGACTCATGGAGTTGCCCAGCAGGATGACCGCCACAAACGACAAACCGAGCGCCAGTTCGTAAGAAATCATTTGCGCTGAGGAACGCAATCCGCCCAGCATGGCGTATTTGTTGTTGCTCGACCAGCCCCCCAACACAATCCCATAGACTGCAATCGAGGCAATGGCCATCAGGTAAAGAACGCCCACGTTGATGTTCGCGATCGACAATTGGACCGGGCGCCCAAAAATTGTCACCGTCGGCCCCCAGGGGATCACCGCCGCGATGACGGTCGCCGGGACGACCGTGATGATCGGTGCCAGGAAGAAGACCGCCTTGTAGGCGCGAGCCGGGGTCAGCTCTTCCTTGAAGATCAGCTTGACCGCGTCCGCAATCGGCTGCAGGAGGCCCCACGGGCCGGCGCGGTTGGGTCCGATGCGCATCTGGATGCGGGCCAGCGCGCGGCGCTCGTAGAGCGTCAGGTACGCAAACCCGCCCAGCAAGATAAAGATCAGGATGATGGATTTGATCACCCATTCCCAAATTAGAGCAGCATCCATCGTGATTTCCTCAGTCCTTTATTTCGCGGCAGCTTTGGCTGCCACCTTCACATCTACAGAAACCGGGGCCGTGATCGGTAATCCCATACTGCGCGGGACCAGCACCACGCCGGCCGAGATCGTCTCATCGATCTTAACCACTGCCTCGGCTCTCGTGCCGTTCACGCCAAGGCTCAGGCGTTCTCCGGCCGCCACACCCAGCTTTTCAGCAGCTGCAGGGTGCAGGGAGACGGCCAACTCGCCAATGCGTTGGCGTAACAATTCGGTTGAATAGAGGGCCGTGCCGCGGTCGTACAGCCGGGTGACCGGGACGGCCAGGAATTCATCTTCTTTCGGTCGCAACGCCGGTTCGTAGCGGACCTCAGGCAGGCTGACCGTTTCGCCGCGTTGGGCTGCCGGGACAAGTTGTATGCCCAGCCCCTGCGAATTCTCGTAGGTCGTGCCCCCGTAGTACAGGTCGCCGCGCCCGACGATTGGCCACTGCTCGCTGACTTCGGCCAGTTTGCGATAGGAGAGACCCTTGAAATCATTCCCGGATTGGGCGATGTGCTCAAAGGCCAGCAGCGCCGAACGGCCTTCCAGGTCGACCTTCAAGAGCTTGCCAACTTCAGCCGCAATCGCAAAATCCGCCTTGGCTTCGCCGCGCGGCGGGACAGCCGGGTAGAAACGCTGTACGCGCCGCTCGCCGGAGGTCAGGGTCCCTTCGCACTCGGTGTAGGCCTGCGCCGGGAAGACCACGTCAGCCAGTTCGGTGGTGGCGGTCCGGAACAACTCCTGCACCACCAGGAATTTAGCTGCTTTCAAAGCCTTGGCCAGGGCCGGATCATCGCCAGCCGGGTCAGCCCCGGCAACGTAAACCAGCTTGCCCTTGAGAGCCTTGGCCAGATCAGCTTCAGGACGCAGGCCAAGTTCCCAGGCACCCTGGTCGTTCGCACGCTGCCAGACGCCGATCAAGCCATTGTTCGGTTTGCCGACGTGAGCGGTTGTCTTGAGCAGGCTGGCACAGGCAGCCGCCAGTGCGGACGAACCTGCCAGTCCCAGGCCTTCGCTGCCGAACAGCACGACTGCGTTTTCCGCCTTGGCAAACGCCTCCGCGATCTTGTCACCCTTTTTGCCCAGGTCCTGGACAGCCTTGACCTGGTCGCCATAGGCGTAGCGGATGACGAAGGAGGCCCATTTGTCCAATTTCGTCTCACGCGGGTTGGCGACGATGAGCGTCGCACCCCGGTCGGCAGCCTGCTTGACGCGCAGCCACCAGATGGGAGCTTCTTCGTGCAGGTCGGAGGCGACCACCAGGATGGCATCGCCTTTACCCATCTCACTAAAGTTCGTTCCCTGGCCAACACCCACCAGCGCGGTCAGGTCGCCGCCGCCCATGTCCGTGTAGAGCAGGGCACGACCACCCAGGCCGTCAGCCAGGGACTTCAAGTTGAACAAAGCTTCATTCGACAAGCGGCCAGAAGCCAGGACGAGCACCTCAGACCTGGCGGCTTCAAATTTTTCAGCCACCTGCTTGAGCGCCTGCCCCCAGGTGGCAGCCTGGAGTTTGCCGTCCCTGCGCACCAGGGGTTTGGTCAGGCGGTCAGCGCTTTCGGCGTAATGGTAACCGCCAAAACGGCCCTTGTCGCAGATCCAGGTCTCGTTGACTCCTTCATTCTGGCGCGGCATGACGCGCTTGATGACCACTTTTCCGTCCGACTTGGCCTCGCGGCGCGTGTTGAAGGTGATATTGCAACCCACCGGGCATTGCGAGCAAACCGAGGCCGCCGCCTTGAGTTCCCAGGGGCGCGCCCCGAAGCGGAAGTCGGCTGTGGTCAGTGCGCCGACCGGGCAAATGTCGGTCGTGTTGCCCGAGAAGATCGAGTCAAATCCGGGTTCCGAGAAGGTGACGATGTCGGTCGAACGGCCGCGGTTGTAGAACTCCAGCACTGGCTCGCCGGCAATCTCATCCTGGAAGCGGATGCAGCGCGCGCACTGGATGCAGCGCTCGCGGTCCAGGTAGATCAATTCGCCCAGCGGAACGTGCTTGGCCAGGTGCATTTTCTCATCGTACAGGAAGCGGCTCTTGCCCGGGCCATGTTCCATGGTCAGGTTTTGCAGCGGGCACTCGCCGCCCTTGTCACAAATCGGGCAATCCAGCGGGTGAGAAGTCAGCAGGAATTCAACCGTCGCGTGCTGACCGGCCTTGGCCTTTTCAGACTCTGTCAGCACCACCATGCCTTCAGAAACCGGATTGGTGCAGGCGGTTTCCAGCTTGCCCATGAATTGCAGTTTGGGCTTGCCAGCCTCGTCCAGGACCGGCTTACCGGTGGATCGATCGATCATCGGGCGGCCGATCTCGACCAGGCACATGCGGCACATGCCGACCGGTTCCATCTTGGGATGGTAGCAAAAGACCGGGACATCAATGCCGATCTTCTTGGCAGCATCTACCACTAAAGTCCCTTCAGAGACGGTAACTGTTTTGCCGTCAATTGTCAGCGTTACCTGTTTTGTCATGCTCGCGCTCCATGTTTGGCAGTGGCAGCTTTGAAATCAGCCTCGAAGCGTTCGATGCTGGTGACGACCGCCATCGTGGAGAATTCGCCCAGCGCACACAGGCATTTACCCTGCATCTGCGTGGCAACATCCTTGAGCAACTGGACATCCTCCCAGGAGGCCTCACCCTGGTGGATGCGTTCTGTCAGGTGCTGCATCCAGTAAGTGCCTTCACGACAGGGAGTGCACTTGCCGCAGGATTCGTGCCTGAAGAAATGGACAGTCTTGTTGATGACCCATTCCAGGCTGACGGTGTCGTCAATCACGATCACGGAAGCAGACCCGAGGTCTGCGCCGAGCGTGCGCACCGAGGCATAATCCATCGGCGTATCCAGCGCCTTGTCGTCGGCCACGATCAGCGAGGACGAAGCCCCGGCCGCCATAATGGCCTTGATCGGGCGGTCATCGATGATCCCACCGCCATGGTTGTAAATCAGTTCACGGAAGGTCGTTCCGAAAGGCAGTTCGTAGTTGCCGGGTTTATTCACGCGCCCGGACAGGCTGAAGATCTTGACCCCGGCGCTGTCGTCGGTGCCCATCGACTTATACCAGTCCGCGCCGTGGGTGATGATCAGCGGCACATTGGAGAGTGTCTCCACGTTGTTGACCACGGTCGGCTTGCCATACAGGCCGAAAGATGGCGGGAATGGCGGGCGGACGCGCGGCTGCCCGCGTTTGCCTTCCAGCGATTCGAGCAGGGCCGTCTCTTCACCGCAGATATAGGCACCCGCGCCCAGGTGGGTGTGAATGCGCAGGGAATAATCAGTCCCAAACAGCTTGTCACCCAGGAAACCGGCTTTGTGCATCTCCTCAATCTTTTGATCCAGCCATTCAGCGATCTGCCAGAACTCACCGCGCAGGTAAATGTAGGCATCCTGCGCGCCAACCGCGAAAGAGGCAATCGCGACACCCTCCAAAAACTGGAAGGGGTTGCTCTCCATGATCTCGCGGTCTTTGAAAGTACCGGGCTCGGATTCGTCGGCGTTGGCAGTCACATAGTGCGGCCAGTTGTTCTTATCCATGAAGGACCACTTGACCCCGGTCGGGAAGCCCGCGCCACCCCGACCGCGCAGGCCGGAGTTCTTGACCACCTCGGTCACTTTATCGGGTCCCATTTTCGTGACGGCCTGCTTCAGGCCATCGAAGCCGCCGTTTTTCTCGTAAACCTGGATTTGGTCGATATCCGGGATTTCGCGATGACGCAGGAGGATGTGACTCATTTCCCGACCTCCTTGTCGCCTTTGCGCAGGGCTTCGATCAACTCTAAGGTCTTGTCAACGGTCATATTCTCGTGGTAGTCGATGCCCTCCGGCCCCTGAAGCTGGAACATGGGAGCCTTATCGCAGCCTGCCAGGCACATGACCGCTTCGATCGTCACCAGGCCATCTTCGGTCGTCTCCCCAACCTGGATCCCCAGGTTGTCACACAGGGCCTCCAGGAATTGATCGGCACCGCGCAACGCGCAGGGCATATCGGTGCAGACCTGCATGCGGTATTTGCCTTCCTGCTTGTCGTGGTACAACGTGTAGAACCCGACCAGCGAGGCGACCTCGGTCTCGCTGATTTCGAGTACCTCAGCGATATCCCCCATCGTTTCCTTGGTGATGCAACCATCCTTGCGTTGTGCCAAATATAACAGAGGCATCACTGCCGAGCGCTTATGCTCGGTCGGATATTTCGCTAATATTTTCTTGATTTCCTCGGGATAGGCTTCTAAAAGACTCATCGATCGATATCTCCCAGGACGATGTCAACACTGCCGATAACAGCCACCAGGTCGGCGACCAGCAGACCCTTGACCATGATGGGCATGACCTGCATATTATCAAAGGAGGGTGTGCGCCAGTGAACGCGGTACGGCTTGGGGCCGCCATCCCCTTCGAGATAGACCCCCAATTCCCCACGCGGCGATTCGACCGCCGAATAGATCGAGGCCTTCGGAGCCGGAAAACCTTCCGTCCACAACTTGAAGTGGTGGATCAGCGCTTCCATGCTGACACCGATCTCCGAACGTGGCGGTGGGACAAACTTGCGGTTGTCGCTGCGTACCGGTCCCATCGGGAGTTTATCGAGCGCTTGCTCGACGATGCGCAGGGCCTGGCGCATCTCTTCCACGCGCACCAGGTAGCGGGCGTAGACGTCGCCTTCGGTCCGCACCGGGATTTCGAAATCGTATTGCTCGTAACCCGTGTAAGGCCGGTTCTTGCGCAAATCCCAATTGACGCCCGAGGCGCGCAAAATAGGCCCGGTCGCACCGTATTGCAGGGCGTCCTCCCCCGACAACTTGCCGATCCCCAGTGTGCGGTCCATGAATAACGGGTTCTTGGTCAGCAGGGCTTCGTATTCGTCGATGCGCTTGGGGAAAATCTTGATGAAATTACGCACCGCAGCCTCAAACTCAACCGGGACGTCACGCCACACCCCGCCGGGGCGGAAGTAGGTGGTCATCATCCGCTGGCCGGAGACCAGTTCGAAAATATCGAGGATGTCTTCGCGTTCGCGGAAGCAGTACAGGAACATGGACATGGCGGCCAGGTCAAGCGCCGAGGTGCCCAGCCAGACCAGGTGGGAGGCGATACGCTGCAATTCGGTCAGGATGACGCGCAGGGCCTGCGCACGCGGAGGCACGTCCAGATCTACCAGTTTTTCGACCGCCATCACATAGGACAGATTATTGCCCATGTTATTCATGTAATCCAGGCGGTCGGTCATGACTTCGGCCTTCTGGTATGTCTTGGCCTCCATGTTTTTCTCGACACCGGTATGCAGGTAGCCGACATCGGGAATACAGTTGAGCACGATCTCGCCATCCAGCTCAAGCAACAGGCGCAACACCCCGTGCGTGGACGGGTGCTGCGGCCCCATGTTCAAAAGCATGGTCTCGCCTTTAATTGCGCGGTCAGAGACCAGATGCTTTAGATCATCAACAGTTACTTCTTGAAGTTCGGGCATAGAGATACTCCGTCCCGCTATTCTTTGGCATAAGGCTTGCGGAGGTCAATTTCATCGAAATTAAAGGTGAATTGAGGCTCCTCATAGCCCAGTGGATAATCTTTGCGCAGCGGATGGCCCTGCCAGTCGTACGGCATCAGGATACGACGCAGGTCGGGATGACCTTCACACTTGATGCCGAACATATCCCAAAGCTCGCGCTCGCGCCAGTTGGCGTTCTGATAAACGCCGGTCACGGTTGGCAGGACGGGAGCTGTTCCACTAACAG
The DNA here is from genome assembly GCA_964407265.1 of uncultured Anaerolineaceae bacterium. GTDB lineage: Bacteria > Chloroflexota > Anaerolineae > Anaerolineales > Villigracilaceae > CAYOUV01. The sequence continues at coordinate 3,382 of CAYOUV010000033.1, read as the reverse complement.
GCACACGCAATTGCAGCAAGAGGTTCTTCGAAACCGAAGTCAGCTGGTAGATCACGTGGAAGCGCGGATTCTCCTGCGGCCAGTAATCGACTGCGCTCAACGTCGAGAGCAGTTCGAAATGATGTTTGTCCCGCAGTACAGTCAACGCAGCCACGAGGCGCTCAGGCACGATGAAGAGATGCACCTCATCGCGAAATTCCTCCAGTTGTGCGTCGAACTCTTTCTGTAAAGCCTGGACGATGGGTTCAAGTTTCTTATTCATGGGTAGTCCTAAAGGCTAAACTTGTGCTTTGAATTTCATGCCCTGTACTTTTTCGTACAGGGTGACCACACCGTGGATCAATGCTTCGGGGCGCGGCGGGCAGCCGGCCACGTAAACATCCACAGGCACCACCTCGTCCACCCCCTGGACGATGGCATAGTTGTTGAAAACACCACCACAGGAAGCGCAGTCACCCATTGAAATGACCCATTTGGGTTCTGGCATCTGGTCGTACAGGCGGCGTAATACAGGCGCCATCTTGCGAGAGACGCGCCCGGCGACGATCATCAGATCAGATTGACGAGGACTGGGACGCATCAGTTCCATGCCGAAGCGGCTCATATCGTAATCCGCGGCCTGTGCAGACATCATCTCGATCGCGCAGCAAGCCAGTCCGAACAACATCGGCCACATCGCTCTGGTGCGGGCCCAGTTTACGGTTTGTTCAAGGGTTGTGGTTACAATCCCCATATTACCGAGTTTTTCTTCTACTCCCATTCCAGGGCTCCTTTCTTCCATGCGTAGACGTATCCTACCAATAAGATAACAATAAAGACGATCATCTCGATCAGGCCGAACAAGCCCAATTTGCGAAAAACAACCGCCCACGGCAGGAAGAAAACAACTTCGATGTCGAACAGGATGAATAACATGGCAACCAGGTAGAACCGAACCGGCATGCGGCGCGTACCAGGGCCGATAGGATTCATACCGGATTCATAAGGCATCGCTTTGATTTTAGATTTGCGCTTTGGTCCGAAAAGTTCCCCCAGGAGGATCGCGATAAGCGCGACAGCAGTTGTGAGTGCAATCAGTATGGCAATGGCAACATATTGTAAGAGCATTGAACCCTCTCAAAGTTGGTGAGGATGGCCTGCTCAACGAAGTATATCACAAGAAGCTTTTTAGAGTGCACAAAAGTGTTACATTTCACAAAAAAGAGGGTCATGTGTCATGTCGGGCATTAAAAACGCCGGAGATGACCTCCGGCGATAGCATTTCTAGCTCAAATAGTCCCTTAAGTGCCTGCTGCGTGTGGGATGCCGCAACTTTCGAAGTGCCTTGGCTTCGATTTGGCGGATACGCTCACGGGTCACATTAAAATAACGGCTGACTTCTTCGAGGGTGTGATCTTTGCCGTCGATCAAGCCAAAGCGTAGCTCCAGCACCTGACGTTCGCGCTCAGAGAGCGCAGCCAGCGCACTTTGCACCTGCTCACGCAGCATTTCGCGCGCTGCGGCGTCCATCGGCTCGAGCGCTTCTTCGTCCTGGATGAAATCGCCCAATTGACTGGAATCCTCATCCCCCACCGGGCCTTCCAGCGAGACCGGTTCTTCAGCCGAACGCAGGATGCGATCCACTTTCTGGGTGGCATACTCCCAACGGCGCTGGATGGCCGGGTCCAATGGCTGCTCATCCGTCTTGGAGCGCAGGATGGCCTGCACGTCTGCAGCCGCCAGATACCCGATTTCCAGAGCCAATTCCTCCTTGGTTGGATCGCGGCCCAATTCCTGGGTCAGTTGGCGCTGGATGCGCAGTATACGCGTGATCGTCTCGAACAAATGCACGGGGATGCGGATCGTGCGCGCCTGCTCGGCAATCGAGCGGTTGATCGACTGGCGAATCCACCAGGTGGCATACGTGCTGAACTTGAAGCCGCGCCGCGGATCGAATTTATTGACCGCCCGCAGCAAGCCCAGATTGCCTTCCTGGATCAGGTCCAGGAATGAAATACCGCGTCCCAGATAGCGTTTGGCCACGCTGACCACCAGGCGCAGGTTGGCACGGATCAGGGCATGATTGGATTCTTCCGAGCGCTGCTGGATCGCTTCCAGCTCTGCAGCCAGCACATCATCCACAGGCAGATTGCGCTGCAGGGTGCGCTGGACGGGCAAGCCCTGGCTTTGCGCAATATAACCCGACAGCCATTCCGCGTAACTTTCCGGCAGCAGGTAAAAACACATGAAGACGCTGTAAGCCTTGCGGACCAGGGTCTCCCACAATTGATCTTTACCCCACAGACCGTTATCCAGGTAAGCGCGCAAATATGATGGCGCTTCGAACTCCCATTTCCAATGCAGTTCCTGCGCTTCGCTCAACATCAAGCCCAGGTCAGGCAAATCGCTCTTGAGACGCTGGGCATCCTCCACCAGGCGTTCCCAGGAAGTCAGCAACTCGGAAATGATCGAACGATACACGCTGCAGATATCCGTCACCCCGCTGCGCTGCGGCCGACGGCCAAAGGTCTGGATCAGGCGATGGGCCTCGATGCGTGTCGCCAGGCGGAATTCGCTATCCGCGTCCAGCAGCTTGACCTGGCCGATCTCCCGCAAATACAACCGCACCGGATCTTCCGCCAGTTCGGCTGCCAGTTCGGGGGTTTTCAGGTCAAGCAGCGGTTCATCATCCGAGATTTCATCATCCTCTTGCGCCAGGCTGCCGTCATCCGGTTCACCGATATCATCCGGCGCATCAGCCAGGTCGAGTTCTTCGTCCAGTTCGGTTTCAGGCTCTTCGTTCTCCAGCTCGCCCTCAGACAGATCGTCCGAATCAAAATCCGGATTCTTGTTCTTAACCTTTTTGGGCGGAAGGGGAGCAGATTTGGCTTTGGGTTTGCGAGGCATGGTCTTACTCTACTCGTCTAAGGGATAGCTTGCGGCCCGCCTGGTCGAGATCGCGCAGCAAGCGCGTATGCTGTAACACCAATTCCTGGTAGGAAGTCGCACGCAAATCGCCCTGCTGTTGTGCTTCTTCCTGTAAAAACCGGAGTTGGTTCAGGTTTTCGCCCAGTGCCAGGCGGCGTAACTGGATCACGTTGCGCACCAACTCCTCAAGATTGCGCTCGTCCACCGGGTCGAGTTTCTCAGCCTGCGCCAGCAATTCCTGTGAAAGGTCCTGCAGCGCCTCGGGCATATGACCCGACACGTAACGCGGCGCATCTTCTGCATCCTGTTGGACGGCCTGTTGGATCAGGCGCAACAGGATCTGATGGTCAGTATACCCGAAATCTTCGGGATTGAGCGCTCCCAGGCTTGACTCCTGTAACTGGCGATCCAGCCGGTAGAGCAGCTCGGGACGGCGCAGCAGGATATTCAAACAGTGGGCTTCGATCCTCTGGGA
>CAYOUV010000032.1:25563-34918 GCA_964407265.1 uncultured Anaerolineaceae bacterium | reverse complement strand
TCTCAAGGTATATTTACCCGTTTCCATGTGGACCCAACATCTATGCAATGGAAAATATAAAAATCCAAGTTCTTTTTGGGATTATAGCATGGGGGATCTTTACAGTTTCGCTAAAATTTCATTGACCAATACTGGAATTGGAAAGGAGTATGCCCCCCTTTGTTATATAAAACTAATTTATAGGTATTGGACTCGAATCACATTGAAAACACCTAATGCACTTCGAACTTAATTATCAAAAAATTATTGGGAAACAAGTTAAAAATTTACCAAGATTCAAAGCGAATTATGGAAAAATTCTGTTCATTATCCTGTGCAGAGGATTGAAGTACCCCCGGGCGGACCTGTTCCGAATCGCACCCTTCCCTAAAATAAGGGGGGAAATACGGTCCAAGGGGATTACCTTTTCGAAAATTGTAAAGGAATACCAGTGTTGCCTGAATATCGGGTTATGCGCTGGCGGTCTTTTTGTTTCATAGTTATCTTACACATCGAAAGCCTAGATATGCCGGACCAAATTGTTTTGATCTCGGCCAAACCTTTCCATCATAAACAATTATGTAAGCATTTTCTTCATCTACCTCGGTTGCCGTCCACCAGTAGATTACCTGGGAATAGACATTCCACAGTGGAGACTCTTTATCAGGGAGAATTTTGTAGGTAGCCTTAGCTGTTTCAGCATCCCATACCCCGCCGCTGTTTCTCCCGTGCAACGCCATCGACCGAACAGCTTCATCCACGGTCGGTAATCTCCAAATGTTATGGATCGTAGATTCCAGGGTCAAACCATCTTGGCTGAGATGCTGGCACACATGCTGGGCTTCAAACCAACTTCCCCCTGCGCGCGGCCAGCCTGGGCCGTCCGGAGCCCAAGTGAGCTCCACCCCGTTTCCCTGCACCAATCTGGCCTGGAGATTGCCATCATTGATGCGCTGAGAAACACGCAGAGCAGGAGATATGCCCGATAGGATCAGTGTCAACATGGGAAGCCCAACAACGAGGGATGCAGCAATCTTGCGAGGGCGAGGGCGACCATACCAATACAGTGCACCCATCCCGATCAATGGAAGGATGATGAGAAAGGTAGCTGCATTGGAAAAGGCTTTAAAGAACCAGATCGCGAACAGGGCAATCAACCCATGCAGCCCGCCACCAAACCGGGGCCAATAAATTGAAATCAGCGTTACCAGCATAAAGATGAGCATCGGACTAAGATACTGTATCAGCATCAATCCCAAATTCAATAGAAAGGATTTGGAATACCAGCCTTCGTGGAAGTTCTCGATGATGCCCCAAAACGCCCAGAAGCTGGTGATGATTGTTGACAATCCCACTGCAATCCAGCCCATAATAGATCGTTTCTTACTTTTTATCATATTTATAGCCTTAGATATTTACGCAAGTTATTTTACGTCTACAGGATTCACAGAAATCAACGGCATTCCCAGGGAATAAAGCTTCCACAAAAGTCCATGTAAGGCCGCCTGATCAAAAGTACCCGTTAAAGCCGTGACCGGCAAGTCATCATCATCGCTTTCAACCTTGAATGTCAATAGAGTTGCCCAGTCTGACCAGCTCTCGTCAAACCTTCCCGGCACTTTTATCTGATAAGTTGCTGGCCGGTCGAGAGTAAGTTTCTGTATAGTTTTCTCCGTCATAATTGGTTACGAACTTTCTACTCAATTGCTTTCAGCGAAGCTGCTAACGCATTTATTGGTGTGAAATCTCCAAAACAGGTCAACAGGAAAACTCTTTGATTGACATCTACAATGAAAAAACCTATAGATTGATGGTTTCGTCTGATGTGTACCGAAACACGATTGCTGGGCATTACCCTACATTGCCAAGGCGGCGAGCAAAAAAGCTAAACGCGCAAACATATTGGCAGCGATGTGCAAGCTGATACTCAGTCGAAGATAGCGCCGCCGCCACACCCCAAAGGTGTTATTCCCGGGGTTGATTGTGGATCAGCTTAGAGAAAATTGAAACAGGCTGCTCTTGCCTAGCCCATTTATTGAGACAGGTGAAATCACCCTGCGAGTTTGTGATCTAATTCTTCTTCTCTTTATAGACCGTCACAAACCAAAGCATTCCAACCCCTGTGAAGATCAATCCGATACCACCCATGACATAAAACAACAATTGAGTTGTTAATAGTGCCTGTTCCATGTGATTCTCCTTCTTACTGATCAGTTATCCTTCTAAGACCTGACCAAGTATAAGCTCAACCCAAATTCAAGTTAATGTAATTTTCCTATTACTGATACTATAATCTCTCCGTATTTTGATTTCAATATTTGCTTTTCGGAAGGGTGACACGATAAAATTGCTGACCACATAGGTGGATACCATTTGCCCTTAATTTCAAACCGTAACATAGATAAAAATCGCTCCTGGAGTTTGGCTCTTATCGAGGGGTAGTTGAAAAAGAGAAGCCTTCTGAGTAGAGTTTAGTTGAGAGACTAATCTACAACAGGAGGCTTCTATGATTAATCATACAACGCAATTGAGTTTGGTGCATTAGCTTTTTGCGATACTGGAGGCGCACAGGCCTGCCTTCAAACAGGAGCGACTTTTTTGGCGTGCGGTTGGGCTGGTGTTGGGGGAAGTCTTCAGTTTTGGGCGGCATACGGTAACGCAGGAACTGTTATCGTTGGGGCTCACAGATGGGGATTGGAGTGACTGGTATCGGCTGTTCAGCCGGGGGCGGTTTGATGAAGAGAAACTCTGCGATTGTCTGTTGCAAGAGACACTGGAACATGTGGCGGGAGACGAACCGTATTGTGCAGCGATCGACGGCACGGCGATCCATCGCAGTAGTCTGAAGATGCCGGGCACGAGTTGGCTGAACGATACGCGTTTTTCGGCCTTTCGTCCAGGCATTCATCGTGCACAGCGTTTCTTGCATGGGGCCTGGCTGACACCGCTGGAGGCAGGCTACAGCCGGGCGATCCCGCTGCGCTTTCTGCCAGCCTTTCCCCCAAAAGCCATCCCTGCCGAAGTGCCACCTCGGCGTGAATGGGAAGCTGGCAGTCTATTCATCAACTGGCTGCGGCGTGGGCTGGACCAAGCTGGGCGCACTGCGCAGCAGATCCTGATCCTGGCAGATGGGGGCTTCGATGTGCTCGAACTATGGCGTGGACTGGCTGAACGAGTGATCCTGGTCACGCGCACAGCTCGGAATCGCTGCCTGTATTACCTGCCTAATCCTGTCACGCATCCTGGCCCGGGGCGTCCTGCCAGTTATGGAGAACGTGCACCCTGCCCGGCAGATTGGCTGCATGCCGGGTTGCGTCACTGGCCCAGTCAGTCCGTTGAAGTGCGTGGCAAGCTGATCAAGATGCGTTACCAGGTTCTGGGACCTTTTGTGCGCGAAGGCTTGCCCGAGCGCCCGCTCTTCCTGATCGTGGTGAAAGGCATGCACCGCCTGGTGGGCAAGAGAAAACCGCATTATAAGCACCGCGGTCCGTCCTTCTACCTGGTTTCGGCTGTGCAGACCCCCGCAGGAGATTGGCAATTGCCGCTCCCTATCACAACCATCCTGACCTGGTTGTGGCAGAGGTGGGAGATCGAAGTGGCTCACCGCGAAATGAAAACCGGCTTGGGTTTGGGCGAAAAACAATGTTGGAATAAACGCTCCAGTGTCGTCTCTGTACAGTGGAGTGCCTGGGCCTACGCCGTTCTGCTCCTGGCAGGCTATCGCGCCTGGGGCTTGTGTAGCGGACCCCCTACACCTGCACGCTGGTGGCCTGGCGCAAAACGCTGGTCCTTCACCACCCTCTGGCGCAGTTACCGTTCCGATTTATGGAACAAACATGAATTTCGACCCCTTTGGACCAGATCTGGCGACAACTGGTGGAAAAAAGAAGCCTGGTTGGCTGGTTTGGACAATGCCATCTCGGCTGCCGCCAGAATCTAAGGCGGGAAACGCCTGTTTTGACGTTTCCCGCTTCACTTCACTCTTTAGACTTTCGCCCAAAAGGGCCAAAGTCCAGGGCGGTTTATTTAAATCCAGTACCCCCGGACGGACTCGAACCGTCGCTTTCGGCTCCGGAGGCCGACGCTCTATCCACTGAGCTACGGGGGCACACGCGGACAGGATTTTACCACGATTCACATTTGCCTTGCGGCTCTCTAAGTCTGCGTAAGCGGTGCCAGTTGCCCCATTTCCGCACGGAGTTTTTGGATCGTGGCGCTATTCCCGCCTTCGTTCCCAACTTTCAACTGCTGTTCTTTTTTATGGGCCAGCTCGCCGCACACCTGGTAGAAGCGGGCTGTGGCCCGGTAGCGGCCATTTGCCAACCCAACTAGCCGCGCTATCGATTGCGCCCAGGCCGAAGTAGCTGTGCGGTACTGCTCCGGGCTGATCAGACCGGACCTGACTTCCTCGACCAGGTGCCGCTTGAGCAGTTGTCGCTCGCGGCCGAGGGCCCACAGGATGAACAGGAACATGAAGAACCAGCCGGTCCAGTCCAGGACGGTGCCAACGACTAGGCCGCCAACCCCAATGACTTCCGGCAGCAGGCTGGCCAGCGTATTGTGGGCGGCATGTGCAATCACGGCCAGGCTGAAGCCGGCCAGCGGAGCGATCAGCTTGATCGCCACCGAGCGATTCATGCGTGCCACCGCCAGGCCGATGCCGGTAAAAGCTGTATAAAACGGATGCTGCCAGCCGACCAGGATGACGCGTACAAAGGCCAGAAACCACAATCCCTGCCAGCCATTGGCCAGAAAACCTTTGTCGTAGATATAGAATGTATTCTCGGTTGCGGCAAAGCCCAGGGCAACCACCCCGGCGTACAGGATCCCGTCCAATAGCGAGTCAAACTCACTGCGGAAGACCAGGAAGACCATCAGGACGGCCAGCCCTTTCAGGCTTTCCTCGACGATGGGAGCAATCAATGAGCCGGTCGAGATTTCGGTGGCAACCTCCGAGCCGGTGAAAAAATATATGCCCACCCCTAAAACCGTGTTGATGATAAATGCTCCGCCGGCAGCGATGATCACCCCCCAGGTGAAGACACCGATCAAGAGGAGTTTGGGTTCCTTCTCGTAGCGGTCGAGCCAGTACAGGATGCTGGCAAAGATGAACATGGGCACAAAGCCCAAGAAAAGCGACACGAGTAATGCCATAAAAAATCCTCCTGCGATGAAAAGATTACACCTGCGAGCTTTGGTAAGAATATTGTAGCGATTATTCCTTGGAAATCAAGCGGGCCGGGGCCGCGGTTGCAGAAGATTAAAATCTGTCCTATACTCTTGGGGTTGAAAATCTGACCTATGGAGGCATTGATGGGCTTTTTTGAACTGAGCTTTCTGGGCAATACACTCCGGGATTGGTCCCTGGCTGTTCTGACCGCGCTGGTGATTCTGGGGGCGTTATGGGTTACCAAACGCATCCTGCTGGGACGGTTCGTGGCTTTTACCGATAAGACCAAAAATCATATCGATGATCTTTTCGCCCAGATCCTGACGCGCACTAATTTTTATTTGATGGCACTTTTGGCATTGTATGCTGGATCCCTGACCTTGTCGTTCTCTGAGTCGGTTAAATATTGGATTGGCCGGATCGGGTTGTTTACAATCCTGATCCAGGTTGCGATTTGGGGCGATGCGCTGATCACGTATTCCATCCAGCGCTATCAGGAACAGCACATGCAGGACGGCGCCGAGCGCGTGACCACGCTGCGGGCGGTCTCTTTCGTGGTCCGGCTGGTCCTGTTCTCGATCGTCCTGCTGCTGGCTTTGGACAACATGGGCATCAAGGTCACCTCCTTGGTCGCCAGCCTGGGAGTAGGCAGCATCGCGGTTGCCCTGGCGGTACAGAACATTCTGGCGGACCTATTCGCTTCGCTTTCCATCGCCCTGGACCAGCCCTTTGTGATCGGCGATTTCATCATTGTGGACGATTATCTGGGTACGGTGGAAAATATCGGCTTGAAGACGACGCGTGTGCGCAGTCTCTCGGGGGAGCAGTTGGTTTTCGCCAACAATGACCTGCTCAACAGTCGCATCCGCAATTACAAGCGCATGGGCGAACGGCGGGTCTTGTTTAGCTTCGGGGTGACCTACCAGACTCCGATCGAGCAGTTGGAGCAGATTTCCTCCTGGGTCAAGGAGATCATCCAAACGCATGAGCAGGCGCGTTTCGATCGTGCGCATTTCAAATCCTTTGGCGATTCGGCACTGGTATTTGAGGTGGTCTATTATGTCCAATCCCCGGATTACAACCTGTACATGGATATCCAGCAGGCGATCAACCTGGCGTTGATGAAGCGTTTCGAAAAAAACGGCATCGAATTTGCCTACCCGACCCAGACCTTGTTTATAACCAAGCAGGATTGATCAGCCCGACTCCGATCTGGTGAAAAGCGGCCTGCTCATACGAGCAGGCCGCTTAGATTGTTTCGAAGTGTAACGCTGTCCGTTCGATGCGCGCAGCTTCGATGGGAATGCCGAGTTGATCCATGATCTCGTCCGGGCGACCGGTATGATTCGGGCCGGCAGCCAGACGCATGAACAGGCGCGGATTTCCTTCAGCGTCAGGTTCGATCCGCTGAAGTTCGTAGATCAGGGGGCGCAAGTCGTAAGGCTTGCCGCGTCGCTCGCGGGGCAGGGATTCAGCCTCGAGGACGGCGATCAGACGGCGGCTGAGTTCCGATTCGTCAGGCGGATCGAGCAGGGTCACTTCGTATTCTGTAGCTGTAATCTGGGTCTGCAAGGCGGGTCCGCGTTCATCGACTGCCTCCACCTGCAGGATCTGCAAACCGGGCGGGATGTGCTGCTGTAAGCGTTGGGGCAATCCCTGCAAGTCCAGGTCTTTGTCCAGCCAGATGTCAACCAATTCAGCACGCGAGCTGAAACCCAGGGGCAGGGCCGAGGCCAGCTGGATCCTCGGCTGCGGGTGAAAACCCTGGCTGTAGGAAAGGGGCAGGCCGGCGCGGCGCAGCGAGCGTTCCCAGAGCTTATGCAGGTCGAGATGACCGATATAGCGCAGGGCTCCCTGCTTGGTAAAAGTGAGGCGGACTCTCATGCTGGCGGGATTATACCTGATGGGTGAAAAAGCAGCCCGCGGTACCTGCTGCGGGCTGTGAAGCTTGGGTTAGTCACCGATGACCGGTAGTTCCAGCGCGGCTTGCTTCTTCGGCGGGGATTTGACGTCCGGACACATCCAGGCCTCTCCGGGATTCTCGCGTCGCAAGTTGGAGAAGGTTGGCAGGATGCCGCAGGCGAAACAGTTCAGGCGGCAGTCCACGCGGATCTCACCTTCCAGCGACATGCGGAAATCCTGGAACAGGAAGTTCTTGCGCACGGCGGCGGTGATGTGTTCCCAGGGGAAGACCTCGTCGGTGCGGCGCTGACGATGGGTGTAGAAAGCCGGGTCGAGGTCCAATTCGGTGAAGGCCTCCATCCAGGCCGCGAACTTCATCTGGCCGCCCCAGGCGTCGAATTTGGCGCCTTTCTGCCAGGCACGATAAATCACCTCGGCAATGCGCCGGTCGCCGCGGGAAAGCCAGGCTTCCAGCAGAGTGTCGTTCGGGTCGGTCCATGAAAGTTTGATGTTCTTGTCGCGCAGTTCGCGCTGCAGCACAGCCTGCTTGGCCAGGATATTCTCGCGTGTATCACAGGCAACCCACTGGAAGGGTGTCTGCGGTTTGGGCACGAAGGTGCTGACGCCGCAGTGGAGTTTGGCCCTGTACCCGATCACCTTGCGCCCTTCGCGCAGGACGCGATTGCACAGGTCGGCGATGGCCTGCACGTCTTCCAGCGTCTCGGACGGGTGGCCGATCATGAAGTATAGCTTGATGGTCGTCCAGCCGCGGCGGTAAATTTCACGTGTGGTGTTGATAATGTCTTCGTCGGGTATGAATTTGTTAATGATGCGCCGCATGCGCTCGGTTGCGGCTTCGGGTGCCAGCGTGAAGCCGGCCACCCGGCGAGTTTTGAGCTTGTCCATCAGGTCGACCGAGACGCTTTCGATGCGCAGCGATGGCAGCGAGACCTTCAGATTGCGGTCCTGGAAGCGCTGGCTGACCGCGTCCACCAGTTCGACGATGTGGCTGTAGTCGGAAGATGACAGGGACATCAGCGCCAGTTCCTCAAAGCCGGTCGCATTGATCGCTTCTTCCGCGGCTTCGACGACTTCTTCCACGCTTCTTTCCCGGACCGGGCGAGTGATCATGCCCGCATGACAGAAGCGGCATCCGCGCGTGCATCCGCGCATGATCTCGACCGAGACGCGGTTGTGCACGATCTCGATGTTCGGCACGATGAACCTGGTTGGTGGGGGCGGCAGCTTGGGGACCATGCGCTTGACGACCGGATTGGCGAGGCCGTCGACCAGCGTCTCGATGTGAGAGACCGTCCCGTCTTTGAGGTAATGCATTTCGTAAAAGGCTGGCAGGTACGCGCCCGGGATCCTGGCCATCGCCAGCAGCAGATCGCGGCGGGATTTTGCGCCGGAGCGCTTCCATGCCTGGTACGTGTTGATGATATCGTGGATGATCTCTTCGCCTTCGCCGATGGCGAAGACATCTACAAAGGCATGCATCGGGGCGGGGTTCATTACCGAGTGGCCGCCAGCGATGATCAGCGGGTGAGTCTCGTCCCTATCTGCTGAACGGATTGGGATGCCAGCCAGGTCGAGCACATTGAGCGTGTTGGTATAAAGTGTCTCGTAGGGTAGAGAAAGGCCGAGAATGTCAAACTCGGACAGGGAGTGTTTCGATTCGAGCGCGTAGAGCGGAATCCCCTGCTCGCGCATGCGCTCTTCCATATCAACCCAGGGCGCGTAAGCACGTTCGGCCAGCGCGTCGTCCCGCTGGTTGATCAGGTCATAAAGAATTTTCAATCCGACGTTCGATACCCCAATATCGTAAATATCAGGAAAGACCAGGGCAACCTTGGTCTCGATTGCATCCCAATTTTTGACGACGATGTTCAACTCGCCGCCGACATAGCGGCCGGGTTTTTGCACCGTGAGGAGGATCCGTTCGAGGCGTCGCTCGATTTGTTCAGGTGTCAGCATGCTGGATATTATACCAAATGGGACAAATATGTCATATTTTGGTTTGCAGTTTTGTTAGGCTGGGTAGTTTTCGTGTTGATATAGCCCAAATGGGTCAATGCAAGGATCGGTGATAGCGTTTACAATTTTTGTAGAAAGATTAGAAAAGGAGAAACTTATGAAAAAGATTATGATTCTGTTACTGGCGGTCGCGTTGACTGCCTGTGGTGCCGTCTCGCCCGCCCAATCGCAGCCGCCGGCTTACGCTACCGTGCTGGTGACCGTGGTCGCCACTCAGGAAGCTGCTCAGCAGCCAGCGGCTGTCGTGCCGACCCAGGAACCACCCAC
>CAYOUV010000032.1:0-25463 GCA_964407265.1 uncultured Anaerolineaceae bacterium | reverse complement strand
CCCACGCAGGAAGCGCTGCCCGAACCGACCGAGGCACCCGCTGGCCAGGCGGCTGTCGGATTTAATTTCGACAGCATCAGCCGCACGGGTGACAAGTTCTCTTTGAAATGTGCGCCCTCCGAGGTCTCTTTCAACGTCACGACCACCAATAATTATGTGACCGACGTATACTTCTATTATCGCATGGAAGACCTGGCCTCAGGCATCATCAGCCCATGGTTCAACGCGGGTACGATGAAGAATGACGGCAACGGCAATTACTCACTGGTCTTCTCGGCTTTGGACGTCAATCCTGATGTCCGTTACAAGCAGGGCTGGATGGATTACCAGTTCGTGGCCACCAGCAAGCAGGGCGGTGCGGTCGGCCGGAGCGAAAAGTTCATAAAACAGATCACCTGGTCGCTCGACTGCCCGTAAGAATAAGAAAAGGAATACAAAAAACCGAGGTCAACAGGCCTCGGTTTTTTTGATTCACAGTAGGTTTTCTATCCGACAGGTTTCTTGGCCAGCTTCTTTGCACCCAGCAACCACAGGGCGCCCAGGCCGAAGAAGACCACCAGCAGGCTGAGCAGCCACCCGACCAGCGGCAGACTGACCAGGATGGCGATCAGGGTCACGCCGATCAGCATCGGCCAGAGTTTGTGCTCGGCCAGATCAGGGTTGATGCCTTTCAGGATCAGCTTGCCACCCAAGGTGCCGACCACGATTTTGGTTCCAAAAATAGTCGCCAAAACAAAGCCGATGACCAGGACAAACAGGGCCAGGATTCCCAGCCAGATGACCGTTCCGGTTAGTTGGCCAAGGGTCAGTACGCCGAAGAAAATGCCGGCCAGTGTCATAACCAGGATGATGAGCAGGATGGCAAAGAAGAAGGCTGCGTAAGTCACTACACCCCAACCCAGGCTCGCGAGTGGCTTGGCTTGCAAGTTTTCTGTCGCATTTTTAATAAATTTTGGGAACAGCCAGACCAGCATCAAGCCGATCGCAAGCAGTGTAACCACCGTGCGCAGAAGATCGAGGAACCACTTTCCAACTTTTTGAAGCGGCGTCGGTCGGAGGCTGACAGCCGTTTTCTCGTTGACCTGAGGTACAACGTGCGTAACCTGGCCGATCACAATACCGCCAGGAATCGTGATTTGTTTTACGCTCTCGTATTGCAGATTGCCTTCAATCTTGGCTGCGGGGTCTAAGGTCAGACCTACTTTGACGGTTGGGATCGAGATCGGGGAATTGGGCATGAAGAACAGCGGTTCGGAGCCGTTCTGAGAGTCGCCTACGCCGGCTTTGACGTTCCCGCCGATCGTGCCGCGCAGTTCCAGCCCACCGACACCGGCCAGTACGTTGCGCTGGATATCGCCGGCCAGAAGCGCTTGACCGCCTGCAAAGACCAGGTCGTTACCAACAGTGCTGCCCTGGCGCAATTCCAGGCTGCCGCCAGCGCTGACGATGTCTCCACCAATTTGAGCCTTGTCGCCGACAAACAGCGCCCCACCGGCCATATGAACATCATCCATGACTGTCCCATTGATGATGACTGTCTGACCGGCAGCCCAGAGGTCCCCTTCGACGATGCCGTTGATGGTGATGACCGTACCACCGGCAATCAAATCGCCTTTGATTGTACCGTCCAGGGTAAAGTTATCAGCGCCGACATACAGGTCGTCGTTGATCACTTCGTTAGCCGAAATGGTGATGTTATTTCCTTCCCGGCCATCAAAAGCCAGGGCAGGGGTGGCAAATGTCAGCGCAAGCAAGCTTACCAGCGCCAACACACTAAATGCTTTAACCATCCGCTTGTAAAACATGACATTCTCCTTGAAAATATTGGGTATCTGGTTAATATACGATACGCTCTAGGAAAAGTTGCTTGTAACAACAAAACGCCGGCGGAGCGTGGTTGAAATGCGGCAGGGATGACTTGGTCCGTTAGGCATTCGTTGTACGGAAAAGTGCCTGTATAATGTTCATATAACGCAGAGGACCAATCACTGAAGCATAGCCGGGGTGGAAGATGAAAACATTACTCTCTCTGATCCTGTTCGTTTTGTATGTGGGTATTATGTGGTTGGGGACAGGCTTGGCTTATCTGGAAAACCAGCGTTTGGATAAAGGTGATCCACAGAAAAAAATATATTCGGTTTATTACGTTTTGCTGTCCCCCTTAACCTTGCCAGCCCTGGGATTGATACAGGGAACTTTGCTGTTGTTTGCCAGTCTCTTATTTGGCGCTTTCCTGGTGATTTTCCCGCTGGTTTTGTTATTTGCCCGCAAACCAAAAATTCTCAAAAAGTTGCTCGAACTTCTGCGGCGCTTTGGTCGCTGGTATTTGGAAATCAACCGAAAGCTGTTGGGATGGTCATTGCCGCAAGCGGGCAAAACCGGAGGCAGGAGAAAAATCCCTGTCCCTTCATAGACCGCGAATTAAGATTGATTTGAGTTTGTTATTCTGGTTCTGTTTTTTGTGAAGCGCGAAATGGGATCATCATCAAAAAACCGACCGCGATGAAGAGTTGCCCCAGTTCTACACCGCGTGCCTGCCATGGTCCGAAGAATGGCACGGCTGGGAGGGGCTGGGTGCCCATACCGAAGATGTCGGCCATGCCGGTAAAGACCGAGATGACATAACCGGTGCTGATCAGGCGCAAGCCGATGTCAGCGGCGATCGAGCGCTGACCTTTCCCCCACAATGCGGCCAGCCCAATGTATCCGCCAACACAGATCAGCGCCAGCCCAATCAGAAAAACGGCGATTTGGACGAAACCAACAACCGGGCTGCGGTCGAGATTAAACCATTCCGGTTTGGCGCCAACCAAAAAGACCAGCATGCCGAAAACTGTGAGACTCAACCCAAGGCGCACGCGCAGTTGCGATGGTGAATCTTGTGCTTCCACGGCTTTTGCCGCAGGTGTCATTTTATGTCGGGGATCGTTCATGATTGTGGTAGCTGTTGGTTGAGATGCCGCAGCCAGTTTTGACCGAATACGGCTACGATATCGTCTTTAGTATACCCTCGATTTTCTAATAGCTTAGATAGTTTTTGCAGGTCGGCAATGCTGTCTACGTCGCTCGGGGCGGCGTTCAGTCCAAACCCACCATCGAAGTCGGTACCGATGGCAGCGTGATGGGCATCCCCACCCAACTGGCAGATGTGATCAATGTGGGCAGCCACCTGCTCGAGTGTGATACCTTCGCGAGGATCACCAATCTTCCAGCCGGTTTTCAGGAACATGCAGTAAGGAACAACGCCAATCACCGCTTCTCGTTCGATCAGACCCGTGATGAGCCGATCACTCAGGTGACGGTTGGATTCTGAGCCTGGCAGGAGCGCCAGGGCATTGGCGTGTGAGGCGATGATCGGTCCGGGGTAGAAATCGAGGGCCTGCAGTGCGGCTTGCTCGTCCATGTGGCTCAGGTCGAGAGTGTAGTTGAATTCGGCCATCGCGGACAGTAACTGGCGTCCGTCTGTAGTGAGCGGACCGGGTTCGCGCGTCCCGCCACAATACCGGGTGCCTGTCCAGGCCGGGCCAATGATCCGCAAACCCAGTTCCCACCATTGGCTCAATTCCTTTACGTTCCGAACGCCCTCGGCACCTTCCATCAGGACTACCAATCCGACCGGATGCCCATCCTTTTCATCGGCGGGTCTCTGCCATTCGGCCAGATGTACTTGTAATTCTTTTTGCGTTCGGATCAGGCGGAATTTGTCTGGGTGTGCATCCGTCAGATCGCGATACGTGTATAGTTGGCGCAGGTAAAGCTGGTGGGCCTGCTCGTAGTCATCATCGTCGTAGGCAATGGTTTCCCAATCGCCAACCAAGCGGCGGCGGGGCGAAGCAAAGAGGGTCGAAAAGACAATTGCCACCTGTCCACGCTGATACTCCGGCCAACCGAGCAGGGTTGCCCCATTCTCTTTTTCGGCGGTCGAGCCGTGTTCCAACCGGCGCGTTTCAGCCACGGAACGGGTGTAATCCCGGCCAAAGGTCAGGATGTTCCAGGCGAGGTCTTCGTGAGAATCGACGAGTAGGGGCATGATTCGCAAGATGGTTGAAGAGAGCGCACCGGATGGGGTGCGCTCTCTGGTTTGCTAACCTTCCGGTTTTTCTTCGGAGGGTGGGGAAGACTCTTCTTCGGATGAAGCTGCTTTGGCTCCATCTTCCGTTGATGTTTCAGCCGCTGGTTCTGCCTGCTTTTCTTTTTTAGCTCGCGTGGATTTTTTTGCGGGCGCAGGCTTTTGCGGTTTTTCTTCTGCAGTCGCAGTTGTTGACGAACCCTTTTTCGCGCGCGTCGATTTTTTGGCCGGCGCGGGCTTCTTTGGTTCTTCTTCCGCTGGCGCAATTTCTTCAGCAGTTGCGGGCTCTTGCGCTTCTTCTTCCGCTGGCGCAATTTCTTCAACCGGTGCAGGCTCCTGCGCTTTTTCTTCAGCTGGCGCTGTTTCTTCGGCAGTTGCGGGCTTCTGCGTTTTTTCGTCCGCTGGAGGTGCTTCTTCCGATGCGGGCGTTTCAATTTCCTCTTCGCTGATCTCTTCCAGTTCCTTGGTCAGGATTTTCATATCCTTGTCGGCAAAGGCGGCTGAATCGACTTTGCGCAGGCTCAAACCAATGCGGCGCTGGTCGGGATCGATGCGGATGACACGCAGTGTGACCACGTCCCCTTCGTGCAGCATTTCGCGTGGATGCTCGATGCGGTCTTCACTGATTTCGGAAATGTGGATCAGGCCTTCGATTTCGCCTTCCAGGCGGGCAAATGCGCCGAATTTGGTCAGGCGCGTGATGACACCTTCGACTAACTGGCCGACCTGGTATTTCTCCAGGCGTGAACGCCAGGGATCTTCAGACAATTGACGGATCGAAAGTCCAATGCGTTTCTTTTCTGTGTCAATGCTGATAATTTTGACTTGGACTTCCTGGCCGACTTCCAGGATCTCGCTGGGATGCGAAATATGTTCCCAGGACAGTTCAGAAAGGTGCACCAGACCGTCGGCGCCGCTGATATTTACAAAGGCACCGAAATCGGCCAGGCTGGTGACGCGGCCCGTGCGGACCTCGCCCTCTTCCAGTTCTTCGATGACGCGCTCTTTGATCGACTGGCGCGATTCACTGGAGGCTGCCCGTTCGGAGAGGATCAGGCGGCGGCGTTCACGGTCGACTTCGATGATGCGGACCGAGATCGGTTCGCTGACCATCTTGCCAAAACGCTGTTCCGGTGTATCACCAACGGCGATCGAGCGGCGCATCGCGCCGATCTGGGAGGCGGGCACGAAACCACGCAGGCCCAGGACCGGTACGATCAAGCCGCCCTTGTTGTAGCCGCTGATCGTGGTTTCGATCGTTTCATCCTCTTCCAACATCTTCTCAACCGCATCCCAGGACATCTGTTCCTGTGCGCGGGTGTAAGAAAGCACAACATTTCCGTTCGAATCTTCGGGATTAAGTACGTAGGCAGGGATTTCCTGCCCGACTTTGAAGGCTTCGCGGTCTTCAGGTTCGATTTGTTCAAGTTCGCGACCGGCGATTACACCCTCTGATTTAGCGCCGATGCTGACTAATATCTGGCTTGGGCTAATGCTGGCAATCACGCCGGTGCGGATTTCACCTTGCTGGGGCAGCTCCACGCTGAACTCTTCTTGCTGCAGCAAGCTTTCCATGCTGGGCAAGTTGTTGCTGTTGTTCTGTTCGACCTGTGGGGTTTCCTCGGTCCCTGCCCCCTGCCCGTTCTGGGCCTCTTGTTGTTCCATATATGCGTGACTCCGTTAACAAAATTGTAGATTGGATTATAAAGGCTAATGCACAACTTGGCAACCCTTGCAATGAATTGGGGCTGGGTTATAATGACTTCTATGCCTGCAATTTATCCATTTACTGCTATCGTTGGCCAGGAGCGCATGAAACGTGCCCTGGTGTTGAATGCTGTTGATGCCCGCATTGGCGGGGTTCTGATCCGTGGCGAGCGCGGGACAGCCAAATCGACCGCCGCACGGGCGCTGGCAGCCTTGTTGCCCAGCGTCGAGGTGGTACAGGATTGTCGCTTTGGCTGTGACCCAGCCAAGCCGACCACCTGGTGCACGGAATGCAAGGAACGCGCTGCCGCGAACGGAAATAAGCTGCCGACCGCCGAACGGCCAACCCCATTTGTCAATTTGCCTGTCTCGGCTACCGAGGATCGTGTGGTCGGCACACTGGACATCGAACAGGCCATCCAGAAGGGTGAGCGCCACTTCGAACCCGGCGTGCTGGCAGCGGCCAACCGCGGCTTGCTTTACATCGACGAAGTCAACCTGCTCGACGATCACGTGGTCGACCTGCTGCTTGATTCGGCTGCCATGGGCGTCAACGTGGTCGAGCGTGAGGGCATCTCCTTCGCTCATCCGGCGCGCTTCATCCTGGTCGGGACGATGAATCCCGAAGAAGGCGATTTGCGCCCGCAGTTGCTGGATCGCTTCGCACTGGCAGTGGAGATTACCGGCATCCGCGAACCGCGCGAACGCGTTTTGATCATGGAACGCAACCTGGCCTTCGAGCAAGATTCGGACGCCTTCCGCCAGGAGTGGTTGCCGAAGGAGCAGGAACTGTCCAGGCAGATCGAACGCGCCCGCACGATTGTCGATCAAGTCACTTACTCCAGCCGCGATTTGTTGTCGATCGCTGCACTGACAGCTTCGCTGAACGTCGATGGCCATCGCGCTGATCTGACCATTCTCAAGGCTGCGCGCGCCCAGGCTGCATTTGACGGTCGCACGGCGATCAATGATCACGATATTGCCCTGGCCGCCGAACTGGCCCTGCCGCACCGCATCAAGCGCACACCTTTCCAGCAGGCTGAGATCAGCAGCGACCAGTTGCAGGAACGCATCGAGCAGTTGGCCGGTCAGGCAGTGCCCGACGATACGGAAGGGTCCGAGTCCTCCAGCGAGCCGGCTCCCGCAGAAGAAAAAAAAACTTAAGACTCGAGGATGAAGCCCAGGAAGGCCCGCAGCAGGGCCAGCCTGAGCCGATGTCGCAGGACGTCTTCGCCAACACCTCCGCCAACTGGTGGGAGGGTGGTCAAAAACTAAAAGTTGGCGAGACTTTCCAACCGCGCAAGCTGAATACCCCCCTGGACAAATTGACCCGCCGCCATGCCGGGCGGCGTTCGCTGACTCGCACTGAACGCAAGCACGGGCGTTATGTCCGCGCGCGCCCAGCCGGCGGCAAGACCGATGACGTGGCTTTCGATGCCACTATCCGTGCCGCTGCGCCGTATCAGAAGCGGCGGACAGAGCAGCGCAAGAAGGTCGCATTCGCCATCCGCAAGGACGATCTGCAGCGTAAGGTACGCGTCAAGAAGGTGGCCAATTTGGTGTTGTTCCTGGTGGATGCTTCCTGGTCAATGGCTGTGGCCGAGCGTATGAATGCCACCAAAGGGGCGATCCTGTCGCTCTTGACGGACGCTTACCAGCGCCGCGACCGGGTCGGTCTGATCGTTTTCCAGAAGGACCGCGCCACCCTGATCCTGCCCCCGACCAACTCGATCCAACTGGCTCAACGAGCACTGGTGGACATCCCGGTTGGCGGCAAGACGCCGCTCTCGGCCGGCCTGATGTTGGCTTCCGACGTGCTGCGCCAGGAGCAGTATACCCACCCCGACATCGAGCCGCTGCTGATCATCCTGACTGACGGGGCGGGAAACGTCTCACTCGGCGCGCTGCCGCCGCAGGAGGAATCCTACAAATTTGCCGAGTTGATCGCCAATGAGGATATCCGCAGCATCGTGATCAACATGGAGCACGCCGCCTTTGACCAGGGGCTGGCGCAGACGCTGGCCAACCACCTGGAAGCGCCGTGCTATACCTTGAGCGAATTGAAGGCTGAGAACCTTTACCACACTGTACGCCAGGAGATGGTCGGGGGACACAAGTAATCCGTTTTGAGGCCTCCGGTCCAGGTGCAAACACCCCCAACTTTGCTACTTGACAAATATAGAACATATATTCTATAATGTGCGCACGGTATCACATTCGACAAGGAGGTCGAGATGCATACAACCCGTCGCACTGGTATCAACCTGAACGCCCTCTTTCGAGGGCGCCATCTCAATCGCGGCGCCACCTGGGGCCTGATGATCGTTGGCGCGCTGCTGGCTTTTGAGATCTTCAATTACAGCACCACCGAATTTGCCCTGAACGATGTGCTGGGTGACCTGCGCTTTGCTGGCCTGCGCTGGGCCACCATTCTGGCCTTTGCCTTTTGTGGCATCGATTTTGCCGGCATCGCCCGCCTGTTCACACCTGAACAGGGACGCGACGAACCGGCCGAAATCTGGTATTTGTTTGGGGCCTGGCTGCTGGCCGCTGCCATGAATGCCATGCTGACCTGGTGGGGCGTTTCGGTTGCGATCGTCAACCACCAGTCGCTGGGCAGTGCCGTGATCGGCTCAACAACCCTGACCAGGGTCGTCCCGATTTTTGTAGCGGTCATGGTCTGGTTGATCCGCGTGTTGATCATTGGCACGTTCTCGCTGGCCGGGGACCGTCTTTTCAGCCAGACAGACCGCCCGCGCGGCACGCGTTCGGTCACCACCAACAACTCCAGCCGCCGTTCCGTCCCCAGCGGAGCCCTGCGCCCGGCCTCGAGCCTCAGCCGGCCGTCCAGTTCCTTCAGCCCAGCGCCCAAGCCGGTTCCACAACAAAGCTTCCGGGGCGAGCCGACATATCACAACATGGCCGCCAGCTCCCGCCAGCAGTCTTTCATCGATCCCGCCCGGAATGAATCACGCTTCGACCAATAGGCATTTGTCGGGAAATTCTAAGCACTCCTGTTTTGTTAGTCCGCGTGTCTTGAACCAGCTATCATTTTACAATGCGTAAATTGTCTCATGTCTTATTATCACGCTGACTCGGATTTCGAACTGTGGTATGAAGAAGATCAGACAGCCGCGCCGCAGGGCAGCGGCTGTCTGTCTGGTTTTGTGATCCCGCCGGCCATGGTCCTGTTGGTTGGATTGTTGCTGGCTTTTTTCTCCAGAACGTTGAGCTTGCCGGCCGGGAACGTTTCGGCCAGCAGCACGCCGTTTCAGGCTGAGGCGGCTTCCGGTCAAGGGGCGGATGCGCCGAATTCCGGGCTGGCTCCGTTCTTCACGCCTGAAGTACAACACTGGGGCAGTCGCATCCTGAACTGGGCTGCGCAGACCGGCCTGGATCCCAACTTGATTGCCACCGTAATGCAGATCGAATCGTGTGGCGACCCGCGGGCAAAATCCTCAGCCGGGGCCATGGGCCTGTTCCAGGTCATGCCTTACCATTTCTACGCGGCAGACGATCCTTACAATCCGGATACCAATGCCCAACGCGGACTGGCTTACCTGCGCCGCTCGCTGGACAGCGCCGGTGGTGACGCGCGTTTGGCGTTAGCTGGCTACAACGGCGGGATCGGGATTATCCCGCGTCCGCAGTCATTATGGGCGGCTGAGACGCTGCGCTATGTGCGTTATGGGGGACCGATTTACGAGGACGCGCGCCAGGGGGCAGCCACGAGTACGACTCTCGACGGGTGGTTCGGTTCGTATGGCGCGAGTCTGTGCCGCCAGGCGCGGCAGCGCCTGGGAATTCCCTAGTTGTTTTGTGTGTTCGTGGACGGCTGACTGCCCAGCAGCGGCAGCCAGATCGCGAAGGTCGTACCCTGGCCTTCTTTTGTTTCGACCTCGATGCTTCCCCCGTGCTGGTCGACAATCCAATAGGCAATCGACAGTCCCAGCCCAAAGCCGCTGCTCGGTTTGGAGCGCGTGCGTGATTTCTCGGCGCGATAGAAGCGCTCGAAAATGTGCGGCAGATCCTCCGGCGGGATGCCGGGACCCGTATCCCTGATGATCAGTCGCGCCTGTTCGCCAACCCGTCCCAGATTGATATACACACTGCCATCGGGTGGCGTGTACTGGATGGCATTGGCGATCAAGTTGATCAAGACCTGTTTGAGCCGGTCGCGGTCGCCGTTGACTTGGGCCTGGTCGATATCGGTAATTTTAATTTTTACCTTGCCGCCTGCCAGGACATGCATTTCCTGGAAGACTTCCAGCAGCAGGGTGTCCAAGGAGACGGGCTTAAGGGTGAGATGCAGCTTGCCGGAATCGGCCTTGGCCAGCAGCAGCAGATCGGTCACCAGGCGTGTCAGGCGGTTGGCTTCCTGGTCGATGCTGGTCAGCGATTCCTCGTCGATGGTTTTCATGCGGCGTATCAGGTCGACGTTGCCTTTTATCACCGTGAGCGGCGTGCGTAACTCGTGGCTGACGTCCGCCAGGAAGCGCTGCTGGGAAGTGAACAGGTTTTCCAGTCGTTCGAGGGTCTGGTTGAAAACGCGGATCAGGTTACCGATCTCGTCGTCTTCGGGGCCGTTGTAGGGGATGCGGCGGGACAAGTCGTCGGCACGGTTGATGGCTAGTGCGGTATCGGTCACATCGTCCAGGGGAGCCAGCGTACGCCCAACCGTGACCCAGGTCCCGGCAGCGGCCAGACCGACAGCGATTAGCGCGGCGACGATCATAATGTAAAGCAGGTCCTGGCGGATTGAATCGATCACCCGCAGGCTCGTGGCGGCTTGCAGTACGCCTACCGGACGTCCCTGAACTTCCAGGGGCACGCTCAACACGCGCATATGAAAGCCCTGAATATAGGCTTCGCGAAAAATGGGTTTGTTCGTTTTAAGTCCCGTCGGATCAAGCGGCTGCTTGAACTGGGAAATGCTGGGTGAGGTGGATTGCAGGTTCTGCTTACGGTCCCAGACCTGTACCAGGACATTGGTGCCCATATCCAGCGGTGGCAGGTTGAAAAGCGTCAATTCACCCAGTGAATCAACGCGCGTCACTGCCAGGATATCGCGCGACGTCTGGGTCAGCACCTGATCAACCTGGTTGAAGAGGAAGACGGTCACCAGCCCGTAGACACCCACGCTGAAGAGCAGCAGGATGCCCCCCATTAACGTGGAATACAGCAGGGTCAGTCGGGCACGTAAGACCATACAAATTTTACGCTTTAGGGATTTTCACGCATTACGTAGCCAACGCCGCGGACAGTATGGATTAAGCGCTGTTCGGAATCGGCTTCGAGTTTCTGGCGTAAATAACGGATGTATACCTCGAGCACGTTGCTCTCGCCGCCAAAGTCGTAGCCCCAGACGCGATCGAAGATCACCTCGCGGGTCAGGACTTGTTTGGGGTGGCGCAGGAATAATTCAAGGAGTTCGTACTCCTTGGCAGTCAGCGGGATCAGCCTGCTGCCGCGCGATGCCTGGCGTGAACCGGTATCCAGGGTCAGATCGGAAAATTTGAGCACCGGGATGCGTTCCGGCTGGGTGCGGCGCAGCAGCGCGCGCACGCGGGCTAGCAGCTCGTCAAGGTTGAAGGGCTTGATCATGTAATCGTCAGCCCCGGCATCCAGTCCCTGAACGCGGTCCTCGATGGTGTCCTTGGCTGTCAGCATCAGGATCGGCACCTCGCCGCCTGTACGCAGGCGATGGCAAACCTCCAATCCGTCCATACCCGGCAGCATCCAGTCCAGGATGACCAGGTCAGGTTGGTGGTCGCGTGACAGGTTCAATCCGCTGCGGCCGTCCAGCGCCGTATCCACGGTATAACCTTCATAAGCCAGACCACGCTGTAAAAGTTTCAGAATGGCCTGATCGTCTTCTATAATCAAAATTCGCTCATTCATTAATCGCTCCATCTCAGAATATACCACAAATTAATCTAGTCATTTTCGAGGAAATGTGGATGTAGGGTAAAATCACTTCATGCTTTTTCCACCCGGCATTCCAATCAGTAAACGGATATTCGATCTGGTAGCCACTACGCTTGGCTTGCTCCTGATCTCACCGATCCTGCTAATCTTGGCGGCGCTGGTGGCACTTTTCCTCGGGACGCCGGTCATCTTCTGCCAGGAACGACCGGGCTATAAAGGACGGCCGTTTTTCATCCACAAATTCCGTACGATGACCGATGCCCGGGATGCGGATGGAAACTTGCTGCCGGACGCGTTTCGTTTGACAAGCCTGGGCCGTGTTCTGCGCGCCCTGAGCCTGGACGAACTACCGGAGTTGTTCGACGTGCTGCGCGGTGAGATGAGTCTGGTTGGGCCAAGACCCCTGCTGATGCGATACCTCGACCGCTACACCTCCTGGCAGATGCGCCGGCACGCTGTGCTGCCCGGCATGACAGGCTGGGCGCAGGTCAAAGGGCGCAACGCGCTGACCTGGGACGAGAAGTTTGCCCTGGATGTCTGGTATGTCGACCATTGGTCTTTCTGGCTGGACCTCAAAATCCTGTTCCTGACCGTGTGGACGGTGGTCGCACGGGAAGGTATCAACCAGCCCGGAAACGCCACGATGGAAGAATTCATGGGCGAGGACCGGGCTGACAAGACGAACTGAAATTACTTGCTTTCGGGATGAGAAGTCTCCGGACTTTGCGCAAAAATAGGAAATTTTGTAGCCTCGGTCTGAAAAGCGCTTGACAGATGCTCCCTGGCGCGTATAATCTAAAGAACTTCCAAACGGCGTACCCGGAGACGAGTAACCGTCTAACCGTTCAGAGACCTGCCGGTCGGTGCGAGGCAGGCGGCCAAGTGGTGAAATCCCCTCCGGTATTCTCGTGAGAGAATACGTCGCCCTCGCAGGGACTTCGGTCGTAAGAGGGACGGGCAGCGCCCGTTACAGCGCAACCAAGGTCGCCGTCCTACGGCGATGAAAGCAGGTGGCACCACGAGACGCCCCCTCGTCCTGCAAAAGGATGGGGGCGTATTCTATTCTCTCTGGAGGTGCAGCATGCTTGATATCAATCTGATCCGTGAACAACCCGACCTGGTCCGCACAGCGCTCAAGAATCGCCAGATGGACCCCTCGCCGGTCGATCGTGTGCTGGAACTGGATACCCAGCGACGCAGCCTGGTCAGCCAGGTTGAGAAACACAAGGCAGAACGCAATGCCGTCTCGAAGGAGATCGGCCGAATGAAAGATGTCGCCGAGCGCCAGGCCAAGATCGAAGCGATGCGCGCATTGGGCGAAAAGATCGACAAATTGGATGAGGAACTGCGCGAGGTGGAAAACGGTCTGAATTCCGTACTGGCGATCATTCCGAACATCCCCGATCCCAAGACGCCGGTCGGTAAAGACGAGAGCGAGAATCAGATCTTGCGCACGGTCGGAAAGCCCAAGCAATTCGATTTTCAACCAAAACCGCATTGGGATTTGGGCCCCGAATTGGGTATCATCGATTTTGAGCGCGGGGTCAAGATCACGGGATCGCGCTTCTATGTCTTGAACGGTCCCGGTGCACGCTTACAGCGGGCTTTGATCGCTTACATGCTCGATCTACACATCCGCCAGGGGTATGCAGAACGTTACCTGCCCTTCATGGTCAAGACCGAGACGGTCTTCGGTGCCGGGCAATTGCCCAAATTCGCCGATAACCTGTACAAGGATCATGAGGAAGACCTGTACTTTGTCCCGACTGCCGAGGTCCCGCTGACCGGTCTGCATATGGACGAAATCCTCGATGAAACCGACCTGCCGCGTTTCTATACAGCCTACACCCCCTGCTTCCGTCGCGAGAAGATGAGCGCCGGGCGCGACGTGCGCGGTATCAAGCGTGGTCACCAGTTCGATAAAGTTGAGATGTATATCTATTGCCGACCGGAGGAATCGCCGGCCATGCTGGACAAGATGCTGGCAGACGCCGAGCAGACTTTGGTTGGGCTTGGATTGACCTACCGCATTAACCAGCTCTGTACGGGCGATATTGGTTTCAACTCGGTCATTACTTATGACATTGAGGTCTGGGCACCGGGTTGTGATGAATGGTTGGAAGTTTCGTCAGTCTCGAATGTGACTGATTTCCAGGCTCGCCGCGCTAATATCAAGTATCGTCCGGCAGATGGTGGCAAAGTGCGCTTTGTTCATACCCTGAACGGCTCGGGTCTGGGTTTACCCCGCACCCTGATCGCCGTCATGGAGAATTATCAGCAGGTTGATGGGTCGATCGTGATACCCGAAGTACTGCGTCCATGGATGGGCGGTATCGAGCTTATCCGTCCGTAACGTGTTGGTCTTTGTAAGGGTTCACCCCATAATAAGGCCGATTTCATCACAGGAGGTAGCGTGCCATTAGATTGGGAATTCTGGCGACAAGTCGCTACACAAACCTTCACGTTGTTCGTCATGTTGGTCGGCCTGGCTGGCCTGATCATCCCGATCTTTCCCGGATTGGTGGTGATCTGGATAGCCGCCCTGATTTTCGGAATTCTCACTGGATTTACCACGCTGGGCTGGGTGATCTTTGCCGTCCTGACTGTTTTAATGGTAGTTGGGAACGTAGCCGATAACATCATGATGGGTACCAAAGCCCGGCAGGGAGGCGCTTCCTGGTTGTCGATTATTCTGGGACTGCTGGCCGGGATTTTGGGTAGTTTGTTAATTCCTCCAATAGGCGGGATCATTGGTGCGCCGCTGGTGCTGTTCCTGGCCGAATATATGCGGCAGCGCCAGGTGGACAAAGCCTTCGCCAGTACGCGTGCATTGCTGATTGGCTGGGGCTGGTCGTTTGTGATAAGATTTATAATAGGTTTGGTCATGATCGGCCTGTGGATGATATGGGCCTGGGCCTGATCGTTATTGTTCTGAGAGGAGATCCTATGTTACCTGATGTTTTGCAAGCCATTTTTACCGTGCTGGCGATGCTCTTCCGCTTCGTCGGTCTGCTGGCCTTTGGCCTGGGAGTTGGTTGGTTCACATTGCAGGCCTTCAAGAAAGATGCCTGGCAGCTGCAAATCGCCGTCTTCCTGGGTTTCGTGGGCACCGCGATTGCTATGACACGCTTCCTTAGCAGCCACGGTGGTGCACTGGGAGCCTTTGCACTGGGTGCTGGCGGGGCGCTCCTGTTCTGGGGTATGCCTCGCAAGGAAGAAGCCGAAGAATCTAAGGGTTCTAAGAAGAAATAGGCTCTTGGCAAACTAACAATACCCCGCGCATGCGCGGGGTATTGTTGTGATTTTTATTTGTTTTTGAAAGAAATGGCACGCTACGCGGCTTCGTGGATCAAGTAAGCCTCCACCATCAGCAAGTTCTTTTCTCCGGCGCGTTTGACGATTTCGAGCATCGTCTCCATAGTGGAAACTTCCTCGACCTGTTCGTCTACATACCACTGCAAGAAGTTGTGGGAGGCGTAATCCTTATCCTTGGCGGCTTGTTCTACCATGGCGTGAATTTGACGGGTGACTTCCAGTTCCCATTCCAATGACATCTGGAAAGCGGCTTCAGCTGAAGCGATTTCGTATTTTGGAGCCGCCACAGCGGGAATTTTAACATCCACGCCGGTCTCGGTCAGGAAGTGGACAAATTTCATTGCATGTTCGCGTTCTTCGGCGGACTGCTTGTAGAAGAAATTGGCCAGTTTCTTGAAGGCCAGGTTGTCGAAGTAAGTAGCGACCTGTAAATATTGATGAGAAGCACCTAGTTCGTGCCCGATCTGAGCGCCCATAAGGTTTGCAACTGCTTTACTGATTTGCATGAATTTTTCTCCTTTCTAAAGTGTCATAAATTTCTAACATTCTTATTCTAGCATATCCCAGGCGCGTTAATTCTATTTCAAACTATCGATGACTGCCTGGGCTGCTTCCTCGGGGGTTTGCTGTCCATTGAGTACTTTAAGGCCGGCTTCTTCGATTACTGGACCGAGGCTGGTCGTCACATCCTCAGAAGGCGCCAGTTGAGCGGATAGCATGATTGCGTTCAAATTCGCCTGCTGGGTCTTATCGGGCCAGGCAGCCAGGGCGTTGGGACGGGTGGGAAGCACCCCGGCGGCGTTCGTCCAGGGGGCCAGGAATTCGCTGTCGACCAGGAATTCGGCCAGTTTGACGGCCAGCGCCTGCCGGCTTGGGTTGGATCCAGCCAGTGCCCAGGACCAGCCGGTGGCTACGGTGTATGCGGTTCCATCAAGCCCGAGCAGTGGTGCAGGGAGCGTATCAGCTGGTGTGTCCATCAGATAGCGTGAGGACCAGGTGACCACGGTGTTCGCGAAGCCATCGCTGTACGCCTGCCAGGATTGGGTATCGTTCTGGTATCCGGTGACGTTGAATGGGATCATGCCGTTTTGCAGGTTTGCATGCAAGAAGGCAAATAGGGCCGTAAGCGTCCCCTGATCAAGTTTGGGATTGCCCTGTTCGTCAACCAGCTTTACACCAGTCGATTGATACAGGCAAAGCTCGAAGGTGGCTGCGGGATCGGCACCCGGGATGGACAGCGTTACCCCCTGGGATTGCATGCCTTCCCAAGTGTCGGGTAGTTGGCCCAGCTGGCTGGGATGGTAAAGTAGCAGCAGGGCTTCGCCAGCAAAGGGCAATCCATAAGCGGTGTTCTTGACATGCCCTAATTGGCGGGCATAGGTATACCAGTCGGGATCATTGAGTATCTCGCTCAATCCGTCGAAAGGATGCAACGCGCCTTTCAGCGCTCCGGTTTCCAAATCGGAGCGCGGCAGTGCGATCAAATCTGGTAAAGCTTCTGGCGCCGCGTTCTGGGTCAGAAGCAGCTCATCAAGCAGGTTGGCCGGGCCGCTGATAGCCTTGACGCGCACATCGATGATCAACCCGGGGTTGCGGGAGGCGAAGTCGTCCAGGCGGGCTTTGAACAGCTTGCCGGCATCTGTGTCGGCGTTGGGATCGAATTGAGGTGGAACCCACAGGCGTAGCGAATCCGGTCTGGAAGGTGTCGCAGGCTGGGATGTCGGAGACGGCCCGCTGGTGGGGGTGGTGACTGGGGTGCCGGTAGCGGTGGGGGTTGCATTGAAGAAGGGCAAATTTACAGGAAGGTTTCCGCAGCCGGAGAGCAGGGTCAGGAGCAAGAGCAGAGAAGACAGGAATCTAAATTTTCGTATCATAATCCTACTGGGACTGGCGCGCTGAGCAGCGCGACCATTAATTGGACGGTGTTCTGTACGTCGTCGTAGTCGACCATCTCAGACGGGGAGTGGACATAGCGGCAGGGGATGGAGAGACAACCGGTTGGCACGCCTGCGCGGCTGACCTGGATCATGCGCGCGTCGGAGGTGCCCAGTTCGAGTACCTCGCGCTGGTACGGGAGGCCGGTTTTCTCGGCCGTGCTGGTCATCCACGCGACGATGCGCGGGTCAGAGATCATGGCTTGGTCGCGGATCTTGATTGCCGGGCCTTTCCCCAGTGAGACTTCCATTTTATGGGCTTCCGGTGTGTCGCCAGTGGAGGTGACATCCACAGCCAATGCCAGGTCCGGGGCGATACCATAAGCGGCTGGGCCGGCGCCGCGCTCGACAATTTCCTCCTGCACAGTGAAGACGAAATAGATCTCAAAGGGAGTTGATTTCAAACGGCGCAGGGTTTCGATCATTACAGCCACGCCCACACGATCGTCCAGCGACTTGGCGACCAGGCGCTTACCCAACTCGCTGAAGGGACGCTCGAATACGGCCATGTCGCCCACCTTGACCGGACAGTTTTTCTGGCTGGACGCGCCTACGTCGATAAATGCCTTGTCCAGGCTGAAAGAACCTTTTAGCTTGTCGGCTGGATGGGTGCCAATCACGCCGCGCGTGCCGTTCAGAAAGCGCACGCGCCCGCCGGGCAGGTTGCGTACGAAGACCCCGCCGACATTGGTGAAGCGTACAAAGCCGATCTCATCGATGTGGGTGGCAATCAAGCCAATCTCGTCCATGTGTGCGGCCAGCATGAGCTTTTTGCCCTTCTGGCCCTTGCGGACGATCAGGTTTCCCAGCGCGTCGACGCGAACTTCGTCGGCCAGCGGATCGACCTCCGCGCGGATCAGGTCGCGCACGGCGCTTTCGTGGCCAGAGGGTCCGGTGGCCTCAGCCAATTTCTGGATCAAGGCTTTCATTTACGCTCCTGTGTGGTGTCCGGTAACTTGAATTCTTCGCCTGCACTATGGGCTTGGGTTCCTTCGCGATCGATCAGATAGACCTTGCCCGCGCCCATTACGCGCCAAGTCTGGTTCAGGCGTCCAATCAGTGCAGTATTTTCGTCGATGCCCAATGCATATTGTTCTCCTGTCAGGCGACCGCGTAACACGGTCAGGATCATTGGACGCCAAAGCTGCATGCGGTCGAAATGCGGGATGACCGAAACAGCTGGTAGCTGGTTGAAGGCTTCCACCTGGCGCAATCCCGCGGTACGGACATCCGGCACCAGCGCGGCCAGGATCATTGCTCCGGCCGAGCATCCGGCGTACGCTGCACCGCGGTCCCAGGCTTTTTGCGCAGCCGCCCAAGCGCGGCTGCCATGCATGGTCTCGAACAGGTAGAGCGGGTTGCCGCCTGAGAAGTAGATCAGATCGGCCGCCTCGAGCTGAGCTTCGTATTGCGGATCGTCAGCCGAGGTTTTGTCGATAATCGGCAAGGCGCTTACCTCCGCACCCAGCTGGCGGAAATGCCGCAGGCCCATGTCCATCCAGCGCTGCACGCTGGCTTCGCCTTCCGTGCCTGCCGCAGTCGGCAGGCAGACCACGCGCGGCGTGTGACCGTCTGCGCTGACGCTCTCCAGCAGGACGCGGTCAATTGGATCCATGACCGGCAAATATTCACCTGATCCCAGTAATGCAATCAAACCATTCATTTATACCTACCAGTACTAGAAAGGATGCTAACGCCGTTCGTCAGCCAAGAGCCCGGGCGAGACTCTCAGCAGGGCGGCGTGCAACAATGCCAGGGTGTGTTTCCAGTCCGGCACGCGGCACAGGCCAATGGCGGTGTGCGCGTAGCGACCGGGCACCGAGACGGAAACGGAGGGGATCCCAGCCAGCGTTCTGTGGATGGCGCCAGCATCCGTCCCGCCTCCGCCCGGTTGGCGGAATTGGTATGGGATGCCCTCAGCTTCGGCCGTTTTGGACAAAAAACGGATCAGGCGCGGATCGCCTAGTGTGGACGAATCGGCGATGTAGATGGCCGGACCGTGATCGAGCCGGGTATTGTATTGGGTGTTCTCTCCGCCATCGTAGCGGGGCAGGTCGTAAGCCGGGGTCGAATCGATGGCAAAGGCCAGGTCGGGTGCGAAGGTCTGCGCAGCGACCTTGGCACCGCGCAGACCGACCTCCTCCTGCACGGTGAAGGCGGCCAGCAAATCGATATTCGGCGGGGCGTGTTTGACCAGTTCGATCAGCGTGGCGACGCCGATGCGGTCGTCGATTGCCTTGGCCATGATCGATGCTCCGACACGCTGGAAGCGGGTGGCAAAGGTCGCCCGGTCGCCGACCTCGATCTTTGCACCCTGAGGGCCGACGTCGATTTGCAGCGCCTCCAGCGGGATGCTCTTGCGGCGCTCCTCCTGGGTGGTCAGGTGGATGGCTTTTGCTCCAATTACACCCGGAATGTGCTCCCGGCCTATCAGGACGTTTTTGCCGACCAGTTGGCGGACGTCGATCCCGCCGACTGTCTCGAAATTGTACAAACCGTCGCCTTCGTCCGAGACGATCATCAGGCCGATCTCGTCCATATGGGCGTCCAGCATGACGCGCAGACGATTCCGGCCGGAGCCGTGCTTGGTCACCAGCAAGTTGCCAATCGCATCCACCTTGATTTGATCGGCAAATGGGCTGACTCCCTCGCGCACGATCCGGCGCACTTCGCCCTCGTCGCCGGAGACGCCTAGGGCGTTGGTCAGGCGTTCGAGCAGCTTGAATTGGGCGGCAGCGATGGTAGGCGTATTGGCTGGCATGATTATTCGTCCCCGCTGAGGCTGTTCAGTGTATCCCGATCCAGTCCACCGATGAACGCGGCCAGCAGGCGGCCGGTGCGCTGGACATCTTTGAGCGCTATCAATTCCACCGGGGTGTGCATGTAGCGCAGCGGGATGCTGACCACCATGGTCGGGACGCCCTCGGCAGTAACCTGCATGGCATAGGCATCCGTTCCGGAGTGGTGTGGCATGGGCTCGATCCCGAAAGGGATTTCCAGTTGATCGCATAATTCCTTGAAGCGCTTATGCAAAGATGGGTGGATGTTGGGGCCAATTCCCAGCACTGGGCCTTTGTTGATTGGAAAGGTGCGCCAGTCGTTCGCGCCGGGTCCTTTGGCGAAGGTCGTATCGACCACAATTGCCAGATCCGGGCGCAGTTCGTAAGCCGAGGTGTAAGCCCCGGCGTAGTTGATTTCTTCCTGGACGGTGGCAACTGCCCACACATCCCAGGCATGGACAATGCCCTTCAGTTCCTCCAGGCAGACAGTCAGCGCAGCGACCGAGGCGCGGTTGTCCAGTGAGTGACCAGCCAGGGTCTCACCTGTCAGCGCGACCGGCTGGCTGGCGAAGGAGATTGGGTCGCCAACCCGCACCAATTCAGCCACCTTGCGCGCTGGCAGTCCTACGTCTACCAGCAGGTACTGGACTTCGACAGTGCCGTCCCCGGCGCCCTCAGGTAGGAACCGGGCTGGCGGTTGGACGATGATGCCGGGCAGGTCCTGCCTGCCGTGCACGGTAACTGCCTGTCCAGGCAGTACGCGTGGGTCAACCACAGCACCGTCGGTGAAGTGTAAAAAACCATCCATCAGGCCGGTGACCATCAGCCCGATGGCGTCCATGTGGGTGGCGACAGCAATCGACGGGCGTGGCGTTGAGCCGCTGCCACGCTTCAATCCGTGCAGTGAGCCAAGTTTACTCAGGCTGATTTCGTCCACCAGTGGGCGCCAACGCTCCTCGATCAAGTGCATCACGGGTGTCTCGTAAGCCGACAACCCGGATACGGAAATCAAAGACTTGAGAAAGGGCTTGATGTCGCTCATACATTGCACCAGAAGAAGCGGATTGATTAGGGCGTGGTAGTCGGGGTGGCGCTGGCTGTCGCTGGTGGGGGTGTCGTCGGGGTCGGCGTGCGCGTCGCTGTCGGAGAGGGCGTGAAGGTCGGCGTGGGGGGCTGGAAAGGCGTCGGCGAAATCGTCGGGGTGTAAGTAGGCGTAAAGGTCGGTGTGTCCGTCGGCTGAGGCGTGAAGGTGCGTGTTGGCGGCAGGAACGGCGTGGGAGATGCGGTCTCTGTCGGGGTCTCAGTTCCAGTGGGTATTTCAGTTGGGGTGAGAGCGGGGCCTTCGGTCGCGGTCAGCGTGAGCGTCGGCGGAGGGGTTGGCGTCGGCACTGTAGCGGTGATCGTGGGCGTGGCAGTGGCTTGGCCGGGTTTGGGAGCCAATCCGACCGCAACAAACCCCAGGCAGTAACATGGGAGGGTGACGAGGGTGATCCCGAGTAGGATCAGGCGACGGCGGGCGCGGGCAGAGGCGGTTTCTAGCATAGGATTTCTGTCTCATGATAACATCAGTCTAACCCTTCGGCAAGCAGGCTGGGAACGGTTTTGGGGGTTGACGGTATAATTCACTTGCTTATGTCTAAAACCAATACGATTACCGTACGTGAAGTCCGATTTGAAGATTTGGCTGCCCTGGCCGAACTGGCTACGCAACTGGGGTATCCGTCTTCGCAAGCGGAAATGATCTCGCGTCTGGGAGGCATCAGCGGGGATGACGATCATGCCGTCTTTGTGGCTGAGGTAGAAGGGCTGGTGGCTGGCTGGGTGCATGTCTTCATTTACCGTTTGATCGTCCTCGACCACACGGCCGAAGTCGGTGGGCTGGTGGTGGATGCAGCCCGGCGTGGATCCGGCGTGGGCCGTGCACTGATGCAGCAGGCCGAAGCCTGGGCGCGCGAACACGGCTGCCAGACACTTTACCTGCGCTCGAACGTCATCCGCACCGAAGCGCATAAGTTTTATGAAGCCCTTGGTTACCAGCGCATCAAATCCCAGCACGCCTTCCACAAGCAACTTTCATGATCCCAGTATCCCTGCGTCTTTCCGGTTTTCTTTCTTATCGCGACCCGATCGAATTGGATTTCACCGGCTTCGACCTGGCCTGCATCTCAGGCTCGAACGG
Source organism: uncultured Anaerolineaceae bacterium (assembly GCA_964407265.1). Lineage (GTDB taxonomy): Bacteria > Chloroflexota > Anaerolineae > Anaerolineales > Villigracilaceae > CAYOUV01. Next base: position 3,551 of record CAYOUV010000032.1, on the reverse strand, counting down.
AGCGGGCAAATCGTCCTTGCTGGATGCGATCACCTGGTCGCTCTTTGGCCAGGCGCGTAAACGTGACGAGTCGCTGGTTAACTTGCAGTCGGAGGCGGCTGAGGTCGTGTTTGAATTTTCCTACGAGAACAATCTCTACCGTGTACAACGCTCGCTGCCGCGTGGCAAATCCACTGTGCTGGAATTCCAGGTGCAAAATGGCGAAAACTGGCGTCCGCTGACCGAGCGCACGATCCGCGAGACGCAGGCGCGCATCGAACAGATCCTGCGCCTGGATTACGAAACCTTCGTCAATGCGGCCTTCTTCCTGCAGGGCAAAGCCGACCACTTCACCCAGCAGACCGCCAGCAAGCGCAAGGAAGTACTCAGCAACATTCTCGGCTTGGAAACCTGGGAGATCTACAAGGAACGCACCGCCGAGCGCCGCAAGGCACTCGAACGCGAAGTTGAGAATATCGACGGCCGGGTGGCTGAGATCGAAGCCGAGCTGGTCGAAGAAGCCCAGCGAAAATCACGCCTGAAAGAACTGGAAAAGGAACTCAAGCGGCTGGCGACGACACGCAAAACCCAGGCGACTGTCCTGGAAAGTATGCGAAAAGAAGTGGCTTCCCTCGATAACCAGCGTAAGCTGGTTGAGAGGCTGGCGGCAGCCCTGGAACGTTCCGGGAAGAATCTCGGCGAACTAGAAACCCGCCTGTCCGGACGGGAAGCGGAGCGCGCGACTTTTGCAGACCTGCTCGAGCGCGCCCAGGAAGTCGAATCGGCCTTCAAGCGCTGGCAGGCAGCGCGTGCCGATTTGGAGCGCTGGGAGGGGATCGCCGCTCAATTTCGCGAACATGAAAAACGCCGCCAACCGTTGCTGGAAGCGATTGCTGCCGAGCGCGCCCACCTGGAGGCTGAACAGGCAGCGTTGGAAAACCAAGGGCAGGCTTTCACCGAACAGCGTTCGGCTCTGGACGAGGTAAAAACGCAGATCGAGGGGGTCGAAAAGCAATTAACCGAAACTGAATCCCGCCTCGGGCAGCGTGACGAAACCCGGGTTAAACTGGATGCCACGCGCGAGCAGGTTTCTGCCATGCGGGCAGAAAACGAGGCGCTCAAGCTCCAGATGGTCGCGCTGGACGAGCGCATTAAAAAACTTGAGGTTGTCGAGGGCGCCGCCTGTCCGTTGTGCGGGCAACCCCTCACAGACGAACACCGCCGGTCCACGCTGGCACAAATGCAGACAGAAGGCACACAAATGGGTGACCAGTGGCGCGCGAATAAATCCCGCGTGGATGAATTGGTGCAGGAAGTCGAGGCGCTTGAGAAGCAGGTGGCTGCCCTGGCCGGAGTGGACGATGAGCGTGTCGCGCGAGCCAGCCTGCTCTCACAATTGCAGGAACGTCTGGAGACATTACAGGGTGCAACTTCCGAATGGCAAAACGAGGGAGCGAAACGCCTCAAACAGGTTGGAACGGCGCTCAAGAAGAAAAATTACGCCGAGCAGGCGCTGGTCCAGCTTACTGCGGTCGATGCTGAACTCAAGCAACTGGGTTACGATGCCGTGGCGCACGATGCCGCCCGCCAGGCTGAATCCGAAGGCCGCGCGGCAGACGAGGAACACCGTGAGCTTGAAGCCTCGCGTGCGGCGCTGGCCCCCCTGGAACGGGAGATCAAGGACCTGACAGCCCAGGTCTCGAAGCTTGGTGAGGAGCTTGCCAGGCAGCAAAAAGAATACGCTGAAGCTGCGGCGGTCCTGGCGGCGGCCGAGTCGCAAGCGCCGGACCTCGATTCCGCCGAGCGCGACCTGTTCGACTTGCAGGGACAGGAAAATCGCCTCAATCAGGAAGTCGGTGCTGCCCGTCAGAAGGTGACCGTACTGGACGATCTGCGTGCCCGCAAGGCGGATTACGAAACCCAGCGCAAGGCCTACACCCGCCAGATCAGCCAGCACAAAACCCTTGAACGGGCCTTCGGCAAAGACGGAGTCCCGGCACTGCTGATCGAGCAGGCCCTGCCCCAGATCGAGTCCAAGGCCAACGAACTGCTCGATCGCCTGAGCAACGGCGCGATGAGTATTCGCTTTGTGACCCAGGCTGAATACAAGGATAAGAAACGCGACGATTTAAAAGAGACGCTCGAGATCCAGATCAGTGATGGAGCCGGTATGCGAGATTACGAGATGTACTCGGGCGGTGAGGCTTTCCGGGTCAACTTTGCCATCCGGCTGGCGCTGTCCGAGGTGCTGGCGCAACGCAAGGGTGCGCGCCTGCAAACGCTGGTGATTGACGAAGGCTTTGGCTCCCAGGATGCGCAGGGCCGCCAGCGCCTGATCGAGGCCATCAACCTGGTCAAAGGGGATTTTGCCAAGATCCTGGTTATCACCCACCTGGACGAACTGAAGGATGCTTTCCCGACCAGGATCGAGGTCGAGAAGACGGAACGGGGGTCGGTGGTGCGGGTGAGTTAGCTGCTATGCTTTACGTCATTTTTTCCTCGCTTGCGTTTGTTGCCGGCGTGATCATTATCACCTGGTTGCACAACCAGTACCAGCTGGATGTTGTTGTCATGCCGGTTTCCGCTCCAGTTGAAGCACCGCTGATCTCGGTCTGTGTACCGGCGCGGGATGAAGAACGCAACATCCGCAGCTGTGTGGAGTCTTTGCTGGCGCAGAGTTATCCAAATTTCGAGCTGATCGTGCTCGATGATCGCTCGGCCGATTCCACGCCCGATATCCTTCGCCATTACGCGGCGAAGGATCACAGGTTGCTGGTTATCACTGGCTCGAACCTGCCCCCGGGCTGGGCGGGAAAACCTTATGCGCTGACCCAGGCCGCCTCGGCGGCGCGCGGCGATTGGTTGTGCTTCGTGGATGCAGATACCGTCCTCACGCCGGATGCGCTGGCGTCGGTCTACACCAAGGCGGTCGAGACACATGCCGACCTGTTTACCATCATGACCCGTCAGATCATGGTGACTTTCTGGGAGCGGGCCGTATTACCCTTGGTGATGACCGCACTCTCGGTGGGTTTTTCCCCGCGCAAAGTCAACGATCCCAAACGCAAGGACGCGATTGCCAACGGGCAGTTCATTTTTATCAAGCGCAGCGTCTACAAGGCAGTCGGCGGCCATGCAGCGATTAAAAGTTCGATCGTGGAAGACAAGGACCTGGCCGTGCTGACTAAAAGACGCGGTTACCGGTTGGTGGTGGCGGACGGGCGCCGGGTGGCCGCCACGCGCATGTACACCTCCCTGAAGGAAATGTGGGAAGGCTGGACCAAGAATATGTATCTTGGCCTGCGTGACGACCGGGGCCTGCTCCTGCTGGGCGTTTTCGGAGCTTTTTTGGCCTTCACCGCGGCATTGCTGCTGCCGCTGTGGGTGCTGGGGGGAGTTGCTTTAACGGTCTCCGCTCCGGGCTGGGAAGGATTTGCCGTGCTGGCTGAGGCGGTCCTGTTGTGGGGTTACCTGGTGCTTTGGCGGGTTTTGGCCGCGCGCGGCATGGGTATTCCGGCCTGGTATGCCTTGACCGTCCCGCTGGGGGCGGGCATGTTTATGGCCATGATGTT
>CAYOUV010000031.1:0-35234 GCA_964407265.1 uncultured Anaerolineaceae bacterium | reverse complement strand
GTCGACGCGGGTCATTCCGACCTGAGCAGCGCCAACAACAGCGCCGTCCCGCCGACCTTCGATTTCCCGACCTCCTATGTCACCGTCGCCGGCCAGGATCTGACCTTCGACTTGGGCGACCTGGTCAACAATGACAATGACAGCGGAGAGGAGCTGGTGGTACTCGATTTCGACGTGCTGGTCGACAACAGCCTCGACAACGATGCCTTCGATACGAACAAATTAACCAAGATCAACAACTTCACGGTCGAGATCGGCGGCAGCCCGGCCGGGACGTCGAACGACGTCACCGCCACGATCGTCGAATCGCGGTTGACGGTCAACAAAACGGTCAGCGACCTGCACCCCGGGGCGGGCGAGACGGTCACCTACACGCTGGCCTTTCAGAACACTTCTCCCAGCACGACCACGGCCTACGACGTCAACCTGACCGACCAGATCGACAGCGATCTGACGCTCGACCTGAGTTCGATCCAGATCACCCCGACCGGTTGGACGCCAACTGTCACGTCCAACAATGCGGCCGACAAGATCGACCTGACCTTCGATACGGTTCCGGTCGGCGGCAGCGTCGTCGTCACCTACAAGGCAACCGTCAATGCGAATGTCACCCAGAACACGACCATCCTGAATACCGTCAACCTGACCTGGACTTCGCTGCCCGGAGACGTGTCGGGCGAACGCACCGGCACGATCGGCGGAACGACCGTCCCGGACAACTATTTTGCCACGGATGATGTCACCCTTGACGTGTTGCGGGCTTTGGATAAAATTGTCGCATCGGGCAGTGTACCGGATGACGGCAACTCACCCACGATTTTCCCGCCTGCGCTGCCGGACGTCTATATCGGCGAGATCCTGAATTACAACATCGTGCTGACGGTGCCACCCGGCGACACGCTTTCGACCACTGTGACCGATATTCTGGACCAGGGTCTGGCCTTCGTGGGTTGTACCAGCATTAATCCCCAGTCCAGCGATTTGACAACCAGTATTTCTGGCACGAGCAATTTCTCTTCGGTATGTACCAGCCCGACTGTCTCGACCGAACCGAGCAGCAGTAGCAATCCGGCCGACGCTGGGCGCAAGGTCGTCTTCAACTTTGGCAACATTAACAATGCCGATAACGGCAGCCAAATCCTGACGATCGCCTTCCAGGCAGTGGTGCTCAATTCTGATGAGAACAAAAGCGGTAGCACCTTCAGCAACAACGTCACCTGGGATTGGGACAGTGGTGCCCATTTCCTGACCGCTCCTTCTGAAACGCTGACCGTCAAGGAAGCCAATTTACAGATCGAGAAGACCGTCGATCCAAAAGTAGCACCGCTGGATAGCATTGTCACTTTCACCCTGAACGTCTCCCATTCGAGCGAGAGCCTGGCCGATGCCTACGATGCCCTGGTGACGGATGTGATCCCCACAAATCTGGCAATTGTCCCGGGTTCCGTGGTCGTGAACGGTTCAGCCGGCCTCCCCGCAGCCGATGTAACTGTCGCCGGAAATGTGCTGACTGTTTACTGGAGGCAGTTCCAACTGGGAGAGACGGCCGAGATCACCTATACGGCGCAGTTTATCGGTCCCAGCCCGGTTCGCAATACTGCCACATTGCAGTGGTCCAGCATCCAGATCGATCCGCGCCCGGCCTCCCAGCAGCAGTCGGCCTTCAACACACTCTCGAACGAGCGGCGCTACATCCCGAACGACCAGCTCAACGATTACCGGACCGAAGCATTTGCCGATTTGCGCAAGCCCGGGCTACCTGATACAGGTTTTGCCCCCGGTGTGACCACCCAGCTTCCGCCGCAGCCGGACGAAAAAGCCTACACCGATTTGGGCAACTTCTGGCTGGAAATCCCGCGCCTGGGCGTCAAGATGCCGATCGTCGGTGTTCCGATATCAGGAGACGGCTGGGACCTGACCTGGCTGTGGGATCAGGCCGGCTATCTGGACCGGACTGCCTACCCGACCCATGCCGGCAACTCGGCCATTACGGCGCACGTCTATCTGCCCGACGGCAAACCTGGTCCTTTTGTCAATTTGCACACCATGCAGTGGGGTGACCAGGTCATCGTGCACGCCTTTGGCCAGCGCTACGTGTACGAAGTGCGCCAGATCCGCAAGGTCCTGCCGGAAGACCTGTCCATCCTGAAGCACGAAGATTATCCCTGGATAACTTTGATCACCTGCCAGGGCTACAACGAAACGAAAAACTCATACAGCTACAGGACTGCGGTGCGTGCCGTGCTGGTCAGCACAAGTCCGGAAACCAGCCAGCCTTAAGTTTTCCACCCAATACGCAGAGCCACAGCAAATTGCTGTGGCTCTGCGTTTCCCCGTTCAAATCCGGACTTCTTTCTCATGATATAATTTTTAAATTGCTAGGCAAATACACTCTACGTACCAAGATATTCCTTCGAACCTGGAGTTAATCATGGATATAACCAAGCAAGAATTCAAGCATTGTGACTTGCTGACCGTCAAAGGTCGCGTGGACAGCGCTACAGCCCCCAAACTGACCGAAGCGATTGAAGCAACCCAGAAAGCCGGTCATTACAAAATTGTCCTTGACATGAGTGGTTTAGACTACATGTCAAGTGCTGGATTCCGTGCGCTACTGGCCGGTCAGCGCAACAGCAAACGCTACAACCGGGGTGAAATGGTGCTGGCCCTGGTTCCCAAAAACATTGAAGACGCTCTTGAATTAGCCGGCTTCACAGAACTTTTCAAGCGTTTTGACGATATCACTGCAGCTGTCGGCTATTTCTAGCCGCACTGCGGTCACCGAACCCTGATCATTGAGCACAAAAGGCCGCCTCGAATTTCTCCAATGAGGCGGCCTTTCCTTTCTTCCATGCGAACAGAAATTTTCCCCGCCGCCTTTGAACAACTCGACGAAATCCGTGAATTCGTCGGGGCTGCTGCATTGGATGCCGGTATGGACAACAAAGAAATCTATGCTGTCCAACTGGCGACCGATGAAGCCTGTACCAACGTGATCGAACATGCCTACGGAGGGGAGATGCATGGCCAAATCGAAATTACCTGTCACGTTCAGGATAGAACGCTGACCGTCATTATCCACGATCATGGCAAATCTTTTGATCCCAACCAGGTTCCCGAACCCAACTTGAACGCGGACTTATCCAAACGACGCATCGGCGGTTTGGGAATTTATCTGATGCGCAAACTCATGGACGAGGTCACGTACGAAGCATCCACTGAAACAGGCAACACCCTGACCTTACTAAAACATAAAGGAGGTATGGGATGAGCGCCGCCCGTTCTCCGCAGGCATCTGACTGGCGCGAGCTTGCCAGTTTCGGGGAACAATTATTGGGAACCTCTTCGTTATCAGCCCAACGCGACCGCATCGTTCGCATGACACAAAGGCTGGTTGGCGGCCAGGTTCAGGTGTGGCTGCACGAGAAGCTCTTCAGACTGCCCGACTCAAAAGGCAAGGCGCTTTTTCCAACCGAACCACCTCTGACTGGTATGCAAGCAGCCTTCGGGAGCGGGGTCGTCTATTCACACAAACAAGGTCAGGTTGATTCTGAGCCCGGCGCCTGTGTGGCTGTCCCGCTGACCGATCAAGGATTCACGCTGGGGGTTTTACAGATCGGACGCCCTAAAGGCCCGGATTTCACAGCCGACGAATTGGAATTACTCGAGGCGGTTGCTGGCATCGTGACTGTTTCGCTGATTGCCTCCCATCGCGTTGCAGTCGAACGTTGGCGCATCGGACAATTAAATCTGGTTCGCGATGTCAGCTCGCAGGTTGTCAACGTACTGGATCTCGACAAACTGACCAGTCGTGTGACCAAACTGATCCAAAAAACATTCCATTATTATTATGTGGCGATTTTTACGCGTGAACCAGACAGTCACATCCTGCACTTCCGCGCCAGCACCAAGGCATCACGAAAAGGGCGCAATAAAGCCTCTGTCGCCTTGGAGGTGGAAGTCGGTCAGGGCTTGATCGGTTCAGTCGCACAAAGTGGGGTTGAAATTTTATGCGATGATGTCAAAGCCGAAACGCGTTTTCGCTTCATCGACAGCTTGCCTGAGACACAATCCGAGGTAGTTCTGCCGCTCAAGATCGAAGACCGTGTGCTGGGCGTGTTGGATATTCAAAGCGACCAGCTCCGGGCTTTTCATCCGTATGACCTGCTTGTCCTGCGTGCCCTGGCGGATAATATCGCCCGTGCCGTGGACGGTGCCCGGCTTTATAACGATCTGGCCCGGCGCGCCAAACAACTGGAAGTCATTGCTGAGGTAAGCGACAGCGTCACCTCCAGTTTGGATTTAAAAGGATTGATGCGCGACGCAGCCACCCTGATCCATGAGCGCTTCGGGTATCCGCATGTACAAATGTACACGGTCCATCCGAACCGCCGTATGATCGAATATGAAGCCGGGAGCGGCCTGCGCAGCGACCAACTGGAGGGTTTTGCCCTTCCGTTGGACGCTTCGCAGGGCGTTATTCCCTGGGCAGCTCGCCACGGAGAGACAATTTTATTAAACGATGTCCGGCAGGACCCGCGCTATCGTCCGTCTCATTTACCACCCAAAAACACCAAATCCGAACTAGCTGTACCTTTGATCTTCGACGATCAGGTTGTCGGCATCCTGGATATTCAGAGCGACAAACTCAATGCCTTCGGTGATGACGATCGCATCATCTTCGAAGCCCTGGCCGATAACATTGCGACCGCCATCCACAATGCCGACTTGTACAGTTCAGAACAATGGCGGCGACAGGTGGCGGATAGCCTGCGTGAAGTAGCGGTATTGCTATCAGCCAACGTCGGCGTCGAGGAAGTTCTCGATACCATTCTGACCGAACTCGAACGCAATCTATCCAGCGATGTTACAGCCATCTGGTTGGTCGACGACGATGAGCTCTACCCGGCAGCCGTCCATGGTTGTGACCCATTGGCCCTGGAAAAAGCCAGGCGCGAATCAGCTGACGCCTCGATCACCCTCACCAGCATCCTGTTATCGGATAAGCCTGTCATCCGCCAGCCGGACGAAGCTCCCGGTCCAGCCGGTTTGGCAGCCGGTTTTGACGGGAATTACTCGGGCATCTCCGCACCGCTGCGTATCGGCGACCAGGCTGTTGGCGTGCTGACCCTGGCCCATAGCACTCCCGGTCGATACGGTCACGAAGCCCAGGCTATGACTACCACCTTCGCATCCTACGCTGCGGTCGCCATCGAGAACACCCGATTATACGACGCCGCCCAGGAACAAGCCTATGCTTCGGCAGCCTTATTACAGGTAGCCCAGGCAGTAGTCAGCCTTAGCGACCTGGATGAAATCCTGGGTACGATCGTTCGCATCATGCCAATTCTGGTTGGCATCGAACGTTGCCTGATCTACCTGTGGGACGAAGCCACTGAAACCTTTTATCCGGTGCAATCCTACGGCATCCCGGATGAGGCGGATGCGGCTTTGTGGCGTGAGGAATATGCACCCGGCGACTTCCCCTTATTGGATGCTGTCCGCCAGGGTGAACGCCTGTTAATGCAGGGGTTGCAACCCGGTACGGATCCAGAGACCTGGATCAAGCTCGCTGAACCCTGGAGTGAAGAAGAGAACCTGATGCTACATGGGGATGGTCAACTGCTGTTGGGTGTCCCGCTGTCGATCAAGAATGATATGTATGGTGTTATGCTGGTCGAGGAAGCCGAAGGCGGACGGCGCTTCCGCAACCGGCGGATGGAAATCATTATCGGCATTGCGCAGCAGGCCGCACTCGGCATTCAGAACGACTTGTTGCAACGCGAAATGGTCGTCCGCGAGCGACTGGAGACCGAGGTCCAGCTGGCTCGTCAAATCCAGCAGACATTCATCCCCGACCACCTTCCGGAATACCCTGGCTGGAGCATGGCTGCTCGTTGGCGGACAGCCCGACAAGTCGGCGGCGACTTCTACGATGTCTTCGAACTCCCAAACGGCCACCTGGGCCTGTTTATCGCTGATGTAGCTGACAAGGGTGTACCAGCCGCCTTGTTCATGGCGCTCACCCGCACGCTGGTGCGAGCTGCCGTTGCCGAGACCGAATCCCCAGCCCGCGTTCTGAGTCGCGTCAACGAATTGTTGATCCCCGACACCGAGCAAGGCATGTTCGTCACGGCTGCTTACGCCGTCCTGGACACCTCCTCCGGCGCATTGACCTACGCCAATGCCGGTCACAATCCCCCATTGTGGGTCAGCAAGACCGAACACGAAATTGTCCGCCTGACCCGTACGGGCGTGGCGCTGGGAGCTCTGGAGGGCATGACGATGGAAGAACGCACCATCCAACTCCAGTCCGGTGATTTCATCCTGTTTTTCACCGACGGTCTGAATGAATCCTTCTCACCCTCCGGTGAGCAATTTGGCGAAGAGCGCATCCACCAGGAGTTGCTCGCCAGCGACGATGATTCCCCGCAGGAGATCATCGAGGAGATCGAGGAAGCTCTGGATGAATTTGTGGATGGCCTGCCGCCTGCCGACGACCTGACCATGTTGGTGCTCAAGAATATTGGCTGAAACTGAGCGCTTAAAATCTAATCCGCCTTGGAAGCGAAAATTCGCTTCCAGGTTTTTTTTACAAAGATTTTACAGGCTCACCACACTACGGTAACCTGCCTTTTGTAGAATGACATCATCAACCTGCAAAGGAGGTTCTACATGACCCAAATATTAATCTATTTGAAAAAATTTGTACTGGTGGCCGTCATCGCTGCCCTGGGGTTGGCTGCTCTCCCGGTGACAAGTGCCTTCGCGCTGGGCGCGGGCGACGAAACAAAACCACCCGTCGATGCAACCCAAGCCAACGACCAGCAGCTGGAAAATGCCTGGGCGCGTTTACAGCGCATTTATGAGCGTGAAGGCAACCTGATGGTCCGGGCTGAGCAATTCTCCAGCCGCATCCAGAATTTAATCGACCGCCTGAACGAAAAAGGATTCGATACATCAGGCATACAGGCAGCCCTGGATGCTTTTGAAGCAGACCTCAAGGATGCTCACCCAACCTACGAAGGCGCCAAGGGGATCATCAACGCACACAAAGGCTTTGATGATACCGGCAGGTTGACTGACCGCGATCTGGCCACCGAGACCATTCAGTCTCTACACGATAAGATGAAAGAGGTCCGCGACACGCTGGGCGAGCCTTTCAAGACGCTGCGAGAAGCCATCAAAACCTTCCGCGAGGCCAACCGCCCCGCAGGTGCGCCGGCTGCCCCGGACGGATCCCAGGCTCCACATGGCAGTTTTCAACCACAGCAGGGACCGGGCGGTTTCCTGGGCTTCGCCCCTGCCCAGCCGTAATCCTGCGACCATCCACCTAAGCAGAGACACGCACTAATTCGTGTCTCTGTACTTATTTATCTCCTTTGACCTCTGCCCAAAGATGCCGTAGAATCAGGATACTATCCCAGACCAAGTGAGGTATAAACATGTACGCAAATCAAGGCAAAAAAGTTATTTCAACCGACAAGGCTCCTCAAGCGATCGGTCCATACTCGATTGCCATCGGAACTCGAGATTTGGTTTTTACCGCCGGGCAGATTGGCATCGACCCGACTAAAGGCGAAATCGTCAGTGGGGGGATCGAAGCTGAAACCCGCCAGGTTCTCACAAATTTGAAGCATGTACTCGAAGCCTCCGGCTCTGGCATCGGACAGGTGGCCAAGACAACTGTCTTTCTGAAAGACATGGGCGACTTCCCCAAGATGAATGCCATCTACGCCGAGTTCTTCACCGACAACCCACCCGCGCGCAGCACTGTCGCTGTTGCAGCGCTACCCAAAGGTGCGCTGGTCGAGATCGAGGCGATCGCCATACTTTCCGCAACCCGCGGCGAGTAAGCGTGACCAGGGAATTGGTCCTGCTGGTCGATGATGAGCCATCGATCGTCCAGCTTGCGCAGATGTACCTGGAACGCGAGGGGTTTCAGATTGCATCTGCCGGGGATGGTGAAACAGCTCTCGAAGCCGTAACCCGGCTGCGTCCCGCCCTGATCGTTCTGGATTTGATGCTTCCCAAGCTGGACGGCTTCGAAGTCTGCCGCCGCCTGCGGGCGCAGAATGATCCGGTTGCCATTCTGATGCTGACCGCCCGGGATGAGGACATCGACAAAATTCTGGGGCTTGAACTTGGAGCAGACGACTATCTGACCAAGCCATTCAATCCACGCGAACTGGTGGCGCGCGTCAAGGCCATCCTGCGCCGAGGCGAACGATTGCACACGGACGATCCGACCCCAATCCGTCTCGGAGACTTGGTGATTGACCCAGGCTCCCGCGAAGCGCGCTTCGCTGACCAGACCCTGGACCTGCGTACGCAGGAATTTGACCTACTTTTTACCTTGGCGCAAAAACGCGGACGCGTGCTCAGCCGCGAACAGTTACTCCAACAGGCGTGGGGGTTCGACTTCTACGGGCAAACGCGCACCGTTGACGTACACGTGGCCCACCTGCGAAAAAAACTGGCCGGTTCCAGCATTCGCATCGAGACCGTGACGGGCGTGGGCTATAAGCTGGTGGTTTCATAAATCAACTTCCCTATGTTAACTTCTTTACGCGCACGCCTCTGGTTATCATATGCCTTACTGATCGTCACGGCATTGGGAGTTGTGGCAGTATTTCTATTGGCTTACATCATCCGCAGCCCCTTGCTATACCGCCAGACGATTGACCGCTTGAAGGCGGTCGAGGCAGTTGTGCTGGCGCGCGAGCAAACGACAGGGGAGCCTCCGCCCCTCGTCAATCTCCCGGCTGCCTTACAACGCGCTGACGATACTTTCGATGTGCGCCTGATCCTCTTTTCCCAGGATGGACAGATTTTATTCGATACACGTCAGAATCAGGCAGCCCTGCGTTTACCCCCACAGCCCCCGCGCCTGCTGCCAATTGTGCGCGACACGCAACGACAACCATGGCTGTACACTGCGCGCCACCTGCCAGATGGCGAATGGCTGATGATCTCTACGCCGCGCCCACGCTTGCAATTGGTTTCGATTTTAAGAGACGAGCTATTTTCCCCAGTCATCCAGGCTGGCGCCATTTCTCTCCTACTTTCGCTTTTTCTGGCATTTTGGATTGCCGCTTGGGTGGCTGATCCTTTGCAAAGACTGCTGGCAGCGGTCCGCGCCGTCCCATTCGAACAGGTGCGCAACATACCTGACCACGGTCCCCGTGAAGTAAGGGATTTGACCCGAGCCTTCAACGCCATGGCTAACCGCGTTCAAATCAGCCAGAAATCCCAGCGAGATTTCGTGGCCAACGTCTCACACGAACTCAAGACGCCTCTGACTTCCATTCAAGGCTTTGCCCAGGCAATTTTGGATGGCACGGCAATTGCACCGAAAGGCCAAAAACAGGCAGCCCAGGTCATTTATAACGAGGCCGGACGCATGCATCGCATGGTGCTTGACCTGCTCGATCTGGCACGCCTGGATGCCGGGACTGCTGATTTAAAAATGGCCCCGGTCGATATGGCTATCCTATTGCGCAGCACGATCGAAAAATTCGAACTTCAAGCTCGAGAAGCTGGCATATCTCTGGGGCTGGAGGCAGGTGAACTCCCTATTTTAATCGGTGATGGTGACAGGTTGGCACAGGTTTTAACCAACCTGGTAGACAATGCCATCAAACACACCCCCTCAGGCGGACGAGTCGATTTGCAAGCCTCAGCGGTCAATTCGGAAATGGAGATCAATGTCAGCGATACTGGGAAAGGCATTTCTGAGGCAGATCAGCAACATATCTTCGATCGCTTTTACCAGGTCGATCCATCACGCAGCGGCGGCGGCAGTCACAGCGCAGGGCTTGGGCTGGCAATTGTTAAAGAAATAATCCAGGCACATGGTGGTAGAATTAGCGTTCGCAGCCAGGAGGGGCGAGGCAGCATCTTTTCTGTGCGCCTGCCGCTTTCCCAGCCAAACGCAACCACCTTGATGTCCAAGCGAAAGCGATAACTTTCGCGATTTTTACTGCCTGAAGATGCTTACTGTCTCGATTATTGTCCCATGTTACAATGAACAGTCTACGATTCGCTTCTTATTGGACGCGATCTATGCACAAACATATCCACGTTCCGCGCTTGAAGTGATCATCTCAGACGGACTCTCCGAAGATAACACCCGGGCAGAAATTTCCAAATTCCACGATGAACATCCCGACTTGCATCTACAGCTCGTGGACAACCCGATTCGCAGCATACCTGCTGGTCTAAATCGTGCCATTCAGGCTGCCACCAGCGAGATCATCATCCGCCTGGATGCACACTCCCAACCTTACCCTGATTACATTGAACGCAGCGTGTTGGCGCTCGAAGCCGGTCTGGGTGAAAATGTTGGAGGCATTTGGGAGATCCAACCTGGCAAACCGGGTTGGATGGCTGAATCGATTGCAATCGCCGCGGCACATCCGCTCGGGGTTGGCGATGCACTTTATCGCCACGCCAACCATCAGGCATCGGTTGACACGGTCCCTTTTGGAGCCTTTAAAAGCACGCTGGTTGACAAAATTGGCATGTTCGATGAAACCCTGCTGACCAACGAGGATTACGAGTTCAACACCCGCATCCGTCAATCAGGCGGACGGGTCTGGCTGGACCCGGGAATCCGTTCCGTTTATTTTGCCCGTACCACATTGACGGATTTGGCCCGACAATATTGGCGCTATGGATTCTGGAAATGGCGCATGCTCCGGCGCCACCCTCAAACCCTGCGTTGGCGGCAAGCGTTACCCCCCCTGTTCGTATTAAGTCTACTCGCAGGGGTTGTGTCAGCCCCATTCTCGGCTTACATGCGTTACTTTATCAGCGTGGAAATAATGATTTACCTGCTTGCTTTGTTTGTAGCCAGCCTGCAAACTTTAATGCTCAAACACAAAGGTTTCTTGCTGGTAGGGCTGCCATTAGCGATTACGACTATGCACATTGCCTGGGGCGCAGGATTTCTTTGGAGCATCATCACAAGTAGTCTAAGGTCACAAAAATATGGCTGATTCACAAACCCGATTAAGCGGTTTTCGTCTTCGACACGGGGAACTGCGAGCGATATTAATCATTGGAGATCTACTCGTCTCATACATTTCCCTGTTCATAGGAATGTATTTTTGGGCCGCAGGCGACTTATGGTATAAATTTTCGTTCGAATTCATCCGCGTCCGCGTTCCATTTTGGTTTTATCTTCTGCCGTTTGCCTGGCTCATCCTGATGGTTGAGCTCTATGATATCCCTCGCGCCAGCAATCTGCGCAAGACCTTGAGCAGCATTTCAATTGCGGCCTTGTCCGGCGTATTGCTTTACGCGTTGATCTATATGATCTCGCGCAAGGGCTCTCTCCCGCGTACAGGGGTGGGAGCTTTTTTGCTGGCCAACTCAGTTCTGGCCTTATTCTGGCGGATTGGATTTATTCGTTTATTCACTGCTTCGCGCCTGATGCGGCGCGTGCTGATTATCGGTGCCGGTAAAGCCGGACAGACGCTGGTTCGTGCTTACCAAAGTCTGACGCCGACCCCTTTTGACCTGATCGGTTACATCGACGACGATCCAGAAAAAATTGGGACATTAATCGAGGGCTATCCAGTCCTCGCCAGCAGCGACCAGCTGCTCGAAGTTCTCGAAAACGAACATATCTCCGATTTGGTCATCGCCATTACCGGTGAAATGCGTGGGAGCACTTTCCAATCCATTCTGGACGCGCAGGAAATGGGCGTTGACGTGACTCGCATGCCTAAAATGTATGAGGAAATTATCAATCGCGTTCCCATCCACCATCTCGAGTCTGACTGGATTGTACGTTCCTTCGTGGATGAGGCGCGTACCAGCGGTTTTTATGAACTGGGCAAACGGATCATCGATCTCATCAGCGGTTTGATTGGTCTGCTCTTCTTCATTGGAACGCTTCCAATTGTTGCCCTGGCAATCATCCTGGATGACGGCCTGCCCATCTTTTATTCCCAGGACCGCCTGGGAAAAGGCGGGCGGCCGTTCCGGATCTTCAAATACCGCACCATGTTTAAAGATGCAGAGAAGGATGGGCAACCGCAAACTGCAACTGAACACGACCCTCGCATAACGCGCCTGGGATCATTACTGCGACGTTCGCGGATCGACGAAATCCCCCAGATAATTAATATTTTGAGTGGGGAAATGAGCATGGTCGGTCCGCGCGCCGAACGCGAAGAATGGGTGCGCCACTTTCAAAAGGAAATCCCGTTCTACCGCGCACGCCTATTGGTCAAACCGGGCTTGACTGGCTGGGCCCAGGTCAATTACGGTTACACAGCCACCGTGGAAGATACTGGGATCAAGCTGGAATATGATCTATATTACATCAAACATCGCTCGCTGTTACTGGATTTGGTCATCATTTTGCGCACGGTTGGTACTGTCTTGCGTCTTCGAGGTAGATAAATGACTGTTTCGCTGGTCACCGGAGGCGCTGGATTTATTGGCTCGCATATCGTTCATGCTTTGTTGGCACGCGGCGACGCGGTCCGCGTGTTGGATAATTTCTCCACCGGCACACGGCAAAATCTGGCAGAATTCAAGCAACAGATCGAAATAATCGAGGCTGACCTGCGCGATCGACAACTGACGACCGAAGCAGTCAGGGGGGTGGATTATATTTTCCATCAGGCGGCCTTCGTCTCGGTCCCACAATCGATGCGTGAACCGACCGAGTGTCTGGAGGTCAACGTGCAGGGAACAGCAACGCTGCTCGAGGCGGCGCGCGAAGCGGGAGTAAGGCGCGTGGTCATGGCTTCCAGCGCGGCCGTCTACGGTGACACTGGTACACTGCCCCTGGACGAGGATGCGTTACTGCATCCGCTCTCTCCCTATGCAGCCTCCAAACGGATTGATGAAATCTACGCGCAGTTATTTACGGATGCTTTTAGCCTGCAGGCGGTCGCCTTGCGCTACTTCAACGTCTTCGGTCCACGCCAGCGGCCCGATTCGCAATATGCAGCGGCAGTACCAATTTTTATCCGACGCATGCTGGATGGCAAACCCATCACCATCTTTGGCGATGGCGGCCAGTCGCGTGACCTGATTTATGTCGGTGACGTCGCCCGTGCCAATTTACTGGCTGCGGAACATCCAGCTGCACCTGGCCAGGTTTTTAATATCTGCACCGGGCAGGAGACCAAACTGCTTGATCTGATTGAATTTCTTAAAGAACTCTTTCCAAAAGCCCCTGAACCACTCTTTACCGAACCACGTTCCGGTGATATCTACCGGTCCGTTGGCGATCCGGCAAAAACAAAGGACTTATTAGGATTTAAAGCCCAGACTTCTCTGTCAGGAGGGCTGAAAGAAACTGTCGAATGGATGAAAAGATAAAACGCAAGAAAATCCGACCGCAGGTCCGCAATCGTTTCGTCCTCCTCGGCGATCTGATCCTGATCATCGTCTCGGCCCTGGGCAGTTTTGCACTGCGGCTTGAGATGAACGCGGACTTTTTCCGTTACTATTTTCAAGGAGCGTTGTGGCTGGTTGGGATTGCGCTGGTGGTCAAGCCCCTGGTTTACTATTTGTTTGGCCTCTACCGTAGAATTTGGATTTACGCCAGCGTAAATGAATTAAAACTAATCGCTGCTGCCGTGACGGTCGCCTCAGGTCTGGTTTCCTTTGCCATGATCGGTCTGTTCATGTTGCAAGTGATCGGACCTGGCTTGCCACGCACTGTGCTTGCCATTGATTGGATCCTCTCGCTGATCTTTGTCGGCGGATTGCGATTCCTTATCCGTATGTTGGGCGAGAATCAAAACGGGACCCCAATAACCGCCAACGCCGGGCGGATGAAAAGAGTGGTCGTTGTCGGGGCCGGGGACGCCGGTGCGCTGGTGGTACGCGAAATGCAGCGCAGCAACATGTTGAACTTATCACCCATCGGATTTCTGGACGACGATCCCGCCAAGCAGAAACATCAGATTTACGGTGTGCCGGTAATCGGCAGCCTGGATAATCTAGCGCAAGTGCTGGACACCCACCCGGTCGACGAGGTCATTATTGCCATTCCTACCGCCCCCGGTAGAGTAGTACGCCTGGTCAGTGATGTGTGCCGCTTGAAGGGCATCCCCTTCCGTACCATGCCTGGCATCTACGAATTAATTGGCGGCAAGGTCAGCGTGAACCGGTTACGTGAAGTGGACATCACCGATTTATTGCGCCGTGAGCCAGCCAGCATCGATAACAAATTGATCGGTTCCACCCTGAGCGGGAAGCGCGTGTTGGTCACTGGCGCCGGTGGTTCGATCGGACGTGAATTGTGCCGCCAGATCGCCCGCTGGGATCCAGCTGAATTGACCCTGCTCGGTCACGGAGAAAACAGTATCTTCGAAACTTTCCTCGAACTGAAAGAGGGCTACCCATCCCTGGCTCTGCATCCGGTCATCGCTGACGTGCGTGATTCATCCCGTCTTGCAACGATTTTCAAGGATCATCACCCACAGGTAGTATTCCACGCCGCGGCCCACAAACACGTGCCCTTGATGGAAGTCAATGTCGAGGAAGCCATAACAAACAACGTCGTCGGGACGCGCAACGTCGTCCAGGCGGCTGTCACCCACAGCGTGGAACGACTGGTCATGATCTCGACCGATAAAGCTGTCCGCCCGGCCAACGTCATGGGTGCGACCAAAAGGCTGGCTGAGATGATCGTCCTGGATGCCGCCCAGCATACCGGTTGCGCCTTCACCGTTGTCCGTTTTGGCAACGTACTTGGCAGCCGCGGTTCTGTCGTTCCGCTTTTCAAGCAGCAGATCGCGCGCGGTGGTCCGGTCACGGTCACCCATCCGGATATGGAACGCTATTTCATGACCATCCCGGAAGCTGTCAACCTGGTGCTGCAGGCTGCGGCCATGGGCCAGGGTAGCGAAGTCTTTCTGTTGAACATGGGACAGCAGGTAAAAATCCTGGATCTGGCCGAAGACCTGATCCGCCTTTCTGGCTTAGAGCCCGGTCGCGATATCGAGATCGTCTTTACCGGTGTACGTGCCGGTGAAAAATTAAGCGAAGAATTGTGGGAAGACCACAGCAGCTTCCTGCCCACCGATCATCCCGAAATCTTCCGTTCTCAGGAAGACGAGCAGGTAGACGGTCAACAGCTGGAAGTCGCCATCAATGCGTTGCAGCACCTGGCCGAACAGGGTGAGCGTGAAGCCATCATTAGCATGCTCGACGAAATCATTCCCAGCGCGGCTGTACATTCCACCCTGCCGCCTGATATCACCTCCATCATCTGATGCCTGAAGTTTCTGCTTTCCAATGGGACGAATTTCTGTCCCGCCACCCAGAAACCCATCTCTTGCAAACCAGTGCCTGGGGCGACCTGAAAGCTGCCTTTGGTTGGGACGTTGCCCGCCTGGTTGCCGAGGAGAGCGGCGCGCAAGTGCTGTTCCGCCGCTTACCGCTGGGCTTTACACTGGCTTACATTCCCAAGGGCCCAGTCGGAAAGCCATCCAAAGGTTTTTGGGATGAACTGGACCGGTTGTGCCACACGCGGCGGGCCATCTTCGTTAAAATCGAACCTGACGAATGGGAAACAGGCGCTTCGAACTTCCCCCAGTCTGGATCCCGTTATCCTGGCTTTCAGCACAGTCTGCACAATATCCAGCCTCCGCGTACGCTGGTGGTCGACCTGGAGGGGGACGAGGATCAAATCCTGGCCCACATGAAGCAAAAGACACGCTACAACATCCGCCTGGCTGAAAAGAAGGGCGTGAGTGTCCGCGCCTGGGATGACATCCCGGCCTTCCACCAGATGATGCTGGTCACCGGCGGGCGCGACCAATTCGGCGTGCATAGCGAGGATTATTATCACCGCGTTTACGAACTGTTCCAGCCGTCTGGATCCTGTGAACTGCTGGTCGCCGAATATGAGAACAAGCCCCTGGCTGCCTTGATGGTCTTTGCACGTGGAGCCCGCGCCTGGTATCTCTACGGAGCCTCCACCGACGAAGAGCGTAATCGCATGCCAACTTACCTGCTGCAATGGATAGCCATGCGCTGGGCGCGGTCCAAGGGCTGTAGAGAATACGATCTGTGGGGCGTACCGGATGAAGACGAAGGAAGGCTCGAAGCTCAATTTACCGAGCGCAGGGATGGGTTGTGGGGTGTATATCGCTTTAAGCGTGGCTTTGGTGGGGAGCTCAAGCGCGCCGCACAAGCCCAGGATAAAATCTATAACCATCTGCTTTACAAGCTCTATCTGCAGCGCATGGCCGGGCGGGAGCTCGCCTGATGCAGCCTTTCACCGGTCAGCCCGCAGAATGGAATGATCTGATCAGCACCCTGCCCATCAGTCACGTCTTGCAGACCTGGGAATGGGCGCAGGTTAAATCGAAATACGGCTGGCAACCAATGCCATTCGTCTGGAAGGATGCCGGAGATGTTCGCGCAGCAGCCATGCTCCTCAAGCGCAGCCTGCCCATCGGTGGGTTTTCGGCACGCTTGAGCGTATTGTATGCCCCGAAGGGTCCGCTGCTGGATTGGAATAACGCAGCGCTGCGGGCACGCGTGCTGGACGATTTGCAGGCATTTGCCAGGCGTCAGGGTGCAATCCTGTTGAAAATCGATCCGGACGTGGTATTGGGCACGGGTGTACCGGGCAGCGAGGAGGCTGTCGAAGTGACAGGCGGGCAGGCTGTCCTATCCGATATGAACCGCCTCGGATGGAGGTTCTCAGCTGAGCAGATCCAGTTCCGCAACAGTGTGCTGCTCGACCTGTCCACCTCCGAAGACGAAATGCTGGCCCGCATGAAGCAGAAAACCCGCTACAACGTCCGCCTGGCCGCCCGCAAAGGTGTGACAGTACGTTCCGGGACACCGGACGATTTTCCGATGTTATATAAAATGTACGCTGAGACCTCACTGCGGGACGGCTTCGTCATCCGCAATGAGGGGTATTACCGGACCGTCTGGGAAAGTTTTACACGCAGTCCCGAACCGCACGCCGAGCCGTTAATTGCCGAAGTGGACGGTGAACCGGTGGCAGCCATCTTTTTATTCCATTTTGCAGGACGAGCCTATTACATTTACGGCATGTCGCGCGAGGCACACCGCGAAAAGATGCCCAACTACTTGCTGCAATGGGAAGCGATGCGTCGCGCCAAGACCGCCGGCTGCACCATTTACGATCTTTGGGGCGCGCCGGACGAGTTCACCGAAAACGACAGCATGTGGGGCGTTTTTCGTTTCAAGGAAGGCCTGGGCGGGGAAGTGGTCCGCACACTGGGTGCCTGGGATTATCCTTCAGGCGGGCTGTGGTATGCGCTCTACACCCAGGTCCTGCCGCGCGTATTGGACCTCCTGCGCTCGCGCGGGAAATCCAGGACGCGCCGCGAAGTATCGGCATGAAAGGAAAATGAAATGAAATCAATTGCTCGTTTATATTTTGCACAATTGCCCACTCCGGTCGAGGCGCTGCCACGCCTGACAGCCGCGTTGGGAGGACCGCGTCTGCTGGTCAAGCGCGACGATCAGACCGGGTTGGCTTTCGGTGGCAATAAGACCCGCAAACTGGAATTCCTGCTGGCCGAAGCGCAGGCCAGAGATGCAAAGACGGTCATAACAGGGGGCGCGCTGCAATCCAACCACTGCCGGCAAACAGCTGCTGCTGCAGCGCGTTTTGGATTTTCCTGCATCCTGGTCCTGGTTGGGCAGCCGCCCCAGCAGGCGTCGGCAAACTTACTTTTAGACCAGCTTTTTGGGGCAAAAATCATCTGGGTTGAAAAACGCGAGCAGCGCGATGCGATCCTGGAGCAAACCTTCGCGCAGGCGCAGAAGGACGGTCAACGCCCTTATCTCGTGCCCTATGGTGGATCAAGCCCGACCGGCGCACTCGGCTATGCCTATGCCATGCAAGAGTTCGTACAACAGAAAACCCAGGCCGATTGGATCGTTTTTGCATCCTCGTCGGGTGGGACCCAGGCCGGGTTGGTGCTGGGAACGCGTCTGTTCGGCTACCCGGGCCAGGTACTGGGCATCAGTGTAGACGAACCCCCCGATGTGCTGCAAAAACGCGTGGCCGAATTAGCCAGCGAATCCAGCCAACTGGTCGGGGAGCGGATCGCCTTTAGCCCGGATCAGGTGCGAGTCAACGCGGACTATTGTGCGGCAGGCTATGGCGTACTGACCGAACGGGAACATGAAGCTGTTCGGTTGTTCGCTCAAACCGAGGGCTTGTTAATCGATCCGGTTTATACCGGGCGGGCAGCAGGTGGGATGATCGACCTGATTCGCAAGGGATTTTTTCGCCAGGATGAGACCGTTCTGTTCTGGCATACCGGTGGGACACCAGCGCTTTTCGCTGACAAATACGCCCCGCACTTGCTTTAACCGTAGGTCGGGGTCAAGACTCTGGCCTATTTTATGTCGAAGAAAGGTGCAGCCTGCGGAAGGCAAACGCGCCAATTCCAAGCGGAAACCAAAAAGTCACGGCGCGATAGGCCAGCGTGATGATCACAGCCTGGCTCCATTCGACACGCAGCGAATTGAGCGCCAGCGCCAGGACGCCTTCAACCACCCCAATCCCCGAAGGTGTTGGGGAAACAATAAAGAACAGATAGCCGATTGCAAAGCCACCGATCAGCGTACCTGCCGAGAAAGGGACTTTGAAAGCCAGGAACATGAGCAGCAGAACGCTGATCAGAATGGCTTTGTTGTTAAGTGCAAACAGCAGTGGGATGCTCAACTGCTTGGGGCGCTCGCGCAATTCAGTCAGGCCTTCGGCCATCTCTAAAGCATAATTGTGGGCGCGCTCCTCGCTCATATAAGGCCGGTGAAGAAATGGACGGACAATCCGATTGACCTGACGGGCCATCCAGGCCAGGGCCTTCCCGAGAGATTCAGCAGAGTGCGATCCCAGGTACAAAAGGGAGGCCAGTACGATGGCAATCATCAACAGGAACAGCGAAGCGATTATCTCACCGGCATCCAGGTTGTTACGCCGGATCAAAACAACTATACCGAGAGCCAGCACACACAGGAAGGCGATGTAATCGGACAGCACGTACAGCGCCCCGGCGACTGTCACCCGTCCCGGCGGATGCCCGCGGCTGGTCCCGTCTTTGATGAAGACCGCCATGCCCCCCATCCCGACGCTGGGGGCTACCACGTTGACGAAATTGGCAGCCGCAACCACAAACCACAGATGGCTGCTATCGTCCTCCAGGCCGAGGATATGATATATCGACTGGTAGGTTGCCGCGGCGTTAAAGACCCACAAAACCTGCACAACCAGAGCCAGGCCAATCCACCAGAAGTTGCCCTGTTTGAGCGTATCGACGATATTTTGAAGTTCGGAGAAGCTTAGAATGACAAGCGCTATCCCGAGGAAGAATACCAAAATGACGATGAGTTTGCGCATTAGCGTCATTATACACAAGAAAACCCTCCCCCGGTCTTTGCCGTGGGAGGGGTCCTCTGTAAAAACGAAGGCAGCTTTTAGCCGCGTCTACGCCCACCCATTCCGCTCACCAGGCTGACAAAATACAGCAGCTGCATCAATGCCGTAACCAGTCCGGCCACATACGTCAGCGCAGCAGCATTGAGGACCTGGTTGACACCGTGGCGTTCATCGTCGCCGGAGATCATGCCGGTTTCAGCCAGTAGTCGTTTGGCGCGTGCCGAGGCGTTCAGTTCCACCGGCAAGGTGGCCAGCGCGAAAACGACACCGGCCGAGAAGGCGATCACACCGATCCAGGCCAGGTTTGTCAGGCGCAGGAAAATACCGATCAAGATCAGGATCCAACCCAGGTTTGAGCCAAGATTGACCATTGGCACCAGCGCCGCACGAAAGCGCAGCGGGAAGTAATCTTCGGCATCCTGCATGGCATGGCCAAGTTCGTGTGCTGCGACAGCCACTGCTGCTACAGATGAACTGCGCGCCACCCCATCGGAGAGATGCAGCGTCTTATCACGCGGATCGTAATTGTCGCTCAGATTACCCTGGGCACTCCCAATCTGTACCCCATACAGCCCTCCGGATGAGATCAGGCGCTGCGCGGCGTCATAGCCAGTCAGGCGGCTGCGGGTCGACACCTTGCTCCACTTGTTGTAAGCCGACTTGACATACCAGGATGTCAGCAGCATCAGCAAAATGGCAGGGGCCATGTAAATTAAGTAAAGCGGATCAAAGAAGAACATATCTACCTCCAGTATCGGCAGGAACTGTTAGACTATTTCATGACGGTTCCGCCGGAAATTGTTTGCAGTAATACCTCGACAGCCTTATCCAACTGCGGGTCTTTCCCAGCCTGGATGTCGGCGTCTGTAATTTCGACCGTCACGTCCGGGGTCAAGCCAACGCCATCAATCGTGCGATCCTTGGGCGTAAACCATTTGGCGATCGTTACGCGCACCGCGCCCTGGTTGTCGTTCAGCGGGACCCAGTTCTGGACCGAACCTTTCCCATATGAAACCACGCCGACCAGCTTGCCGCGCCCATAATCCTGGATCGCACCGGAAACGATTTCAGAGGCCGAAGCCGTACCCTCGTTGATCAGCACCGCCAGCGGGATATCGGTTGCCAATCCGCCTGGGATGGCATCGTAGCTTTTTTGCGTGCCGTCACCAAATTTCTCAAACATGAGCGTGCCTTTGCCGATAAATTGTGAAGCCACTTCGATAGCCGTGTTCAGGTAACCGCCGCCGTTATTACGCAGGTCGATCACCATACCCTGAGGGTTCTGAGCCATCAAATTCTTGAGGGTGCTTTGCAACTCCTGGGTGGTTTTGTCGCCAAATGTGTAAATGTGGACATAAGCAATGCCATTATCCAGCATTTTACCGTCCACACTGGGAACCGTGATATGCGCCCGCACAACGTCGAACTCAAGCGGTTGAGAGGCGCCTTCGCGGCGTACTTTCAAATGGACCGTCGATCCCGCTGGTCCCAGCACGTGCTGGATGACCAGTGCACCATCCATACCGGTCATATCCTGTCCATCGACAGCGATAATCTGGTCACCCGGTTTTAGGCCGGCTTTCTCAGCCGGCGAATTCGGCATTGGACTAACGATGGACAGGTATTCACCAGTCGGATCGACCCAGGCCCCGATCCCATCGTATTCACCCTGCAGTTCCATGTTGGCTTGTTTGAACTGATTGGGATCCATGTACGAAGTATGCTTGTCGCCCAGCGAATCGAGCATGCCGCGAATGGCACCCTGCATCAGTTTGGTGTTGTCCACCGGTTGATCGACATATTGGTCATGGACCAATTGCCAGGCCTCCCAGAAGGGTTTGAACAGTGTCTGCAGATCCGCCGGTGTAGCCGCATTTGCATCCGGCGGCGGTGTTGTGACCGTCGAAGGCAGCGGCAGGGCGCCAGCGCTCGAAGGAGAAAGCTGCCAGAAGTGACCGGCAACAAATCCGCCGGAGAACGAGCCTACCAGCAGGACCAGCGCGACCACGACAATTAATGAATACCGAATGAACTTGTTCACAGATACCTCCTGAGAAGCTGTGTCACCACTATATTTGGGAAAAAGCATACCATATGGGAATTAAAAATTGATGAATTCCACAGCCTAGAAATGTATGAGATGTATAAGAATTTACAGCCCGATTTACCGGTTTATTTCTCTTCTTCCCCTTGTTCCGGATCAGATAATCCACCCACCACGCGGTGCAGTTCGTCCAGCGAGTCATCTTCCTTTTGGAAGGGCTGGTTGAGGGTATCCCGTGAACGCGAGAGCCACTTGAAATCCATCCCGCGCATTCCGCGCACCATGGCAAACATCATGAGATTGGAGAGCGCCACGATACCCACCACCAGCAAAATGACGATTGTGACTTTATCCGAATTCATCTGGTCCTTCCATTTAGCAGGATCGGCAGATCACGCCAATCATTCAAGACCGCATCCGCCTCGGGACTGGGTTCATTCCTGCCGAACAAGATGCTGAATAAACCAATCTCGCGTGCGGCTCTGGTCGTGCTTGGTAAATCGTCGATCATCGCACAGCGCTGGGGTTCGGCTTCGCCAGCGATTTTGAGAGCCATCGCAAAAGCCTCCGGATGTGGCTTGCAATAAGGCTGGACGGCATTGACGTCCACAATCTCATCGAAGCAATCCCCAAGCTGCAGGGCGGCGAGCACACGCCGGGCGTGGGACGCATCAGCGTTAGTGAAGACCAGTTTGCGGGTCGAAAGACCTGTCAACACCTGGCGCAGGATTGGATCCGGGGAGAGGTATTCTTCCAACGGAAAGTCATGGACGTAAGCCAGGAAATCCTCGCGATCAACTGGGTAATGCGCTTCCAACCCGCGCAGGGTCGTGCCGTGTTGCCGAAAAAACTGTTCCTGCAGGCGCGGAATACTCTCTGGGGGGATACCCAGCTTCTCATGCATATAGCGGTTCATACGCTCTTTGATAGCCTGCCACAGGCCGCTCGAGGACGGATAAAGCGTATCATCCAGGTCGAAGAACACCGTCGTGAATTTCATATCGAGATTATACCTTTATTGCCTCGGTTATAATCAGCCTATGCCCATCCGCCTGCTCTCCCCTGAAGTGGCTTCCCAAATCGCTGCCGGAGAAGTGATCGAACGCCCGGCCTCGGTCGTCAAGGAATTGGTCGAGAACGCCCTGGACGCCGGGGCGCGTACGGTCACCTTGAAAATTGCTGAAGCCGGACGCACGCTGATCGAGGTGGCAGACGACGGTTCAGGCATCCCGCAAGCCGAACTCCCGCTGGCTGTTTCGCGGCACGCTACTTCCAAGCTATCCACCGCCAAAGACCTGTTCCAGATCAAAACGCTCGGCTTCCGGGGCGAGGCACTGGCTTCGATCGGCTCGGTCTCACAAATGACAATTACTTCGCGTACGACCGACCAGCCCGCCGGAGCCCGCCTCCGCCTGGAAGGCGGCCTGGAGGCGGAAGTCGAGGCAGTCGGCACGCCAATCGGAACAGTGGTGCGGGTCGAGAACCTATTCTACAACGTCCCGGCGCGGCTCAAATTTCTAAAAACTGATACTACCGAACGCCGCGCAATTGACGCGCTGGTCACGCGCTACGCCCTGGCCTATCATCAGGTGCGCTTCAAATTGACTGAAGGTCAAAACGTCACCCTGCAGACCACCGGTGACGGTGACCGGCGTGCCATCCTGGCCTCACTGTACGGCGTGGAGGTGGCCAAGCAAATGCTGGAAGTGCTGGCTGAAGATGAGGGCATGCGCATGACCGGCTTCATCAGTCCCACCGCGCTAACACGCTCCAACCGCCGTGAGATTACCTTTTTTATCAACGGGCGCTGGGTGCATGATGTGGCTTTGACCACGGCCCTCACCCAGGCTTATCATACGCTCCTGATGGTAGGACGATATCCGATGGCGACGTTGTTCCTCGAGATGGACCCCGAATCAGTAGATGTCAATGTGCACCCGGCTAAGGCCGAAGTGCGCTTCCGGGAACAGGAGCGTGTCTTCAGCTTCGTCCAGCGCGCAGTGCGGCGCGCCATCCTGGCCTATACGCCGGTGCCGTCCGTCCCATCTGGAACGTTGTGGGGTTCGGAAACCACCTCCCGCCAGGCTGGTCTTGACTGGAACATCGCCCACGACGAACTGCTGAAGATAGGGGCACAGCCTTCGAAAAACCTGAGTTCTGCGCCTCCCGTACAAGGTAAGTTGAAGAATATCCCGTTGCTGCGCCTGATCGGGCAGATCGGCGCAACCTACCTGGTAGCCGAAGGCCCGGACGGGCTGTACCTGATCGACCAGCATGCGGCGCACGAACGGGTGCTGTTTGAAAAGCTAATGGCGCAGCACGAGATAAAAAACATCCCGGCCCAAGCGCTGCTCACGCCGGCTACAGTTACCCTGCCGCCCGCGCAGGCCAACCTGCTCAGTGGGCAGATTGAGACGCTCGTACACCTCGGTTTCCAGGTCGATCCGTTTGGGCCGAATACTTTCCAAATACGAGCCTTACCGGCAATTTTCTCCGGCAGCGACCCGGCTGCAGCCCTGCGTGTACTGGTCGAAGATTTCGAGGAGGACGAAACTCCGCTGCAAAACGAACTAGAGGCGCGGATTGCAGGGCGCGTCTGCAAACGGCTGGCGGTTAAGGCCGGGCAAACGCTCTCGCCCGACGAACAGCACGCACTAGTGACCGACCTGGAGAATTGCGACTCGCCCCGCACCTGTCCGCATGGGCGGCCGACCATGATTCACCTCTCGGTCGACATGCTTGAACGGCAGTTCGGACGCAAGGGAGCACGTTAAGCGGTCATGTCCCAGTGGTTCTCTTACACGCTGATCGCCATGCTGATGTGGGGCTTTTGGGGTTTCTTCTCCAAGCTGGCAACCTCGGTCCTACGCGACACGGACGCTTACATCTACGAACTTACCGGGACGCTGGTCGTCGGTTTGGTGATGGTTTTTCTGCTGCGCTTCCACCCCGGCGGAAAACCAGTCGGCATTCTCTATGGGCTGCTGTCGGGCATCGCAGTCGGGGTCGGATCCTACTTTTTCTTCTACGCCATCGCCCGCGGACGCAGCGCAGTCGTCGTGACTGTGACTGCCATGTATCCGCTGGTCACCCTGCTGTTGAGCCAACTCCTGCTGCATGAACCGTTGAGTCTCAAACAAACGCTGGGCATCGGCCTGGCTATCGGAGCCATTCTCCTGCTGTCCACCTAACGACAAACCCTCCGGTAATTACCGGAGGGTTTGTCGTTTTTGCGTATCGTACTTGATGCCCTTAGGCTTGAGTGGCAGGCGGACGTCAAAGATCGTCCCATGGCCAGCCTTGCTCTTAACCTCGATCCGGCCACCGTGTCCCTGTACGATTTGTTTGCAAATCGAAAGTCCCAGGCCGGTCCCGTCGGCTTTATTTTCTGACTCACGCACCCGGTAAAACTTCTCGAACAATCGCGGCATGGCTTCCGCTGGGATGCCAATGCCCGTATCAATGACTGAGATGCTCATTTCTCCATCGATGACCCGCCCGCCAAGCGTTACCGAGCCTTCAGGCCGATTGTACTTGATGGAATTGCTCAACAAGTTGAGCACCACTTGCTTGATTTTATCGCGGTCGGCTTCCAGTTGCTGGAGATTATCCGGAGCATCCACCAACATTCGAATATTTTCTTCCTGCGCTCTGACCTGCATGACATCTTTGCATTCGTACAGCAGGTCGGTCAGGTTGAAAGGGCTGAACCGGAACAAGATCCGGCCCGACTCCAAGCGGGCCAGGTCGAGGAACGAAGAAGCAAGCGCATTCAAGCTCATCGCTTCGCTGTGGATATTATGGATGATTTGGTCGTGCTGTTGCTTGGAAATCTCCGGTCGCAGTAATAGATAAGTAGCCGTACTAAGCGAGGCCAGCGGTGTGCGCAATTCATGGACGAATTCGGAAATCAAGTCGGATTGTTGGAACAGGCGCGTGTTTTCGATGGCGATTGCCGCCTGCGCGCCCAATACCAGCAACAGGTCTTCATCCGTATCCGAAAATTCCCGCAGGCGCTTGTTGATCACCTCCAGCACACCGACCACTTTGTCCTTGGCGATCAGCGGTATCCCCAATAAGGATTGGGTTTTAAGGTGAGTAATCTGCTCGACGTCATCAAAATGGCGTGGGTCCTGGTGCGCGTCTGAAATGCGTACCGGTTTGCGATTCCTGACCATCCAACCGGCAATACTGCCTTCCAGGGGCACAACCAAACCGCGCATGGTCGGCTGCTCGATATTGGTGGCTGCCTGGAAGTAGAGCTGGCGCGAGGTGTTGTCGTACAGCAGGATCGAGGCCGCTTCAGCTTCGGTGATATCGGTTGCCGCAGCCACAATGCGCTCGAGTAGTTGGTCCAGATCCAAGGTCGATGCCAGGTCGCGCGCGATCTCGAACAGGCGGCGGTAATCTTCCAGTCGTTTATGGATGGGGGTAATGGTGTTATGCAGCATGCAACACTTGGGTGACAATCGCCGGCAAGATGGCTGAGACGTCCTCCAGAATGGCCACGTCGGCACGGACATTCAAATACGTGGGTGTATTATTGACGATGATCAGGTGCGCGCCACGGTCAATGGCTTGCATCGGCAGGCCGGCAACCGGGAGCACTTCCAGGGAAGAACCGGCTACCAGCATCAGATCGCATTCCCGGCTGGCACGCTGGGCCTGCAGCCAGGCTTTCTGCGGCAACTGTTCACCAAACAGGATCACATCCGGCTTGAGCACCCCACCACAATGCGCGCAATGCGGGATATCGCCCTGCTCCACAAATGGCCGAAGGAAAGGCGTTGAATCAAATTGCCGAAAACACTGCGTACAACTCAAGGTACGCAAGGTGCCGTGCATTTCAATCACGTTTTGCGAGCCAGCCTTGTGATGCAAGGCATCCATATTCTGGGTAATGATGACCTTCAAGCGCCCGATCTGCTCCAGCTCGGCCAGGGCAGTGTGCGCCGGGTTGGGCTGGGCATTGACGATACTGCTGGCGAGCGGACGGAACCATTTATAGAAACGTTCCGGTGCATACCGGAACGTCGTCAGTGATGCCACCTCCATTGGCTCATCCCGAGACCAGAGGCCGGTCCCTTCCGAGCGAAAATCAGGGATACCCGAGGGGGTCGATATCCCCGCCCCAGTCAGGATGACAGCGCGCTTGGCTTGTCGAAAGAGTTCGGCAGCATACTCAATCGCGGTCAATGTCTGGGCGGAGAAAGCAGTTGTCATGAACGTCTCTGCACCTGACGTTCCAAAATCGTTTCAGATAATTTGCCGAATTGTTGTGTCGTCAGACCTTCAGTCTGGTGCATGACAGCCGGCATTTGCACACGTGAGGCTTGATAGAATAGTTCGGGAGCCGGTGTCAGTGTCATCGAAATCGAATGCCCCACCTGCTGCTGTACCTGACTCCAGTTCATCTGGACCTCGGTACGCTGGCGGTTATTGAGCACCAATGTGATTTTCATCGGATCGATGCCCAGATCAGTTATTTCCTTCAACAGAACGCGGGTATGGACAAGCGAGATGGGATTGCCTTCCATGACCACGATCCGTTCATCGCAAAGGGGCAGTATTTTCTGGGAAAACTCCGGCAGGCCAGCCCCCAGATCGAGCACCAGGTAGCGCGTCAATTTGGCGAGACGGTTCTCGATGATTTCGAACTGGCTGGATTGCGCGATCAATTGCACGTCGCGCGGCTGGTAGGATGAAAACAGGAAACGCAACCCCGAACCATGCGAGATCAGCGCATCCCGCACTTTTTCACGGGTGATCTCGGACGGATTCATCGAGAGCAAATTGGTCAATCCATCGAGATCATCCACGCCCAAATCCAGGCCAAGCGTACCATAACCCGGTGTAAATTCAGCAATAATTGCTTCCATCCTGGTTTGCGCGAACAGGCTGGCGGCCAGATTGACCGCAATGGTCGAGACACCCAGTCCGCTGCGCGGCGAGAGGACGCCAATCACAAAGGCATTGCGCTCGATCGACCTGGTCGTCAACTTCTTCGTGCTCTTGGTAGTGCGGGCCAGGAGAGCCTTGACATGTGCCTGAAGCTCGGTTGGGTGTGTTGGTTTGGTCAGATAATCATCCGCGCCAACTTCAAAGCCAGCGACCTTATCGTCCAGTTGTGTCTTGGCAGTGAACATCAGGATAGGCGTGTTGGAAATCGCCGGATCTGTGCGAATACGGCGTGTTACCTCGTAACCATCCATGTCCGGCATCATGACATCCAGCAAGATCAGGTCGGGGTGTTCTTTATGGACCTTGATCAACCCCTGATGCCCGTTCTGGGCAGCCAGGATTTGATAACCTTGGCGCTGTAACATCAATCCAACCAGACGCAGAGTGTCAATGTCATCGTCTATGATCAATATTTTCTCTGCCATTTTCCAATTCCTTTAAGATGAAGGCCTAGTCAAAGTCTAGCACAAAGCGCAATTTCAAGCAAGATTGAGGCTGGCAGGGTAATTGGGCATTTCAAAGCGTTTTTTTTCAGCAGAATCGTCTGAAATGCGTAAGAATCGGACCAATCAAACATGCTATAATGTGAAAGCAACGGGGATGACTGGCTTCGACGGAGGAGGCAGGTCCCGAATTGCGAGCCGAGCGGCGCCGAACTCGTAAACTCAGCGCAAAAATTCAAGTGCCAACCGCACTTCCTACGCTGCTATGCCGCTGGCCGCCTAAGGCGACTAGCTAATAAGCAGTCCGGTCTCCATGAAGTGAGGCCGCGTCCGCCTGCCCCGCTCTCCACCCGGTGGCAGGATCGGGCGACAGAATGGTGGAGTGCCGCACACGACGCCGCTAACCGTGTGAAAGAGGGCTTTCGGGCCCAAGCGGCTGGCCCTCAGCAATCCTGGTTGGTTGGGGTACTGCGGGTGAGGATCATCAGCCAGCTACGCTCGTAGATATTCGAGGGTCGATTCTTTCGGACGCGGGTTCGATTCCCGCCATCTCCACTTATAAAAGGGCTACCTGTTAGATGTCAGGTGGCCCTTTATGTTATTTAGCAGCTTGAAGTTCTATCGTCTTTTTGCTATACTGCATTTAACGACTCATCTTCTCTTAATGTTCGCTTGAGTCCCAAATCCATTCCAACCCAACTCGAGGAGATTGTATGAAACGCAACGCCTTCAAACCCTTATTATTTTTTATTGCACTGGTATTGCTAATCGGACTGGCCTGCATCAGTTCGACCCCAACCCCGGAGCCACCGGTCCAACAGACGGAGCCCCCCGTCCAGCCGGCTGTCACCGAGGCCCCGGCCGTCACCGAAGCACCGGCCGCTACCGAAGCGCCGTCGACCGCCCAGCAGTTCTTTACTGAAGACTTCAATGCGCCGCTGTCTTCAGCCTGGGTCGTAGACCTGACCGGAAATAACAAGGACCAAGGTAGCGTCGCGGTCGACAGTGGCAACCTGGTCTTCAAACTCGACGGCAAAGACATTTTTGCATATGCCGAATACACTGCCTTCAAGTACGACGATGTCAAGATCGAGGTCAGCGTCGACAACCGCGGCAAGAACACCCTGGACGTGGTCCTGATCTGCCGTGCCTCGGATGAAGGCTGGTACGAAGCACGTATCGGAGCGGACGGCCTGTACTGGATCAACGCGATTGATGCGATCGGCCTGGTCAAGAAAGGTTCCAATCGTATTTATAATGGCGGTTCAACCCACATCAAGACCGGTCGTGAGACCAACAAATTCGCCTTCGTCTGCAAGGGTGATAAATTGTCGCTGTACATCAACGATTACGAAGAGCGCACCATCCGGGACACCAAGTTCAAACTTCGCAGCGGAGATGTGGCCATCGGCCTGAATTCCTTCAATGTCACACCGGTCCTGATGAACTTCGACTACGTCACCATCAGCCAGCCCTAGAACCCCGGTTTCAGCAAAAGGCCGCCTCGTGTGAGGCGGCCTTTTATGTTTTTTCTATGTACTGTTAACGTTATTCTTGCATCCATCCGTTATCCTTTAATCACGATGGCCTGAAAGGGCCAGCTTTTGCATGAAAGCAAAAAATACCCCGTTCGACAGGAGTGACGGATATGGCAAAAATTATTGGCATCGATTTAGGAACCACCAACAGCGTGGTCGCAGTCATGGAAGGCGGCCAGCCAACGGTCATCACCACCGCTGAAGGCGGGCGTTTATGCCCGTCCGTGGTAGCATTCAACAAAAACGGCGAGCGCCTGGTTGGGCAAACCGCCAAGCGCCAGGCCGTCATCAATTCAGAAAATACGATCTTCTCCATCAAGCGCTTCATGGGTCGCCGCTTCGACGAAGTGGAAACCGAGCGCAAGATGGTTCCGTACGAAGTAGTCAAGGGACCACAAGGTGAAGCACGGGTCAAGATCCCGATCACCAACCGCGAGTACAGCCCGGAAGAAATATCCGCGATGATCCTTTCCAAGCTGAAAGCGGATGCCGAAGCCTACCTGGGCGAAGCGGTCACTGAGGCCGTCATCACCGTCCCGGCTTACTTCAACGACAGCCAGCGACAGGCTACCAAGGACGCCGGCAAAATCGCCGGTCTGGACGTCAAGCGCATCATCAACGAACCGACCGCCTCGGCCTTGGCCTACGGCCTGGACAAGAACAAAAACGAGACCATCCTGGTTTTCGACCTGGGCGGCGGCACCTTCGACGTGTCCATTCTGGAAGTCGGCGAAGGCGTGACCGAAGTCAAGTCCACCAACGGCGACACCCACCTGGGCGGCGACGACTGGGACCAGTTGATCGTCAACTGGGCAGCCGATGAGTTCAAGAAGGAACAGGGTATCGACCTGCGCAAGGATCGCCAGGCGTTACAACGCTTGCGCGAGGCGGCCGAAAAGGCCAAGATCGAGCTTTCCACGGTTATGGAGACCGAGGTCAACCTGCCTTACGTCACCGCCGATGCCAGCGGCCCGAAGCACCTGCAACTGAAACTCACGCGCGCCAAATTCGAGCAGATGACCGAAGACCTGCTCAACCGCTGCAAGGGGCCTTTCGAGGCAGCCCTCAAAGACGCCAGCATGAGCGCCAGCGACCTGGACGAGGTTGTGCTGGTTGGCGGCTCGACCCGTATGCCCATGGTCCAGGACCTGGTCCGCAAGCTGGCGGGCGGCAAGGAACCACACAAAGGCGTTAACCCGGATGAGGTCGTGGCGATTGGTGCGGCCATCCAAGGCGGCGTGCTGGGCGGCGAAGTCAAAGACATCTTGCTACTCGATGTCACCCCGCTCTCACTGGGCGTGGAAACCATGGGCAGCGTGATGACCACCATGATCGAGCGCAACACCACCATCCCGGTGCGCAAGACCGAGGTCTACTCGACCGCAGCCGATAACCAGACGGCAGTCGACATCCACATCCTGCAGGGCGAGCGCCCGATGGCCGCTGACAACATGTCACTGGGCCGCTTCCGCCTGGACGGCATTCCGCCGGCCCCACGCGGTATCCCGCAGGTCGAGGTCACCTTCGATATCGATGCCAACGGCATCCTGAATGTGACCGCCAAGGACAAGGCTACCGGCAAGGAACAGAAGGTCACCGTGACGGCCTCCACCAACCTGAACAAGGATGACATCGACAATATGGTGCAGGAAGCCCGCCAGCACGAGAACGAAGACAAGAAACACCGCGAGCTGATCGACGCCCGCAACACGGCCGACCAACTGGCTTACCAGACTGAGAAGACGCTCAACGAACTGGGCGATAAGGTCCCGGCAGATGAGCGCCAGAAGATCCAGGAAAAGGTCAGCGAGCTGAAGCAGGCTGCACAGGGCGAGGACATCGCCCGCATCAAGCAGACCAGCGAAGAGGTGCAGAACGCCTTCCACGCCATCAGCCAGCAACTTTACCAGCAACAGGCGGAGACACCGCCACCCAGCAACGGTTCCGGCGACTCCGGAGGCGCAGGTGAAGGCGGCGGTGAGGGCGAAGGCGACGTGATCGAAGGCGAAGTCCGCGAGGCCTAAGACCAGATAGAAGATAAGACATCCGAGTTTTTCTCGGATGTCTTTTTTTTATTTATGTGACTTACAGAAAGACTACATCTTATTGTCACCTTGCCAGTGCCAGATACAAGCGTAAATGCCCTATTCACGCATCGAGACCTGAGGATCAACCCCGGATTGGGTCGAGGGTCCCGGCCGCTCACCATCGGCAGCAAAGACCCGGGCAAAGTAGCCATCGACGATCCCTCCCAGATCGCCAGCCGCGGAGTCGGGCAGGTCAATGCCAGCCAGCCGCCTGGCAAGCTGTTGTTTGAAGGAGATCTGCATCTGGCGATAGATTTGAATGCGCTGGGCTTGCGGCGAGCCGGCTCCATGCAAGGATTCGGTCAGATAGCCGACCGCATTGCGCCCCAAGGTCATATTTTCGATCAAACGCAGGATGCGGATGCGGTCTTCAGTCGACACATCCTCGCGCCCTTTGAGGTACTTTTCAAGAAGTGGACCAAGTTCCTGATGACGGTAATCAGCTTCGGAAGGCAGCGTGACCACCAGGCCGCCAGCCAGGTCCTGTGCCAGGCGCCCCATTTCGTAGGGAATTTTGGTCACATGATGCTTGCAAACATTCGCCAGCATATCGTCGCAGATATACGCGCCCGACCTGGTGGCATGACTTTGATAGGAGGCCGCTATCCCGGTGGCATAAATCGTCTCGTTGAGATAGGTCATCTCCACCAGTTTGTCCCGAATATGCGAAGCACGCTCCACGCCGTTATACTCGGCCACCGTGGCTGCCGCTCCGATCAGCACGTCGCCGACGCCACTCTTGCAGACGTAACTGCGGCGATGATAACTGGTAAAACGTTCCACCAGCATGGCAGCAAAATCCGTCTCCCCGTCCATGAAGATCAATTCATTGGGGACGAACACATCCTCGAAAATGACCAGCGCTTCCTGCCCGCTGTATCCGCGGTTGCCCACATCGAGTCCCCCGCCCTCCATGGAACGCGTATCGCAAGATTGACGCCCATACACAAATGTAAGGCCGTCCGCCTCGACGGGCAGCGCGCCGACAATGGCATATGCATGATCATCCGGTTCCAGGCGCAGGGTCGGCATGACGATCAACCAATGCGAATTGATGCACCCTGTTTGGTGCGCTTTGGCACCGCGAAGGTAAACTCCCTGCGGTGTGCGGCGGCTGACGTGGAGGTACAGGTCGGGATCAGCCTGCTGGGCGGGCGGCTTGCTCCGGTCACCTTTGACATCGGTCATGGCTCCGCCGATGACGTAGTTGTGCGCCTGCATCTCCTGGATGAACTGCTTGAGCCGCGCATGGTAGGGAGTGGCATATTTCTGATCGATCTCGTAAGTCACCGAGTACAACGCATTGAGCGCGTCCATCCCAACGCAGCGCTGGAAACAGGTACCGGTCAGTTGGCCCAGCCGCCGCTGCATCTTGTTCTGCAGGACGACATCCTCAGCGCTCATGGCAATGTGCAGGAAGCGGTTGACACGATCGCCCGTCAAGGGTGACAACGCTGTGGCTAAATCCGGGCGCCCCAGCGCCAGATCGTAAGTCTTCGCCATGGCGTTGATCGAAGGGCGGATCAGCGGGTGATCGACCGGTTCTGCAACCAGCTCGCCGAACAGGTAGACCTTCAGCCTGCGCCCTCGCAAACTCTCGATATAATCATCACCAGTAAGAATAGCCTGCGGCTTCGATTCGTTTGGGCGGTCTTGAGGCATATTTTCCTCCAGTAAAGCCGGTTTGCGGGCTATGGGGTACAGGGTGTCCCTGGATTTGCATCAGACGGACAGGGTACGACGCACTTTGGGGCGCTGCTGGGATTCGGCGGCGACACCATACACCCCGGCTGCGATCCCGTAGGCTTTTCCGGTCGCGGGGTATCCGTGGGCGTGGGCGGTGGCGGTGGTGTGAACACTACCAGCCCACCGCAATCGCCGGTCAGCACCCCAAACCTGGAACTGAGCGGTACGACGCACAACCCCTGGGTGTTGGGCGCCGCCACATATGCGAACTGGCCGTCCGCACTCTGCCCCAGCACCTGAGCAGACTGTCCGGCCACGAAGCTGTCCAACGGCGGGTAGAGCGAGCTACCCGGCCCCGTGCGGCAGAAGAGGTTTATGGCAGCTGTGAAGGCACAAGGCTGCAGCGTTGCTGTAATCGTCGCTGTGGGTGTCAGTGTGGGGGTGACCGTCAGTGTAGGTGTAAGTGTTTCGGTCAGGCCCATCAACGGGGCCGGAGGCGGGCTGCCGTTGTATTCATAAGCACCGACGTCACACTGCGGCCCGTACGGGCGCGCCACGAAGCGCTGGTCGGTGGGCAGGCACGAGCGCCCAACGCGGTCGATGGCAACGCTGCCAGGTAATAGAGCGCGGGTTTCCGTCTGGCCGCCATAGTTTCCCAGGGGAGCCAGGTGCCAGGCAGTCAACGGATAAGTGAAACCCAGGCAGGTGCCGTCGGTGTCGATATTATAGGTGTTGGTATGGACCTGCTGGCCAGTACAGCTCTCTATCAGTGAGTTGTAGACGTACAGGATCCCGGCCGAACCAAATGAGCCTCCCCCGTTATCCGTAACCGTGATGTGGTTAACAGACAGGTTGCCTTCATTATCGATCCCGGATGCGCCGTTGCCGCTGACCGTACAATTGGTCATCTCCAAATCCCCCATATTGAAGAGGCCGTCTGCAAACTCTGGGATGCCATTGTAACTGATCGTAGAACCCGCGATCGTGCCTGTGCCCAGGTTGTAGAGGCCGGCACCGCCCGGCAACCCGAAGTAATCGTGATTCTTCGTAATGGTAGAATCTGCGATTTCCATCTGATTGGCATTGAAGATCGCCCCCTCGCGCGACCAATTATCATAAATCAAACTCTTTTCAAGCTTCAAGACCCCGTTGTTGAAAATCGCGCCTCCTGAATTATTTTGGAGAATATTAGGGTTCAAGGAGTCGTAAGCATACCCGCCCTCCAGGGTGATATGTACCAGGCTCAGGTTACCCTGCCCGCCATCAATGTATATCAAGCGGAAACGAGGGGCGTTTGCAGCCCGTTTAATGGTTGCATCGTTGCCATGGATCACGATTGGCGAGGTGATGGGAGGCAGGCCATTATCACCATTGAAAGTGTTATCGACCTGATCCAACAGGTAGGTGCAACCCGGAGCCAGCTCGATCACATCGGTTGTGGCAGGCGTGCTGTTGGCGTTGTTGATGCTGGTAATCAGGAAATCGACCGTGCAAGTCGAGGGCGGAGTGCAGGAAGCCAACAACAGCAGGCCGAAAAAGACGGCAGCCATCCAGGCAAACCGGAACAGGCGTTCGTTATCACATAACATGGTCTCCCTCCCTTCCCGCTGGCACAACCCAACCCACAAACGACCTGGCATTCCCCATATCGATCGATAGTTAATTATACAGAGTCTTGATCGGAACTTCTATACCGGTCACAGTCCCATCCGCAGGAATCAAAAGACGCGGGCCTGTGACATGGCCCACGCCTCTCTTTTTGAATTACAGCTGCGGTTAGTCCAGCAGTTCCTTGGGAATATTGCCGCCGTTCTGGGCAATTTTGGCTAAGACGGTCTTGTGCAGCCAGGTGTTCATCTTGGCCGAATCGCTCATCATGTCAGCCGGGCAACCGAGTTCGGTTGCTAATTCCTTGCGGGCGCTGGGGCTGCTATCCAGTTCGAGCAGCTTTAACAAATCGACGATCGATACCTTCCAATCAAGCTTTTCGGAGTTTTCGGAAGCCATCTTCTCCAGTTTGCTGACCACGTCCACCATCGGGACTGCTGATGGTCCGGACTGGCC
>CAYOUV010000030.1:0-36500 GCA_964407265.1 uncultured Anaerolineaceae bacterium | reverse complement strand
GTAAAAGAGGTGGTATTCTTGCCTTTCCGTCACAATACCCATATAATGAATTGAATTATGCAGACACCTTCATCGCCAACTCTCTTATACAAACTCACCCGCTGGCTGGTTCCGATTGCAGCGCTGCTGGTCTTCGCTGGCTGGCTGTACATCAGTCCCCCCGGCTTGCTGGGCAAAGCTGACTCGATTGGCTATGCAGTCTGCCATCGCATCGACCAACGTTCCTTTCATATTGGAGATCGTCAACTGCCGCTATGCGCGCGCTGCAGCGGGACCTTCACAGCCGCAGCCGTTGGTCTGGTCTTCCAGGCAATTGTCAGCCGGAAGCGAGGCGGCATGCCCTCCTGGAAGATTGGCATCCCGCTTATCGCTTTTTTCGCCGCCTTTGGCCTGGATGGATCGAATTCCTACCTGTATCTCATCAAACAACTTAATCCTGGCGCATTCCCGCAGATCCCGAACCTGTACATTCCCAACAATACGCTGCGCCTGCTGACCGGCAGCGGGATGGGACTGACGATGGCAATCGGCCTGTACCCGGCCTTCAGCCAGACGGTCTGGAAGGATTACGACCAGCGTCCGGCGATGGATAACTGGCGCAAATTCGGGCTGCTGCTTGGATTGATACTGCTGATCGATCTGGGCATCTTGAGCGAGTCGCCCATTGTCCTGTATCCGATTGTCTTTATCAGCACGGGCGGTGTACTGGCGCTCTTGGTGATGATCTTTTCGATGGTTTGGGTCATGATCATGCGCCAGGACAACCTCTTTACCAGCCTGCGCCAGATGTGGCTCCCGCTGGTGGCTGGATTCACGCTGGCCATGATCATGATCACCGCGATTGACCTGTTGCGTTTCCAACTGACCGGTACCTGGGGCGGCTTCCCGCTCGGATAAGGAGAAATTCGCATGGATTTATTGCTTGGCGTTTTTACCGCCTTCGGCCTCTCGGCCAGCGCCGGGTTGAACGCTTACATCCCGCTGCTGGTGGTCGGAGTAATCGCCCATTACACCGATTTAATCAAGCTCAACGCACCCTGGGATACGCTGGCCAACCCCTGGATTTTGATCCTGCTCGGTATCCTGGTGATCATCGAGATGCTGGCTGATAAAATTCCGGCGGTCAATCACATCAACGACCTGATCCAGACCCTGGTCCGTCCCGTCGCCGGGGCGATTGCTTTTGCCGCCAGCGCCAAAGTGATCACCAATATGCATCCAGTGCTCTCGCTGGCCGCGGGTTTATTGATCGCCGGAGGCGTACACGCAGTCAAAGCCGGAGCAGTGCGCCCGGCCGTCACAGCCACGACCGGCGGAGTTGGGAACATCCCGGTCAGCATCACCGAGGATATCATTTCGACCGGGCTTTCGATCTTGTCGATCATCATCCCGGTGCTGGTTGGCACGCTGCTGGTGGTCGCCGCCGCCTTCATCATCTGGTGGCTGTGGCGTAGGGCAATGACAAAACAAGAAGAATAATTCCCTCAAGGAGAATGCAATGGCCAATTATCCCAACCAACCTTACCCACCGCAGCCGGTGGTCCCCAACAGCAGCATGGCAATTGTCAGTCTGGTGATGGGCATCCTGGGCTGGACGATACTGCCCACCCTTGGCTCGATTGTCGCGATCATCACCGGGCACATGGCCAAAAACGAGATCCGCAAAAGCAATGGCACGCTGGGTGGCGACGGCATGGCCACAGCGGGACTGATCCTGGGTTATGTCAATCTCGCCGTTTTCTTGTGCGTTTGCCTGTTTTTCGTGCTACTGCCATTGTTAGGATTCGGCTTAAGTATGCCCTTCCTACAAAGCAGCTATTAAAATCTATCTTCGAAGGAGGAGAAAATGAATAATAATATGGAAACCCCAATGGGAATGCCGCCTGAAAAACCCAAAAAGAATAATACAGTCCTGATCGTCATCATCGTGCTGGTCGTATTATGCTGCTGCCTGGCTATTTTTAGCTTCGCTGCCTGGAACTATGGCGACCAGGTTATGCACGCCCTTGGCTTGTATTAGCCGACAAGAGGCCTCCGGCTAAACCGGAGGCCTTCCCATTTTGAACATACCCTGCAATTCGGCCAGCGCCGCTCTGGCCTGTATGCGTGATTCCTGATCCAGCGGCAATTGCTCGAAGTCATCCTGGTCCAGCACCTTCTGTTCCCCATCCGGCGACACCCACAAATCCAATGCCAGGTCGATGTAGGAAAGGCGGTCATCTGCTTCCATTACAGCCGGCCGGCCAATGTTGCAGTACCAGCCTTTGACCCGATCATCATCACAGTCGTGAATACGAAATATGTTATACCAGCGGTCCGTAAAATACTTTTCCACAAAACGGTCATTGCGTTTGAGCACCAGGTCCAGGAATGGCGTATCATCGCGATTGAAAAAGGCCTCCAACACAATCGCATTCGGTTCCCGGCGCAGGATCACACCTGCATAACGCCAGATTTCTTCGCCGGCCTGATTGCGCTTGATGACCGTGATCGACTCTCCGCTCATGCCAGGCACTCCACTGCTGCAAAGGGTATCTGTATCACAAGCTCCTGACCGACCTCGGGTGCCTCACTCAGGTAAAAATACAGGTCGTTTTCCAGAGTGACCTTGAACTTCTGCTGGACAAAGATGACATCAGCCACACGACCGCTCAGCCGGTTGTCTCCATCCCCGGCGAAAACGGCTTCCGGGCGGATCAGCAGCGATACGGACTCATCCCGGCCATATCTATGCGCACAATCCGAATGCAACACCCCAACAGATGTCTCCACACGCCCCTGTCCCAGGACGCGGCCCGCCAGAACATTGCCCAGACCCATGAACTCTGCCGCCCAGGCTGACCCGGGACGGGCATAAACCTCGGCTGGTGTAGCATTGCGCACGATTAAGCCTTCGTGCAGCAGCAAGATCCGATCCGCCAGAGCGAAAGCCTCTTCCTGGTCATGGGTGACGTAGATCGCTGGGATACCCGTGTTGTGCAGGATGCTGCGCAGTTCGTCGAGCAACTGTTCGCGCAGGCTGCGGTCGAGTGCGCCAAGCGGCTCATCGAACATCAGCAGACGTGGACGCGGTGCCAGCGCCCTTGCCAAAGCCACGCGTTGTTGTTCCCCTCCCGAAAGATCTGTCACGCGACGACGCTCGAATCCATGCAGATTGACCACTTCCAGGGCTTCAATTGTGCGGGCAGCGATCTCGTCTGGCGAAACCCCCCGCATCTTTAGGCCGTAAGCCACGTTCTCGGTAACATTCAAATGTGGAAAGAGGGCGTAATCCTGAAAGACCAGCCCGAAATTTCGCAAGTGGGCCGGTGTCGCGCTAATATCCTGCCCATCCCAACACACCGAGCCAGATTCAGCCTGTTCAAGGCCGGCGATGATGCGCAACAAGGTGGACTTGCCGCTGCCTGAGGAGCCCAGAAGACAGATGGTCTCACCAGCATCAACGCGAAAAGAGATGCCCTTCAACAAGAGCGCGCCTGCATATGATTTATAAATATCAATGACTTCGAGCATCTTCACCTTTTCCCGATCGATCCGGGATTAGAACTCGCCTGTTCCCGGCAGGCGCACGGCTTCGATCAAACCAATTCCCACACCGCAAACCAGCATTAGAATCGAGGCCATCGCCAGGGCCTGCCCATAATTCAGTCCACCGGGCTGCGATAGGAAGCGATAAATTGCCGTAGGTAAGGTCGGGTATTCGGGGCGCACCAGCAGCGAAGTCGCACCGAACTCACCCAGCGAGATCGTGAATGCAAAGGCCGCCGCCGAGAGCGTCGCGCGCGAGACAATCGGCCAGTCCACCGTCCACCAGACACGCAGGGGTGTGGCCCCCAATGTGGATGCCGCCTCGCGCAATTTATCCGGAATGGCCGCCAAGGCCGGTTGTAAATTACGGATGACGAAAGGCAATGCAATGGTGCTGTGCGCCAGCGGTACCAGCCAGGGCCAGGTCAACAAAGCCAGGGGCGGCTTATTGAAAGCCAGGATGTATCCCAAGCCCAGTGTGACCGCTGAGGCGCCCAACGGCAGCATTAAAAAGGGATCGATGTATTTTTCCAGTTTGCCCGGTTTTGCCAGGGCAGAAGCAGCCGGAAAACCCATTGCCAACGACAGCACGACCGTCATCCCGGCGTAGGTCAGCGAATTGCGCAGCGCGTCGATTGGCGGCACATAGAATAACGAATCCCGCCGGTTGATGAACAATTCCTTGTAATAATCCAACGTCAGGCCAGATTGCACGCTGGTTCGCTGTCCGCGGGCTGCCTCCAGCCGGGTGACCGAACGCAAGGGCAGGGCCGCCAGAGGCGCGACAAAGAAGAAGAACAGCAGACCGAGCATGCCAGTCAAAAACACACGCTGCCGCGCTGTCCGGGCGGGATGCAGCCGTTCCTCAGCGGCGCGCGGGGCTGTCGGAATGCTGACATGCGTGACCAATCGACTGTAAAAAATCGAGAAAGCCAAGGTACAGAGTAATTGGATGATCGAAAGTAGGGAGGCTACCGGCAGGTTGAGCATCTGCATCGACTGGATGTAAATTTCAACTTCCAGTGTGGCAAAGTGCGGCCCGCCCAGCAGCAGAATGACACCAAAGCTGGTGAAATCGAACAAGAAGACCAGCAAACCCGCAGCCAGGATCGCGGGGCGCAGCAATGGCAGGGTCACAGTCCGTAAGACGCGCGCGGGATTGGCCCCTAAGACCCGCGCTGCCTGCTCGAGACGCGGATCGAGCTGTCCCCAGGCGTTGCCCACAATTCGCAATACAATCGTCGTATTGTAGAAGACATGCGCCAGCAAGATTGCTCCGAGTGAATACAGAAAAGCAATTGGCGGCTGATCCAGCTTGAACAGACCCATCAAGCCCAAATTGACCCAGCCGCGCGGTCCGAGCAGGGCATTGAATCCGGCCGCCACCACCACAGTCGGCAGGATGAACGGAATGGCTGTCAGCGTGCGCAGCCACCCCTTACCTGGAAAAGTGAAATGGGAAAACAGATAGGCACCAGGAATGCCAATAACCAGTGTCAGCAGTGTTGAGAGAGCGGCTTGATATAACGTAAACAGGAAAACGTCCCAGGTCAGCCGCAGTGTCCCGCCATCTAACAGCACAGCCGGGTCAAGACCTCGACCCAGGATGCGTGACAGGGGATAGAAGAAAAAGATCCCCAGGAAAATGGATGGTGCCAGCCAGGTCAGGATACGTCGCATAAAAATATTTTTACCGGAGGCAGAGTCCGCTCCACCTCCAAAATAATCTATTGAAGTACCGTCGCGGTCCAATCCGCGATCCACTTATCGCGGTTGGCGGCAATTTCAGCCGGATCGAGGCTGGCGGGCTGCTGCGGGACTTGCGCGTATTTCAAAAATTCATCCGGCAGCTTGGCATTCTGGTTGACCGGGTAGACGAACATCTGTAACGGCATATCTTCCTGGAATGGCAGGCTGAGCATGAAATCTACAAATTTCTTGGCCAGGGCAAGTTTCCGGGTCCCCTTGAGGATGCCGACAAACTCGATTTGACGGAAGCAGGTATCCGGCCCGA
The DNA here is from genome assembly GCA_964407265.1 of uncultured Anaerolineaceae bacterium. Classification (GTDB taxonomy): domain Bacteria; phylum Chloroflexota; class Anaerolineae; order Anaerolineales; family Villigracilaceae; genus CAYOUV01. The sequence continues at coordinate 30,958 of CAYOUV010000030.1, read as the reverse complement.
CAATTGAAGCGGTTGGTGCATCCTTCAAAGGAGTCTCGGCAAAGACCACTTCCGCGGGGGGGCTGGAGGCGTAGGAGACCACCAGCGGCTGTGGTCCCTTTCCGGAGGAAGCGCTAAAATTTGTGTAGTAAGCTGTTTCCCAGCTATCCACCACGACCACGCCGTTATCGCGCAGTTGCTTCCAGTAAGCCAGATAGCCATCCGGACCGAAGTGCTTGATGGTAGCCAGCAGGAAGGCCATTCCGGGAGATGAAGTGGCTGGATTCTCGACTGCCAGCAGGCCCTTGTATTCAGGCTGGGTCAGGTCCTCGAGCGTGGCAGGGACGGGCAGGTCTTTATCAAGAAAGTAGGCTTTGTCGTAATTGATGCACACATCACCATAGTCCACCGGCAAGGCACGGTTCTGCGGATCGAGTTTAAACGCATCCGGGATACCAGCCAGCAGCGGTGAATTGTACGGCTCGAAGATGTCGGCTGCCAAGGCGCGAGACAGGAACGTATTGTCCACACCGTAGAAAACATCGGCCAGTGGCGCATCCTTGGACAGGATGGCTTTATTGAGGGCTGTACCCCCATCACCGCTGGATAGGAATGACAACTTGACATTGTTGGCCTGTTCGAAGGCAGCTATCACGTCTTTGCTGACAGAAAATGAGTCGTGGGTCATGACAGTTAGCGTCTGCGGCTGGTTATCAGCCGGGGTACCAACTGCAGGCGCAGCACACGCACTGAGCAGCAAAGCGATTAGCAATACAAATAAGGATAAGCGTCGCATCCATCGTCCTTTCGGGTTAGCGGTCTGTCGTGCGGCGATGTACACACAACAACAGGCCAGAATGTATGCGGATCGAAGCCTGATCGGTGGTCATTTCATTGCTGACTCCGCGTGTTTTGTAGAAAAAAAGCACTTCATTCTGCAGCGGCCAGCGCAGGCCCTGGGTGATCACTCCTGAAACCGGTCCGCCCCATGGGAGCAGGGAGACGATATCCCCGGTCCTACCTGGGATGACAGCTTGTTTGCGCATGAAAAAGACTTCCTCCACCCCATCATCCATACGGATATCCACTTGCTCCAAAGTTGGATCGGCCAGCAGAGATAGGTTAGCCAGCATCTGGTCAAAACGTCCACCCAACCCGCCCACGATCAGGATATGAGTATATCCAGCCTCAACAGCATGTTTAAGCGCCAATTCCAGGTCGGTAAAGTCTTTATCCTCCGGGTAAACATCCAGCCGCACACCGGCCGTTTCAAATTCGCGACACAGTTTTTCATCCAGCGAGTCCATGTCGCCAATGATGAGTCCCGGCTGCATACCGAGAGACAGAATATGACGCGTGCCCCCATCCGCGCCAATCAGGAAATCATCTGATCGAATCAGCCCGCGGGCTGCATGCGGATCGGGCAGGTTTCCATTTGCAAAGATAACAGCGCGTGGTTCACTCATAAAAAAACATCCTCCCGGTGGAGGGAGGATGTTTTTGGTAAATTATAGATCCCTCCGCCGGCATTATCCGGATCAGGTTTTGCGGGTCGAGGGTCGCTACCCTCCTCTCAGCCCAGAATGTCGGGCTCCCCGTTTAAATAATTTATTTGAGTATAAAACGCCGATGGAAGCTTGTCAATACAAAAATTCGTTTTCGAAAGTTGCGGCAAACCCTTTTTAACGTACCCTGCGTTTCCATTCTTCTTTGAGTTGCAACTCCTGCGGACTGGCACCCGAATCGAGCGCCAGAAAATCGGTTAAGAGGCGATGGAACCGGGCGCTCTCGTCGATCATTGGGAAATGCCCCGACTCTTCCAGGATGACCTGATGCATGTTGTGAGGCAGGGAAAATATCTGCTCAAGCGGCGGCATCGAAATTGCCGGGTCATTCTGCCCATGGACAAACAAACAGGGCACATTTGTCCCGGATACGCGTTGGAACAAGTTGTCGGATTGAAAGCTATTTATAGAGGTCGTGATCGCCTGCGGGTCGGCTTTGGAGGCGTCTGATAGGGCTGAAGCAGATTCGGGGGAGTGGTTCGAAAGCCAATCCACCAGATCCGCCGGCGGCGCAGTCTGCAATCTGCTGTTGACCGCATCCAGCGTGAGCGGGCAATTAATAGCCATTACGCGGTCTACACTTTGCGGCTTTTTTGCGGTAAAAGCCAGGGCAACAAGCCCACCCAGGCCATGCCCAACCAAGGCAACTTTGCCAATACCCATTTCTTCCAGGAACAGTTCCAGCAGAACTGTTTGATCTTCGAGCGAATAGCGGCCGGCTTCATGAGTAGTCTCACCATAACCCCACAAATCGACGGCATAAGCACGGAAGAGGGTCGAGGCAACTTGCATGGATGAGATCCAATAACGCCATGAACCAACCCAGCCGTGCAAAAAGATGATGGGACGGCCGCGTCCCAGCACCTCGTAATGCACTATCGATCCGTCCAGAAGAATGGCGCTCATGACAATAAATTCGCTGCTCTATTTACCATATTTTGTTAAGATACTCTTCACCCGCTCGGTCAGTTGGTCGGGGGCAAAAGGCTTGAGGAGATACTCATCTGCCCCGGCGTCCAAACCGGTCTGTATCTCGGCTTCCTGCCCTTTAGCCGAGAGGAATACCACCGGCGTCTCCACCAGATTGGGATCCTGTTTTAATATCTTACAGGCTTCATAACCAGTCATGCGCGGCATACGCACATCCATCAAAATCAAATCGGGAAGTTCATCTTTCGCCAACTGGATTGCCTCTTCCCCATTAGAAGCGGATACCACTTCATAGCCTGCAAATCGCAGGGTAAAAGCTACCAATTCGCGAATGTCGGGTTCGTCTTCTGCAATCAATATTTTTGCCATAACCACCTCATTTTTCAGTTTTATGCACAGGAAGTGTGAAGGAGAAGGTACTGCCCTCTCCGATCCCGTCACTCTGCATCCAGATACGCCCTTTGTGCATCTCAACCAATTGTCTTACGATTGACAATCCCAAGCCCGTTCCAGGTGTTTCCAGCACAAGCGGATGCTCGCCGCGGTAAAAACGTTCGAAAATTCGGTCCTGATCTTCGGATGCTATTCCAACCCCGTTGTCTTTTACGTCAATTTGCACTTCACCACTTCCATTAAGTGAACGCATACGCACAACGATAGTCCCATTTTCAGGCGTGTAGTGGTACGCATTATCCACCAGATTATGTAAAATTTGGCGCACACGCTCAGAATCGCCAAAGACACGCGCTAATTTCTTGGGCGCATCAACCGTTAAAGTCATGGTCTTATTTTCTTCCTGTGCCCGGCGCAACACGTCGGAAATGACATCTTCGGCCACTTCCCGTAAATCCAGCGCTTGCGGTGACAAGGTAACGCGTCCAGCCTCGATTCGGGAGAGATCCAATAAATCATTGACCAGAACGTTCAAACGTTCGGTATTGTTGCGCACGATTTCCAGAAAATGTACCTGGCTTTCACTCAACGCACCTGCCGCACCCATCAACAAAATATCCACATAACCCTTGATCGAAGTCATCGGTGTACGCAGCTCATGGCTGACGGTGGCAACGAATTCGGACTTAAGCCGATCCACCTCGACTTCGTGCGTAATATCGCGGAAGATGGAAACCGTGCCCAGAAAATCATTGTGCAGCATCACCGGGGCCAGATGCACCAGAATGACGTTCCCATTGTCGAGTTCTAACTGCTCGGCATACGTATCACCGGCTTCGTACGATGATGGGTCTTCTGACCAGGTTCGGATGGTTTGCATCCAGGTGCCGGCCGCCTTGCCAAACAGGCCACCAAAATCCTCGAGCAATTGTCCCATGATGGAATTTGCATCCAGGTCAAGGATCCGCTGGGTAGAGTCGTTGATAAAACTGATCGTATTGTCTGCATCAGTGACCAAGACACCGTCAGCGACAGCTTCAAGGATAGCCTGTGAGCGGCTGGCTTCCTCCTGCTCGCGGCGCAGCATACTCCCCAAGCGTTCTGCCTGATCGCGGATTAACTCGTACAAATTGGCGTTATTGATCGCAACAGCCACCTGGCCAGCGATCGCACGCACCAGGTTAGCCTGCTCAGGGCTAAAGAAGCCCACCTTTCTGTGAAATACCATCAATACACCAATTACGTCTTCGCCCACAACAAGCGGGGCAACGACTGCACTGCGGTGGCGCTGCTCATTGGAAGCGACTTTTACCCAACGCGAATCGTCGTCCAGATCCTCAACCATAGCGGATTCGCGATTTTCAACCACCCATCCCGCCAGACCTTCACCCACCCGCAGGGTAAGGCTATTATTTTCATCCCTCGTTTCAGAGAGATAGCCGTATCCTGCCCGATAGTGTAAAAGATTGTCCTCGGGGTATAAGAGCATGACCGTACCTTGTTCGGCACCAATCGCATCGTTTAGCAATGACAGGGTACGGTTGAGTGCCCGGTCAAGGTCAAGGCTGGCTGAGACCTCGGTCAGGATGCGCAACAGGGTTTCAGTATTGCGCTGCTCCTGTTCCAACTGGGCCGTGCGCTCGATTACGCGTTCCTCGAGCTCTTCAGCCAGACGCTGGGTCTCGGCAAAGAGGCGAGCGTTTTGAATAGCCACAATGGCCTGGTTGGCAAAGGTACTTAATATTTGCTGGTCATCTTCTGAATACATTTTGGGTTGGTAACTTTGAACCGACAACATACCCAGCACCCTACCACCTAAAGTCATCGGCACAGCCAAAATGGACTGGGGTGTGCCAAGCTCCCCAAACGACACCCCAGCCAGATCATTCGTTTCTTCCCCTCCATGGATGAGCAAAGGTTGACCGGAATTAATGACTTGTCCACTGATTCCCTGGCCGAGTTCTAAACGCTGGTTCTCTGAGCGCTTATCCTTGTCCATCAGGTAAACGCCCTCAATGACCTGATTCTCTTCGTCCAGCAAAGCAATCACGAAAGACTCAACCGGCATCAGACGCTGGGTAGCCTGGTGCACAGCTGCATAAATCGTCTCGGGATCCAAGGATGCACCAATCTCATAGCTGACCTGGTTCAGGGTTGCCAGGCGCTCAGCGGTCGAACGTGTGGATTGATACAGGCGTGCGCTCTCCAGCGCGATGGAGGCTTGGTTTCCAATGGTACGGGTCAGTTCGATTTCTGTCAGGCCGAAGCGAGTTTCACCCTGCATGTGGAGGAATATCAGCGAATGTAATGAGGACCCGCTGATGAGTGGCAGGACCATCAATGCCCTGGTATCCTTGCCTAGAAATTCAGCCAGCGGCTGCAAGTCAGGTTCTCGGTGAGCATCATCAGTTGTAAAAATGCCAAGCGAATCGGCCAGGTACTCAAAGAGCGGGGTTTGTGGCAATACCGTTTCAGGCATCTTCTTGGGTTCTGGCAGTACGTATTTCAACAAAGCTTGTCCGCGCTCGAAAACGACCACAGAGGCTTGATAGGCGCCGACCGCCTGACGTAACTCGCGGGCAGTCAGGCGTAGCACTTCCTCCGCGTCGAGCAGGCTGCTCAGATCAGACGAGAAGCGATTGAGCAAGGTCAAGCGCTGCGAACGTTGATCCAGCTCGGCTGCGCGGTTGAGGCTGTCCTCATACAAAGTAGCGTTCTCAAGTGCCACCGCCGCCTGACCGGTAAAGGTCGTTACCACTTGAATATGCTCGCGGGTAAAGAAATTTGCTTCGCTCTTTTCTAAAGCGATAACCCCCATCACCTCGCTCTTTGAGATCAGCGGAATTCCGAGCCAGGAAAGATACTTTGCTTCGACCAGAGCCAAGAAGCGCTCATCCTGGCTTACATCGCTAACCTGAATAGCCTGACCCGTGCGGATCATTTCTTTGAATAAGACACTGTCATCCACATCCACCGACAGGCCAATCCGCTCTTCTGTGTCTTCAAAGCCACGGGCAGCCGCGACGGTCAGACGGTCTTTCTCACGCAACCAGAGGGTGGCTGTATCATAGGAAACCAACTGGGTCAATTGATCCAATAATGAAACCACTAATTCTTCATGCTGCAAACTGGAAGTAATTACGGCCGTCACATCGGTTAAGGCCTCGAGCTGCCCGGCGCGTTCCTGGGTGGCTTCGACCAAGCGCACATTTTCCAGCGAGAGCGCCACCTGCTGGGACAGCGATAGCAGCAAGGATTCGTCTTCGGCCGTGAAAGCAGCGATGGTGTTGAAATTATCGAGCGTCAGAATGCCAAGGCACCGTTCGCCGGTCTGGACTGGAATAACTAAGCTGGAGACAGGCAGACGTCCACCGGTAGCCTCTCGATAGTGAAGCAGGTTGGCTGCGGAAAGAGTATAATCGCGCGTAAAATTGACTTCATCCACGACTCGCGCCTGTCGCTTTGCAAAGACAATACCGGGCAGGGCCTCCCCGCTTTTATAATTGATCAATTGCATACTATCGTTGTCGGCATAACCGGAAACGGCATATGGTTTGAGTAATTTCTCGCGTTCGTCCCAGAGCAAGACCATACCTGCATGAGCGGTTTTGGGGAGCACATACCGGGCGCTGTCCAGGAGCGTTTTTACGATACCGGTCGGATCAAGCCTGCTCAGCTGACGGCTGAAGTCAAGCAGCAGGTCGACTTCCTGCAGGCGGCGACGGGTTTCATTCAGCAAACGGATGTTTTGTAAAATGACCGATGTTTGGCGGCTGATCTGATGATAGACCTGCTGATCCTCTTCTGTTAGAGTCGGTAACACTTCAGGGCTGACAGCCATCACCGCAGCAATCGGTTTGTTTTCCACGATGATGGGCAGACAGATAAAGGCCTTCGCTCGCAAACTGCTCAATAATGAGGTCTCGCGCCATTCATCGTTCTCATCCAGATTCATAACCAGCATGATTTCGCCAGTCTGCAGGCAGGCGCGTAGCGGGTTGCGCTGTCCAAATAATGCTTCGGGATTGGTGGCCTGAGGCACACTGCCCATCACGTGCAGCAGGCGAGGACCTTCAGGGTTATCTTCAGCAACCAGCGCAGTCGACATGGCCAACTGGGTCAAAATTTCCCGGCCCAGAGCCTGCAAAGCGGAAGTCGCATCCAACTGACGACTGACCGATTCTGTGATTGCCAGTCCAGCACGGACGCGCTGCCCGCGGCGCTCCAGGTTGTGAATGGAAATGGTCTGCTCGAGATCTTTACGCAACAAAATCGGCAGGTCGTTCTGGCTGACACTGATCAACTGCTGTTGTCGCTGGATCCCTGATGACAATGCATCAATGCGGTCACGCAGAGCATACTGATGGTTGTAGGTCGAAATGACCAGTGCCGCCTCCGCCGCGAAGATCTCGACCGATTCAATCGTCGCCAGATCTGGTCGCAGACCGTCGTTGGGTGCGTCCAAGCTGATCAACCCGAGGGGATTCCCCTCCGTATCTTCCAAGGGAATTAACAGGAAATCGTTCGGGTCCCAGGCATTAGGTGCCTGCTTGACATCCTCGGCATTCAAGGTCACCATATGCACGTCAGCCGGGACAAGCGGAGTCTCGTCAGCCGGAATGTAATACGAACGGCTGATACGGAACTCCGGCTTCATCAACTGTTGGACGCTCGTTAACGGTTGGCTGCGGGATTTCAATTCTTCCAGAATTTCAGGTGGTAAGCCCACGCCAACTTCCCGATGGAGTTGGCCGCTGCTGGCTTCGTAAATGCTGATCAGGACTACCTGGAAGGGCGTTGATTGCTGGATGCCATTGGCAATCTCCTCCAGGGATTCAGTGAGCGGCCGTTCCGGGCCCAGGGTTGTAGTGGTCTCGATCAGTTTGGTGAGGGTATCCGCACGCCGACGCAATAATTCCCCGCGATGCATCTGATCCTGGAAGCGATGGGCGTTCCCAAGTGCAATTGCAGCCTGTACAGCCAGGATTTGGGTGATATCCATGGCAGCCTCGTCAAAATGACCTGGCTGTGAAGAGTGCAAATGGATCAAACCAGCTGTTTTGCCTTGATAAGCAATCGGGACTACCAAGGCCGAACGCACACCTTCATGAGAAGGCTGAGTTTCATCGGCATCAAAGTCGGTTATCGAGATCGATTCGCCACGCTGGATGGCAGTCAACTCGAATTTAGACAGTTCATCGCCAACCGGGCAGCCCAGACTAAGGATGACACGTGGTCCATCCGGGGATGACCCGTCCTCCATATCAAATAGACGGATCGTCCCACAATCAGCCTCAGTCGTGCGAACGCCTTCATCAAAGACTACCTGCAACAGGCGATTCAAATCCAAGGTAATGTTCAGTTCGCGGCTGACACGCGTCAGTGCGGTCAACTGGTTAACCCGCTTTCGCAAACTTTCATCCGTTTGCGCATACAGGCTGGCATCTTCAATTGCCGTCGCGATTTGCCCTGCAGCAGTGACCAGGATTTGCAGATCCAAATTATCGAAGAAATCCCGCTCCCGGCTGGATACTAACATTTCACCCAAACTGTGTTCGCGCGCCACCAACGGGACAACAATGGCCGACTCAACGCCCAGCGCTTTCACCAGCGGTTGATAGAAGGGCAGTACCCGTTGGTCAACACTCAAGTTTCCAGATAAGAAAGGTTGTTTGCTGCCGGTAACTGTCTGATGGAATTGCGAATCGTCAAAATGGAGGCGCTCAAATGCCAGGAGGCTTTCGTCAAAATCGCCCCACAGCGAATCCTTGTGAACGTTCAGAACGCCCTGGCTCTCATCCAACAAGAAAATGGCCGCTGCATCAGCTTGCAACAGACGAGCCAACTCCTGCACAGAGAAAAGCAGGATTTCATCAAAAGTGGCTGAAGAAGCTGCCAGGCTGGCAATACGGCGTAATGCCTCTGAACGATAAGCACGTTTGCGGGATTGATACAACAGGGTCGCGTTATCGATAATCGTTGCAGCCTGATTGGCCACAATGTTCATCAAACGCTGCTCGTCCGCCGAGAACTGAACCGGTCCACCGCGATGGTTCGAAAATTGCATATATCCGAGGAAACGCCCACCCGATAGGAGGGGAATTAGGGCCGTGTCGTGCAAGCTAGCCGCTTGTGAAATATCTTCCAGGCCCAGTTCGCTCCAGCGCTCATCCTGGCTGGCGTCTTCCGAAATGATTGGCGTTTGACTCTGGATAATTTCTTCAGCACGACTTTCAGCGGCGATTGTGGCGTGATAAATTTGAACCACGTGGGGTGGCAACCCATGGAAAGGCACTTGGCCTTCCAACAGAGCGCGGTCGTCATCGTAAGTGAGAAAACCGAGGATTTCCACCTCAAACAGCGGGGCAACACTTTGCACCAAGCGACCGAACAGGTCTTTCGGATCCTGGATGGATTCAGCCGCCTGTGCCAGGTTTGCCAAACCGGTCATCTCGGCAGTCCGCTTCTGCTCGTTTTCGTAGAGCACAGCATTGCGGATGGCAACCGCAGCCTGACCACCGATCAATTGAAGTAGGTCCAAGTCTTCCTGCGGGAAAGCCTGGGCAGCGGCCTGACCGATTTCCAATGTCCCGACCAATTCGCCGCCGGCTTGCAAGGGGATGCCGATATAGGAGCGAACGGGGAAAGCGTTTGGGTTGGCGTCGAATGGAACTTCGTCAAAGGTCTGTGTATCGGGCACAAAGAGCGGTTGGCGTTTGCCTACCAGGTAATCGGAATACCCCCCAAATTGAGTCGGATTCGCCTGCTCCAGACGCCGATCCGAATCAAACAGGTTTGAAAATCGATAGGGAATCAACTCGGCATTATCGCCGCTAGAGACCTTAACTTCCAGCACGTCAGCCGGTATCAGGCGCGCTACGTTATCCAAGACAGCCTGCAAGGTGGCTTCCAAGTTCAGACTCGCGGCTATGCTTTGACCAAATTCAGTCACGATTTTCAGCACAGAACCTGCCATACCCGGTTCATCAGCAGAAAGTGCAGGATTGAGGTCTGGGCGGCGCAATGAAACAAGCATTTGTGGATAAGGGCCGGCGACTTGATACGATATTGCTTCTGTCAGACGACCGTTGACCGTCAGTCGCGTCTGACCTTCTCTGGCGCACAGACTCAGGAATTCATCCATGGGGCGTGCCTGTCGCGCCAAACGTTCCAGGTCCGGCGAGTCGTCCAGGTTGAGGCCAAATAATTCGCGCGCCATTCGGTTGATGTGGTCAACCCTTCCGCCAGGCTGGATTAGAAGTACGCCATCAGGGTTTTCGATTGCTTGCATTGATGGTTGTGAAATTGCGCTTTGAAGAGCAGGCTGAAGTTTACTTAAAACACGCGCAATGGCCCAGACCAGCAGGATTATTGCTAATCCGGCTAATACCAGCCAAATACTTACTTCCAGCCATTGCGCCATGGCAGTCATCAATCTCAAGCGTCGGGAGGACCCGCTGCATCCTGGCGTCGCGCCTCAGCCGCCAGTTCCGTTATTTCGCGGATATCAGAAAAATGATTTTGTTTAGGAGAGACTATCCCTATTGCCAGGCTCATCAACGGGATGTTTTCGGTCTGTCCATCAGAATTGGGGGCGACAATATAACCCTGCTGACGATCGACGAAGTTGTAATGGGTTTTCACTTCTTCATCAAAACGGTCTTTGAGTTTCTGCTTGATTACTGCAGCCAATTCTTCCTGCGTGATGATGGCAAAATTATCACTGCCAGCATGGCCGATGAAATCCTCAGCGGTACCGAATTCATCTACGACTTCGTTTATCATCATGGCCGCGAAACGCAGTACGTCATCACCCGCTACAAAGCCATACACATCATTGAACTGGCCGAAATGATTGATACGGATATCGATCATCGCCCAATCTTCTTCCCGAATCACGCGCCGGAGCTGCTCTTCGATCAAACGCCCGGCAGGCAGACCGGAGCGAGGATCCGTAAGGCTTTCTCGTTCCGAGCGGCGTATAGCGCCCATTACGCGCAGCTTTAGCTCTTCGATATCGAACGGCTTTGTGATGTAATCATCCGCTCCCAATTCCAAACCCTGGAGCTTGTCGCTGCGCTCGTCTTTTTGAGTCAGGAAAATGACCGGGATATGACTGGTACGCGTGTTGGTGCGCAACGTGCGGCAAACCTCGTAACCGTCAATATCCGGCAACATAATGTCCAACACAATCAGATGAGGCAACACATGATGTGTTTTCTCCAAAGCTTCCGATCCACGCACGGCAACGTCAACGTCGAATTCCAAGCCAGTGAAATAGATCTTGAGCATATTGGCGATATCGATGTCGTCCTCAACAACCAAAAGGCGGGATTTTCCCATACAAGCCTCCCATGATTAAAGGCGCCTGTTCGCCATACGGGCACGCTGGCGCACGGCTTCGATATGTTCGGGCGTTACTTCTCTTTCAAACGAGCGAAATCCGCTCAAGCCAAACCCATGTCTTTCGGCAATCGCAGCAATCTCCTCTACTCGTTTACGCGTAATGTGCTTACCCAGAGTGTAATCCTCCAGGCGGCCATCCAAGGCCAATGCCATGGTTTCAGCCATGCAGGCATAAGCCTTGGCAGGCGGAAAACCAAAGTTAAAATGAAAATCAACGGGGCCGGGTACATCAACCATACCGCCGTCAATTACTAATATATCATTTCTTGCGGCTGCAACCATTGCAGAAACATCACGGGGCCGCGCTACGTCACACACTACACTCCCGGGCTGCAAGTGCTCTGGGTGAATGACGTCATGCAAGGAACTGGTGACCGTCAGGATCAACTGTGCCTGGGACAGGACATCCATATGGGTACTCGGGATCAATTCGGCTCGGGTGCTCCCCGCCAGCCGATCTCGAATTTCCCGTAGTTTCTCCTCGTTCCGGCCGATCAGAAAGAGTCGCCCCAGCTCATCTGCCAGCAACTCAGCACAGACCTGGCCAATCGAACCAGTCGCTCCTACCACTGCTGCTGTCGCTTGTTTAAGCGGGATGTCCATCAATTCAGCTGCTTTGCGAACAGCCTGGACAGCAATATAAACAGTGTACGAGTCGCCGGTTGTGACCGGCACATCCAGCGACCGGGCGATGGTCAAACCGGCATCCCCAACCACGGAAGTAAAGGCTCCCAGGCCAAGGATATCCGCACCCAGCCGCTCGGCAAGCCGGCCCGTTTGAATAATCTTACGATAAACTGTCTTTTCTGGCAACTCCAGCATTCGTCTTGGAGTAAAGGGGCAGGCAATAAACCAACCCTCGATCTCTTGGCCGGAAGAAACCGATCGAATCCCCTCGATCTTGGAAATGTAAACTGGCGGGAAATAAGTAGAGAAAAAATCGATCTGGCGTTCGCTGAGGAGCCGCCCGAGGAATGGATACTTACGACTGACATCCCGTTTGGGGTCGATCGGGTGAATGATAAAGGCGAAGGTATTCATGGGCTACCAGGATTCCACCTCCGCTTCACCTGGGCGTGGATAAAGCCTGCGATGTAAGTGCCCGACCCGCATTGTATGATGAGCGCTATCCTCGTAGCGGACGTCCTTGGTAATTATCCGCTGCCCAGACGAAGCCACCAGCACCACGTCTGATTCGATGGTTCGCGCCGGATAGATGATCATACCAGAACCAAGCCGACAATTATGCCCCACGCAGCCGCCCATGACAGGTCGATTAGAAATCTGTAATTCACCTGTGCCATTCAGGGAACGGATCGGGGTCGGAATCAGATTGTAATCAGTAAAAGTGGAACCTGACCCGATAAAGGTATTGCGGCCAATTACGCACATCTGTAAACAGGTGTTCTGGGCAATCATGCTGTTGTCCATGATCGTGGTCATGAAAAGCGCAGCACGGAAAGGCAGGAAGGTCCCATCGCCAACTACCGAAAGCATCAACTGGCAATCCTGAGAAATATTGACATTGTTGCCAATAATACAATTCTCGATGACGGTTCCGGCATTGATCGTGACATTGTCACCGATCGTGGTTGGCCCGTGAATGATAGCCGTCGGGTCGATAACGCAGTTATTTCCAATTTTGACCAGCTCCGAATTTTCCAGAACCTGCCGGCCTTCATACAGGGATTTGGCCAATATCCTGGTTTTGAATGCCAGGTCTTCACTTAAACGCTTTTCAAAGCGTGCGCCGCGCGCGAACAGGCCAAAGACTACATCAGCAATGAAAATATGCACCCAAGCATCAATCGCCAAGAGGGCTCGGAGCGGAACCTGAAAAACCAAGTCGCCCTGCTCCCCAGCCATATAGGTCGGAACGTGATAATAGCCAATCTCACGCGCATTTAGGTTGATGATCAGCGGTTCGACGTCAGCCTCAGGGCCTTTGGGAAAGTACCACAAATCAGCCAGATACAAATTCCCAGCCGGAGTATAAGATGTCGAAAGCGGTAAGGCGTGTTCACGGAAAGCTGGATCCTCGGCCGAGAAAGCAGCTCGACAAGCCTGTCCGCGTTTGCGAGCGATACGGATAAAATCACGGATGTAATTCCGGTCGAAAAATAGGTTTTCGCGGTAGACCAGCATCGGTTCGCGCGTCTGTGGCAAATGTTCACCCGGACGCAATTCCATTTCTCGGGTGGTGTAAGGTGCAAGCACATTACGCTGCCACAGCCAAAGCGGCTGATTAAGAATCCGCAAATCACGAGCGCGCTCGTTGAAGGGTGATAAAAAGCGGAGATCTTGGAGAATTATTTTTAGCATGACTACGATAATGGTGTTCGGCCAATCACGATTGTACAAGACGGGTCGCCGTGTGCAATACATTGTACTTCTTCTACATCGAATTGCTTACCACCACTCAGCCAATAAAGGGATTCCTGTAACAAACCCACAGCCAAGTGGCAGGCCGGCTGATCCACATGACGGCCCCAGCACAGTGGACAGCGGTCAATATGCCAGTAAAGCTCATCCTCACTAATTTCAAAGCGGACCTGTTGATCTGTATGCTTGTTGAACAACTCGGCAAAGGCGTTCCCACCAATGCGCAACTTGGTCGACAATGGCAGTAAACGAAAAGCCATCTCCGTCAGACCCATTTGCGTTCCAAACTCGCGCATCCCGTACTTGAAGCAAGTCCGCCCAATACGGAGGGCAAAGCCTCGTCCACCACGCGGTCCGTATGCATCTTCCAATGCCGCCTGCAAACTACTGATGGTCTCAAAAGAAAATTCGAGATCCGAATTAGGAGGTGGATAATTATCGATTAACGATGAAAGCGAAGCAAGATTTAAGGCAGCGTTGATGCCGTTGCGACCCATAATCTCTTCCATCGCCATGAGGATAACACGCCCCATCCGATTTGGATAATAATATGCAGGTGCGGTATCGCTCATGAGGCGGGTTTCTCGTCGTCCAAGAAGTCTTTTAGCTTATGGGTAAATTCAGAGGGGTTATCCAACATAATGAAGTGACCGGCTTCTTTGAAACATTCGATGCGCGCTTGTGCAATTCCGGCTTTCATTGGCTGCCATTGTAACGGGTCGACGATAATGTCCTTGTCGCCAAACATACCCATCGCCGGGACATTTACGGCTGCCAACTTCGGACGCAAATCCGTGCGTCGCAATGTCGCAATACTGATCAGGAAAGATTCGAGCGTCGTTCGTGAAAGATCGCGGTCCATCATTTCAGGAAAGCGCGGATCTTTGCAGATGAAAGGCGAAGCAATCCGCATTCCCAGGCGAAATGCCCACATCATATTGAATAAGACAGCCGCGATCAGGCGGTGGCCAGCCAATTTAAGTGGAAAAGCCAAGGATGAACCAACGATCGGCGAGCCAACCACGACCACTTTGCTGACGCGTTGCGGATATTCAATAGCAACTGAAAGACCTACGGTCCCGCCCATGCTATGTCCAACCAGCGGAGCCTGGGCAATGCCCAGCCGATCCATGAACTGGTCTACTAAGGAAACGAAATCCTGAATTGCATAAGTGTCACGCTTCTTTCCGGATTCACCAAACCCCCAGAAGTCCAGAGCATATGTCCGATAATATTGGCCCAGATAAGCCATGGTTTCCTGCCACAATCCCCATGACCCGAGCCACCCATGCAAGAGAATTACCGGACGTCCCCGCCCAAAGACCTCATAATGGACAATACCTTGGTCAGTAGTGATCGAGGACACAGCGTTTTATCGACCGGAGATCCCCCTACCCCCCGGACTCCATTTCATCCAGGATACTGTAGAGCAACTCCAATAGAACGGTTTTTACCGTCTTGCGATCAGTCGCAACACACGGTAATAATTTTACTTTTGAGTCAAGGCGCAAGGCGTGGCGCATATCTTCCATTTCCCAGGCATATTTCATGTCCTGTTTATTGGCAGCTACCACATAAGGCGTTGGGGCATAAGCCCGGAAAGTCTCCAGAATACTGCGCGCTTCGCGGAAGGTCTCAGGACGCGTGCTGTCGACCATGACGATAAATCCCAGCATGCCTTCTGACAGGATTTCCCACATAAAGTCAAAACGCTTCTGTCCGGGTGTGCCAAATAAATATAATACCAGGTCATCATCGACGGTAATGCGGCCGAAGTCCATTGCAACCGTGGTAGCTTCTTTAACAGAACGTTCAGCAGTAGATGAAATCGGTTTTTCTGTTGCAACAACCTCGATTTCGCTGACCGACTGAATGAACTGCGTCTTGCCAGCGCTGAAGGGTCCCGTCACAACCATTTTGACCGTTTGCATGAGCAAATTCCTCGAATAAGTTATAAAGAACGAATGCGGCCAATCAACCGATTGACCAGTGACTTTTGTTCCTCTCTATCTTCCACGGGGAACATACGCGTCGGCAGGGCACTCGATCCGCCTTCCGGTCGAATGATTTCCACCAAACCAGCTTGCAATAAACCGTAAACGATACGGCGAATATCCAAATCATTAAGTTTCGTGGCGCTGGCAATCTGATGGATCGAATTTTTGGGATTGATAAATGATACGACCCGCCATTCTTCAACGCTCAGATTTACATTGCGGATATTGGCGCCCGGTCGGTCCGTAAACTTGAGTGCCATGTCCAGGCTGGGAATCTCATCCTGTAATCGCTCCCACTCGCGCAACTGCCGCGACCCTTCAATAATTAAATTTTCCAGATCAAGGCGGATGTTGATGCGGTCGTCAGGGGGCAACATTTCGTTTTCAAAACGAAAAAAGCCTTCCACCCATGTAAATAGCCGCCGGATAATATCGGTAAAATATAGCTGCAGATTCATCAGGATATCATCTTGGGTGATATATCCGGCATTGATCAGCAGCAATCCGAGCTCTTTGTCTGTCATCTTGCCAGCTCGCCCCTGCAGTGCGCGATACTGCGTAGCACTCAACTTGTTGGCACGATGTAAGACTGACGCCAAACCATTTTCTTCATGACCGATGCGTGCATAGGATAACTTACCCTCCCGAAAAGCAACTTGCGCTGTTTCGTTTGGGCCTTCCACGATCAAGGTACCCGTCTTCTGGGCCAAATTGATCAGATTTAGTAGCTGTGTAATCGTGAAATCGCGTAAATTCCCACGCAGGGCCATGAATGCCTCAAGAAAGCTCCCCTAATCGGGGAGCATAGGGTATGCGAAAATTATACATGCAAGCAAGTCGCGCGTCAAACAACCAGCTTTCAATATTGATAAGCGCTCTGCCTGTGATGGAGCCATCCAAGAATCTCCCATGATCGCAAAAGCAGCAAATCGGTGATATATTAGCCAGACATAATCCACAGGAGATAAAAATGCGGGCAAAATCGCGCAGGGGCATTCTGCTCCTAGGTCTTCTCTTGCTGACAATTCCCATGGCCGGAACCCAGGGTGTCCGGGCGGAAGGCAGCTTCCAGGTCAGGAATGACCAGGCTTCGCTGCAATTTCCGGACAGTGTCACCTTTACCGCCACCATCCAGTCTACAACAACCATCACCTCGGTCATACTCGAATATGGGGTCGATCAGCAAACGTGCGGCACAGTCGTCGCCAAAGCCTTCCCCCAATTCGATACAGGCCAAAACGTCAACGCCGCATGGACCTGGGAGATGAAGCAATCCGGCTCGTTGCCACCGGGCGCGAAGATTTGGTGGCGCTGGCTGGCTACAGACACAAACGGGAACCAGTCCAGCACCAACCCCAATTCCGTGCAATGGCTTGATACCAAACACGACTGGCAAACCGTCAGCGGGGAAGACATCAACCTGCATTGGTACCGGGGTGGGAATTCCCTTGGGCAGGAGCTTCACCAGGCTGCCGTGGACGGCTTGCAACGCCTGGAACGCGATGCTGGCCTGAGCACCGACGGTCCTGTGGACCTTTACATTTACGCCAACACCAGCGATATGAAAGACGCCATCCTCTACGAACCATCCTGGACCGGTGGCATGGCCTTCCCGGCTTACAACATCGTCATCATCGGCATCTCACCCGACCAGATCGACTGGGGCAAACGCACCGAAGTGCACGAACTGACCCACGTGCTGGTCGGTCACCTGACCTTCTCCTGCCTGTCGGACGTACCCACCTGGTTGGACGAGGGACTGGCGGTCTACAGCGAAGGCAAGCTGGAAGATTCGTCCCAGCGCCAGCTTGACCAGGCCATCCAGGACGATACGCTCTTCTCGGTCCGTTCACTGAGCGGCGGCTTCTCCGAAATCCCCGACAAGGCCGACCTTTCCTACAGCGAGTCCTACAGCATCGTCAAATTCCTGATCGAGCAATACAGCCGCGACCAAATGACCTCCCTCTTGCTGGCCCTTCGCGATGGCATGACGCCTGACGAAGCGCTGCAATCGGTTTATGGTTTCAACGTGGATGGGCTGGAATCTGCCTGGCGAGCTTCGATTGGTGCCAAACCGCGTGCCAGCACTGCCAACGCGACTCCCACGGCGCTTCCCACGCCGGTACCGACCATCCACCCGATTTCGGGCATTCCCGCCGCAGAGATCACCCCCTACGCTACGCCACCCATGGCGACTCCCGGCACCGCTCCCACGCAGACTGTCGCAACTCAGCCGGGACGGCCGCCGCTTTCCCTGACGCTGACCTTGATCTTCACTGGCTGCGTCTTGTTGATCGTTTTTGGTTTCATCGGTTTAGCCTTCTTTATGGCGATCAGTGACCGCAGGCGAAAAAAGGATTCATAATGCGCCACCACATTCTGCATTACATCCTACCAATCAGTACGTTGGTGCTCTTCGCCTGCCAATTCGGTACCGCGACCCCGGCGTCCACCTCGCCGCCATTGGTAACGCCACGGGCGGGTTCGGCGCAAACACAGGCACCGCCTCAAACAACGCTCCCCGACCTGCCAGCGACACCAACCCTGGGACCAAACACGCTGGTCGATGATGGGTTGGGCGTCCGCCTGGACTATCCCGACGGCTGGTCCCATGCATCCGGCAACAGCAGCGCTGGTCCGATCTTCGACCTGACCAGCCCCGACGGGCGCGCACTTTCACGGTTGTATTACTTCCCGGCCAACAGCGGCGATACGCCCGAGTCGCTTGCCCTGGATTTACAAGACCAACTCACAGGAGAAGTCCAGGTCACCAACACCAGTGAAGATGGGCCGATCACACTGAATAATGGCCAGCCAGCCTGGACCCTCGTCTTCGACTCCCGGCACAACACAAACAACCAGACGCTAACGGTCAACATTACGGCCGCCATCCACGGTCCGCGGTCATTCCTGCTGTTATCTTTCAGCGACCCGGACGGATACAAACTTTACCAGAAAGACATCCAGGCCATGGCGCTCTCGCTGGATTTCCAGTCGCCTTCTTTGATGGGCATCCCCAGCAACCAGGCCTTGGTGTTATCCGGAGGCGAGAGCACCAATCCGCGCGAATACGACCCGGCCACTACGCACGGTTCGGGCGACAAATTGACTTTCAGCGGGTTGGTCTCGTTCGATCCCAACCTGAACCTGACCCCGGATCTGGCCGGAAGCTGGGATGTCAGCCCGGACAACACGGTCTACACCTTCCACTTACGACAGAATGCCAAATTTCACGATGGGCGACCGGTCACCGCCCAGGATGTGGTCTATTCCTGGGAACGGGCAGCCGCGCCCCAAACGGAGTCGGATACGGTCATGACCTACCTGGATGATATCGTCGGAGTCAAGGAAATGCACCAGGGGCAGGCGGAGCATATTTCTGGTCTCAATATCCTGGACGACCACACCCTGCAGGTCACAATCGACGCACCCAAACCTTATTTCCTGCTGAAGCTGACCTACCCGACCGCCTTCGTGGTGGACAAAGCCAACGTCGAATCGGGGCCGGATTGGTATCGCACGCCCAACGGCACCGGGCCGTATAAACTGATCAAGTGGGAAAAATTCAAAGCGATGGTCTACCAGCGCAACCTGGACTTCTACCTGGGCTCACCGGCCATCCCTTACGTGATCGTGCAGTTATACTCAGGGATTGGCATTCGCTTATATGAGGCCGGCGAGATCGATCTGACTGGAATCTCGTCTTACTCGGTAGCGCGCGTGCAGGATCCCAAAGACCCGCTGCACGCCGACCTGTACAGCGGCGTCAGCCTGTGCACTGGCTTTGTCTACTTCGATACCACCCGCCCTCCGTTCGATGATGTCAAGGTCCGTCAGGCTTTCAGCATGGCCTTCGACCGCCAAAAATTTATCGACGTGGTCTTGAACGGTTCGGCGCTACCTGCCGAAGGCCTTTATCCCCCGGCGCTGCCCGGTTACAACCCGAACCTGAAGGGGCTGGCTTATGATCCGGTCCAGGCACGCGAACTGCTCAAGCAATCCAAATACGGCGGAGCCGGGAATCTAGCTCCGATCGTCTACACCGACGCAGGCATCGGCAACGACGCCCATCCAAGCGTGGCAGCCATGGCCCAGATGTGGGAGCAGAACCTGGGCGTCAAGATCACGATCGAGAACATCGAGCCTGACCGCTACCTGGACGAAATTTACGCCGGGCATCACGGACAGATGTTCGATGGCGGCTGGTGCGCGGACTATCCCGACCCGCAGAATTTTGCTGACGTGCTGTTCCACAGCGGCGCACCGCAAAACAACGGCGGTTACAGCAACCCCAACCTGGACGCCCTGCTCGAACAGGCGCGCGTGGAGCAGGACGTGCAAAAACGGATCACGCTCTATCAGCAGGCAGAGCAAATCATAGTAGACGATGCGCCGGTACTCTTTACCACCCATGCGCTCTCGTACATGCTGGTCAAACCTTATGTCAAAGGCTTCGTTCTAACCCCGATCGACATTCCACTGGAAAGATACATGTGGTTGGAAAATAAATAAAAAAAATCAGGGCAGCCCGCTGTGCTGCCCTGTATCTACGGTCTGGCCTCGACCACAAATTCAACGCGGGTGATCTCACCCGCCAAACTTGAGATCATAAATTCAAAAGGCAGCGTGCTTCCCGGCCCCAGCTTATCCTGCGCTTCCCACCTGCGTACGCCAACCACGTTTCCGACCTTATCGTAAGCCACGGCCGCCACCCAGATGTGACTGGCAGCCTCGTTTTTTTTCGGTAAGAAGACCTGCCCGCTGACTTGAGCAGTCTTCCCGCTCCAGTCTATATTGGCCAGCGTATTTTGCACCACAGCCGGCAGGTAACGCTTATCCCCCGGCAGCAGGCGGACAGCCGTCAGCACCTGCACAAGCGGATGGGCATCAGGTGGGATTTCGGGGGCAAAGAATATCGTCAGCGGAATGGAGGCCCCCGGTGGCAGGATGTTGAGCGGCGAAAAGGCCGTCCGGCTGGCAAGCTGCTTCCCATTCGCATCCTGCAACGTGACCTGGGCGGTAATGTTTTCCAGCCTCTCGGCGTAATTATTGTGCACCAGCACCAGGCACCACATCCCTTTGTCCAAGGTCGGATAGCAGGCCGCTTGCTGAACCGGGAACGGCACGGGGGTGGGTGTCGACTCGCCCGAGAGATTGCCCGATCCAGTCGGGATGTGCAAATCCTGTCCCAGCCTCAATGCCGAGGGGATCACGCCTGGATTGGCCGCCATCAGATCGTCCAGCGAGACTCCGAATTTCTCGGCAATGGTGCTCAAAGTATCTCCAGCGACAATTTTATAGTTGAATGGCGTGGGGGTCGGGAGGACCGGCTGGGTCTCGACCAGCAGACCCGCGGGGTTTGCTGGCGTCGGGCTGGATGTGACCGTCGCATAGAACTGCAAAACCGGCGTCTGCGTGGGCCGTGGGCCATCAGAATTTGGTCCACAGGCTGATAAAGCCAGAACAGCCAGCACGATCCAGAAGAAACGCTTGTACACAAAGGACATGGCGGGGATTATACAACAGCAAAGGAATTGCAAGGGTTATTATCCCGATCTTCAGCTATACTTTTTTAATCCCGGATATTTCTCAGTACTGGAGGGAATCCTTGGATAACTTCAATTACACTCCCATTGATGCTCCCAAACCCAAACATTCCGGCCTCGGCATCGCTTCTCTGGTAATCGCCGTTATCTCGATCCTGCTCTTCTGTCTGGGGTTGGGTGTGGCAGTCTTTGCTTCGGCTTCCGACCCGGCAACCATCGAATCCATGCCAAGCGATTCGCCTCTTTACCTTACCGTCGGATTAATGATCTGTTTTGGCGGCGGGCTGGACCTGGTCGGTCTGGGATTGGGGATTGGCGGTCTCTTCCAGCCAGATCGCAACAAGACTTTCTCAATTCTCGGGATCGTTTTCAACCTGCTGTTCTTATGCGCAGTGGGAGCGTTGATGGTGATCGGAAATCTCGCCCCTTAAAACTGCCCCACCGGATTGGCGGGGCAGTTTGTTACTCCACAGTTGTGAAATATTTTTTTTCGAGGTCCTGCCAGGTTTCGTTCTCTGGCAGGTGCATATATGCACTCAACAGCGGGTGTACGCGCTGGATTTCCTGCGCCATGCGGAGCGCCACACGGCGGATTGAGAAATGCGCGTTGGCAGCAGCGCGCAGCTGGCAAAAATGGTAGGCTTCGCGCAAATTGAAGCGCGCCAGCACACGGCGATTAAAGCCGTTCGGGACGACATACTGCGCTACCTGGGGATTCCATTCCGCCAACTTCTCATAGGTCTCGGCCGCAGCCCCCATCGCCTTGTGGTAGGCAGTCTCAAAACCTGCTTCCGCGATCAGGCGTGGGACTGCGTAACCCAAGCGGGTCGTCAGAGCCTGGGGTGTCTGAGTCATCATGCGGTGACGTTTGAACTCGAAGTATGCACCCTGGTCCATGACCAGATCGAAGATGTATGTACAGTATTCCAGTTCGCGCAAAGGGATGTCGAAACGGCCCAGTCGTCCGAGCAGGGACTCCGCCAGTTTAGCGCGTTCCGGCTCGGATGCAGCCTGAACCGATTCCAGAGCCTGGACATATGCTTGCTCCCCAAAGCGGTACATTGCCGCTGCCAGCACTCGCATCTCGCCTGCCGGGTCAAAATCCACCAACCTGCACCAGTCTGCCCCGCTCCGCTTTTGTGATTTGTGAGATGTGCGAGCTCCCAAATCAGCACTGGTTTCCAGTAAATATGGCACGGCTTCGGCATACTTGACCAGCGTAGGCACTTCACCCCTGGCCACGGTCCTGACCGTCTCGCCGATCTCGCGCACCTCGGCCAGTGGATGTGAGAGCAGCTTGCGGATGGCGCTCTCCAGCACACGCGCGTTGGCCGTCAGGCCAACATTGGCCAGCGCCGCCGCAGGGAGCAGGAAACGACAGGTGTCCACATACTGAGAGCGTACCCGTCGATCCCAGGCCTGCTCAGATTCGTTTTCACGGCGAGGTGACTTTACTTCGATCAACCCGCGGACAGGGGTCAGCGAGTCGGTATAAGCCTGAAATAACATCCGCACCGTGCGCACATATTCCTCGCGCAACGCATGGCCTTCCAGTTCCGGCGGGATGGTGAAATCATCCAAACTCCATTTTTGGTAACGGGTCGATTTCTCGGTGTATGAAGCCAGCCGGTTGGATTCGATACACTCGATCGCAATGCGCGAGACGTTTTCAATGGCAATGTGCAAAATCGCATGTTCGGCGACCGAGGCATGACCATAGCCAACCACCCACTTCTCGTGGAATTGGGAGGATTTTTCGTCAGTCAACTCAGCAGCGATGTCGCGGAACGGCAGCGGGGAGCGGGAGGTCTTGGCAAACGCCACAGCGATGGTTTCTGGAGAAAGATATTTTGGAGAGAGTAGATAAATTTCGCGGGGAGGCATGGGCGGTCCTTGGTCGGGAGGTCTGAACGCTTCTGCGCAACTATATAAGAAAACGTCCCCAAAAGCAAGGGGACGTCAGCAGCATCTCGCTGGAGATCGGATCAGTTCCCTTCCTCCAGGATTTTTCGCCCGTCTTCGATGTCTTGACGGATCTGCACCAGCAGGGTTTCCACGGATGGGAAACGCAATTCGTCGCGCAAGCGCTCCACAAATTCTAATTTAAGTATCTGACCATATAAATCGCGGTCGAAATCAAGGATGTGGGCTTCCACACTGGGAATTTGCTTGTCAGGTGTGAAGGTCGGGTTGATGCCGATATTAATCACCGCCTGATGCTTCTCATCACCAATGCAAGCCCAACAAACGTAAACACCATTGGACGGGATAACTTTGTCAAGCGGGTAATCGAGGTTGGCGGTCGGAATATTGATACGCCGCCCGCGCCCGTCGCCGTGCACAACCGGTCCGCTCAGGGCATAGCAGCGACCCAGGGATCTGGCGGCGCCGGAAACGTCTCCGGAGGTGATTCGCCTGCGGATTTTACTGGAAGACAGGATCTCGTCCCCGTTTGTCACAGCCTCGAGCGGCTCGACACGATAATCCAATTCCCTGCCCAATTCGGAGAGACGATCATAATTTCCTTCGCGATTGTGGCCGAGGGCAAAGTCATAACCGATCAGCAGGTGGGACAGGCCCAGGTGCTGCTTGATACGCCCCATGAAATCCGCTGCAGAAGTTGATGCCAGCTCGCGCGTGAAAGACTCGGTGACCACCACATCCACCCCAAACTGGCCGAGCAGTTCGGCGCGTTCTTCAGGAGTGGTCAGGCATTTGAAATCCGGACGATTGCTCAACACGGCAGCCGGGTGCGGAGAAAAGGTAAGCACAACGGCAGGTGCGGCTTGTGCATGCGCACCTGCGGTCAGTTTTTGCAAGATAGCCTGGTGTCCGCGATGAACACCATCGAAGACACCAATGGTCAGCCAGGCATTTTGTAATGTTACGTCATCCAGGGAAAGGTAATGTTGCACGGCTGAACTCAAGATATCTGTTAACGAAAATATTTAGTTGGTGAAGAATACTTTCTTCGGCTGCCACTCGCGGCTGCCTTCTTCGCCCTCGACCAGTTCCATCAGAGCTACCAATTCACCCTGGGTGCTGACGCCGCGAACCATGCTACCCAATTCGTCATCGGTTTCGGCTTTGACACGATGTCCATGGCGAACTTCCTCGACCTCGTCCGGGTCAAGTTCGACCGCCGTCCAATCACCCAATGCTTCGGCAGCCGGGATCAGGTATTGATACCAGTTTCCGGCTGTAAAGGCTTCTTGCAATTTACGCAGCGGCACGGCATCGCGCAGGCTAAAGCGTCCGCTTTTCGTGCGGCGCAAACCAACCAGGTAGGCGCCACAACCCAGTTCATTACCCAGATCGTTGGCCAGCGAGCGAACGTAAGTACCCGATGAACAATGGACGTCAACCACCACTTCCGGTGGAGCCCATTCAAGCACTTCCAGGTGATGGACCTGGATAATGCGAGGTTCGAGTTTCACCTCTTCTCCCTTGCGGGCCATTTCGTAAGCCTTGCGTCCTTTGACCTTGACAGCCGAATACGGCGGTGGGGTCTGTTCGATCTCGCCCTCATAGGTTTTGAGGACTGTCTCAAATTGTTCCTCGGTCACATTGACAGGTTCATCCTGGCGGGTAAAAGTACCGTCAGCGTCAAATGTATCGGTCGAAGACCCCAGGCGGATGATGGCTTGATAGCGCTTGTCCGCGGCCGAAACATATTCACTCAAACGCACAGCCGGGCCTACCAAAATGACCAACACGCCGGATGCGCGCGGGTCGAGCGTGCCGGTATGTCCGGCGCGGCGGATACTTGTCCCGTTGCGGACAGCCTGGACCACATCGTGCGAGGTCATACCCACCGGTTTATCCACCACCAATACGCCGGAGATGGCGTTCTGCATATCTTGGTTATTCATCGTATTGTATTCCTCCTGATTTGGAAACCAATTCCCCTACGTTTGTGGTTCAATTCTCTAACCCTAGCATTTCTCTTGTTCCCTTTAAGACCAGGGGTTGGACTTCGCTCAACTTACCGGGAATATCGGCTCCGGCCGCGGCAGCATGTCCGCCTCCGCCGAAATGCGTTGCGACCGGCGAAACGTCGATTCTGGAGTCCAGAGCCCGCCAGGATACTTTGACACGATTGTCCGCTTGTTCGACGAAGATCATCCCAACTTTGCAACAGTCGATCGACGAAATGATATTAATTAAGTCGGCGTCATCATTGCCAGAATAACCACTTTCCTTGCGATTTTCCAATGTCAACGTAGCCCAAACCAGGCCGTCTGAATTTTCCAGCTTTGAAAGGCCAGCGCCCCAATAGCGCGCAGCCGGGATCGTGCGGCGTATCAGTGCGCGCATATACAACTCAGGCATATCAACGCCTGTTTCCATTAACAATGCTGCCTGGCGCAGCGCCTGGGGAGTCATGTTGGACGTGCGGAAACCGAGAGTATCAGTGATGATACCAGTCAACAGGGCGGCAGCAATCGGCTTGGTGATCTCAAATCCCCAGGCCGGCAGGTAATCGGTCAGAATGGCCGCTGTGGCTACCGCTTCCGATTCGATCAGATTCAGCTTTCCGAATTTTTCATTGGTAACATGATGGTCAATATTGAGGTCGGGTTGGCCGAATGATTGGAGCTGATCACCCACTCGCTTTAAATCAGAACAATCGACGACGATGAATGTATCAAACTCACCCTCAGGCGAAGTCCGCACCAACTGGCTGCCTTCCAGATTACGGAAGGAGGACGGTACACCATCCGCCAGCACCATCTGGACATTTTTTCCTGCGTTCTGCAAAGCCAAGCCTAAAGCTATCAGAGAACCGATGGCGTCGCCGTCCGGTCGGACGTGCGAGGCCATCAGCACCTTATTAGCAGCAGCCAAGCGTTCCTTGATTTTAGCGCTCAATGGTTCATCCATAAATTCTCAGAAACCTCCGAATTCCGTGCCTCAATTGTGACGGGATGAAACATCACAATAAAAACCGCGAAATTATATCAGTCATTCTTAGATTTATTCTTAAGTTCTGTTAACAAACGCTCGATGTGGTCAGCGTGTTCCGGGGTTGGGTCCCAATGAAAACGCAGGTTGGGGAAAACCCGCAACTCTACGCGAGCAGCCAACTCCCGACGGATAAACCCGCTGGCGCTCTCCAATCCGACCAGGATTTCCTCGGAGCGGCTCGCGCCTTCCACTGCCGACACGTACACATCAGCAAATGCCAGTTCCCGGTCGACTTTGACATCGGTTACAAATATCTGTTCCAGACGCGGGTCTCTGATGTCACGGATCAACATTTCCGAGAGTTCCCGGCGGATGCGGTCAGCAATGCGTTGTAAGCGAATTCCGGATGGCATAATTCTACATTACTCGAGGATCGATTTCAGAACAATCCCAATAGAATCTACGAAGATTTTTCCAAGACGTAGCACTCGAGCCGGTCACCGACCTCGATATCATGGAAGTTCTTCAAACCAACCCCACAGTCGAAACCCTGACGGACTTCTCGCACATCGTCCTTCTCATGCTTCAGCGAAGACATTTCGCCTTCGAAAAGCAAATCTTCGCCGCGATACAAGCGAATTTTGGCATTACGACGCAATTCACCGTCTGTTACACGGCAGCCAGCGATCCTGCCTACTTTGGAGATCGGGAAGACGGCTCGGACTTCTGCTTTGCCGATCGGCTTCTCGATGAAATCTGGCTGCAGCATCCCCTTCAGCGCTTTTTCAATATCTTCGCTCATGCGGTAGATGATCTCGTAAAGACGGATCGAGACACCTTCGACTTCCGCCAAACGACGAGCCGCGACGTCAGCCTGGACGTTGAAGCCAATCACGATTGCCTGGGAAGCCGAAGCCAGCATGATATCGTTTTCACCAATGTTCCCGGTTTCGGAGTAGAGCACATTGATGGCAATATCGCCTTTACCCAGCTTTTCCAATTCACCGACAATCGGCTCAAGCGACCCCTGGACATCAGCCTTGATGATCAACCGCAGTTCACGCGTTTCACCGGCTTGATATAACGCAAACAAGTCTTCCAGGGAAGCTTTTTTGCCAGTATCTGCTTTTTGTTTGCGGGCAATCACGCGTTCCCCGACGATTTGACGCGCTTCCTTCTCCGAGTCGACCACACGGAACACATCACCCGCGGCTGGGACGTCGTCCAAACCCATCACGGCCACTGGCATGGACGGGCCGGCAGTAGTAACTGGATTGCCGCGAAAATCAAAGATCGCTTTTAGACGCCCATTGGACATCCCGGCCACTACGACATCACTGGCATTCAATGTCCCGTTCTGAACCAACAATGTCGCCATGACCCCCTTCGACTTATCCAGCTCCGCCTCGATGACTGTGCCAATCACCTTGCCATCCGGGTTGGCACGGATATCCGAATTGTCCGAGACCAGCAGAATCGCTTCCAGCAAGTCGCTGATACCTTCTTTTTGCTTGGCTGAAACCGGAATAACCATGGTATTGCCGCCCCATTCATCGGGAACAAGCTCCAATTCCGCCAGTTGCTGCTTGACGTGGTCAGGATTGGCATTTGCCTTATCGATTTTATTCAAAGCCACCACAATCGGCACTCGCGCCGCTTTGGCATGTGCAATCGCTTCCTTGGTTTGCGGCATCACTCCATCATCCGCTGCTACGACCAACACAACGATATCGGCTCCCTGGGCTCCGCGTGCCCGCATGGCAGTAAACGCAGCATGACCGGGTGTGTCGAGGAAAGTTATCGCCTTGCCCTGGTGCTCGATCTGATAAGCACCGATGTGCTGGGTAATGCCACCGGCTTCTCCCTCAGCGACATTAGTTTGACGGATCGCGTCCAACAGAGAGGTCTTCCCGTGATCCACATGTCCCAAAATAGTCACAACCGGTGGACGGTTTACAAGTTTCGACTCGTCTTCGTCAGCGATCAGGCGTCGCCAGAGCGGGATTTCGCCAGTTTCTTTTTCTTCAACATCATCAGGCGATTCAAGAACAGTTTCGAAGCCCATATCTGCGGCGACAATCGCTGCCGCATCATAGTCAATCTGCTGATTGATGCTAGCCATGACCCCATTACTCATCAAGGTTTTGATGATCTGAATGGGGCTGATTTCCATGATCTGTGCTAAATCACGAATTGAAATGTTAGCAGGGATTTCAATTTTCTTGTTCCCGTTTTCGCTCATAAGGACAACTCCTTCGGTAGGATACTCGTCATCTCCGCCATCCATCCCCCAGATGGTGTTGCGGAAATCCTTCCCAGAAGCCTTGCTGCATGCCACGTGAGCGAAAACTGACCGGTCGATCACATGGCGCGTTTATCCGTTCACAGGAGTCTCTTCCGACTCCACAGGGAGCGTATCCATAAAGGCTTCCAGATATTTACTTTCATCAGCGGTCAACTCAGTTTTCAGGGCCTTCCCCAGACTGCCCTTCAATCCTTGTTCCCAGCAGGTGCGGCGGTCGTGCAAATAAGCGCCACGCCCGGCTATTTTACCGGTTGTATCCACCTGCACCCCCTCCGGCGTGCGGACAATGCGAATCAATTCTCGCTTGGACAACACGCTGCGGCAACCTACACAGGTTCGCTGAGGGATGTGTTTGACGCGCTTAACAGGTTTTTTAGCCACCTTGTTCCAAAGCCTCTACTCCGGCCTAATTCATTCGTAAATAAACTGGAGAAAGAGGAAACGAATTACCATTCTTCTTCCCAACCGTCTCCACCACGCTTGTGTTTCTTATGTTTTACGACTTCGCCAAGTTCTTCATCGTATTCCAGCTTGACGTGTTTCTTTTTCTTCTTCTTATCCTTTTTATCGCCATCTTCATCTTCTTCTCCTTCGCTCTCGCGTGCCTTGAGCAATTCTTCAGAGATGGCAAACATTTTATCGAAGTCAACTTCTTCAACTTTTTCGGGTACTTCCTGCGCTTCGACTTCGTCGGCCGCAGCCGTCTCGACTGCTTCGGGGACAGCCTCAATCTGGGCTTCTTCCACTGTTGCGGCTTCGGGTTCAACCTCGACTGCAGATTCAGTCACGGTTTCGGGAACAGCCTCGCCTTCCGCCTGAACTTCGGCTTCGGCCGGAATCTCTTCCACAATTTCCGGTTCGGGCTCAGGCTCAGGGAAGGTCACATCGGCCAACACGCTCTCCAGGTTTTCCATGGCCTTCGGACCAATGCCGGGTAAACCAAGCACTTTTTCGGGATCGAGCTTCATTTCAAGCATCAAATCACCGATGGTTTCATGTTTACCCTCGGTCAGGATCGTATAGACATGATCAGTCAAACCGAGCTGGTCGAGCGGAGTTTCAAAGGCCACGGCCGGAATTTCAGCCCGAACGGCTTCAATGCGTTCTTCTTCAGCCTTTTGCGCCTCTTCCTGAATTTGCAGCGTCCGGTGTTCGACGCGATCAACAAACTGTCCCAGTTGCTGGTACTCTTCGGGAGTAACGGGGCGCCCTTCGGCCTTCTTGGTCAGAATCTTCTCTACCGTCGGAACATTCTCGACCGCCACTGGCAGCATGGCTGCCAATTCAGTATCAGCTTGCAGCTTGGCAATCGAATCACCAGCTGCCTCGACCAGACTCTTAATGTCGATCCGCCAGCCGGTCAGCTTGGCCGCCAATCTGGCATTTTGCCCATCGCGGCCGATTGCCAGACTTAATTGATCCTCAGTCACCACGACTGTCGCTGTCTTTCCGGCATCACCATTATCAGACAGGAAAACACCGGTAACACGCGCCGGGCTGATCGCTTTGGAAATATAGATCACCGGGTCGGGATTCCACTCGATGATATCGATTTTCTCATCGTGCAATTCACGCACAATCGCCTGAATACGCACACCGCGGATGCCAACACAGGCGCCAACCGGGTCGACGCCGGGCTGGGTAGCCATGACAGCCACCTTCGCGCGTTGTCCCGGTTCGCGAGCAATCGCGCGGATTTCAACGATGCCGTGATAGATTTCTGGTACTTCGTTTTCGAGCAGGCGGCGCAGGAAATTACGATGCGCGCGAGATAGAATGATCTGCGGTCCGCGTGAACCATCCTTGACCTCGAGCACTACCGCGCGAATGCGGTCGTGAACTTTAAAATGTTCGCGGGGAATCTTCTGACTGTTGGGCATCAGGCCTTCGGCCTTCATATCCAGGCCAATCGTCACACCTTGATTGCTAACTGCCTGGATCACACCGCTGACAATCTCGCCCAACTGGCGCTCAAAATATTCCAATTGCGCGCTGCGTTCTGCCTCCCGGATACGCTGCTGGATAACCTGACGGGCTGTCTGCGCAGCAACCCGGCCAAAATCAGAGGGCGTGGATTCGACCAACACCATATCATTCAGCTGGGCGTCCGGTTCGACCTGGCGGGCTATGTCGAGCAGCACCTCGGTGCGCTCATCCTGCACATCTTCCACCACTTCTTTCTCAGCGAAGATGGTCACCTGCCCGGTTTCGGGATCTACCTTGGCCTGGACTTCCTGTGCGTTCGAAGCATTAACAGACCGGCGGTACGCAGAAATCATGGCGGACTCGATTGCCCCCAGGATGATCTCCTTCGGCAGTTGTTTTTCCTCCAACACTTCGTTGAAAGCCAGGGCAAACTCGTTTTTCATGCTAAAAATTGCTCCAAATATATCTAGATTGCCTTACAAGCAGAAAAGTGGGGGTTGCCCACTTTTCGGTGCTTGCCGTATTGGTGTGGATGAGATTTTAGCATAGAAACAGGTACGATGCAAGGTTTGGAGAGCCCGGGGCCGGGCGTTTCATATAAATTTCTAACCGGGACTTTAG
>CAYOUV010000029.1:25712-36731 GCA_964407265.1 uncultured Anaerolineaceae bacterium | reverse complement strand
TCATGGTGCGGGAAGATCAGGTCGTTGCCGCCGCCGTGGATGTCGATCTGCTCGCCCAGGATGTCCAGGTTCATGGCCGAGCACTCGATGTGCCAGCCGGGTCGACCCTGGCCCCAGGGGCTGTCCCAGGAGGGTTCGCCGGGTTTGGCGCTCTTCCAGATGGCGAAGTCCATCGGGTGCTCTTTTTGCTCTTCGACCTCGATACGCGCCCCGGCCTGCATGTCGTCCAGTCTGCGGCCGGAGAGCTTGCCATATTCCTTGTCTTTGGTGACGCGGAAATAGACATCGCTGTTGGGGGCCGGGTAGGCGTAGCCCTTATCGACCAGTCCCTGCACCATCTCGATGATCTTGTCGATCGTGCGCGTGGCGCGTGGGTTTGATGTGGCTGGCAGGATGTTCAGGTCGGCCAGGTGTTCTTCGAACTGGTGGATGTAGCCCTCGGCCAGCTCGAAAGGATCGACCTTGAGTCCCCTGGCGCGGGCGATGATCTTATCGTCCACGTCGGTGAAATTCATGACGAACTTGATGTCATAGCCGCGATAAGCCAGGTAGCGGCGGATCACGTCGAAGACCAGGGCCGACATGGCGTGCCCGACATGAGCCTTGTCGTAGACCGTCGGTCCGCAGACGTACATACGCACCTTGCCGGGTTCGATCGTTTGGAACTCTTCTTTTTTACGGGTCAAGGTGTTGTAAACACGCAACATCAAGTACTCCTAGTTTTTCTGGTTGTTTTCGGCTTCTTCTTCAACCCGGGCGAAAATCATGCGCCCGGCAGCTGTCTGCAAGACCTTGGTGACATGCACCGGGATGTAATTGCCGATGTAATCGTGGCCGTTCTCAATCACGACCATCGTGCCATCCTCCATATAACCGACGCCCTGACCGACTTCCTTGCCTTCCTGGATGACATTGATGCGCATTTCTTCCCCCGGCAGGACGACTGATTTTACGGCGTTGGTCAGTTCATTGATGTTCAGGATGGTGACACCCTGCAATTCGGCCACGCGGTTCAGGTTATAGTCGTTGGTCAGGATCGGACATTGCATCTGGCGCGCCAGGACGACCAGTTTTGAGTCCACCTCGCGCACCCCGTCCACATCGATATCGCTGATGCGTACCATGACATCCGGTGTTTTCTGCAGCTCAGCCAGCACTTCCATACCACGGCGTCCGCGTTGGCGGCGCAATCCGTCGGGTGAGTCAGCGATGTATTGCAATTCGTTCAGCACAAAGCGCGGGATGAGCAGTGTGCCGGGCAGAAAGCCCGTCTTGGCGATATCGGCCACGCGCCCGTCGATGATCACGCTGGTGTCCAGCAGGATGGTGCGGTTCGTACGCGACCAGCTGCTGCCCCCGCCGCCCTCGCCGCGACTGGTGATCGAGGAAAGCATGCCCATGATATCGCCCTGGCGCATAACGAACAAGGAAATGCCTAAATAAGAGAAGACCAGTACGCCGACGAAGGGTAACACTTCCCCAAACGGCTGTGGCAGCAAGGACAGCGGGAATGCCAGCAGGGCAGCAGTCAGCAAACCGATGACCAGACCAATCAATCCGGAAAACAGCGTTTCAGCTGCAATCCGTCCCAATACCGAGCGCAGGCCGCGTGCTGGACGCGTTGTGATAAAGGGCGTCAGGATCAACCCGGCCAAGGCACCGACCAGGCTGAAGGTCAGTGTATAGAGGGAAATTTCCGCTGGGTTGTATCGACCAATCCAGGCACCGAAGTAACCCCCTATTCCGCCAAAAATAAGCATGCCAATAATACGAAAAATAAACTCAATACTCATGAATAACTCCTTTTAATGATCAAATCAAATAAATGATAATGTACAGCATGATAGCACGGCTGCAATAATGCGTCAATTGTCACCCAATATGCTCATATATAATGATAACAGACGCTATTTTGAAGGGGCAAGCAGTCTGGCCAACTCCTTAGCCCCCTCCGAATTGGTCACTGCCAGGATCTCATCATCTTCCTGAAAGGTGGTGTCGCCGCGCGGTAGGTTGACCTTGCCGCTGCGAATGATGGCGGCAATCACGCATTGGTCGGGCAATCCCAGGTCTTTGATGGCCGTACCAATCGCCTTGGCTCCCGGCGGGACCTTCTCCTCGACCAGCGAATAATCTCCTCGGCGCAGCTTGAGCAGGGTCATCATATCGCCCAGTGACATTTCCTCCTGGATCAGGTGCGCCATGACATTGGCCGAGTTGAGCGCCACATCGACGTTGAATTGTTCGTTGAACAACCAGGCATTGCGCGGATTGTTGACCCGGGCAATGATGCGCGGCACATTGAAAACTTTTCGGGCCATAAAGCACACAGCCAGATTGGTGGCATCGTCACTGGTACAGGCTGCCATCACGTTGGCTTCTCGCAATCCGGCCTCTTCCAGGATGGCCGGGTTGGTCTCAACCCCTTCGTAGATCACCTCGGTGGGTAATTCCTGGTGCAAACGCGCCAACAATTCCGGCCGTCCTTCGATTAAGCGTACCTGGTATCCTTCGGAAAGCAGCAGGGAAGCCAGTTGCGATCCAGTTCGTCCACCTCCAGCAACAAAGACAAACATCTCAGGCCTCCGTTCCATTGGACAGGCGTGCTCTGAGAGCGCTGATGCCTGTAAAAGTCGTGCTGACGTTGAGCACATCCCCGGTTTTCAGGGTCGACTCGAGAGTCGGCAGGGAGGCGCGACCGGCGCGGGTCAAGGCAACGGGCAGGCAATCACGGCTCGGCCCCAGCAACTCAACCAGGCTGCGGCCGTCCCAGCTTTCGGTGATGACAGTCTCGTAAACTTCAACCTCGCCATTCCCGGCTGAGAAGACCGTGCGCAGGGACAAATCGGTCAACAGTTCCTCCACGCGTTGCGCACCCCAACTGGTCGAACTGACCATGTGCACACCAAAAGCCTCGATCATCGGGCGTAATTGGGGATCATAATTGCGCGCCACCACGTTGGGCACGTTGTATACAGTCTGGGCGGTATGCGCAACCACAGCGTTCAAGGCGTCCAGGTTGGTCACGGCAGCCAGGCCGTCCGCTTCGGTAATGCCAGCACGCTCCAGCACTTTTTCCGACAGGGCTTCACCCTCCACAGTACGTCCGCGGAAATCGGGGTGCAGGCGCTTGAAAGATGCATTGTTGCTGTCGACGACGACAACTTGGTGGCCGCTTTGAAACAGGCGAAAGGCTAATTCGGATCCAACGCGACCGCAACCGACAACGATGAAGTTCATACTTACTCCTTGACTGGCAATCCACTCAACCGGCTCACACCACTTGGTAAGGTACGTCCGTGATGACCACGCCGGGTTTTGATAATAGCTCGCTGCGCAGCAGGTTGGCGGTCTGCGTGTGCAGGGCATTGTGCCAGCGTTTGGCTGGGACAAATTGCGGCACAACAATCGTAATCGTCTCATTTGGTTGTCGCTGGGCGATGATCTCTTCGATGTAAGCCAACAACGGTTCAAGGAAGAGACGATAAGGCGAATCAACGATGACCAGGCGGGTGCCGTCGCCCCAGGTCTCCCACTTTTCCTTGACCTTCTCGGCCTCGTCCGGGTCGATCGAAACATGCACAGCGGTGATGTCGTCTGAAAGCACGCGCGCATAGCGCAAGGCTGCCAGTGTCCCCTGATGCACGCCGCTGACCGGCATGATCACACGGTGACGGGTAGCCTGGGGCGGCGGCCCGCCAAACTGATCGAGGGTCAGACCCTGAGCCAGGTTGCGGTAATGCCGGTGGATACCCATAAAAATTACCACCAGTACCGGGATCAGGATCAACACGACCCAGGCGCCATCATGGAACTTGGTGATGGCAAAGACCAGCATGACAACCGCGGTACACAAGGAACCAAAACCATTGATGATCATCTTGGATTCCCACTTGCCCTCAAAGCGTAAGGTGGAACCACGTTCAACGATCTCTTCGCTCGGTTTCAGATGGCCGATTTTCCACCAGCGCAGCGCCATCCCAAACTGGGACAATGTGAACGACAGGAATACACCGATGGCGTAAAGCGGGATCAGGCGCGTGACGCTGGCCTTGAAGATGATGATCAAGACCGAGGCGATCAGCGACAGGCTGGCAATCCCATAGGAATAGACCAGACGGCTGCCGCGGTAGGTCAACTGGCGCGGCAGGAATCCGTCTTTGGCAGCCAGCGCGCTCAGGCGCGGAAAGTCCGCAAAGGCGGTGTTGGCGGCCATAATCAGGATGATAGTTGTGGCCGTGATGGTCATCAAATAGAACAGACCCTGTCCGTTATAAATGGTGCGCGCCAATTGTGAAATGACCGTCTCCTGTTCCGATGGAACGGCCCCGATCCGACCGGTCAGGAACGAGATGCCCAGGAACAGCGATCCGAGGATGACCGTCATCCAGATCAGGGTGAGCCCGGCATTGCGGCTGCGCGGTTCTTTAAAGGCGGTGATGCCATTTGAAATAGCCTCCACCCCGGTCAGGGCAGCTGTCCCGCTGGCAAACGCGTGCAAGATTAAAAATGGTGTAACGGTTGCCAGGGGTTTGAGAGCCTCGAACGAAGGCGGATTTGGAACCGTCCCCAGCGACCCAAACAGGAAGCGCACGAAGCCGACCCCAACTGTAATGTACATCAAGGTTACGAAAAAATAGGTCGGGACAGCAAAAGCTGAACCTGATTCCTTCACACCGCGCAGGTTGATCAGCATGATGAACAACACAGCCGCCACGCCAATCGGAACACGATAGACGTCCAATGATGGGAAAGCAGAAGTGATTTGAGCGATACCCGAAGAGATCGAAACCGAGACGGTCAGAATATAATCCGTCAGCAGGGATGCACCGGCGACCAAGGCTGGGAATTCACCTAGATTGTCGCGTGCCACAATGTACGCGCCGCCGCCATCCGGATAGGCATGGATGGTTTGTTCGTAGGATAAGGCCACGATCGTCAGGAGCGCCACAATCGCAACCGAAATGGGGAAAACGTAGCCGAAAGCCAGCGTCCCGGCGGCCGCCAGGATGACCAGAATTTCCTGCGTGGCATACGCCGTGGATGAAAGCGCATCAGACGCAAAAACGGCCAGGCCAATGGCCTTGCCGATAGTTTGGTGAGGAGCGTCTGCGGTGGGCAAGGGCCGCCCGATCAGGTAATGACTAAGCGACCGCGGCGGTGTGTAAGCCGTCGACCGATGCATGATCGGTGACTGGCTGTCATTCTCAGGATCAACCATGTTTCCTAACTTTCTTACCTGCTACGACACAAAACAACACTCCCGCAGGGCGAGAGCGAAGGCCTATTATATACCGAATCTGATTTTATGCAGATTGACTTTCTTTGGGTTGCGTTAATGGTATCCGTAAAAAGAAAGTGCTGCCTTGGCCCAATTCGCTCTCGACCCAGACACGACCGCCATGCCGTTCCACAATCGAGTGCACGATTGCCAGTCCCAGGCCGGTGCCATTCTGGGCGCGTGCCTCGCGCTGCTTGCCGCGATAGAATTTTTCGAACAGGTGCGGCAGGTCAGGTGGGGAAATGCCAATCCCGGTATCGATGACTTCAAAGGTCAGGCTATCCGGCGCAGGCCGCACCCGGATCGTGACCCGGCCTCGATTGGGAGTGTATTTTAGAGCATTTTCAACTAGATTATATACCGCCTGGTGCAACAAAGCTTGATCAGCTTCCACTGTCCGGGGCATATCCCTGGAGGTTTCGACCTCCAAAGTAATCTCTTTCTGGCTGGCCTGGAGTTGCAGGGCACTGGTGACGCGGTCGAGGATATCCAGAACGGGAACAGCTTCGATCTGCAAACCGACCCCGATCTCGATCCGCCCCAGGTCGAGCAGGTTATTTACCAGGCGGGCCATATTCTCAACCCCGGCAACGATCTTGCTGGTGTAGCCTTTTTGCTGCTCGTTCAATTCCCCGACCATCTCTAACATGGTGGCATAGCCTCGCAATAAAGTCAGCGGCGAGCGCAGATCATGGCTGACGGTTGCCACAAAGTCGGACTTGAGCGTATCCAATTCCTTGAGGTGGGTCACGTCACGCAGGATGCACACGCGACCGACCGGCTGTCCTTCCGCAACAACCGAGGAGGCTGTTGCCAGATATACCTGTCCACCCGCAAAGGTGATTTCCGCAGATTGCTTCTCGGTTGAGGAAGCCTTGAGCAGGGCAAATAATTCGCGTTGGCTGATAGTTTTTTCGATGGCCTTGCCCTCCCCGGTCATAGCTTGCGGACCGAGCAACTGCACCGCCGCCGGGTTGGCTAACAGCAGGCGATTCTGATTGTCGGTGACCAGCACCGGGTCCGGGGTTGAGTCGAGGATGGCTTCCATTTGCTTGCGCCCGACCTCGGCGCTCTGGAACAGGTGGGCATTGGCCGCCGCCAAGGCTGCCTGACTGGCCAGCGTAGTATTAAAGCGTACATCTGATTCGGAGAAATTGTGCGGCTGATCAAATGCTGTCCACAACACACCATAGAACAAGGTTTCATGGCGTAGAGCGACGGCCAGGATGGCGCCCGGACTTGTCTGGCGCGGATCCAGTTTCAGCCCGGCACGCGCACGTCCCAGATTAGGTAACACCAGTATTTCTTGTTTTTGGGTCAGGCCCATGATTTGCTCGTCTAAAAAAGCATAGGTCTCGGCCATGGGACCGACTGCAAAGCGCGTCAGGGTTTCCCGGGTAGGATCGAGACCGGCGGTCGGAGACAGGACCACTCGCACTGCATTCGCCCCGGTCGCGCGGAGCGCATCGAGCACAGGCTTGACAGCATCTTGCACATCAAGGCTGGAGGCGACACCCTGGCTGACCACCAGCAACTGGTTAAGTTCATCCATGCGGTCTTTCAGGCTGGAACGCATCTGCTCAAAAGAGCGTCGCAACTGGCCCACCTCGTCCGCACCGTTGACCTGCAAAGGATGGTCCAGATTACCCTGCGTGATGCGATTGGCTTCACTCGCCAGGTTTTGCAGTGAGCCGGTCACCACGCGCAGGCCAAAACGCAGCGAAATCAACGCTGCCAGGGCCAAGAGAAGGATCATCACCGACAACGGCGCAGCAATGTTGAGCGCCAATTGCTGGGCCTGCTGGGCAGGGACGCTCAGTACAACTGCCCAGGGATGACCTACCACCGGTTGGTAATAGACCAGTTCGCGGGTTCCGCTCGAACCGGTATCGTCGTAAAAATCCACTTCACTACCGCGTTTCCCCTGGTAGGTATCCATGACTTGCGAGGCGTTGGTCGCGTAAAGAATGCGTCCCTTGTCGTCCAGCAGGAGACCGCTGCCGTTGAGCTTTTTCAGGTTATCCAGACTGTTGAGCAGCGGCTGGGTCAGCGGATTGGTGGCCAAACCCGTTCGCCCAAGCAGCACACGCCGGACCTGGCCGGAACTATCTGTCAGACCGATCAGAAAGGAAACGCGCGCCGTACCACCTGGATCTGCCGGTGGAATGGCGTAAACCTGAGCTGGCACGCCGTTGACAGCAAATCCGATCCCGGCTGATTCGTCCGGATAAAGTGTAAAGGTCTGGCGCACAGCTTCCGGATAACCGCCCAACAGGCTTTGGTCGGCCGGATCGATGACCACGACCTGATCGAAATAAGGGGCGAATTGCATCTTTTCGCCAACTAAAGCCGACAGTTCCGGCCCCTCAGCAGCCAATAAACGCGGATCGCTGGCCATTTGTGTCCCAAGGTTTTGACCGGTTTCGAGGAAATAAGGCACACTATCGGATGCCATCTGTGCGGTATTGGCCAGGCGTTCATGCAGCATGTTCCGGGCGGCATTTCCAGCAACGATCCAGTCGCCGGCCAACAGGGTCAGCAGCAGCAGCGTGATCAGTGCTCCAGTGCCAACCACAAAGCGCGTCTCCAAACTGCGCTCAGCGGGAGAGGGCTGCAAAGGTTTCTGTGGTCCCCAACTTAATGGAAAGGCAACCGCAATTACCTGCGCAAAGAGTCCTGCGATCAGCAACTCACCTGTGGTCGTCAGGAGGACGGCTCCCAGGCTGCTCAAGGCATAATCCAAACGGGCAGTCAGAGTGGCCGCGGGCAGGCTGAAAGATGTACCCAGCAGGTAAAGCATTGCGTAAACCGGGACCATTACCAGCCCCGCAACGATTGGCTGGCGCAACAAGCGAAAGGTAAAGGTTCGATACCGCTGGCGCACAACCACACTGAAGAGCAGGCCGATCAGCGCCAGATCGAGCGGGGTAAAAACGCTGTGCGTGCCCCACAGGCTGCGGATCAGACCGCTAATCAAACCCAAGCTGGCGGCCGGAAGCGGGCCAAGCACTCCTCCGGCCAGGATCCAGGGAAGAGCCGAGAAGACCATCAGCGCCGGGCCTAAAACCTCAGTCGGCAGTCCCGGCAGCGGGAGCGAGGATCCGCTGGTGAGCTGTAATCCGATGAATAATGTAGTCAGAGGGACAGACAGGACCAATCCGGCGAATCCCAGCCAGTGATTGGTTTTAAAAGCAGGGTTGTAACTTCGCCAGCGATAGGCGAGCCAGAGGATCAGCCCAAGTAGAATTAACCAGACAGACCAGCCCGCGAGGGTCGGCCAATTGATGTATGGAAGGGATGAAAGAAGCGTGCCAAGGAAAGTCATGGCAATTATGACTTCATTATAGCGTCAAAATAATTACCATCGAATTTCCCACAGGACTTCATTCGTCGCGGTAAACGCCGCGATATTCCGGTGGCAACAGATCGGCCAAGGCGGACATGACCTGTTCTGTGCCCAGCCGGACGGCTTCGTGCCGGTCCGGATGTGGGTCAAGATAGAATGTCTCGCCAAAGGTGAGCGAGACCGGCGCGCGTCGCAGCCGGCGCAGGCTTCCGTAGACGTGGGCGTTTTCCGTGCCCGTCACCGCCACCGGCAAAACGGGTACTTTGGCCTTGAGTGCCAGATAGGCGGCTCCCCCCGCACCTTCTTCCAGGCCTCTGATCAGGCTGTAACGCCCTTCTGGAGCGATGGCGATCACCCTTCCCTGATCGAGACCATCCAGTGCAGCCCTGAGTGCGCGCAGATCGGGCTGGCCGCGATGCAACCAGATCACTCCGTAAGCGTGCATCAATTTACCGACGATTGGGAAATCATACATTTCGATCTTGGCCAGGGCATCTGGCAGACGTGGAAAATAAGCCGCGGCCAGGGCAGCATCCGCGTCCCCCAGGTGATTGATGACGATGATGACCGGACCTCGTTCGGGGAAGTTCTCCAATCCGCGCACCCTTGGACGGGTCAGGCACCACAAGACCAAACGGAAAATCCTGCGGATCAGAGCACGAAAGGTCCGCCGCCAGAATGTATGGCGGGGTAAAGCGACCAGGTCCGGTCGCCATATCTCGCTAACTGGTTTGGGCGGGGGGGATGGCGCTGTCGGCATAGACCCCTCGATATTCTTCGGGCAGCAATCCAGCAATGTAGGACATGACCAGATCGGCATTACGCTGGCGGGATTCGCGCCGGTCGGCACCCTTGCCCGTCACGGGTGGCAATTCAAATGGTTTGCCAATCCGCATTTCAAGCTGAGGCCGTTCGCCATGTGAGGCGCGAGCCCAGAAGTCGTCGGTGGTGCCAACGATGCCAACCGGTAAAACCTTCACCTGGGCTTGCTCGACGATGTGAGCGATGCCGGCCTTGGCACGCCGCATGGCCGGCACGTGCGAACGCCCGCCTTCCGGAGCAATCAGCAACGGACGACCGGCTTTCAAGATCGCCTGGATGGTGTCGATCAAGACCCGGTCGTAATCTCCGCGATGGACAGGAATGACTCCGTACATGCGCAGCAACTGACCCTGACCGGGCTTGTCAAACACGTCGGCTGCGCCGATGGCTTCCATCATCTCCGGCCAGAAGGACAGCAGGAAAGGCGGGTCGTAAATCGATACGTGGTTGGCTGCGGTTACGTAGGTTTGCCCGAAGGGAATATTTTCCTGACCGGTGATTTTGACCGGTGCCAAAATGCGGAAGAGCTGCCGTATGGACGACTTGATCAGAGGCCTTAATATGCGGCTGTGTAGTGGTGGTTGGTAATCTTTCAAGCTTGACATAGCGATAAAATTCTCTCGAAAACCTGATCAGCACTCAAGCCGTCGGTGTCGAGGATGACAGCATCCTGTGCCGGTCGTAAGGGTGCCACTGCCCGGGTCGAATCGATCCAGTCGCGCTCCCTGACTTTAGCCAAAATCTCATTGAGGTCGGCTTGCCCGCCGCGGGCTATGATCTCCTCGTAACGGCGGCGCGCACGTTCCTCAGCTGAAGCATCCAGATAGATTTTCAGGTCGGCATTGGGTAATACAACCGTGCCGATATCGCGTCCGACCATGACCACCCGCCCGCGCATACCGATGCGACGTTGCTGCATGGATAGCGCCTGGCGCACGCCCGGATAAGCGGCCACAATCGAGACATTGGCATCGACTTTGCGTCCACGGACCGCCCAGGTGATATCCTGTCCAGAGACCAATACGTCACACGAACGGCCATCTTCTATGCTGGCAGGCAATACCTCAATTGGAATCTGCTCGGTCAGGGTTGTGACCTGGGATTCGTCGTTAATATCCAGGCCGCGCTGCAGAACCAGCCAGGTGACGGCACGGTACATCACGCCGGTATCAAAAAACAAATACCCGAGTTTAACGGCCAAACGATAGCCCAGCGTCGATTTTCCGGAAGCCGCTGGGCCATCAATAGCGATGATGTTGGGGGTTGGTTTCTTCGAAGACATACTTTGTGGCTTTACTTATGGTGTCGTGCTCGGTGTCTGCGCATCGAGGAACAGGTCGTTGCGCGCCCACAGGATGATACGCTCCGAATCTTGTGGGAGCTTGTGAAAGACCAGCCAGTCGATCCAATTGGACGGGACGACGATGTCCCAGGCAGGTATTTGCCGCCAGACAAAGTCCTGGCCGCGGTAGCTGGAAGCCAGCTTCGGTTGGTTAACCTGCGGCGTAAATCCGCCAGTGTTTTCGCCTGTCGGGGTAATCCCGACAGTGTTTACACCTGTCGGGGTAAT
>CAYOUV010000029.1:0-25612 GCA_964407265.1 uncultured Anaerolineaceae bacterium | reverse complement strand
CAGTGTTTTCGCCTGTCGGGGTAATCCCGACAGTGTTTACACCTGTCGGGGTAATCCCGACAGTGTTTACACCTGTCGGGGTAATGACCAGCGGCGGAGAACTGCTGGGATCCAACGCGTCAGCAGTGGTGACATGATGGTCGCGCAGCAGCCACTCCAGGGCTGGAGAATCCAGGCCGACAATGGTTACCGACTGCGAATCTTTTTGTCCATTGCTCCAATCGGAAAGCTGATCCACGGACTTGAGCATCAAATCAGCCTCACCAATCCGCGCCCTGGGTGCCCACAATTCCACACCCTGGGGGGTACGCAATCCGGTGGCTCCCCAAGCCATGGCCAGCGTATACACTCCCAGGGCCACGACCAAACCCCACAACCCGCCCAATTTGGCGATTTTTACTGTCCAGCCCAGGGCAACCAGCCCCAGACTGAGAATCAGCAACAGGATCGTCGCCAGGAAGACCACCAGCCTCTGATTCGCATCAGCGGATGCAGACGGCAGGCCCACCAGACTGGCCAGATCGAGCCAGGCGAAAGTCAGGATGATGAGGGTCAACACGATCACGCCAGAGACTTCGCGGGTGATTTCGGCCGGGATTTCAAAATGGCGAGCCAGTTCCAGGGCTGCCAAAGCCCAGAGCGGGACGATCACCCAGCCCAGATCTGTCACCTGCCTGGCTGGGTAAAACAATACCAGCAGCAGTATTACCAGCAGCCAGACGCTGAGCATGATCACGCGGCGTAAACCGTTCGTCCAACCGCGCACCAGCGAGAGCAGCGCCAGAATCAAGGCCAGCGGTTGGTAGGCCAACAGCGCAAAGAGCAAGCGCCCGGCTGGCACGCCCGAGGGACTGTACCATCCCTTGAAATAATCAGGCAGGGAAGAGAGCCAGGCGCTCAAGCCGTTTGGAGCGAGGAAGAACAGCGTACCTCCGAGCAGGATGGTCCCCAATCCGTACCAAATCGCCGGTGTGAATTGCTTCAAATCGGATCGAAGTGCGTTCAAGCCGCCTTTTGTATTCTCATCCGGATTCGGGCTGCGTGTCATCCCCTGACGCAAAGCCCAGGCAATGCCCAGACCCAGCAAGCCGACCCAAACCGCTGGTCCGGAGAGCAAAGCCAGCCCGACGAATATTCCACCCACCCGCTGCTTTTTGTTATAGAAATATGCCCAGGCAAAAAGGATAAAGGTGATAGCCAGGATTGCACTGCCTGCCTGGCGCGATAATGCCGTCAGGCCCGGGTCGACCGCCAGGAAGACAGCCAGCAAAGCCGCGGGACGCGCTTTAATCCGCTCACGAAACAGGTAAGGGACGAATACCAGGGCAGACCCAACCAGCGTCGGGACCAGGCGGGCCAGCAAATTGCTGGGCCCCAAAACATAAAAAAGCAGGCTGGTCAGGAGTACGTAAGCCGGGTTGGGACCGACCAACGGCCTGGCCCCCTGCGCGACTTTCCATGCCTGCAAGGCCCAGGTTGCCTCCGCATCGGTCAGTGGGAGCGCGCCAAGTTGAATGAAGCGCAGCGCAAGGGCTAACGCAAAAGCAATAATGTAAAAAGAGAATTCAGGGAGTTTACGCCGCGAAAGCATGCGCCAATTTTAGCACGGAAAATAAACAGCCTTCCGGTATCTTTTAGTCAACCGAGAACTGTTCTTCTACGGCACCTCGTAAAGAATAAACGTTCCCTGCTGGAAAGCCACAGACAGGTTCTTTTGAAATTTTTGTTCGTTGACATGGTAAGTCGAGCGTTCCAGATTCCCGATTACGATGTAGCGGATGTGATATTGCTGCAGGATTGAAGCGGCCACCGACCAGTCGTTGGTCTCGTACAGGGTCTGAATATCCGCCTGGCGTGATCCCTGCGGTGCGTAAGAACCGCGCCACTGGCCTTCATGCCCGACCCAACCCAGCACAGTTGGCAGGCCAGAGTATTCGGACATGCGGGCATATCCAGTGTAGCTGCCACCAACCGCTTCGGCCAGG
Organism: uncultured Anaerolineaceae bacterium; assembly: GCA_964407265.1. Taxonomy (GTDB): domain Bacteria; phylum Chloroflexota; class Anaerolineae; order Anaerolineales; family Villigracilaceae; genus CAYOUV01. The sequence goes on along the minus strand of CAYOUV010000029.1, from coordinate 23,627 downwards.
ATGCCAAAAGGCGCCTGCTGCAAGAATTGTATTCCAGCCGCATCGTCCGGGATTTCACGCTGCAGGTGGGCTGCGCCATCCAACGTCCAACCAAAATATGGATGAAAATTATTGGTTTTATTGAAGACGCTCAACACCGGATAGGTTAAAGCCATGAGCAAGATAGCCCCTAGAACGACCCGGTAGATCACGTTCCAAACACCGCGTAAGGACTGGAGCAGCACGGCCACACCGAACGCCGCTGCCAGGCTCCACAACATCCAGGCCTGGTAATAAAACTTAAAGATGGTGTTCATGCGCGTGCTGAACTGGTCTCGCAGATAGACGAATTCAGGAGCCAGCACCAACAGTGCGCCGAGCCCAATCAGCAGCATGACGAAGGGGACGGGCAAATCGATTTCCGATGCCTCGCCTGGCAGATCAGCGCGCCAGATGGGGATCAGAAAGCTCAGCGCCAGACCAAGCAATAGCACCAGGGTCAGCAATCCGCCGATCCGCGCCAGCCGCAGGCGCAACCCGGCGTTAAAAAGCTCGCCCACATTCAGCCCTCCCTGCGACTGCAGGAAGGATGAAGCCAGGTCCGGGCTAAAGCGTACCGCCAGATTGGTCGAGAGCCAACCAAAAATCCCCAACGCCAGCACGATCCCGATGGACAGGCTGAACCCGATGTGCCAATTGGCGCGCGACTTGCGAACAGTCAGGAAGATCAGCCAAGCCAGCAGCGGCACGAACAGCGAGCCAAACATGATCCACAGGTAGACGCCGCGGGTGGGAAAGATGACATTGGGCAGTAAGCCGCCGGCTTGCGACGAAAAGCCGATGTAAAAGGGCAGGTAGAGCAGAAAGGCCAAGGCACCGACCGGCAAACCAAAGCCCAGTAAGTCCTCCAGGCGCTCCCAATGCCAGCCTCCTTCGCGAACACGCAGCAGCACGTAAGCCCCAACGATCAGTGCTGCCGCCACCAGGATATCCCAGGTGTTCAGGAAAGCCAGTCCACCGAGCACAAGCGCTGAGAACAGGAATCCCTCCGGACGGATGGATAAGCGCGTGACGAATAAATCCGTTTTTCCCTGCCAACCGCCCAGGAACAGGTTAAGCGCTACTGCCACCGCCAGCAAGCCGAAGGGCATGGCCAGCACATGCGGATGCAAATCGCCCAGCAGGTAGGAGAACCAGGGGAATTCGTCGATCACCTCGTAGAAATTGTGCTGCAGGTCGTAATCGTGTACCACGCGCGAGGCACGCCACCACCACCAGAAGCGGTCTGGAATCCAGCTCAATGGCAGGCTGGGCGGCTGGGACAAATCCTTCATGTCCAGCCAGGACCAGAAGGTAGAACTGGCGCTGCCGTCCGGCTGGAAGGTCCAGAACAGGCCGCGCTGGTGCAGCACTTCCAGAAAACCTTCCAGGTTACTGACCAACAGCAGGAACAGTGGTCCCAATAAGGAACGAAAAACAGCCGGATGCTCATCTTTTTTCCAGGCTGCCAGCAGATTGTAGATCAAGCCGTAGGCGCCGCTGGCGCTCAGCCCGAAAACCAGCGCGAGCATCAAGTTGAAAGCCACGCTGCCGGGCACGCTGGTCAGCTTGGCCAGCATGGCAGTCATTACATAGCCAAAGTAGTAGTATGAGATGGCATAACCCGAAAGCCAGGGATCGTTGGGCGGGAAGGAGGGCGAGCGCAGGATGGCGTTGATGAAGGCCAGCTCCATCGGTTTTTCGGTCCCGACCGCCTCCGGATTGGCAGCCCGCACAACCGCCAGGAAAACGAAGGCCAGCAGGAACAACACTTCAACGACTGCGATCAATCCCAGCCGGGACTTGATCCAGGCCAGCAGCTGCTCCCCGTCCCGGTAGACAGACCAGGCACTCAGGCCAAGCAATACCAAGATACCGAGCAGCAGCCCGCCAAGATTGTTCTGCGCCAGATGCAGATTGGCCAGCAGCCAGAAGGCGTAGCCCCAGACCAGCAGCGCGACAACGCGGGCCAGAGAATAGCCGCGGTCAGCCAGGCCGGGGAATAGCTTGAAAACCAGAGGAAAAGTCAACCAGCCAAGCAGGGTGATGGTGATGTACCAGGAGATGAATGCAGTCATCGCTTATTTACTCAGGGCCGATGGCAGTGAAAACCGTCCGTCAGGATCAGGTTCAAAGGGCAGCACCTCGACTACAGCTTCCCGGTTGAGCGGTCCATAGATATGCGGAAAAAGTTCACTGGTGGCAGAATTATCCGGGAGCGGCCCGGCAGGCGGCTCCCACTTCAGTTCAGCCGTCAGCGCCTGCGGCGCGACCAGCAGCAGTACCAACCCGTTTTGCCCGGCGTAGAAGGCGTTCGCTACACGCACGATTTGATCAACGGTTGAGCAATGGATGAAACCCTCGGCATCGAGCGAAGCGGCGCGATAGGCGCCATCTTGCTGCGCGGACTCCCAAGCCTGGCGGGATGTCAGGTGGATGATGGTTTCACTCATGGATTGACCTCGTAAATCGTCGTTTCGCCGATGTGATAAACCTGGTGCCAGAGCACCCCGTCCTGGGTTTTAAATTTGTCAAGACCCTGGCCGGGGTAGTAGATATGCTCAAGCTGACCAACAACAATATATTTGACATTGTACTTCTTCAGGAAAGCTACAGCCTGAGCCGGATCGGTGGTATTGTAGAAATTCGAAATCTCGTCTATGCGGCCGGTAATCCAGTCTGAGGGGACGATGGAACCACGCTGCTGGCGCTGGTGCCAGTTCCAGCCAACCACACCGGGCAGGCCGGTGTAGATCGTGAAACGCGAACACCAGCGGTATTCAGGGCAGTTGGTCTCAACAATGACCGGCGAGCCCTGCACGTTATCCTGCATCCAGCGGATGGCATGATAGTCCTGGTTCAGGTCCATATCCTGTGCGTCCCAGTATTTGGCATATTCCATAAAGGTCATCGCGTCGAGTGTGTGCGGCGCGTTCGGCGCCATGCGGTCCTTGACCTTGTCCAGGGTGGCGGTGAGGGTGAACATGGCTGCTCCGGCGACCAGCAAGGTCACTCCGGTCTGCCAGAAGGTCCGCCAGCGCGGCAGCCAGGACGGAACGGCCGGTAAAACCCAGCCAAATGCAGCCGCTGCGCTGATGGCGAAAAGCGTCCAGGCCTGCAGATACAGCTTGAAGACAGTGTTCATGCGGCCGATATCGCCGCGCAGCACGATCACTTCAACGATGATGGTCAACACCAATCCGGTTCCAACCATGAACAACACACCGCGCTTGGCATCCGAGAGGCCGGGTCTCAGGATCAGTATCCCGGCCCAGGCCGCCAGCGGCAGCGCCAACCAACCGATTTGCACCTTGAGATATGCCAGGTAGACCAGAATTGACAGGAATGCTGCCGTCGCCGATTCGATGATCAATTGATGCTTTTTTAGCTTATGCAAAGCCGAGACCGGCGTGGTAGCCAACCACTCGCGCGTCTCCCAGGCCATCCAGCAGACGATCAGGAACAAGAACACTCCCCAATGAGTCAGGTAAGACCAAATTGGGGTATGCGAGCCTTTCCAGCGGTCCACGGCGCCGTACGCCTGCCCGTACCAATGCAGATAAGGTTGGTAGAGCAGGGTGGACAAAAGGTAAAGCACGAGCACGCTGCCAACCGCCAGCAGCAAACGCTGCCCGGCGGGTGAAAAGCCGTAGCGCGAACGGTCAATTTCAGTATAGCGGAAGACGGCATAGCCAACTGCCAGCGCTGCCAGTGGCAGGTATGTGTAGAAGTCCCAAGTATTGGTCGGGCGGATTGCCCCAATGACCAGCGCGCCGACAAAAAAGCTCAAAATCAGCGCGCCGCGACCGGCGAATTTGGCACGCGCTTTGACGAATGAAAGCGCCCAGGCAATCGTCAACAAAGTCAGCGGCAGGACCAGCATGTGGGCGTGCATGTCGCTGTACAGGAAGGTGAAAAAGGGGAATTCAGTGATCGGCTCAACGTCGCCCGGCGCGGGGATGACGCGACTGGGGAACCAGTACCAGTCACCGGGACCAAAAGGCAGACCACCGCTTTTGAAGGAGGCGACAAAACCTTGGGCAGCCCAGACCCAGCGCTGGAAAATGTTCACGTTGGCGGTGATGGCATTCGGGTCAGCCAGACGCTGCAGACCCTGAAAGATCATACGGATGGTTCCCAGGTTGCCCAGCACCACCATCAGCAAGGCAGCCGCAATCCCGGCCAGCAGGCGCGGACTGAATATCGATGACCCACCCTCATCCGAGTCAGTTTTCTCGCCCAGGAAATTCCAACCTACCGAGAAGGCGCTGATGGCAACTGTGGCGAACATCGTTGGCAGAATAAAATTGTAAGCAATGGACGGTACGATGCCGAGCAACTTGACCGGCGTGCCGACCAGGACGAAGCCGTAATAGTAGTAGTTGATGTATCCGCCCGCAAACCAGGGGTCAAAAGGAGGAAAACCGGTGCTTTTTAAAACAGCGTTGAAGTAGGAGAAATCCATCGGTCGCTCGCCGCCCTTGGACGGATGCCACAGGTCAGGGTTGCCCAGGCGGATGAGCAGGTCGAAGGCGAAGAACAGCAGGAACAGCCCCTCAATGGTCAGGAAGTAGCGCTTGCGAGTCTTGAATTCGTGGATCAATTCATCCCGCTGCAGATGTCCCAGGACAGCTCCGGTCACAAGAATCCCGCCAAAGACGACGGCAATGGTAAGCCGGCTGTAGGGGATGCCGACCGAACCAGCCAGCCAGGAGAAATATGCCAGCAGCACCAGTCCCAGCGCGCGCGCCAGCGGATACCCGCGGTCAGACAAGCCCGGGAAGGCCAGCCGTATGATGGGATAAGTTGCCAACCCGAGGATAAAGACGAAGATATACCAGATCACCAGCCCCAGGAACGGGTAGCGGTTCTGAAGCCAGTCATAGTTGAACAATTGCGACCAGGTGCCGCTCAATTGTTGTTCGGCCCAGCGGCTGGCGGGCAACATCAAATCCTTGTAGGAGCCGGCCCGGCGCGGTGTCAGGTGAACGACATGGCTCAAGTCCACACTACCGAGGATGGCCTGCACTTTCACCGGGTCGTAGTCCGCACTTTTCTTGAAGATCAGCACTTTGGGGTGATCGTAGACAGTGAAAGCTTCTTCCGCAAACTGGTCGTTGATTTGCAAAGTGCCCAGATACGGGATATCCAGGGTTGGGTACGAATCGAAAACCTTGACCAGTTCGTAGCCCAACTGCCCCTGGAACTGGCCCGGCTTGGCGACGTTGTAGCACCAGATGATGTCCTTGTCGGGCGGACAACCAACCAGCGCGCGATAATAAGCCGTCGAAAGCGGGTAGCGTTCCGGGACACGGGTGATCGTGGCCCACTGGCGATTGGAAGACATGAAAATATAATCGCCTTGGTTGAGCGTATTGACAAAGCGTGCCAGTTTATCGGGATTGTCATCCCAGTACATCTCTAAGTTCAGGCCGGGCTGGTAAAGACCACTATAGCCGTCATAACCGTCCATGCGCAGTGGCAGGCCATCGTCCCAGGACGATTCGTTGATCGGGGCCGCGCCCATCAGCGTAATCGGATCGGTTGTTTTTATATTCAGGAAATAAGTCTGCCCGGCAAGGAACGGTACGGATTTATCCAATTTGAGGGTGTAGCCCGCACCACGCGATCCTTCTGGAGTGCTGAAATCTGCCGTGACAGCCGCTTGTCCCAGCACCTGATCGGCAGCCGGATCGGGTGCGGTGGATAGGGTCAGGTTGAGTGTCTGCAGACCCGTCGATGGAGCCACATCTTGCAGGTGGCTGGCAATAACGTTCATCAGCACGCCGTCGAATTGGTTTGTAAAGGATACCTGATAGGGTTTCCCGGGAGTGATCTTACAATCCACCGGTGCCTCTACAACCTGGGCGTTGGGATCATCGGCTCCATTTAAAGGCAGCTTGATCAACCCACACAGATCAACCGGGTCGGTAATCTCGTCAGCAATGCTGATGTGGATGGCATACGTCTGCCCGATTTGTAAAGTGACCGGGATATCAAGATTAAATACCTGAGCTGAGGAAGCCTGGTCGACTGGTGGGGCGAAGGTGCCAGTCAGGGTGGCATGGGAGACAATATGTGAGTCGCCGCCAACTTGTTGCAGAACTGTCAACAGCAGCGTTCGCTGACGCGTGATTGCCCGGCTTACGTGCGGCAAATACACCTGGCTGACCGTACCGCTTTCATTGGCGACAACCGGAGTGAGAAAAGGCGCATCCGGTTGGATGGAGAGGCCGTTCGGAAACGAGACCGGCTGCTGGGTGTGCGAGCCAGATTGAAGCACTTCCAGATTGATCGGGGCGGATACGTTGGAATAAATCCAACGGGTTGCGGCTACACGCGTATGCGGTACCTGGTAAATATGGACGAAGGCGAAGGCCCAGGCAGTGGTCAGCAGGAGCACTACGAGGCCAACAACCCATCCCAATGGCTTTAAGTTGAGCGTGATCGATTTCGACTTGCCAACCGTCCATTTACCAAATTGGAAGACTGCCCAGGCAGCCATCAAGGCCAACAGAGGATAGATCGGCAACTGGTAACGCATGGTTGGATTGAACTGGAGGGACTGCCACAGGAAATAAGCAGCTGTCCAGCTCCACAACAAGGCGTGTTTCGGCCACTCCCCTTTCAGCATGCGCCAGCCCATCCATAGAAATCCGATCCAGGCCAGGATGCCCAGCGGCAATCCAAGCCCCCACTTGGTCACGTTTTCAAAAGAAAACAGGTGCGAGCGCCGTGCCCATTGCAGCGCGAAAGGCACGTCGATATCGCCGTTTGCCTGCCCGCGTTGTTCACGGATATTGGCAATCCAGTTCGGGTTTGGCCTGACGCCCAGCAGACCCGGTCCATTGAAAGCGTAAGGCTGGAAGATACGGAAGGAGACCGCTGAAGCGATCGCGCCAACCAGAATAAATCCAATCGCCAAAGTCAGGACGTGATTGAAGGCTTCAGGGGTACTGCGCCTGACAATGCTGCCGGGACGTAAAGCGCCAATCAGGAAGGCGACTGGGAGCAATATCGCCAGCGGCGCTGCATTCAGTTTGGAGGCTACCGCCATGCCCAACGCCAAGCCAAAGGCCAGGCTCCACCAGAAGAGCGGATGCCGTGCAAAAGTGCGCACGCCGGGCATCTCAGACGGGTCCCACTTGAAGGCTTCCTCCTGGACGCGTACGGCAAGGTAGGTGGCTAAGAAGATGAAAAAATTGGCGAAAGTGTCAACCGTGAAGAAATGCGACTGCTGGATTTGCAATACCGCCAGCGCTGAGAAAGCCGCAGCCAAGAGAGCAACTTTGCGTTTATACAACCGCGCAGCAATGAAATACAGCAAGAGGATCGTGCCCAGATCAGCCAGGGCTGAGATCTGGCGCCCAATCAGGAAAACCTGGTCGTAACCGGTCTGGTTGAGCAACTCGGCCACATAGCGTACGACGAAGATCGGCAGGGTGCCGTAGACGAAGAAACCGAACCCGGAATTATTGGGGTTCAGCGGGGAGGTGTTTGTATTGAAATACTCCGACAGGCTGACCCAATCTTTTTGCAGGTTGGGACAATCGGACAACGAGAGATTGGTATCCTTGCAGCCATTGACCGGGCTGATGCCGGTTTCAACCATCGTCAGGAAGCGCTCATCGGGGTGCAGGTGCTGGCTTGCGTCCCAGTTTAGTCCAACCAGGCGCAAATAAGCCGCCACCAACAGCACGACAATCAACAGCAGGTCGTAAACCCAGGGATGTGAGAGTCTTGTATTCTTCATGATGAGGGGGTCGCGAATTGGTTATTCGCCACGAAGAAAATCCAGAAGTTATGGCCCGGAACGGAAGCCTGGAACAAGTTGAGCGCGCCCAGCGGATAAAGCTGACGCAAAGCATCCAGCGTTTCTGTATCTTCTTCTTTGACCAGAAAGAGTTTACTGCCAGAGATGTCCAGTGTCGAGGGCAAAGCGTCGCGCTCAAGCGCAGTATCACGCTTGGGATAGCCCGCCTGGATTCCCACCAAGCGAGTGTCGACCCAGTACGGATACGGCACAACCCAGGCGTTTTCCATCGGATTCCCCTCGGCCACAAAGGCCTTGATCACCCTACCCATGTCGGATGTGTTCCAGGATGCCAACCGAAACTCCTGGCTGTACTGATTGAATATCAATGAGTAGTTCTGGGCACCTGCCCAGAGGAACAAAATACCCAAGACAAAAGAAGCCAGCACTCGCGACGAGCGTGCTTTACCAACTCCTCGCAAGCTTTTATACAGGCCATCCAAGGCTAACCCGACAATGATGAATACCGGGATGTAAGCCCCGCCCGTACGATTGAGCGACGGGTTTTCGTTGGGGAAGGCCAATGAAAGAATGGACGGCATCATCAACAGCGGTATAGAGACCATCAGAAACAGGTCCAGCCAGTGGCGTTCGCGCGCATAACGCACCAGTACCAGCACAAAACCAAAAGCAAACAGGGTTGCCGAAACGATATCAAGCGCCGGACGGTTTGGCACGGAATGAACCCAGATATCACCATTGTTGACGTTCATGGTGAACATGGCATTCCACAGGTTATGCAGAAAAACCTGCCAGGGTGGTCCAGATAACTGCGTTTCGGTACCGGTCATGCGAGTCATGATGCGAAACATAAATGCACCCGGATTTTCAGTGGCGTAGCGCAACAAAGGCAGGAAAACCAGCAGGGATGTCAATGCCACGATGATGAACATCAAGACCGTTTGGGTGCGCATCTCTTTGCGTGCATGGAGTAAGTAGATCCCTATCGCTGCAGTTACCACCAACGGCATGAAGCGAAAGGCTGTATATCCATGCAAACCAATACCCAGGAACAATCCGGAAAGGATAAAGTCATTGCGATTCTGTGTACGCAGTCCGCGCACAAGGTAGTAAAGCGTGGGCGCAGCAAAAACCGGATATAGTGGGAAACGCAGCCCTACGCGGCTGATGACATTCGGCCAGTAGGCAATCCCCGTCAAGAATAGCGCAAAAAGCGCCACCCTTCGTCCGCCGACCTCTTTGCCAAACAGATAGACATACGGGAGTGTAAACACGCCCGCCAGGACAGTCCCGATCTTCAGACTCATGAAAGAGAGCCCCGTACCGAACAGCCATGATACGAAGAATGTCAGGTACATCTGGATGGCCTCGCGCCCGGTATTGCGTGGGAAGAAGATGTGCGTCTGGCCAACAGAAACATCATAAACGTCAAGTAGTTTTTCAGCGTGATCACTGAAAGGTTCCGCAGGCGTACCGCTCAAATTATAGAAACGATAGAACAGAGCGATGGCAAGGACGGCCAGCAGGAGAATACTCCAGCGGGTGATATTGACCTGCCAGTGATCCTGGCTCAAAAATCGCTTGAAGCGGGTCAAGACTGTTGGCTCACCTGGCCTTACCAGCCAGATGCCGTGGATATACAACGCCAGCGCCAACAGCCATAAAGTCAAGTTTAGTGGCGTGAACAGATTTCCGCCGAAGGCCAGGAAAGCTGCCAGCGCCAGGGGCAGGGAAACAATCAAATAAATGAGTCGATAGCTGAGTGGGTCATACGCAAATTCGGATGGGCGCAGAGGCGCAAGCGTCCATTCATGGATATAGAAAGCCCAGAGCAACATTCCAAACGCCAGCCCGTAAAATACCAGCGCCAGGCTTTTCGATACTGGGGAAGGTTCAAGCTGTAACTGAGCAAAGAGTCCCAGGCCAAGCGCCAGCAGGGAACGCCAAGGATAGGGTCCCAAATACACGGCTGGTTTTTCTTCCCTCACTTCCGGCGGCAATTCATCCTGATCGATCGCAGGAATTTCAATGTGCCGCCTGCTCCAAGGCAGCTTCGATTTTAAGTAATCCAGAATGCTAGGCTCTTCCATACTGCAAAACTCTCTCCGATAAGGTTTTTGTGGTTTTGCTACATCCGTCTGGCAATGTAAAACGTGTATGCGCCGTGTTCCTGCGGAACGGGTTCATTATAGTACCTACGCAAAAGGGACAGGGTCAACCATAAGTTCCAGCGAGTAGGCACCAGAATCCAGCGGCCGAACAACTTTTTGGACACCAGGGCCGGCAGACCCAGATAATGTCCCCATTCGAGGGCAGCCAGTGCTGCAGGGGAGAAATAATGCCAATATTTTTCGATCTTAAATCCAGCCAGGCTTAAGCGCTTTTCCCAGGTTTCGGGATCATCACAGTGATGGTGTCGAGAAATCCGATTAAAAAATGCACGGTAAGCTGCCGCCAAGGGTTTCAGCCCGAGAACGTCGAAAAAACGCGCCACGGAAAGGTTAGAGAGGAAGTTGTGGTTGGGAACACAAAATATGAACGGGGCACCCGGTTTGAGCACACGTGCTGTTTCGACCAGCACTTCATCCAAATGCGGAATATGCTCAAGCACTGAGTTGCTGATTGCGGATGCAAAGTACGCGTTTGGATAGGGCATGAAGGCACCATCGACCTGGGTCAGCAGGTCGTAAACGTCACGTTCCCCAGCTTCTTTGATCGGCGGCCACCACGGATCGAGGCCAACCTCCAATTTGCGCTCGAAGGTCAACTGGGCAAAATCGCCGTCGCCGCAACCTACGTCCAGTGTTGGCGAGGGAATTTCCAGCCCCTGATAGAAACGCGACTCGAAAGCGCGCAGCAAACCGCGGAAATATGGCAGGTCACGGATTTGAAGGAAGAGGAAATCTTTCAAGTGTTCTCCGTCAGGGCTTAGGTCTGCTCGTCCAAGCGCAGAATTCGCACCCCGTTCATTTGGTTTTCAAGCGTGCGAACAATTGCTCGTAATTTGCCGCCACGGAATCGGGGTCGAAAGATCGCGCGATCTCGGCTGGATCGCGACGATACTTAAGCGGCTCGGCCACAATCTGCAGGATGGCCTCGGCCAATCCTTTGGCATCGCCGATGGGAGCCACCTTGCCCATCCCGGTCATTTTGACCGGCTGGCGTACTCCCGGCAACGCAGAAGCCACGCATGGAACATTGTTCAGCATGGCTTCAACCTGGACCAGGCCAAATGCTTCGGTCGAATTGAGCGATGGGACGACCAGCACGTCCAGATTAGGATAAAAAGCTGTCATCTGTGCCGGACTGAGTATCCCCAGAAATTTCCAGTGTCCATTGGCTTCGAATGCGCGAATGCGCGGCATGAGCCGGTCGTGGTAGATCCCTTCGCCCATCACGTCCTGATACTGCCCGGCGAAAAGCACCTGGGCCTCGGGATATTGCTCCAAAATGCGAGGCAGCGCTTCCAACAGGATCTCAACGCCTTTCTCCGCTGCAAATCGTGCAGCCATGCCGATTACCGGGCGGCGTTCAGCAGTATGGTGGTCTCGGGCAAACGCTTCGATCGAACCGCGTTCTGCCGGGGGAAGTTCAACCGGTGGCAGAATCGGAGTCAGTTTGTGCTTATAGCGCGAGAGGTACGGCGAGTTATCAGCATAATCCTGGGTATAGGTGACAATATGATCGGACAGCAGACCGGCCATATTGTTCTGGAAATCCATCACCAGATTCACAATTCGGTTGAAAGGCCCGGGTGGCAACAATAAGTCGCAGTGATACGTCAATACAGTGGGTTTGCCAAACAGCCGCCCGCGAAAGGCCACGCCAGGGGCGTCGAATTGCGGCAGGTGCAACTGGACCACATCGTGCTGGGAGACAAGTTTGGTGGCAACCCAGCCAAATGTCGGGGCAAGCGTGCCCTTGCTGATCCGAAAAGCAACCGGGATGCGGATGATCCGCACGCCATCCAGCTGCTCTTCACGTGGCAGGGATTTATCATATTGGGTAGTCATGACGGTCACCTCGTGACCGCGCCGCGCAAGAGCCCGTGCCAGGCGTTCGGCATAGATCGTCAGACCGGAAGTATGTGGACGGTAATAAGTCAGGACGGTAAGAATGCGCATTAGGTGTGTTGGTGATTGACTTCGGTGATATCGCAATACAGCAGGCCCGGATAGCAGCCTTCGCATTCAAGCTGCAAGGTGGCGTGGGCGATTTCATATTTTTGATACAACACTTCACTGACCCGTTCCTGGATTTCTGCGCCCTGGCTGATGGCAAGATCGTCGGTGACCAGGTGAGCCGAGAGTGTACGCAGGCCGCGGCTGATGCTCCAGACGTGCAGGTCGTGGATATCCTGCACACCCTGAATGGCACGGATATCCGTGATCAACTGATCCAAGTCGATCCCGGCCGGGGTGGCCTCCATCAGGATATCAACCGACTCACGCAGGATGCCCCAGGCGCTCCACAGGATCAGCAGACCGATTAGAATGCTGACGAGCGGATCGACCCAATTTGCACCGGTAAAGCGGATAATAAATCCAGCCACGACCGCGCCAATCGTGGAAAGCACGTCGCCCATCAAGTGCAGGAAAGCGGAACGCAGATTAAGGTCGTGCTCCGAACCGCGCCGCACCAAGAGAGCTGTCACCAGGTTGACGATGACCGCCACGATCCCGACTCCGATCAAAACATCAGCCTGGACCTGGGGCGGATTCGCCAACCGCTGGTAAGCCTCGTAAAAAATACCCAGCGCGATCACGACCAGCGTGGTTGAATTGATCAACGCAACCAGGATCCCAGCCCGATGGTAGCCGTAAGTCTTCTCGGAATTTGCCGGACGGGTGGTGACGCGCAGCGCCCACCAACTCAGGCCCAGCGCCAGTACGTCGGTGAAGTTATGCGCCGCGTCGGTCAGCAGCGCCAGGGAGTTGGCAAACACACCGGCGAAGATCTCGACCACTACAAACAGCAACGTCAGTCCCAGCGAAAACGCCAGGCGGCGGACAGTTTGACGGGTGGCATCACCAAAATGGGTATGGGCGTGGCTCATGATGGGTAAATTCTAATCGATGTATATTAACACAAGATTTGACGGGCGCTCGTATTTCGCCTTACAGGTTTTTGAAAAGGTCCTTGTTGGCGCTGACCCAATCATATAGCTGCTTCACGCCGGTTTCGACGTCGTATTTGGGCTTCCAGCCCAGCACCTGCCCGGCTTTGCGGATATCGGCCACAAAGACTTTCTGGTCGCCGGGACGCCAGTCACCGCGCGAAACGGGCAGCGTTTTGCCGAGCAGCTTTTCCAGCAAAGGACAGAACTCGGTCCAGATGGCGATGGTGTTTTGCGGGCCGCCGCCCAGATTGAAGACCTGCCCGGCTGCTGTCTCAATTTTCTCCAATGCCAGGTCGTAGGCATCCAGTAAATCGTAGACGTGCAATAAATCGCGCACCTGTTTGCCGTCGCCGTAGACCGTGATCGGGCGTCCGGTCACAGCGGCGATCACAAACCAGGCTACCCAGCCCTGGTCCTCCACCCCGAACTGGCGCGGACCGTAGATGCAGGACTGGCGCATGACCACCGTCGGCAGGCCGTAGATGCGGGAATAATCACGCACGTACTGATCGCCCGCCCCTTTTGAGCAGCCGTACGGTGAGTGGAAGTCCAGCGGTTGGGTCTCGGGTGCGCCGAAAGGCAGGTCAGCGTAGCGCCAGCGGGTGGCATCCTCGATCACCTTCACATCGTCCATGCCGCCATAAACCTTATTGGTCGAGGCGTAAACCACGATCGGGTTGCGCCCCGAAAGACGCGCCCCTTCAAGCACGTTGAAGGTTCCCTGGGCGTTGATCTCGAAATCCGGGCGCGGATCAGTGACTGAAGTGGTCACGGCCACCTGGGCTGCCAGGTGAACGATCACGTCTGCAGCGCGTGCAGTTTTGGTAATCGAGTCAGCATCGCGCACATCACCGACCACCAACTCGAATGCGTTCTCGCCATGCACGGATTTCAGCCAGTCCAGATTGCGCGGTGCTCCGGCACGGGAAAGGTTGTCGAAAACAGTGACGTCCTCACCACGTTCGAGCAGACGATGCACATAGTTCGAACCAATAAAACCAGCCCCACCGGTAATTAAAAATTTTTTCATCATGGTGCTCCAAATCAATCCGGGTGATCGAGGGGCGTAGTCCCTTTTGCCTTTGGCATCAAATGAGCATAGACGCTCATCAAGCTTTCCCCATCACGCGTGAAGGCCAGCATGCCGATGACACCGGAGAAAATAATATGCAAGAAATGCAGCAAGACAGCATAAGCCAATGCCGTACCGCTATCGATGCCAATCATCCCGACAGTGTTTACACCTGTCGGGATCACCGCCAGGGCTGCCACCATGGTCCCTTCGAACACACCCAGCGAAGCCGGGGCAGAGGGGAGGGCGATGCCCAGCGAGACGGCGCCCATACTGAAGATACTGGCCCATAACGGGGTACTTTTCACAAATCCCAGCAGCAAAACGTAGTAGTTGGCAGCCCCAAAGAACCAGGTCGAAAGCATCCAGAAGGAGCTGAGCGCAAAGCGCGGCAGACTGGTCAAGGCTGATAAGCCGTCCAGGAATGAGTCGATGCGCGGCAGGACATGTCGCTCGAGGACGGGAATCCGCCCGGCAAGGCGGTCCACCCATCCGCGCAAGGGCAGGCGGAAGCGGGCGATCAGGTGCAGCGAAAGCAGACCAACGACGACCAGCCCGAGCGTAGTCAGAGCCGCGGGCCGGGCCCAGGAAACCTCGTCGCCCAGGACGAAGGGCAAAGTCCCGATCAGCAGCATGGCGGCAAAAGCCAGGTCGTAAGCCCGTTCAATCACAATGGAAGAGAGCGCGTGGAAGGTGGCCAGGTCCGCCTTGCGTCCGAGTAAGAAAGCCCGTCCCAACTCACCCAGGCGCAGCGGCAAAATGTTGTTGAGCAGGTAGCCCTGCATCAAGGCGCCGAAAGACTGACGAAAGGTCGGCTTGCCGTTCAAGAGAGTACGGTTGGCCATGGCGCGGCTACCGGTGGAAGCAAAGTAAAGCAGGGTAAAGGGGACGAGATAACGGTAATCGAGCGCGTGGATGGCCTTCCCCGCACTTTGCCAATCCACGCTGCGGGCGAGGACGATGATGAAAATCAAGCTGATGAGCACACCGGGCAACCAGCGGCGGGATTCTTTCAGGATACGAGACATAATTTCTTCCATTCGGGCAAGGCAGCCTGTTGCCCGCTAAACCAATCTTATTCCTCTTCCAACCTGAGCACGGCCATGAAAGCTTCTTGAGGGATTTCCACGTTGCCGACCATCTTCAGACGTTTTTTACCGCGCTTTTGTTTCTCGAGCAGCTTTTTCTTACGGGAGATATCACCGCCGTAGCACTTCGCCAGCACATCTTTGCGGACCGGCTTGACATTGGCACGGCTGATGACCCGTCCACCGGCTACAGCCTGGATGGCGACCTCGAACAACTGGCGCGGGATGATCCCTTTCAGCTTGGTGATAAAGCGTTGTCCTTTGTGGTAGGCATCTTTCTTGTGGACGATGGAAGCCAGCGCATCAACCGATTCGCCGTTGACCAGGATTTCCAGTTTTTCCAGGTCATCGGATCGATATTCGGCAAACTGATAATCGAGCGAGGCGTAACCGCGTGTGCGTGATTTGAGTTCATCGAAGAAATCGACGATCAATTCGGAGAGCGGGATGGTGTAATTCAACTGCACACGGTGCGGGGCAGGATAATCCTGCCCATTGAACTCGCCGCGCCGCTTGGTGACCAGATCCATGATTGGACCGTAATAGTCAGTCGGCGTGATGATCTCGATCGTCATCCACGGCTCGCGAATTTCCTCGACCTGGGCTTCTTCGGGTAATTCGGCGGGCGAATCGATCAGGGACTTTGAGCCATCGCGCAGTACGACCTCGTATTCGACCGAGGGGGCAGTGAAAAGCACATCCAACAGGTATTCTCGTTCCAAGCGCTCCTGGATGATCTCCATGTGGAACAGACCCAGGAAACCGGCGCGGAAGCCGAAGCCCAGGGCCTGCGAAGTCTCAGGCTGGAAAACAAGCGAAGCATCGTTGAGTTGCAACTTATCGAGCGCATCGCGCAAGTCGGGGTAATTGTCAGCGTCGACCGGGTAAATGCCGGCAAAGACCATCGGTTTGGGCTGACGGTAACCGGGCAACGGCTTGTCTGCCGGGGTTGAGGCCTTGGTAAAAGTGTCACCAACGCGGCATTCCTGCACGGTCTTCAAGCCGGTGGCGATATAACCGACTTCGCCGACCGAGAGGTCCTTGACCGGTTTAAGATTGGGGGCAAATATACCGATCTCGACCGGTTTAATATTCGTCCTGGTTGCCATCATGCGCAGGGTATCTGTCGACGATAAGGACCCTTCGACAACGCGGATATAGGCGATCACGCCCTTGTAGGAGTCATAGTGAGAATCGAACACCAGCGCCCGCAGCAGCGCATCGGACTCACCCGGGGGCGGGGGCACTTTTTCGACGACAGCTTCCAGCACATCTTCAACGTTCAAGCCCGATTTGGCTGAGATGCGAATCACGTCGTCAGCCTCCACGCCCAGCAGCGAGGCGATATCCTCGGCCACTTCATCCGGCCGGGCAGAAGGCAGGTCGATTTTGTTGATGACGGGAATGATCACTAAATCCGCTTCAATGGCAGAGTACAGATTCGCCAGGGTTTGCGCCTCGATCCCCTGGCTGGCATCCACCACCAGCACAGCACCCTCGCAAGCATTGAGGGCACGACTGACCTCGTAGCCGAAGTCCACGTGACCGGGAGTATCGATCAGATTGAGTTCATAAGCCTGGCCATCTTTGGCCGTGTAATTCATGCGCACAGCCGAGGCTTTAATGGTCACGCCCTTTTCGCGTTCCAGATCCATAGCGTCCAACACCTGCTCGGTCATATCACGCTCGGAGATGGTGTCGGTCAGTTGCAGCAGGCGGTCGGCCAGGGTAGATTTACCGTGGTCGATGTGGGCGATAATGCAGAAATTGCGGATGAAAGTCGTCATAGAAGCAGCCTGAAAGTATAACCGATTTTCTCAGGGCTGTTTCTTGATGAAAGCATGCATGTCCTTGAGAAAATGACGCCACTCGGTTTCAGACATCAATTTGCGCTGATTGTTGGCGGCATGCCGCTGCATGATCTCGATAATCTTTCCCCCCTCGCCGGCATCCAACCAGAAACCGTGATCGTTCTGCGCACAATATTCCAGTTTCAGATCGTAGAGCCGGTACTGGAATTCCTGCAGGGGTCCCTCACACATCGGACAGCGATACTTTGTGGTTTGGGGACGATGTACCAGGGAGCCTTTGCGCTCATCCTGATCGAAGACCGTATCTTCCAACCGGTCCAGTTCGTCGAAATCCAGCCACATCCCGCGGCAATTCGGGCAAGTATCCGTTTCGAACAGTCCTTTGTAGGACTTCTTCACCAATTCTGTGCCGCATTTTGGACAGTTCATTCTGATCCTTCCGGAAAAAAGGAAGTATTTCTGCAATCATAACCCATCTTCTATAGAAATAAAAAACAGGGCACGCACTCGGCGTACCCTGTGAGTGGTTTCACTACCCTAAAGGGCCAGTTCGACTTCGATCTGATCGCGGACGCGGCTGAAGATGCTGCTCAATGGCATGGATTTCGGGCAGGCCTGCTCACACATGCCGCAGCCGGCACATGAGACCAACCAGTTGACCAGATCTTCACGTTGCATCCGCCCCCCCTTGACCCGGCGCGGATAATCGACCGAACAGATCGGACAGACATCCAGACAGCTTTGGCATTCGCCACAGGCCTCGAACTGGTCCATGAGCGCATCCAGATCGGCCGGCAAATTTGCATTCAGACCGTTGATCACACGTTTGCGGGTCTGACCGTGACGATCGGAAATCTTGGCCAGCATTTTCTCTCGCTTTGCGACCAAAACCCCCTCAGCCATTCCATCCGTGAGGGACTCGAGCACAAGTTTGCCATTGCGAGCCTGAACCAGCATGGACTGGCGCACCGGCAGGCCGAGCACTCCAATATTGACATCCCCGCCCACAGCACCGGGTTGGGTGCACATCTGACAAGCCGGTCGGTAGCGGTATGCGGAAATCCCACCTTGTGGAGCGAAGCGCAAAGCTTCTTTGGTCAGGCTCTTGGCTGAGCGCGCGGCGCGCCATTCGTACTCTTCCGCCGGGAAAGTGCCCAGGCAGTCCACGCAAATGATTAACAGGTCCTGCGTCCTGACTGCGCCACGAGCAGCCATCTCATGCAAGGCGCGCATCTCGCACGGGCGCAGGAGCACGCCCAGACGTGTTTCTGAAGATTTTTGGGCTGCCTCAACCACCCGGCGGGCGGTATTGGCTTTCATCAGCGGTTGGAACGGATTGACCGATTTCAACTGCTCCGGCGTCTTAAGCAAGGATCCATTCTCAATACCGGGGGGGACTACCATCGCGTCCAGGTTGGTCTGTCTCCACAACGCCGCGATAAATTTTTGCAAGGTACCGAGCGGATCGCCATGTGTATTCAAGGTCCATTCAGTGTTCATGATTTACCTCCAGAAACTTCTTCCTGCATCTTGGTTTCCAGGATTTCGACAATATCCATGACTTTAATTTGGTCGCCTAGACCCTTGGAACGGATGGCGTCGTCGAACATCAGCAGACAGTACGGGCAGGCTGTGGCAACTACCTCAGCTTTGACATCCAGCGAGTCGGCCAGGCGGCGATGATTGATGCGCGTGTTGGCATCCGTTTCAAGCCACATTTGACCGCCGCCACCACCGCAGCAGAAGGAGTTCTCTCCCTGGCGTGCCATCTCGACCCGCTGCACCCCAGCCTGATCGAGCAACTGGCGAGGCTGGTCATAAATCCCGTTGTAGCGGCCCAGGTAACAGGAGTCGTGGTAGGTGATATTTGCGTGTGCGCCGTTCCCGTTTGCCTGGCTAACCGGCAGACTCAACTCGGTCAAAAGTTCGGTATAGTGCTGCACCTTGAAGTCCCCGCCCATCTGCGGATATTCATTCTTGAGCGTATTAAAGCAGTGCGGACAGGCCGTGACCAGGCGCTCGAACTTGACCCGACCCAGAGTTTCGATATTTTGTCTGGCAAACTCCTGGAACAGGTACTCGTGTCCCAGGCGGCGGGCAGTCTCACCGCAGCACATCTCGTCGTAACCCAATACGGCAAAATCCACGCCGGCGTTCTGCATCAGCCGCACCAGTGCGCGCACGACTTTCTTATTGCGCTCGTCGAAGGCCGCAGCACAACCGGTGAAGAGCAGCACATCCGTCTGATCACCGGGAGACAATTCGCGCACTTCCAGCCCATCGGCCCAGGCCATACGGTTTTCCGGCGGCATGCCCCAGGGATTGCCCTGGCGTTCCAGGTTGCGCATCGTGTCCCCGACCGACTTGGGCATCTGCCCGGTGGTCAGCACCTGGTAGCGACGCAGGTCGATGATCTCGTCCACCGGGCTGACAAAAGCCGGGCACTGTTCGAAGCAGGCACCGCAGGTGGTGCAATACCAGGGCAGTTCTTCGGGCAGCGCTGCACCGAGCAATTCCTGGTCGCCGTGACCATTGCCCGCGACCAGCGTGTCCAGCATGGCCGTCCGCAGGGACTGGATGAACTCGCGTGGCGAGTAGGGCATGCCGCTGAAGCTGGCCGGGCAGACTTCTTCACAACGCCCGCAGCGCACGCAGGCGTCAAACGAGAGCAGTTGCTGCGAGGTAAACTCCGTGATTTTGCCAGCCCCAAGCAACTCGGTAGTCTCGATCTCTTCGATCTTTTCTAATGTCCCGGTCTGGCGCAGTCTGCGTGTCAAAATGTTGAGCGGCGTGTTGACCAGGTGGCGCAATTTAGTGAAGGGGATACTGGCCACCAGCGTCAGCACCAGGCCAACGTGGAGGTAAACTAACGGGTCATGCCAGACCACGGCCCCTTGAGGCGAGACCCCGGCGGCTGCCAGCAGCCCGGCGACCCAGTTCCCAACCGGCGACCAGGCCGCCCAGGCTGGGCGAGTCGCTAGCAGGCGAAGGCCTTCATTCGTAAAACCGACCAGCGCGATCCCGAACAACATCGCCAGGGCGTAGCTATCATCCCAGCGCGTCTCAAGCGTCTTGGGGCGCAGCACGTAGCGGCGGAAGGCCGCCAGCAGCACGCCCAGCAGGATGGCGACCCCGGCCAGATCCATGGTCAACTCGTAAGCCAGGTACCAGCCCTGGCGCGGAAAATCCGTCAGCGCAAAAGGCGTGAAGAGCTGCATCTGCATCAGATTGATGGCCGTACCGATCGCCTGGATGGTCACGCCCCAGAAAAGCAGGGCGTGCATCAGGCCGGGATAAGCCTTGCGCAGGATACGCACTTGCCCCAGGACGTGCACAAAGAAATCGCGCACGCGCGGGAAGGTTTTGGCGCGCAAGGCCTCCCAGGAGATTCTGGTCTTGGGTTTAGCGCTGGCTTCGACGCTCATGACTCACCTCCAACCTTGACATAGATGTGCCCATCTACCACCTCGGCCGCCAATGCCATCAACGGTGTGGGCGGCGGGCCGGAAACCACGCTGCCGTCCTGCGGGCTGAAATAACCGTCGTGACAGGGGCAGTCCAGGCGCTGCGCCTCTGCGTTCCACTTGACGATGCAGGCAAAGTGGGTACAGACCGCAGAGTAGGCTTTCAGTCCCTCCGCGATGTGCACTACAATGGCCGGGTAGCGCCCGAATTTGACCATCTTCGCCGCGCCAAGCGGCAACTCGTCCTCGGCGCAGACCAGCACCGGCTCGGTGGGCATCTCCTCCAACTTGGGAGGGTAAAAATAGGATACAACCGGCGTCCCGATCACGCCGACCCCGATCAGCGATCCAAAAAGTTTGAGGAAGTCGCGGCGATTCATCTCAGCTCACCTCCCCCCAGATGGTTAGTGCGATCAACAGGATCAAACCGGCCGTCACGGCGATAAGGCGGATGCGGGTCGCCTTTTTCGTGTCCTGCTTCCTATCGAAGAAGGGCCACAAGGCCAGCATAAGCACCAGCAACACCGGGATCAGCGCCCCAATCGTCTTAGGGATGAATTTCAGCAATTGGTATAAAGCCAGGAAATACCACTCCGGTTTGACGTGGGCAGGCGTGTCCATCGGGTCAGCTGGAGGCTGCAGACCAACCGGGAAGAGCATACCCAGGACCCCAACCAGCAGCGCCAGCACGACGATTCCGATCATGACCTTGACCTCCGTGCTGAGATGATCCGGATAAAAGGGAATTGTGTCCTTGTGGGTTTCAGGATTAGTGGTTGCCATGCTCTCCTCCTACAAAGGTTGCTTGATGCCCAGCCGGCGCACCATCATGAAGTGCACCAGCATGAAAGCCACAGTCGCCAGCGGGACGATGATGATATGCAGGCCGTAAAAGCGGCTGAGCGTCAGGTCAGCTACGTCCCAGCCGACGCGCAGGAAGACCAGCGCCAACTGCCCGATAACCGGGATGCTGGCGGCGATCTCCGTGCCAACGGTGGTGGCCCAAAATGCACGCTGGTCCCAGGGCAGCAAGTAACCGGTGAACCCAAAGGCCAGGGTCAGGATCAGCAGGGTCACGCCGCTGACCCAGTTCAGTTCGCGCGGCTTTTTGTAGGCCCCCATGATGAAGACCCGCAGCATGTGCGCCACGCACAGGACGATCATGCCGTTGGCCGCCCAGTGATGGATGGCGCGGACCGCTGCGCCGAAGCGCACTTCGTTTTCGATAAACTGGATGCTGGCGTAGGCCAGGTCGGCGCTGGGCTTGTAATAGAAGGCCAGCATGATACCGGTTAGGCCCTGGACCACGAACAGGAAAGCCGTGATGCCCCCCAGGCAGTACCACCACTTGAGGGCGAAGCGCGGTACGGGCTTACTTAAGATTTTGGAGAGCGGTTGGGAAATTTGGTAGCGCTCATCGACCCACTCAGCGGTGCGGACGGTGAGCGGCTTCCAGGGTTTGCGCTGGGTCCAGACACTGGCTGAGCGGTAAATGCCAAAGACGAATACCAGTCCGAATGTCCCGAAGACCGACCAGCGCGCCAGCGGGGTCCACAGGTTCTTATTCTCACCGCCAATGTGACAATGCAGGCAGCTGTTTTCTTCCGGAGTGGGCGGGCTGATGCTCACCGGGACCGCGTTCAATGCCTGGGCTGTCTGGTCGATGGGTCGACCGGCGCGGGCGATGGCTGTTTGGCCATGCCAGGCTGCTGCGACCAGCAGCAAGGTCAGTGCCCCCAGGATGATCAAGGCCAGACGCAATGACCTACGTCGTTTTGGAAGACTCATAAGCCACCTCCAGAATGCTGATGATGGGAAAGCTCTACCTATAGCATACAGGGATGGGGCGCGATTGAAATCAAGCGCAGGCCTGAAATACCCTAGGGCGCAGACCTTAATTCAACCAGATCGCCACCCTACCGACCGGTTGGTCGAGTGTTTGCAGGGACGAGTGCTGACCTTCTCCGAATAGAATACCTTTATCGGTGATTGCAGCGAAGGTGACTTGAAAAATGGGGATAAACTTGTATTAGATAATTTTCATGTAATTAGTATTGAAATTTTAATGAATTGGTAATATAGTATTAGAAGTTATCTGCCCAATGCAATTCCGCCTGAAAAGGGATTGCACCGTATGACCTGCCCAATCTGCAGAAGACATACAGGTTGACAGGCCGCCGAATCTCATTCGGCGGTTGTTTTGTTCTCCAGGAGGTGTGAAAAAAAATTAAACACGTATCCCAACTTTAGCCGTATTGAATCGTCTCAAAATTTCACATGGAGGAATAACATATGAAAGCCAAGTTCTTCAGTGTTCTTCTAAGCGTTACCATGCTGCTGGGTGCAGGCTTCCCAATGGCAGGCGGACTGGAAAGCACGAGCTCTTCGGCCGCACCGCTTCTCGTAAAAGGGCCACAAGCGGTCCCTGCCAGTGTCGCCGGCCCGAATTACGGCCTTTTCAGCTGCCAGGTGGGCCTGTCCGCTGCGGTCTGTTATGACCCGTTTCAGATGCGTCATGCCTACAATATCGACACGCTCATTAACGCTGGCTTCGACGGCCACGGAAGGACAATCGTGATTGTCGACGCATTCCAGTCCCCCAATATCGTGGCGCAACTCAATTACTACAATAATTTCTACGGCCTACCAAGCCTGAATGGGTTGGGCAACCCCAATGATCCCAGCCTGGGTACTTTTACCCAGATTGCACCGGATGGCCTGACAGCTTTCGACGCGAATGACGGCAATATGGTCGGCTGGGCTGAAGAAATTTCGTTGGATGTACTTTGGGCGCATGCCATTGCCCCCGGCGCAAATATCGTACTGGATCTGGCCAAATCGAATGATGATGCCGACATCCTGAGCGCGACCAAGTATGCCGTAGACAACAATCTCGGCGATGTCATCTCCCAGAGTTTCGGCGAGAACGAAAGCTGTATGGATTCGAACCTGCTTGTACAACAGCATCAGGTCTTCGCCGAAGCAACGCAGAAGAATATCACCCTCTTTGCCTCTTCAGGGGATGAAGGCGCAGCACAGCCAACCTGTGATGGCTCGTCTTATGTCAAAGCAGCCTCATCACCCGCCAGCGATCCCCTGGTTACAGCAGTCGGTGGCACCGAACTGCACGCCGCGGATTACTGCCTATCACAACTCGGCTGCGACCCCTCTGCCAACCCGGCCCCGGGAACTTACCAGGGTGAGGTAGTTTGGAACGAGTTCGGCAACAGCATCGGCAGCGGCGGCGGTTTCAGTGTCTTGTACGATGAGCCGTCCTACCA
>CAYOUV010000028.1:0-37062 GCA_964407265.1 uncultured Anaerolineaceae bacterium | reverse complement strand
TGCAATCGAAGTACATCATCTCAAACGCATCTATCGCGCTAAAATCGGTGTCATCCGGCGCTCGATCAAGGAAGTCGTGGCGGTCGAAGATATCTCCTTCGAGATCGGTCGGGGAGAATTGTTTGGCCTGCTGGGTCCCAACGGTGCCGGGAAGACCACGACGGTTAAGATGCTGACCACGCTTTTAATCCCGACTGGCGGAACGGCGAGTGTGGCGGGTTTCGATGTGGTCAAACAGGACCATGAAGTTCGCAAGCGCATCGGGTTCATTTTTGGGGGTGAGCGCGGACTGTACTGGCGTCTTTCCGGGATCGATAACCTGCGTTATTTTGCCAGCCTGTATCACGTTGAGCCTGAGGTTTCCGGGGAGCGCATTCCCTATCTGTTGGAGCTGGTCGGGCTGAAGGACCGTGGCAACGAACGCGTGGAAGGTTACTCGCGCGGCATGAAACAGCGTCTGCATGTAGCCCGCACGCTGCTGCACGATCCGGAAATCCTGTTCCTGGACGAGCCGACCATCGGACTCGATCCGGTCGGTGCGCGCGAGTTCCGGCAGATGATCCGCGATTTGCAATCTCAAAATAAAACCATCCTGTTGACCACGCATTACATGTTCGAAGCGGATGCGCTCTGCCAGCGCATCGCGGTCATCAACCAGGGTCGTATCGTCGCCCTGGATTCACCCACCGGCCTGAAGAAACACGTCTCGGATTTATCGGTGGTCGAGGTGGAGACCTACGGCGTGCCGCAAGAAATCGTCGAAAAACTTCGCGCTCTGAGCTTTGTTGATGCGCTTTCCGTCCAGGAACACGACCAGCGCCAGATGTTGCTGATCCAGACTCCGCGCGGTGCGGAGGCGGTGCCGGATATCATGTCAACATTGAGCGACTCGCGCGTGGGACGGGTGGTCGTCCGTGAGCCAACCCTGGAAGACGCTTACGTGCGCCTGGTTGGAGGGCAGGTATGAGCTTAAAGAACCTGGTTACATACTGGCGCACCATGCTGACGGTGGCCGAGATGACCCTGCGCTTCCAGATCACGGATGGTTTCATCATCTTTACGATCCTGTTCCAGCCGATCATGATCGCCTTGCTGGGCCTGTGGATGCTGAAGGATAAGGGCGCGAATTATGCGATCTTCGTGGTGGTCGGCTCCGGCCTGACGGGTCTGTGGAGCAGTTTGCTGTTTATCTCCGGCAACAGCATCAACAACGAGCGCTGGCAGGGCACACTCGAGAGTCTGGTTGCGGTGCCGACCCCGTTTGAAGTGATCGTCTTTGGCAAAAACCTGGCCAATGTGGTCCAGTCATTGCTCTCGATGGTGGTGGCGTATATCCTGGCTGCTTTGTTCTTCGGCTATTCCTTGAGCATCGCGCAGCCGCTGCTTTTCATCGTCTCGTTGTTGTTGAGTGTCTTCGCCTTCATTAGCTTTGGGATTACGATTGCGCCGGTCTTCGTGATGTATCGCGAAGTTCAGCAATGGCAGAATGCCATGGAATTCCCGGTGTATATCCTGGGCGGGTTTCTGTTCCCGGTGGCCTTGTTGCCCGGTTGGACGACCCCGATCAGCTACCTGCTCCCGCCCTACTGGGCGGCGGTCGCCCTGCACGGCACTTCGACCGGCGGCATGCCCGTCAACCAGACGCTCTTCGCCTGGGGCATGATGCTGCTCTTCAGCCTGATCGATCTGTTCATTGCCAGCCGGCTTTTCAAGTTGATGTTATACAAGGCGCGTGTAGATGCGACCCTGGACGTGGAGTAATCCCATGCGCACGATCATCAATAATCTTCGCCTTTTCTGGCAAGGTACTTTACTTTCTTACATCGCTTTGTTTGCCTGGCTGCGACCGATCAGTTACCTGGCTTCCAAGATCATCATGCCTTTGGCGCAGATGTTGTTCTTCACCTTTCTGGGAACGTACGCCACGGGCAAAGGCAACGCGCAGTTTTATGTGATCGGAAATGCGCTGCAGATCGCGGCTGTCAGCGGGATTTACGGGGTAACGATGAGTATCGGCGGGGATCGTTGGGCCGGGACGCTGGTTTATTTATTCGGTACCCCGGCCAACCGCCTGATGATGTTCTTCGGGCGAGCTTTCATGCACGTGATCGACGGGATGCTGGGCGTGGTGATAGCCTTCACCTGGGGTGTGGTGCTGCTTGGCTTGAACCTTTCGCATACAAATTTACCTGCTTTAGGCTTGACCATCCTGGTTACCACGATCAGTACCTGCGGGTTGGGTTTGCTGATGGGCTGCCTGAGCCTGGTTACGGTCAACGTGATGTTCGTCAATAATTTCGTCTATTTTGCCCTGTTGATCTTCTCCGGCGCCAATGTCGATATCACTACCCTACCGGTGCTCATGCGCGCGATATCCAATCTGCTACCGCTGACGCGCGGAATTGCCTCGGCCCGTTTGCTGATCGCCGGAGCCAGTCTGCAACAGGTCACTCCGTTACTGCTGGGTGAATTTGGGATTGGTTTGCTGTACGGTTTTTTGGGTTATGCCCTGTTCGCCTGGGTGGAAGTCCAGGCCAAGCGTCGCGGGACGTTGGAGACGGTCTGATCAGTTGGGGCGCAACTCTCTGCGCCTCAACTGGTTATTTTAAGAATATCCCCTGCCACAACTGAAAGATTGCGAAACCGGCCAGGGCCAGGGCGGAGGCGCCGAGCAGCCCCCGGCGGACCCGGTTTCCGAAACGCGTCGCCAGACCGAACAGCAGGATAATGGCGGCGTTGAGTGCGATCATCCCGCCGTAAAACCCGAACAGGAAGTTCAGGGCGTTGGCCGGAGACTCGCGCCAGGCCTGGATCACGATCGGGCCATTGACGAAACTCCAAAAAAGATAAGGGCCGGGACTGAGGGCGTTCATCAGTCCGGCATGCAGCAAGCTCTGACGACTTGAGGCCTCATCGGTTATTCGTTCAGGGGCAAAATCTCGCCAGGCTTTGTAGGCACCCCAGGCCAGGTACAGGACGAAGAGTCCACCGGCAATCTGGAGTAAACGCTGGAACCAATTTGGGATCTGGCTTAATACCAGCAATACCAGGGTTACGATCGGCCCATCACTAACCAGCGGTGCGAAGGCGGCAATCAAGGTCTTTTTCCAGCCCTGGCGCAAGGATTGGCTGATGAGGTAGGTTTGGAACGGACCCGGCTGGGTTCCAGCGGCCAGCCCGAGGGTGAGACCTTGCAGCAGGTAGGCAAACATGCGCGGATTATACCGTTATCCCAATCTCATTCAGGTCCTATTTGGAAGTACAATAATCGTCAGTTCGAACTTTCGCTAAAAGGAACGAGATATGACCAAGCATCTGGTAGTGGTGGCTGGCAACATTGGTGTCGGAAAGACTTCGTTAACCGAGCGGATCGGCGGTCGGCTTGGCTGGTGGACCGGTTTCGAATCGGTGGCCGACAATCCCTATCTTTCCGATTTTTACGATGACATGCGTGTCTGGTCGTTCCATTTACAGGTATTCTTCCTGGGACATCGCGCGGAGCAATATCTAGAAGCCGCACGGGACCAGCGTTCCGCCATTTTGGATCGCAGTATCTATGAAGACGCGTATATCTTTGCGCGGGCTTTGCACCATATGGGCAATATCTCCGAACGTGATTATCTGGCTTATCGACGCCTGTTTGACCTGATCGTAAATAGCTTGCCGCGCCCGGGCTTACTGATCTATTTGAAGGCTCCGGTGGATGTTCTGATGGAGCGTATTCATCAACGCGCCCGCAATATGGAGACAGGCATATCGAAAGAGTATCTCTCACTACTCGATACGTTTTACGATGAGTGGCTGGGGGCGTTCGACTTATGCCCGGTATTGACCATTCGTACGGATAATCTGGATTTTGTTCACCAGCCGCGGCATCTCGACACGGTTGCCCAACGCATCCAGGACAAATTAGCTGGTAAAGAAGTGATGGATTTGCGGGGTGAGTAAAAATTCATCCTTGATTGGTAGCCGATGAACGAATCCCTGCTTGCAAAAATCCCGCTTTTCAATGATCTGCCATTGGCAGAATTACGCCATCTAGTTGAAACATTGGGCGTGCTCGAAGTTCCAATGGGGACGATCGTCTTTCGTGAAGGCGAGGTCGGCGATAGTTTCTATGTGGTTGTCGAGGGGGAGTTGGAAATTGTGATGGCGGTTGACTCGCCTGAAGAATTATTGCTCAACACTCTCGGACCCGGTGAATATCTGGGTGAGATGAGCCTGTTGATGCCCGGAGGGGTACGCACAGCCAGCGTACGCGCACGGAGTGCAGCTGTTTTGTTGGTCATGACCCGTCAGGAATTCAATGAATTGCTGCTGCGCCAGCCGATGCTGGCATACTCCATGGTGCGCGTGCTCAGCGAGCGCTTGGATTCGACCAATGACGCCACCTTCCACGATCTGACCGAGAAGAATCGCCAACTCCAAAAAGCTTACAACGAACTCAAGGACGCGCAAGAACAATTGATCGAGAAGGAACGCCTCGAACGCGAACTACAAGTGGCCGCCGGCATCCAGATGTCGATCCTGCCGGATGTGTTGCCTGAGACGTCTGGTTTCGATTTCGGCGGCCTGGTCGTCCCGGCCCACCAGGTAGGCGGTGATTTCTACGATGTCTTCCCGGTGGGCACGGGAAAAATCGGTGTGTTGATCGGGGATGTGGCTGACAAAGGTGTCCCCTCTGCCATCTTTATGGCGCGTGCGCATGCTTTGATCGTCACTGAAGCGGCGCACGGCTTTCCAGCTGGAAAAGTAATGCGGGAAGCAAACCGTCACATTACACATTTGGAAAAGTCCACCCAGTTCGTCACGACCTTGTATGGTGTGTTGGATTGCAAAACCGGCGAATTTGCGTATGCCCGAGCGGGACATGAGCCACCATTACTGCTGAGTCCGGATGGACAGGTGGAGCGCCTTCCCTTCAAAACGGGCATGGCTTTGGGTATCGTAGAGGACATTGTATTGGACGAGAACGCGATCTGGCTTACTCCCGGATCGACACTGTTATTTTACACCGACGGCCTGACTGATTGCCGCAATCCAGAGGGCGAGCCTTTCGGGCTTGAGCGCATTCAGTCCGCGCTGACCGGCCTGAGGGGACTCTCGGCCCAGGAAGTTTGTGGTCGCCTGTTATCTATGCTCAAGGAGTACCAGCTGGGATCGCCCCAGGATGATGATGTGACGCTGGTGGCGGTTCACGCCCGACAAAGCAAGTAGAAAGGGAAATGCTGATCCATTTCAACTCACTGGATGAAGATGATTTCCAGGCACTCCGATTGAGGAGAAGGTTTCTATATTCGGTAAGGGCGTGCTGGTTGGTGTGCTGATGGCCATCCCGACCGCTTTACCATCCGTCGTGCCGTTTTTAGGAGGCGTACTTGGGGTGGCCAGGTTGCTTGGCGCTGGTCGTGAAGAGACCCCCGGTAGGGATATGGCGCTAAAGGAATAGTTTTATAAGAGGATCACCTTTTGATCAAATAAAAAACGTGCCCGTGTGGGCACGTTTTGGGTCCAGTTTATAAACTAGTCCATCAGATCCTCGACCAGTTCATAAGGCAAAACTGCCGCACCGACGATGCCCGGTCCGGTGTGCACGCCCAGCACAGGGGAAATGCGCAGCACCTCGAGTTTTTGGATATTCAGTCGTTCTTTGAGTGCCTCGGTTAAGGTATCAGCGCCATTGGCAAATCGACCGTGCAGTACCGTCACCCACAATGGGATCGAGCCATACATCTCGACCAGATGATCGCCGATATTGTTGATCGCCTGCGGGATGGTGCGTCCCTTGCCAACCGTGCTGTATTTGCCGTCAGCGTGATCGACGCGGATGATTGGTTTGATTTTGAGCACTGAACCCATCAACGCCTGTACGCGCCCAATACGACCCCCGCGTGCCAGATATTCGAGCGTATCCAGGGTGTAGATCACTTCCGTCCTGGCGCGGATTGCATCCAGGCGTTCCTTGATCGCTTCGAGGTTCCACCCGGCTTTGGAAGCCCATGCTGCGGCCAGCACCTGGAAGCGTTGACCACCCGATAGTGTCAGCGTATCAAGAACGTTGACCACCGACTTCTTGACGTTTTCAGCGCCCAAACGGGCTGAGTTGATCGTTCCACTCAGGCCGGACGAAATGTGAATGGATAGGATGTCTTTACTGGTCTCGGCCAATTTGTTGTAAATATCAGTAAAAACGCGGGTGGAAGGCTGGGCTGTGGTGGGGATGTCCGGCCGCATCGCCTCCAAGCGGTCATAGAACTCATCCGGCGTAATGTCGGCGGAGTTGACTTCCCCCTCTGGGAATTGAATGTAAAGGGGAGCCTGGACGATATCCAGCGCTGCGCGCTCTTCGTTCTCCAGGTCGGCTGCACAGTCGGTTACAATTTTCATGGAAATCTCTCTTTCGATTTTGTCGATGAGGCGATTATACTTGTGAAATGAATGATTTTCATGACAAAAGTCGTACCATTTTTGAAGTCTGGTTTCTGCTCACGACCGGAGATGGTAACGAGATTGGAAGGTAGTGCGAAGTCATGGGTGTAAAATAGCTGCATGAATATCAACCAACCGACGATCGCGACCGATAATGGCCTGCGTTCGACTTACGTGGAAGTCAATCTGGCGCAATTAAGTCGTAATTTGCAGGCGATCCGCCAAAAAGTATCGCCTGCCGGGGTGATGATCATCCTCAAAGCCAATGCCTACGGCCACGGGTTGGTGGAGGTCGCGAAATATCTCGACCGGCAGGTCGATTACATCGGGGTGGCCGTGCTGGAAGAGGGCATCCTGCTGCGCGAGCAGGGTGTCCAAACACCGATTTTGGTTCTGGGTGGCATCTGGGGCGATCAGATACCCGGTTACATCACGCACGACCTGACCCTGACTGCTCCCTCGGTCGAGCGTTTGCAGCAAATCGACGAAGCCGCCGGGGCATTGGGTAAAAAAGCCAGAGTCCATCTTAAAATTGATACTGGTATGGAGCGCATCGGCGTACATTATTACAACGCTCACACCTTGCAGGAAGCAGCTCTGAATTGCCGTCACATTTCAGTCGAGGGCATCTTTTCGCACTTCGCCAACTCAGATGAGGCTGATCTGAACCATGCCCGCTTGCAGCTGGAGCGTTTCAACGAGGTGCTGAGTTTTTACGAAAAACACAGCCTGCCAATGCCGATCCGCCATATGGCTAATTCAGGGGCGATCTTACAGTTGCCCGAATCGTATTTTGATATGGTCAGACCGGGCATCTTGTTTTACGGCGTTTACCCTTCCAAGGAAGCCCGGCGCACGATTACAGTCCAACCAGCCTTGGCCTGGAAATCGCGTGTGGTTTATTTCAAAGTGACCCGGGCGGGTCATCCGGTCAGTTATGGATCCATCTGGCAGTCCGACCATCCGGTGCGGATCGTCACGGTCCCCGTCGGATACGGCGACGGTTACTTTCGACGCATGTCCAACCAGGCCCAGGTCATTATCCACGGAAAAAAATATCCTCAAGTCGGACGTATTTGCATGGACCAGGTGATGGTCAACATCGAGCAGGACTCGGCCTTCAACGGCGACGAGGTGATCCTGATCGGCGCCTCCGAAAGCGGAGAACAAATCCGCGCCGAGAACCTGGCTGAATGGGCTGGTACGATTCCCTATGAAATCCTGACCAATATCAACACCCGTGTCCCGCGTGCATTTATTGAAGATTGATCTGGTAAAATCTCTGCAGTTATTTTCTGGCCAGGCAAAACGCCTGGCTTTCTTGTGCCCGAGGCCTCAGTGCTCATTTCTACAAATCTTATTGTCTCCCTGGCCGTTTTCATAGCAGCCTTGCTGTATGCCTCGGCCGGCCATTCAGGAGCCACTGCCTACCTGGCGATTTTTGGCCTGGTCGGTTTGGCTCCGGGTGTGATGAAACCGGCGGCCTTGTCGCTGAATATTCTGGTTGCACTGGTCGCGATATACAAGTTCGGTCGGGCTGGTTATTTCTCCTGGAGGTTGTTATGGCCATTTGCCCTGACTTCTATTCCAATGGCATTCCTGGGCGGCACGATTAACTTGACCGGGCGTTCCTATAATTTGATCACGGGGTTGGTGTTGCTATATGCTGCTTACCGTATGATTATGGTTGAATCTCAATTGGGTGACGATGAAGAGAATCTTCCCCCTTTGTGGGTAGCCTTGGTAATCGGAGCTCTGATCGGATTTGTTGGCGGCTTGATTGGGATTGGGGGCGGGGTCCTTCTCAGCCCGGTTTTGCTTCTGGCCGGTTGGGCCGGACCTTTGCGAATTGCGGGAGTGGTGGCCGTCTTTATCCTGGTCAACTCGATTGCCGGTTTGGCTGGTCATTGGACGAGCGTGATGTCGCTACCGGCTCAGATCCCGTATTGGGGGGCGGCTGCCTTGGCAGGTGGCTGGATTGGCGCGACGTACGGAAGCCAGCATTTTAGCGGGACGACAGTCCGTCGTCTGCTGGGCGTGGTATTGGGAATCGCAAGTTTAAAATTAATTCTGGGCCTTTGAACTGGAAAGTGAAGTACAATCACGCAGCTAACGAGGTGTGAAATTGAAACGATTTTTACGAACTTACGGGTTTTTGTTTATTGTGGCTGGAATTGTGGTCGGTCTTGACCAATGGACCAAAGCGTTGGTGCGCCGGAACCTGCCTCTGGGACAGGCGTGGCTGCCACAAAACCTGGAATGGCTGCAGCCTTACGCACGCATCGTGAATTGGTATAACACCGGCTCCGCCTTCGGATTATTTCAAGGCGCCTGGTTGGTGTTTACCATACTGGCATTTGTTGTTGCCGGGATCATAATTTATTACTATCCCCAAATCGAGCGCAGTGATTGGAGCCTGCGTCTGGCGATGGGGTTGCAGTTGGGTGGTGCGTTAGGTAACCTGGTATCCCGCTTGACCATGAGTGGCAGTGTGACAGACTTTATCTCAGTGGGTAATTTCCCGGTTTTCAACGTGGCTGATTCGAGCATCTCGATCGGGGTCGCAGTTTTATTGTTGGGATTATGGATCAAGGATCGACAGGAGCAGCAGGCGCAGGCTGAATCCAGCTCGCCAGAATCGTTGACCTCAAACATGGCAGAAGGATCGGAAGCTGAGACAGTTCACGGAGAAGGATAGTTCGGGTGCCGGATCGGTTGGTCAGCCTTCAGTTTCAGAAAGAGAATGAAGAGCGGCTGGATCACTTCCTGGTCGAGTGTCTGCCGGAATTTTCGCGGTCACGTTTACAGGGTCTGATCAAAGAAGGCTTTGTCAAGGTTGATGGTCTGGCCGCGCAAAAGAGCGGACAAAAACTGGAACGGGGGGATTCGGTTGAGGTGCGCATCCCGCCACCTGTGCCGAGTAACTTACAACCTGAAGATATTCCACTTGATATTATTTTTGAAAATGATGACCTGCTGGTGATCAACAAACCAGCCGGGATGGTGGTGCACCCGTCGGCTGGGCACGAGACCGGGACACTGGTCCATGCTGTATTAGGCTATGCACCGGGAATAGAGGGTATTGGCGGCGAGGAACGACCGGGAATCGTCCATCGGCTTGACAAAGAGACTTCGGGGTTGATCCTGGTAGCCAAAAACGAACGCGCCCATCGTTTTTTGCAGGACCAGTTCCGTTTGCGCCAAGTTGAGAAGGTCTATTTGGCGTTGGTGGATGGTGCCCCCCCCACACCGAGCGGACGGGTCGAAGCCCCGATCGGGCGTGATCCGGCCCATCGCATGAAGATGGCGATCCAGCCGCCTGGCAAGGGGCGTGCAGCGGTCAGTGAGTATCGCACCCTGGAAAGCCTGGGTGAACACACGCTTCTGGAGGTTCATCCTTTGACCGGGAGAACGCATCAGATCCGCCTGCATTGTGCCTTCCTAAACTGCCCGATTGTTGGCGATACAATCTATGGGCGGCGGCATAAGACCTTGCCTATCAAACGGCACTTCCTGCACGCACTCCGGCTTAGCGTAAAACTCCCTGGCGAGGAAACTCCCCGTACGTTTGAAGCGCCATTGCCTGTCGATTTGAAAGAATTGTTAGAATTATTGGAAAATCAGTAGAAGACTGACGGTTTTGCCCGATAAATTTGGAGGAAGAATGGATTTTGTCGATCTGCGTTCAGATACCGTTACCCAACCAACACCCGAAATGCGGGAGGCTATGGCCAAAGCTCCGGTTGGGGACGATGTGTACGGGGAGGATCCGACTGTCAACCGATTGCAGGAGCTGGCGGCCAAAATGGTTGGACAGGAAGCTGCATTATTTGTTCCCTCCGGTACCATGGGCAATTTGGCAGGAATTCTGGCACACTGCGGGCGAGGGGATGAAGTGATCCTGGGTAAGTCGGCGCATACCTTTTTGTATGAGGCGGGCGGGATTTCTGCGTTAGGTGGAATTCACTCCGCGCAGTTGCCCAATCAACCGGATGGTTCGTTAGCGCTTGAAGAAATCCGCGCGGCGATCCGCGCGAATGATGCGCACCAGCCTGTTACACGTTTGATTGCTCTGGAAAATACTCACAATCGCTGTGGTGGAACATACCAGGACCCTGCCTACACTCAAGCAGTTGTTGAGTTGGCTCATGACCGAGGGATTAAGGTTCATCTGGACGGGGCGCGAATATTCAATGCAGCCGAGGCACAAAATGTGAATGTTAAAAATCTGACCTCCACGGTTGATTCTGTAACGTTTTGTCTGAGCAAAGGTTTGTGCGCGCCAGTTGGGTCGGTGTTGTGTGGATCGAGAGATTTTATCGATCGCGCGCATCGGATCCGCAAACAGTTGGGCGGAGGGATGCGGCAGGTGGGAATCCTGGCTGCGGCTGGAATTGTCGCCTTGGAACAAATGACCAAACGCCTGGGCGAAGATCACTCACGGGCGCGCAATCTGGCTGAAGGCTTGCGTCAGATCCGTCAGCTTGTCCTGGATGCAGGTACACCCGCCACGAACATGGTCTTCATGAATCTTGCAGGTGAGGTCACGATTAATGCCCGGCTTGTTGCCGAACGAATGAAAGAATACGGCGTGCAAGTCGGCGTTGTTGGTGAGCGGCGTTTCCGTCTGGTAACGCATTATTGGATTGATGACCTTGGTGTGGAAAAAACTCTTTCGGGTTTCGGAAAGGTGTTGGCGAAATAAACGGGCGCTTGCCCGTTTATTTTTTTGATTCGAGAGGTTGCCAGTGGGTAATATCTGGTTCAATCTGATTTCTGCCGCGTTCTTTGGCAATATAGAGGCGTTGGTCGGCTAAATCGATCAGCTTGAAGATTTCATCGGCCTCATCAGGAAGAATCGCTAACCCCTGGCTGACGGTTGGGACGGGAATGCTTTTGTGGTCGCGGTTGGAAATGGATAGTTTGTTCATTGATTCTCGAATTCGTTCGGCCACCAAGGTGGCCTGTACGCCGTTGGCATTTGGTAAGGAGATAACAAACTCTTCACCACCCCAGCGCCCAATCGCATCTGTGCTTTTTATAAAACGCCGGATCGTCTTGCATAGCAGGGTCAAAATTTTATCACCGACCAGGTGCCCGTAAGCATCGTTATATTGTTTAAAGTAATCGATATCCATCATAATCAAGCTGAGTGGATTTTTTTCAATTACTGCCTGTTCAGCTTGTTCCTGGACCAGTTCCAGAAAATATGCATGATTAAAAACGCCAGTCAGACTATCGATGTGGGATTGTTCCTCGACCAGGGTGTGATGAAAAGCATTGTCCAGGGACAGCGTAGCGTGTTGGGCCAGGTTTTCGAGGAGTTCGAGATCGGTGCGATTAAACGCATTGGGTTTATATGATGCGACAGCGATTACACCAGTGACGTTCTCGGAATGAATGGGGACACCCATCCAGGATAAGCTTGTGCGGTCCTTACCAATGATGAAGTTCCCCACGCCTTCCAGCGTGATGTCCTGGCGTAGATCGGGCAGATAGAGCGGTGCCTGATTGCGGACGACCCAGCCTCCAAGTGTCCCTTTGATGGGAACTTTTACGTCGGAGAAATATTCACCATCATCAAAAAACAGATTTAATTCTATCTGATCTTTTTCCACCAGCCCAACAAAGTATGTGTCAGCTTCAAGTGCATTCTGGATTGCTGCATTGAGTAGCGAGTTGACCTGGTCTGTGTTTAGTGTAGATGAAATCCCCTGGGCAAAACTGTTGATGGTTTCTAATCGATTGATGTGTTGTTGTTTGACGTCATATAGGCGCGCAGTAATTTCAGCAGCAATTATTGCAATTAATGGCAGACTTAAATTTTGGATCCAAATTAATGGTAATGAGTGTTGTTGAAAGTGAGTAGCCAGGTGGATTCCTTCACCAATTAGGATGAGCGTAAATGTTGGCCAGCGTCCCGAAGTTACGGAATTCACGATTGCGATGAGTATGAGAGTTCCATAAAATAATGAAATTTGCTGATCTGGGAGCGTATTCGCCAGCCAGCCAAGGGCAACTCCACTCACGACTGCATTTATCCAACGGACATTATTTAATCTAGCTGGAGATTTAAGAACGAATTGATAATAAAGAATCGTATACAAACTGGCTCCAACCCCAAAGGCAGCTAGAAGCATATCGATCCTCGTTCCGTTCGCGTGCGTGAGAAATCCACTCAGTGTAATACTTGCCATAACCAGTAATATTGCGATAATAGCCGGCAAGACGAAGCTGCGAATTTCTTGAGGGGAGAGCTGTTTAGACGATAAATTTGATTTCATGATGGGTTGGGAATATCGTCTATTTTTCTTTCGGATAAAAATCGTTCAAAAGCCTCAACGACCGTCGGATCAAACAGGATCCCGGCTTGTTCGCGTAGATATTTCATGGCCTCATCTGTTGAAATTTGTTCCCGATAAGGACGGATACTGGTCAGCGCATCAAATGCGTCGGCGACGGCAAATATGCGGGCTAAGAGCGGAATCTCCGTTGATTTCAATCCAATTGGGTAGCCGCTCCCATCCCAACGTTCCTGGTGATAACGGATGATTGGTAAGGTGTCCTGTAAGAAAGGAATATCTTCGACTATCTTTGAGCCGATCTTTGGGTGTTCGCGCATCAGCTTCCATTCATCAGGAGTTAGTGCACCAGGCTTATGTAATATCGTATCGCTGATGCCGATTTTACCAATATCATGAAGAAGGGCACCGCGCTCCAGCGCTTTTAGCTGAGATGGGGTCAATCCAAGTTCCTCGCCCAACCAGCGGGCAACCTGCCCAACGCGCGAACTGTGTCCCTCAGTCTCACGATCCCGTGCGTCGAGCGCTGACATCAAAGCAGCCAGGGTGTGATCGTAGGTCGTTTCAAGTTCCAGATAGGCTGCTCTAATTTCTTTCGCTTGCCGTTGCCACTCCACCAGCAGGATCGCACGTTCAAGACCGATTGCAGCCTGGTTGGTCAGGGTCTGTAAATTTGCTGCATGGCGAGAGTTAAACCAACGCCCTTCGGGTATTTCCAGCCAAAGTGCCCCGTATTTTCGTAACGGAGTTTGTAGTGGATAGCATATTCTGGCTGTTTTTTCATCGTTTGAAATAAAGATATTTTGTCCCGTCTGGATGGTTCTATCTATCAAATCCATTGGGTGTTCACCGCCAAAATGAAACCCATCTTTATTAAATTCAACCTTTGCCTCTATCTCACCTTCGGGGGTTTGTAAGACGATGCCAGCTGTGGTTGCATTGGCAATTTTATGCGTCGTTTCGACAATGGCAGCAGCAGCTTCGTAGATTGTTTCTGACTGAATGACTTGAAAGCTGAGTTGATAGAGGAGTGTGGTTGTATTGAGTGTTGTCCGTAATTCCTGGTACAGGTAAGCACTTTCGATGGCTGCGCCGGCTTGTGTTGAAAGCAGGTTGGCAAGCGGCTCGTCATATTCTGTGAAGAATAATTCGCCTTGTTTCCCGAAGGCCAGGATGGCGCCTACGCTTAACCGATGAAGTCGGATTGGAATGGCAAGTACACTGCGCATGCTTTTATGGTCGATTTCAACATTTGCCATGCCACTGAATTTGCGGATATCTCTTACGCGAAACGGCCGGTTGGCGTTGAGTGCCGCTCGCATTAGTGTATTACCGGTTGGATCCTCGCTTAGCATTTTAAGTAAATTCGGCGCGTACCCGGAATGCGTGTAGCGCGTAAAGTTGCCATCATGATCCAACAGGGTCGCAAAAGTAAATCGAGCCTCCAGGGTTTGTTTGGTGATGACTGCAATTTCACGAATGGCAACTTGTGGTTCAAGCAGTGTGGAAAGGGAAACCCCGGCTTGAATGAGCTCTGTCAGCCGCTGATTGTAGTTGGTGCGATCCCAAGCATGGAGCAATTCAGTCGCTACTGCTTCGATCAAAGTAACATCCGAATTGTTAAATGCATTATCCCGCTTATCATCAAGTAGCAATAACCCCTTTAATTCTCCATGGTAAATCAGAGGGACGCTCACCTCGGAAAGTACTGGTTCCTGCTTGTCGATTGCGATATAGTCCGGATCAAGTCTTGTGTCATTTACAACTTGCGTTTTTCGAAGACGGGCAGCTCGTCCAACCACCCCTTCTTGGATATCCTGTCGATACCCCGGTGGTATGGAGTTCATTAAGGTCCCTGCTCCGGCTAAGATAAAGAATTCGTCATGATCCTGTTCGTATGTAAGGACTGCAACAAATAAACATTCAAATGCACGTTGCAGGGTATTAACGGCTAATTGTGCGGCTACCGGATGATCTAAATGCGCCTCCAACTGTTGACTTAATTCGGTCAACAGGGTTAATTGAGAAGTCCGTCTTTTATAGACCTGAATTTGATCGTTTAAATGGTTGACCTGTTCTTCCTGTAGCTGGAGTTTTAATTGTTGATCTGATTGCGACCTCGAAAAAGGTGCAATCAATTTGGCAATGGTCGAATTTCGTTTGAGGCGATGTTCCGCTTGATTTGGCTCTGGGTTGGCCAGGAGTCCGAGCTGTTGCATGAGGCCATTGATGATCATGTTGAAAGTGATTGAGCCGTAGTTCAAGAAGATGGAAATAGCCAGGAAGAACAAGAAAGCAAAATCTCGGGTTGTTTCGAGTGCGCTTTCTGAGAATACAGATTTCGCAGAACCGGCAAAATAAAAAACAAGGGCAAGGGTGAAAAGAATACATATTTCAAAGATACTGACCCCTTGATACATGCGTCGTCCTAAAACATCCTGTTTGGGGAGGATAATTTGAGACCACGGCATTTGATTTGCAGCAAGGATCCCGATTGCCAGTGCGATCCCTGGGATCAGGATTGGGAGTCGGAGATTAACTGAAAAGACCAGACTCCAAATGATCCATGGAACGGATGAAAGATTGAATAAAAATTTGCTGGTTGGCTGTGTTGGTCGAAAAAAAACATACCCACTGGCAAAAACTGAAAATAGTGCTGGAATCCCGATCACAAATCGCAGGGATATAGCAGGTTTATAGAATGGCGAAAATAATATATTGGGGAATGCGACCAGAATCATTCCGATTACGAAATTGATTACCGATAGGTATCCAGCGCTGTAATCTCTGGATGGTTCTTCTTTCCTGGTGATTAACCATATAGCAATGAGTTGACTAAATGCCAGGCTTCCGCAAAGAAAAGCCTCAATATACAATTGTGCGAGAAAGTAAATTGCTGCCAAAATACTCAGGCATATGGATACGGCGGCATAGATAATTCCACGCCTTATCCGTGAATAAATCAATACTATGGAGGCGCGACCTTGAAGACTAACCAAATAAAAAATCCCAGCCAGGATGAAGAAATAACCGGGAGGTAGATTTTGGTTTAGTGCTGCCTGGCGGTCAGGTATGAGCAGGAGACTTTGAGCCGTGAGAGCAAGCATACCCGCCGTGATGATGGCAAAGGCATAGAAGGAGCGTCTGGTCATTATCATAGTTTTAGCACAGGAATGCACAATTTACAATCAATTAATAATATTAAAGATTCGTCGAATTGGATCACCCTCCGTTGGTGAAAATTAGAACAAAAATCTTTGATATAATTACTAGTCATTGCAAGGGAGGCTAGGCTGATGGGGCATGTAATTGCTTCGTATGCATCCTGCTTGCATTGAAATCAAAATAATTTCACATAGGTTGCTCAAATATGAACGGTTTTGTAACATTAGAACAAATTGACCGGGTAGTAGATGCAATCCGCGCGCGGACATCAAAACAGCCGAGTGTTGCAATTGTTCTTGGCTCAGGTCTTAACTCGTTGGCCGATTCTGTCCAGGATGCGGTTGGTATCCCATATAAGGATCTTCCCGGTTGGCCCTTATCGACCGTGCAAGGACATACTGGCCGGCTCGTAATTGGCGAGTTGGATGGTCAAACGGTTTTTGTCATGCAAGGGCGGATTCATTTTTATGAAGGCTACAGTATGTCACAAATAACCTTGCCAATCCGTGTCATGCAACGCTTGGGGATTGAGATCTTATTTGTGACCAATGCAGCTGGTGGGGTGAACTCCGAATTTGTCCCAGGGGATGTGATGTTAATCACTGACCATGTCAATCTGATAGGGATGATGGGACAGAATCCCTTGATCGGACCAAACCTTGACGAGTTTGGCCCTCGCTTCCCGGATATGAGCCAGGCTTACGATCGTGATCTGGCTGGTAAAGCGCGAAGTCTAGCCAAATCTCAGAATTTGACTTTGCGAGAAGGGATCTATATCGCCTTGAGCGGACCATCCTTCGAATCGCCGGCGGATTTGCGTTTTTTGCGGATGGCCGGAGCGGATGCTGTCGGAATGTCCACTGTACCGGAGGTGATCGTTGCACGGCATGGCGGGATGCGCGTGCTTGGGTTTTCGGGAATCAGCAACAAAGCCAATCTTGATGGTACTACCCAGACCACGCATGAGGAAGTTTTGGAAGCCGGCAAGATCATTGCGCCGAAGATCGAAACACTTATCCGTGGTGTATTACGCCTGCTTTAGATTAGGTATGCATGGCAGACGTTTATCGATTTCTCTCAGATTATGAGGGTTTGATATATCTGGTCTTGGCCATAGGTGGGATCGTCGCCATCCGCTGGCTTTGGTTGGCCTTGCAAGAATGGAAGGCGGCCATTTACGGTCTTGAAAGACAGATGGCTCAGAACCGGTTGAGTCGGTCGCTGGCAGTTGCCGGGATCATAATTTTATTAATGTTGAGTGAATTTGTGATTGCATCATTTGTTGTGCCATCCCTGCCGTCAACGGCCTTTCAGGCGACCCCGACCCCCAATATTCTGGTTACACCGACTGGTACGATATCTGCGGAATTGGCGACCTCACTGGCTGCGACTGCATCCGCAATCTTGCCCACACCGGCCGGGTCAACTGGCTGTGTTCCGAATAAAATCGAGATAACTGCTCCGAAATCTGGTGCGGAAGTGAAAGGAACAGTGCAGTTGTTTGGAGTAGTGAACGTTCCGAATCTTGGTTTTTATAAATATGAAATTTCGCCTCAAGGCACGGATACCTGGTCAACGCTTTTTGCCGGAGAAAAGAAGGATATCCAAGAAGATGGATCCTTGGGTTTTTGGGATACAACCGTGCTGACGCCGGGCGATTATCAGCTTCGTTTAGTAGTGACCGATAATCAAGGCCAAACTATGACACCTTGCGTAATCTCTTTACGGGTTTCAGGACAATGATAGCAAAATTTCGATTTGAGTTGCGACCGACTGTCTCAACGGACATAACAGGCTTGATGGGAATTGACCATTCCTGTGACAGTGAATATGTCTGGCAGCTGGATTTGCAAAAGTCAAGCGGTCAAATTGCAGCCGTATTACGCGAAGTGCGCTTGCCGCGTGCCATTCACGTAAAATACCCGCGAGAAGTCTTTTCGCTGGCTGATGAATGGAATCACAATACGCGAATGCTAACCGCACTGGGTTCGAATCGGCACCCAGTTGGTTATATCCGCTATTTTGAAAACGTGACAGCGGGTTCGGTTTGGATCTCGGATCTGGCAGT
Organism: uncultured Anaerolineaceae bacterium; assembly: GCA_964407265.1. GTDB lineage: Bacteria > Chloroflexota > Anaerolineae > Anaerolineales > Villigracilaceae > CAYOUV01. The sequence continues at coordinate 19,098 of CAYOUV010000028.1, read as the reverse complement.
CTCTCTGGAATCTCGCCGTCGAGGCATCGGAACTGCGCTGGCGTTATCGGTACAGGACTGGGCTTCAGAACAGGGCTTTCGTCAAATCTTTCTTGAGATGCCGTCCAAGAATCATCCCGCGATATGTATGGCCCATAAATTGGGCTTCGAATTCTCCGGGTATAATGATCATTATTATGCAACGCAGGATGTAGCATTGTTTTTCGGGCGATATCTGCGTTAGAGGTGAGATAGCAGGCATGTTTAACGGTTGGTTGGACGGTCTTCTGGTGGGGATTCAGACGATCAATCAGATACTCACGGCTGGGATTGCGATCACAGCCTTCTCTTTGTTTTTATATGCCCTGTCATTTAATTTGCGTGACAGGGTTGCGCGTTCTTTTGCCATTATTTTGTTGTGCGTAGTGGTGGTCTTTACGGCGGAAGCACTGCAAGGAAAGGATACATCCGTCTTTTTAATTGATGCTTTCCTGCGCGTGCAATGGATTGGAATAGTCTTTCTACCGGCGGCTTATTTGCAGCTTTCGGATGCTGTTCTGGTTACGGCAGGGCGGCCGTCGCGTGGCCGTCGCCGCCTTGCGGTGCGCCTGACCTATATGGTCTCCGTTGGCTTTCTGATTTTACTCAGTCTGGGTTTGTTGCTGGGGCCGCTTGTGCCAAATGGACAACCGGCACCTCATTTACTGCGAACTCCTTGGACTGAAATCTTCAGCCTGTATTACATCATTGCAATGGTCTGGGCCTGGATCAATTTTAGCCGCGCTTACAGCAGAATGTTGACTCGTTCAGGTCGGCGCCGGATGCTGTATCTGATGGGAGGCGCCACAGCTCCGGCTTTGGGTTCGTACCCCTTCCTCCTGTACGGATCGAGTGTGGCAGCCCAATTCCCTCTGCTTTTCTGGGGTTTGGCCATGACCATCAATCTGTTGGTCGGTGGATTGATCGTCATCATGGCTTATGCAGTTGCGTTTTTCGGGGTTTCCTGGCCGGACCGTTTGGTCAAGTCGCGTTTGTTTAAATGGATTATGCGAGGACCAGTCACTGCATCGGTAGCCCTGGGATTGATGACTGTTGTCCGTCGCGCTAGCGAGCTGCTTCGCGGTAATCCTTATTCGGCGGCCGTGCCTTTCGTGATGGTGGTCAGTGTGTTATTGTTGGAACACATGATTACCCTGGCATCCCCAATTTGGGAGAGAGTGCTTTTCCTTGGGGGAGATCGTGCTGAAGTGCTTTTGTTGCAAAATATTGAAGAACGTCTTCTGACGCGCGGTGACTTGCAGCAATTTTTGGAGGCTGTCTTGGCGGCTGTACGCGATCACCTGCAGTCACCGACAGCCTTTGTCGCTGCTTTGGATAACGAGGAATTATCCTTGCTTGTGATGGCCGGGAATAAGCATTTGATTGAGCAGGATCATCTTCCCGAAGTACTCAAGGTTGTCAACGATGAAAACGACCACAAACAGCAGGAATTTATTTGGGGGGACTTCTGGATTTTACCGTTACGCGAACGCAAACAGGATATGGACCGCGATGAGATTCCTCCCCTGCTTGGAATCTTGGGTGTTGCGCGTCATGCCAGTGAACAAGCCATGGATAAGGATCAACGCGATGCGCTTTGGCTGTTGGCGCAACGCGCTGCTTTAGCATTGGAAGATCGGCAACTGCAACAACGTGTTTTTAGGTCTCTGGAAGATATGCAACCTCGGTTCGATATTCTGCAACGCATGCGTGCGAAGGGTCGTTATGATGCGCGCGGGGGAATGTTGGAAGATTTGCCAGCCTCGGGTGCCGATTTATCGAGTTGGGTCAAGGATGCCCTTGACCATTACTGGGGTGGTCCAAAGCTGACCCAAAGCCCATTATTGAGTTTGCGCGTTGTTCAGGAAACGGCACAGGGGAACGACGGCAACGCAGCAAATGCTCTGCGTGCGATTTTACGGAAAGCTGTCGATCAGGTGAGACCCGAAGGAGAGCGCAGGTTTACAACCGAATGGATTTTGTACAACATCCTGGAGATGAAATTCATCGAAGGTCGCAAGGTCCGCGAGGTTGCTTCTCGCCTGGCAATGTCAGAAGCGGACTTGTATCGAAAACAACGCGTAGCTGTTGAAGCCGTAGCGAAGTCAATTTTAGAAATGGAAGCACAATTGCAAAACGAGAGTTAGGGAAGGAGGTATTAATGGTTCCCCAAAAGAAAAACCACGAGGGACCAATGCCTGTCACTGATGAGGGCTGGTGGGATTCGGTACTGGCTGATGAGCAACGCTTTATCCGCACATCCGCACGTCAGCAGAGCAAAAATGAAGGGCAGTCCCGAGAGGCTCCTCCAGACTGGCAAATGGCCAAGGACCTTTACGATCAGGATGCGATCGTGTCCTTAAAGGTGTCGGGTTACAATCGAGGAGGTTTGCTGGTTGATGGGGAAGGCATCAATGGGTTTGTTCCCTATTCCCACTTGGTAGAAGTGGTGGGCAATTCTGATGGTGATCACCGGGAAAAATACATGGCTGAATATGTAGGACGTACCATGCGTTTAAAGGTTATTGAGTGCGTCCCCGAGGATGGACGGATCGTCTTTTCAGAACGGGCAGCCCAAGCCGAGGCTGGTCGTCGTCGCGAGTTGTTCGATACTTTGGTTGTTGGCCAGCAAGTGACTGGCGAAGTCACAAATATCACTGATTTCGGTGTATTTATCGACCTGGGCGGGGTAGAGGGCTTGATCCATATCTCCGAGTTATCCTGGGGCCGGGTGGCACACCCTAGCCAAATCGTGAGTTTGGGACAAAGTCTGAAAGTACAAGTCTTGGATGTATCCCCGGAACGCTGCCGTGTTGCACTGAGTTTGAAGCGTCTTTTCGAAAATCCCTGGGAGTCGGCTGGTGAGGTTTATGGAATTGGCCAAGTTGTATCGGCTACTATTACCAGCATCGTTTCTTACGGTGCTTTTGCGCGACTGGAAGAAGGATTGGAGGGACTTATTCACTCCTCCGAGATGCCCCTCGGGGATGAGCAAGTAGTCAAAGACTTGTTAAAAGAAGGGCAAGAAGTGCAAGTGCGTGTTTTACATATTGATGCGGAGCACCAACGTTTGGGACTAAGTCTCAAGATTCTCGAGTAATAATGCCATCAAAACCCCGCCGCGCATCGAACCAAAAATCGCAGACGCACAATCAATACTCCCAGTCGGAAGAGCCAAATGATTGGTTGGATCAATTAGCCCGTCTCAACCTCCATTTCGGGCGCTTTGCTCGTGACGTTGGCGGGGTCCTGCTCCTGGCACTGGCAGCCATGTCGCTGTTGGCGCTCACCGGATTAACCAACGGGGTATTACTCAATCCATGGGCAGAATTGCTGCAGCTTTGGTTTGGCTGGGGTAGTTACCCGATCGTTCTGGCTGTCGGTATTGGTGGATTGATGCTTTTAAGACGAGGCGAGGAAAGCCTGCGTTGGGGGCGGCTAATTACCCTGGAGTTGGCTGCTTTCCTGACACTGGCTTTGTTATCCGAAGCCGGTGGAGCATCGCTGGTTCGAGCGGACTCCGGGATGGATGGCGGTCGCGTCGGATGGGGTTTGGTAGCTTTACTTAATCTGCTGATTGGCCGTTGGCCGGGCTTAGCGGTGTTGATTGTGGGTTGGGTGTTGTCCGTGATGACGGGATTCGGCTTGTGGTCCCGGCTTGAAACCTGGCTTCTGCATCTGGCTGGCGAACGACCCGCTGAAGTTGAGCATTCATTTGCATCCCTGCCTGACGAAGAGTCCATATCGGATAAAAAAGCTGTTGGCTCATCCCCCAAAAAGAAAAAAGTCGATTTACCACCAGAGTATCGCAAGTCACTCCGCATGCCAGAGACGATGGATACGAAACCGGCTGAACCCCCGCCGCGAAATGAGAGCCTGCCGCCGTTGGGGATTTTGCTCGGGGAACAGTCTTCGCGTCCAGACGAGCGGACGATCAACCAGAATGCTGGTTTGTTGGAGAAAACCCTGGCGGAGTTTGGCATTCCGGCCCGTGTAGTTGGTTTTCGAGTGGGACCGACAGTGACCCAATATGCGGTTGAACCCGGCTTCATTGAAAAGGATGATGAGCAACGCATGAAAGTTCGCGTGGCACAAATTGCCTCGCTGCAGCGCGATTTGGCGCTGGCCTTGTCTGCGGAACGCTTGCGTATCGAAGCGCCGGTGCCAGGGCGTTCATACGTGGGGATTGAAGTTCCCAATTCGCGCACCGCAGTTGTGCGCCTGCGACCGATCTTGGAGACAGAGGCTTTCTATCGGGTCAATTCACCGCTGACGATCGCACTCGGTCGGGATGTCTCCGGGCAACCGGTCGTGGCTGATTTGGCTCGTATGCCGCACTTATTGATAGCTGGAGCAACCGGTTCGGGAAAATCCGTGTGCATCACTTCAATTGCTACCTGCCTGGCAATGAATAATTCTCCCGAAGATTTGCGTATGGTGATGATCGACTCGAAAATGGTCGAACTAATTCGTTTTAACGGCCTGGCGCATTTATACGGCAAGGTCGAAACGAATGTCGAGCGAATCATGGGAGTGCTTCGCTGGGTGGTTGTGGAAATGGAACACCGTTACCGCCTGTTGGAAGGTGCCCATGCGCGCGACCTTGAATCTTACAATCGCAAACTCACCCGTCGCAAAGATGGACAACCGCTTCCGCGGATCGTAATCTTGATCGACGAATTGGCCGACCTGATGATGCATGCTCCCGACCAGACTGAACATAACCTGGTGCGCTTGGCGCAGATGGCACGCGCTACGGGCATCCATCTGGTCGTGGCCACCCAGCGTCCCAGCACAGATGTTGTCACCGGGTTGATCAAAGCAAACTTTCCGGCCCGGCTTGCATTTGCTGTGGCTGCAGGTGTTGACTCGCGCGTTATCCTGGATGGGGGCGGCGCTGAAACACTGCTTGGTCGCGGGGATATGCTCTTCTTGAATCCTGAGGTTGGGAACCCAATCCGTGCCCAGGGCGTGATTGTAACGGATCAAGAAGTCGAAAAGTTGATCTCGCATTGGCAGCAGGAGAGTGGGTCGGAAGATGCGTCACCACCTTGGGAAAAGCTATTAATGGAGCCGGATGAGGGAGAGGACGATGCGCTGATCGAACAAGCCATTGAGATTATCCGGCGTACCCAACGCGCCTCAGCCTCCCTGTTGCAACGCCGCCTGCGGATTGGTTATCCACGTGCGGCACGTTTACTGGATCAATTGGAGGAGATGGAAATTGTCGGCCCATCGCAGGGTGGCGGTCGCGAGCGGGATGTATTGATTGATCCAGATGATGAAAACTACATTGACGAGACGGATTAATGGAATAAATATTGCCGATTCGGGGCATTCTGACCGATTTGGTAGTATCATTGCAAAATTCTATGGCTGAAAGGACATCATTGGTGGAAAGCGAAAACAAAACCGATCATAAGACCTTTACAGATCTTATGCGGATCTGGTTTAAGTGGTTTCTGGACCCGCTGAGCGGATTTCTCAACCGATTGGGCTTGATGCCCAATACAATGACTTTACTGGGGCTGACGGGCAATATTTTTGCTGCCTATATGTTGGCTCGTGGCAATATGCTCTGGGGAGGTATCCTCGTCCTTTTAATGGGACCGATTGACGCGCTGGATGGCACGATGGCACGTTTGCGAGGGGAGCCGAGCGATTTTGGTGGTTTTGTCGATTCTGTCACCGACCGCTATTCTGAATTGGTGATCTATGGTGGGTTGATGTATTATTTCCTGCACAGTCCGCAGCCAGCGCAGGCCTTGTTAGTGTTTGGGGCGGCGGCCGGATCGGTGCTGGTTTCATATGTCAGAGCACGCGCTGAAGCACTCGGGTTCGAAGCCAAAGTTGGCATTTTGACACGCGTTGAACGTTTCCTGGTCCTGGCCCCCTTGTTGATAGTTAATCAGCCGTTACTGGCTGTAGGTATCATTGCTGTTTTAGCCAATTTTTCGGCATTACAACGCATTTTGTATGTGCGCAGTCAAGCGCATACAATAATGGCGAAATCTTAGGAGGTACTTTATTATGCCCGACGGATTTTCGATAGGTCCGCTTTTTATCCGATTTTACGGGATTATTATCATGTTAGGCGCATTGGCTGGTGGTTTCCTAGCGCAACGCGAAGCCAAGCGTCGAGGACATGACCCCGAAATCATTTGGGATTTACTGGTTTGGTTGATTATCGGTGGCGTGGTCGGTGCTCGCCTGTGGCATGTGTTCACTCCCACGAAGGATTCCGGGATTACCACTATGTTCTACCTGACCCATCCGCTGGATTTGATCAATATTCGCAACGGCGGATTGGGAATCCCAGGGGCTGTGATCGGGGGCGTAATTGCACTGTATTTCTTTGCCCGAAAGAATAAGTTAAACTTTGCTGAATGGACCGATATCGCTGCTCCTGCGCTCGCACTTGGCCAGGCAATTGGCCGCTGGGGTAATTTTTTCAACCAGGAACTTTATGGCGCGCCGACTAACCTGCCTTGGAAAATATATATTGATCCCCAACACCGGCTCCCTGGTTTTCAGGATCAAGCATATTATCATCCATTGTTCTTATACGAATCGATCCTGAACTTGATGAATATGTTTGTCCTGCTTTGGCTTTCTCAACGCTTTAAGGATAAACTTAAACTAGGAGATGTTTTCCTGATATATCTCGTCCTTTATCCCGTTGAACGCTTTTTCCTGGAATTCCTGCGGCTAGACGTTGCGATCATTGGCGGCATCAATGCCAATCAGACGATCATGGCCTTGGTCGCGGTTGTATCTGCAGCGGTGCTTGTTCTGCGGCATCGCCAAAAAACTGAAACCACTACTGAAGTCGTGTAGAGAAGTTGTGCTAATTGGGGTGACTGGATCTCGCATAAACGATGATTGAAACCAATGATTTAAGCAAGCAGTTCAACGATTTCTGGGCAGTTGATGGTGTATCCTTGCGCGTTCAACCAGGCCAGATTTTGGCTTTGCTGGGTCAGAATGGGGCCGGCAAGACCACAACTGTCCGCATGTTGACTGCCTTGCTTCATCCTACGCGAGGTTCGGCGCACGTCGCTGGATACAATGTCGTTAAAAATGCAAACCAGATTCGTGCTTTAGTCGGAGTCCTGACAGAGCAGCATGGCCTGTACATGCGTATGACTGCTGTAGAGTACCTCGATTTTTACGGAGAGGTATATCGGCTGGATCCGGCCGCGCGCCAGTCACGCAGCCGGTATCTTCTGGAATATTTTGGCCTGGCAGAAGTGGCAAAACGCCGGATTGGCGAATATTCCAAGGGAATGCGCCAGAAGCTGGCTTTGGCACGCGCCCTAATTCATGAACCCCCGGTACTGCTACTGGATGAACCTACATCCGCCATGGATCCCGAGAGCGCGCGATTGGTGCGCGATGAAATTGCGCACCTGAAATCTTCCAAGCGAACGATCGTAATTTGTACGCATAACTTGGCCGAGGCTGAAGCCCTGGCAGACATTATCGCGATCATTTACAAGGGACGCATCCTGTTGAATGGTTCCCTGGAGAAATTAAAACAACAGATCCTGGGTCCGATTGAATTCGAGGCCAGGTTCTCTACAGCTTGGTCGCCAAATGGTTTGAGCTTACCTGCTGGGGTGACCTTAAGTGAAAGCACTAATTTAGGGTTGCGTTTTCAAGTGGAATCTCCGCAAGAAGCCAATTCACTTTTGATGAAAGAATTAATCCGCCGCAATGCGCCGATGACGTCATTCCAGGAGGTGCCGCGCAGTTTAGAACAGGTATATCTGACTGCAATGGAGCATGCCGCTCAGGAGTCCTCTAATGCGCATTAGGTTTTTTCCGGTATGGCTCGTGGCCAGGCGTGAACTGCGCGATCAAATGCGTGACTGGCGCATCATGTTTCCCTTAATCGTTTTGACTCTTGTCTTCCCGGCCATGATGTATTTTGTGGCTGGCACTGCAGTCGACTTTGTGACCCGATATGGTGGTCAGTTAATTCTGGATCGTTTGGTACCTTTTGCGATCCTGATTATCGGCTTTTTCCCAATCACGATCTCGTTAGTGGTGGCGCTTGAGTCATTCGTTGGAGAGAAAGAGCGGGGCACAATTGAACCTTTACTCAGTACGCCACTTGCTGACTGGCAGTTGTATTTCGGTAAATTGCTGGCGGGCATGCTACCCCCTCTAATGGCAAGTTATATTTCGATCGGATTGTTTCTGATCGTGGTGGAAATTCAAGATATAACGATGCCGGCCATCAATGTTATTCTCAAGCTATTGGTTTTAGCAGCTGTGCATGCTATTTTGATGGTCAGTGGTGCGATTGTAATTTCTACTCAATCTACTTCGGTGCGGGCTGCCAATCTGCTGGCATCCTTCATCGTAATCCCGGTGGCTTTCTTAATTCAATGGGAAAGCGCCTTGATTTTTTGGGGGAACGACCAATTGTTGTGGCTGGCGATGTTAGGGGTTGTGCTATTGGCGACATTGTTGATCCGGGTTGGGGTTTCCCATTTCCAGCGTGAATATTTGCTGGGCCGTGAGATCGATACGATAAATTTACGCTGGATCGGCAAAACCTTTTGGCACAATTTTGTCGGCGAATCCCACTCATTTTCAAATTGGTACCGGAAGGAGCTTGGGCGTACTTTACATAAACTGCGGCTCCCGCTGGCTTTAATTGTTGGGCTTTCAGCTTTTGGCATAGCCATTAGCTATCTATGGACTCTATCCATTGCACCTGCGTGGATTGCTAATGCCTCTACCAAAGATATTGCCGAGTTGCAAAACCAACTCCCTCGCGCGCTGGATTTTGCCCCGATAGATTTCCAACTCAATTTTTTTACCTTGTTATGGCACAATCTTCGCACGATTTTGATTACACTCTTATTGAGCCTTTTTACCTTTGGTGTTCTTGGGGTGCTTGGGTTGATCGCTAACATGGGTGTAATTGGCGGATTTTTGGCCGTGCTCAAGTTGATCGGCTTTTCCCCTTGGACAATGACCTGGGCTGGCTTGTTGCCACATGGCATCTTCGAAATCCCTGCCATTCTATTATCCACAGCGGCGATTTTACGTCTTGGAGCTGTCCTGGTTACGCCAAACCCCGACTATACGATTGGCGAAGTCTTTATTATTGCACTAGCAGATTGGACCAAGATTTTTGTTGGCATGATTATTCCCTTGTTGACGGTTGCAGCCATCGTCGAAACTTATATTACCCCGGTCTTGTTGCTTTCCGTACTCGGATAAATTGCGATGGAAATTAATTGATGACGTCGAAACTGGTCATTCTAGGCTCATCGAATGCGATTTCGGATGAAGATCACGAGAATACGCATTTGGTGGTCGTTGGCACCGAGCGTAAGGTTCTTGTCGATTGTGCACTCAATTCGATTTCCCGATTGCGGCGGGTAGGGGTCGATTTCGACGACCTGACCGATTTGATTCTGACCCATTTTCACCCCGACCATGTTTCAGGCGTCCCCTTGCTTCTAATGAACATGTGGTTGATGGGGCGGCAACGTTCCATCAATATATATGGACTTCAGCATACAATGAGTCGCATGGAAAGCATGTTGGGATTGTTCGGTTGGTCGGAATGGCCCGACTTTTTCCCCGTAGCTTTTCATCCCTTACCGGCTGATGAAATGACCACAGTCATTGACTGTGATGATTTTCACGTTTATTCGTCACCGGTCCAACATTTTATTCCGACAATAGGGTTGCGATTTGAATTCAAGCGATCACATAAGGTCCTGGCTTATTCCTGTGATACCGAGCCGTGTGAACAGGTGATCCGTTTGGCTGAAGGAGCGGATATCCTGCTTCACGAAGCATCAGGACCTCAACCGGGTCATTCTTCCGCAATGCAAGCCGGAGATATCGCCCGTCAGGCTGAGGTTGGTTCTTTATATCTCATTCACTATCCTACGGGAAAGTATGCACAGGAGGGATTGGAGGAAGAAGCTCGACAAAGATTCCAGGGGCCAATAAAAAAAGCCACCGATTTTATGACGATTGAATTCTGATAAGGAACCCGCGCGAGCGGGTATTTTTTTATTACCACCCTTCGATGAAGGTTTTCCATTCACCGTTTTCTGTTAGATGCCGGCCAAAGATATATCTTGCATTGGCTGGCGGCTCCTTTGGAATCTTTAGTAAAGTCATGTGTGATTCTTCCAAAGTACGCCCACCTTTGCGATGGTTACAATAGGCGCAGGCTGCTACTACATTGGTCCAGATATGTTGCCCTCCCAGATGTTTTGGTAAGATATGATCGACGGTTAAGTCGGGGGCGTGACGTCCACAATATTGGCAGGTATAATCATCCCGACGGAATACTTCCCGACGGGTTAGTTTGATCCGCGGGCGCGGGCGGTGCACCATGTGGTCAAGCCGAATGATCGACGGGCGTGGCAGTGTTCTCGAAACTGTTTTGATCACACCGCGCCCGTTCATGACCATCAGCGCTTTTCCGGAAAGGATCAGCCCCATTGCTCGCCGCGTCGTGCACACGTTGAGAGGTTCAAAATTGGCGTTTAGAACGAGCACTGGCTCTCTCATTCAACCTCCAAATTGGCCTGATTATAGCACAATCGAATTAATGGAGATTTAAAGATGAAAGTGTTGATTACCGGTGGCACAGGCTTGATCGGGAAGGCCTTAGCACGGTCTTTGCTGGCAGATGGACACCAGGTTTGGGTTTTAAGCCGCACGCCTCGTAATGCGCACCTGCCAAAAGCCGTACAAGTAGTTGCCTGGGATGGTCGAACAGCCACGGGTTGGGGACACCTCGTGGACGAGATGGATGCGATTGTCAATTTTGCCGGCAAGACTTTGGCCTCCTGGCCGTGGACCAGGAAAACCAAACAGATATTTTGGGAGAGTCGTACCCATGCTGGCCAAGCGGTGGTCGAAGCTCTGATTAACGCCAATCATCGCCCGCGAGTAGTCATCCAGTCATCAGGGATCAATTATTATGGCTTGCGTGGAGACGGGGTTGCTACCGAGGAAACCCCTGCAGCTGACGATTTCCTGGCAAGATTATCAGTCGCTTGGGAAGATTCCACTAAGCCGGTCGAGGAAATGGGGGTGCGGAGGGCAATTATTCGCAGTGCAGTGGTTCTGGCCGGGGATGATGGTTTATTCCCCCTGATGGCTTTGCCGATTCGCTTGTTCCTTGGCGGGCGGTTGGGCAATGGCAGGCAGGCGATTCCGTGGATCCATATTGCGGATGAAATAGGTGCAATCCGCTTTTTACTTGAGAACGAGCAGGCTAATGGACCATTCAATCTAATTGCCCCGGAGCCGACTTCAAATGCCGAATTCATGCGCGAAGTTGCCACAGCATTACACCGCCCATACTGGTTCCCCACCCCGGCTTTTTTTCTGCGCCTGGTGCTGGGTGAGATGAGCACCTTAGTGGTCGACGGGCGTTTCTCTGCCCCGAAAAGATTGCAGGAAGTTGGCTTTCGTTTTCGCTATCCGTTGTTGCGTGAAGCTCTGGCCGATATCTACAAGTAGAGATTGGAGTAAAACATGTTGAAGCGAACCATCTTGATCGCAGCTATTTTGATCGTCCTGATTCTTTCCGCCTGCGGGCCGGCAGCTCCGGCGGCCTCGCCTCAGGGACAATCCCAGCAGAATGTTCCCTCCGATGCGGGAGAAAAACCGGTTGTGCCTACCCAGACTTTCATGCCGGTTTCGCAGGATGTTTCCGGTTATACCATCCAGGTGTCTCTCACCGGAGTGCAGCGCGACGGCAAGCAGGTCAATGCGGATGTTTGTTTTACCGTTCCGGATGCCTCCGATTGGACTGTCTGGCAGGCCAGCTTAAAGTATGGTACCGATGTCATCTCTGAGTTTGGCAGTTCCTTGAAGAGTTTGCAGCTGCCTGCAGACGGGCAACCCGGTCTGCGCTGTGACGTGTTAAACTTCTATGTTCCACCAGATGCTGACCTGAGCAATGCGGTGTTGACCGTTGATTCAGTCGCAGCTTATCCAAGTGAAGGCGATTATTGCTCCAAATATTTCGATATAATCCAGCAATCCCTGGATGCCAACAATACTGGTGTCGTGATTCAGTGTACGACAATCGACGGGATCGCAAGTTTGCAAATCGTTAGCAAACCCGATTCCATGACTCAAGAACAAGCTGAACAACTTGTTTACAGCGATCAGTATTATTCGGTCAAGGGGCCCTGGACCTTCAATATAAACCTGGGACAATAACGAAGGATTGGTATAATTACATCCATGTCTGCTGGAGAGATGCGTGAATTCCACCCTGAATTGCTGCCAAACCGTGGAGAGATCACGGCTTGGGCGTTGGCCTTACTGGCTGGGTTGGGATTAGCCATCTTGCACTTCACCTGGACTGCGGTCCCTGGGTGGGCATGGATATTCTGGATTTTCTTGTTCTTTGCTGCGGCAAGTATCTCATTCGGTAATTGGATGGACCGGCATACGCTGATCCGTACGGGTGAAGACGGAATAGAATTCTTGAATGGTCTCCGTCATGTGCGGTTTACTTGGCCCGAGGTTCAGAAGGTGAACGTACTGCCCGCGCGTTGGGGGCGTACTGTGCAGGTGCTTGGAGAAAATGCGCACTTTGAATTTCGTACCTACGGCGTTGTCGAATACCAGGGTGAGGTGCGTGGACATATTGGATTCGTTGCCGGGCAGGAAATCCTGGATACTGTTTTAAGTCAGAGTGGATTGAGTCTGGCTGAAAAAACCGAAGACACTTATTATTATGCTCGTATTTAATCAATGCGGTGGTTTCTGCGCGCCCGGGACCATCGCGGGCGCGTTTTTATTTTGAATTAAATTGGCGGGTTTTAACCGCTCGAGGAGGCATGAATGGATATTGATGGACAGGTCGAACTGTTGATGCAAGGCACGGAATACGGTGATGATGAACTGCAGGAGGCCATGGCACTGGAATTACGTCATAGGTTGATTGATGCAGAAAAGGAAAAGCGCCCCCTGCGTGTCTACTGCGGTTATGACCCAACCTCAACCGATTTGCATTTGGGGCATACCATCACCATGCGTAAGCTGCGGCAATTTCAGGATTTGGGTCACGAAGTGACATTCCTGATCGGTAGTTATACTGCTTTGGTTGGTGACCCATCAGACAAGAACAAGGCTCGTCCCGTCCTGACCCAGGAACAAGTCGCTGAAAATGCCAAAACCTATGCGGAACAGGCATTTCGCGTGCTCGATCACGAGAAAACAAAAATTCGTTATAACGGAGAATGGCTATCGAAGCTCACCTTGCTGGATTTGATTCGATTGGGACAGAATTTCACGGTGCAGCAATTTCTGGCACGCGATAATTTTGCCAAGCGGATGGAGGCTGGCGAACCGATCTACCTGCATGAGACCTATTATTCATTGATGCAGGGTTACGATGCTGTGGCGCAGCAAACAGATGTGCAGGTTGGTGGGACTGACCAGTTATTCAATATTATCGTGGCTGGGCGTAAACTGCAGGAAGCCTTGGGACAGAAACCGCTGGTTGGTGTGATCTGCGGTATCCTGCCGGGGACTGATGGCGTGCAGCGCATGTCAAAGTCGACCGGTAACGTTATCCCAATCAATACCACGGCAGAGGATATGTATGGCAAGGTGATGTCCTTGCCGGATGTTGCCATGCCGACCTACTTTCGCTTGGTCACGCGCTGGACACCGCAAGTAATCGCGACAATGGAATCAGAGATGGTGTCAGGAAAGCTGCATCCTCGCGATGGAAAGATGAGGCTGGCGCGTGAGATTACCAGTATTTTCTATAGTGATACGGCCGCAAAACAGGCTGAAGAAGCTTTTATCAATCTTTTCCAAAAAGGTGATCTCCCGGATGATATGCCAGAATACGCACTTAAACCTGGGCAGACGGTTTTGGATGTAATGCTCGAGACCGGTATGGTGTCAAGTAAGAGCCAGGGACGTCGCATGCTAGAACAGAATGCTGTCCGCTTGGATGGAGAGACTTTAAATGACCCCGCGGCCGACTTTTCACACCCTGGAATTTTACAGGTAGGGAAACGGCGCTTCGTACGGATAAAATAAAAAAGGGAGGAAGCGTAGTGAACCGTCCTCCCCTCTAGGTAACCTATATCCCTGGCAGGGAATGCCTGTCAGGGATTATTAATTTTATCTTCTTCCACAATCTCCAAGAATTGTGCTACAACTTCTGGGTCAAATAATTTTCCGCTATTCTCTTTGAGATATTGATGGGTTGTTTCTTTGGTTTGGGCAACCCGGTATGGGCGATCAGACAACAACGCATCCCACACATCCACGACGGCAAAAATGCGGGCTGCTAATGGAATTTCTTCCCCCTTAAGCCCATGCGGATAGCCGCTGCCGTCCCAGCGTTCGTGGTGATAATAGGGAATATCCAGTGCGGGACGTAAAAATGCAATGGGAAACAATAGGTCACGAGCATACATTGGATGTAGTCGCATAATCTCCCATTCGGCTGCGCTCAAAGGGCCGGGTTTGAGTAAGATGTCGTCAGGGATTCCCATTTTACCGATATCGTGAAGCAATACGCCACGCCGAATGTGTATTAGCTCATCTCCATTAAGACCTAAAACCTTGGCTAGCCGTAAAGTAAGGTCGGCAACACGCTGTGTATGTCCTTCGGTCTCCTTATCTCTTAATTCAAGAGCCTTACCCCATCCCTCCAGGGTTGTGTCATATGCCATGGCTAATTCTTGATTCGACCGTTGAAGGTTATTGAACAATTGCGCACTGTCAATTGCAATCGCAGCCTGGCCAGCTAAAGTCTGCATGAATTCAAACCAGCCGGGGGAAGGAGTGAGCGGAGTGCGGTTGAATATTTCCAAAACACCCTTGATCTGTCCTTTGGCCAATAAGGGCACCCCATAGTAAACCTTGAAATCTTCATCGGCAAAGGCTCTTTTTCGGGTGCAGCGCGGATCGGTCAAAATATTATTCGACTCGATCATTTTGCGTTCCAAAATTACTTTTCCGCATAAACCATTCCCAATTCGAACGTTCATCTTTGAAATTTCGGGTGAACGAAAACCACGACCAACTGCATACGACAAGATTGGCGCGTTTGGATCGAGGAGCATCACATTTGCAGCGTCTACTTCTAGTTGGGTAATGATTTGATCGACGAGGAGACTTAATGTGACGCGGAGATCAAAGCTGGAGGCGATCGCTGTGTCCACATCCCGCAAGGCTGTCAACCGTCGCACCTGGCGTTCTGTCCTCTCGTACAAAGATGCCCGATGTAAGGCATTACCCGCTATCTCTGAAATTGTACTCAGGAGGTTGATTTCCCGCTTCTTGATCATTGATGGATCGATCGTCGAAACGACAAGTACGCCAATTGTCTCATTGGTTGCTTGGATTGGAACGCATACGCCTCCCCAGTCCGCAGATGAATAACCGTTTTTGGTCATCTTAAGAACAGCATCCCGGTTGAAATTTGACGATCGATAGACCTTAGCATTGGAAAATGTGCGTCCCACAATACCTTGATCAGGCATCAAACTGGTTTGTTTGATCTGACCCAGCCAACCTTTGGCAACGACCTGATTCAATAGTCCGGTACCCGGTTCATGAAGCCAAATGGCACCAGCGTCCAGGTTAAATAGCTTAAGGGTTTCTTCTAACAAGCCTGGCAGCATGTCCTCGAGCGTTTGTGCGATCCGAAGTGCGATTGATATGCGGTTGATGCTTTCCATCTCAAATAAGCGCCGGGTTGTTTCCGAATAAAAACGTGCATTCTCGATCGTCGCGGCTGCTTGATGGGCGAATGTCTGGGCCATACTTGCATCGTGAGCGTTATATGCACCCGTTTTTTTGCTATCCAGGGTGATATACCCAATTACGACATTGCGGGTGACGAGTGGAACGCCCAGCCAACCACGAATATAGTTGATATGCTCCCAAGACTTAAAGCGTTGGTCAGCCTGTGCATCCTCAAGAATGAGCGCTTGACCGGTACGCTTAATCTCCCTGTATAATTCGTTGTTGGTTCGGAGCACTTTTCCGATAATGTTGGCATCATCCGGTATATCTCGTGCGGCAGCTAAAAGCAATTTCTTTCCTTCAACCAGGAAGACGCTTGCACTATCGTATGGAATAACTTCCCGAATCGAGGTTAGTATGGTTTCAAGCACCTGATCCAGGTCCAGGGATGATGAAATTGCAGTAGCAGCATTTCGAAGGGTATCAGATTCTTGTCTCCGAATTTGTTCGGCTTCGAAAGACTGTGCGTTCGTGATGGCTGCTGCGGCTTGATATGCGAACGTCTGAGTTATAAAGGCCAGGTTTGGGTTATATGTATTTGGTTGATGGCTGTCCATCGTTAAAAAACCGATCACCATTCCTCGCGCAATCAGCGGTACCCCCATCCAGGATCGAATAACTGATTCGCCGTCATCATTCCATTCAGTAAAACGGGAATCTTCCCTGACATCGGGAATAAGGATCGCTTCCCCGGTCTGCTTGATCTGATCGAATAATATACTATCCCTACGTAAAGGTTTGTTCAGGTCCTTTTCAATATTCGGATAGCCTATTCCGGCTACAATTTTTGTTAATTCACCTTCCAGGAGAAAAATTGATGCGCTGTCGAATGGTACGACTCGTTTAACCGATATTAATATGGCATCCAGGACTTCTTCGAGCTCCAAAGAAGTTGAGACGATTGCGGCGGCCTCATTTAAAGTTTCCGCTTCTCGTCGGCGAGATTTTTCCAAATTCAATAGTTCTAATTTTTGGATTGAAACAGCGAGAGTCCCTGCAATCGTGGTCAGCAGTTGTTCATCAGCTTCACTAAAGAAATTCGCCTGCTGACTTTCGACATTGAGTACTCCGAATAGACGATCTCCAATCGTGACCGGGATACTGAGTTCAGAGAGAGTTCCTGTATCTGCCTGGATGTAAAGTGGTTCATTGCGGACGTCCGTAACACGATATGAACGACCTGTGGTTGCCACATACCCCGTTATCCCTTGGGAGCGCTTGAGGGATAACGGTAAATCATCCGTAAGATTGCCGTGATAAGATGGATGAGGTGTCAAAAGGTCCATTTCCTGGTCGTAAACAAAGATACCAAAATTGTCGGGATAAAGGTTTTTAATGACGATATCTGTAACGTGCTCGATCAATTCGTCAATGTTTGTGGCTTGGGTACCAGCTAATGCCACCTCGTGAAGGATAACGAGCTCATCCAATCGTCGCTGGATTTCTGTTTCGTTTTTTTTGCGTTCCGTGATATCTTGCGCGACTGCAATAACTACAGCTTGTCCGAGATAATTTCCCTTGTAAAGCCGAACATCTTTAGGAAAGATATCCCCGTTAGCACGAACTCCCCAGAATTCAAATTGCTGAGGATTTCCTTTGAATGCTTCAGATACGGCTTGTGATATTTTCTCAAGATCGTTCCTTTCGGGAGCGCTGAGAATCGAAGGGGTCTGGCCGATAAAATAATCTCGCGGATATCCGTACATTCGTAGCGCACCTTCGTTGACATCCAGAAATTTTCCATCCCTATCTTGTATGTAAATCGCCTCAGTGACACTGTTGAACAATCCTTGGTAGGAGGCTTCGCTGTTCCTTAGCGCTTCGGTTGTCTGCTTTGCTTCCGTGATGTCATAATACATGGATAAAATGCACGCTTCACCGCCCAGTTCGATTTGGTCGAAAAAGACCAGTGTATCCCTTTGTACTCCGGAGGCGGTTTGGAAAGGCATATCTATTCCCCGAACAACTTGTCCTCGTTTCAAGGTATCCAAAATCTCGAGTTGTTTCTGCTCGTCAGGGTAAATATTTAGTTCAAGGACGCTTCGCCCGATAATATTTTCCCGATTTAATTCGGAAAGTTTTAAATATGCTTCATTGGCGTCAACAAACGTTCCTTCTTCTAAGGTAGTGATACATGTGGCAATTGGGCTGGCGTGAAAGACAGTGCTAAACCGCTCTTCGCTGGTTCGCAAAGCTCGATCAGCTTTTTTCCGACTGGTAATATCCTGCGAAAAGCCTTCGAAGTAAAGAGTTTCACCGTCTGAATTGCGAACTGTGCGGGCATTGGTGGATGTCCAAATGATCGATCCATCTTTGCGGTAATTCCTCGCTTCGAATTCCTCTACGACGTTATTACCAACTATCTTTTTTATAAATTTTTCCCGCCCTTTTGGATCGACGTAAATTTGTGTGGAGATATCTGTTATAGATGCAATCATCTCCTTGGCTGATGGATAGCCGTAGATGCGGGCCATAGCTGGATTGACCACCAGATAGCGCCCATCAGGTGTGGATTGGAATATTCCTTCTGTGGCGTTATCAAAGATACTTTTAGTTCTTTCCTCGGCTTGTAGTCGCGGCGAGATTTCATTTTTAAGTAATATATAAATTAAAAGCGCGCTAGTAATTACAAAAACCCATCCTTTATAAGTTTGTAACCTGGTCAACAGGGCAATATCTGGGATTAGGGCTTCGAGCAGCTGATCAGACAATAGGATCCAAAGCCCGCCGAAGAACATATACAGCAGGACGACTCGCAGAGAAAACGGAATTTTCCTGAGTTTCATCCTCAACATTATCCAGTCAAAAACCTGTGTAGACATTATATTGTAAAGAATCCCGAAAATAGAGACCCCCAGGGATGGTTTCGATTCAAGAGTATTGCAATTCCCCCAATCATAAATAAAGCGAGCTTTACTGGCTCGCTAATTAAAAGGCGTCGACGGGATTCGAACCCGTGGTCAGGGTTTTGCAGACCCTTGCCTTACCACTTGGCCACGACGCCAGGAAACATAAAGCGGGCGATGGGATTCGAACCCACGACCTTCTCCTTGGCAAGGAGACGTTCTACCACTGAACTACACCCGCATCAGACGGCCGCTTGCTTTGGCCGAGAGTGCCGAGAGTCAGAATCGAACTGACGACACCGCGATTTTCAGTCGCGTGCTCTACCAACTGAGCTATCTCGGCCGGAATATTAGGTTGTTAAGCGTGTGCGATTTTAACCGTACTTAGGGAGATTGTCAAGCACGAGACTGGAATTTGGGACAAATTCGTTTGGTGAGGTACAATTCGCGATGA
>CAYOUV010000027.1:13726-37969 GCA_964407265.1 uncultured Anaerolineaceae bacterium | reverse complement strand
CCGTTGGAGTGATGCTACTCGCCGTGCAGGCTGTGGCGGTTAGCGCGAGGATGAGCATGAACATCACCACCCGGCGGATCAGCATCATGGATGAACAGGGTATAGTCTGACCATTGGTCTTCAAGGTAATAATTCCTTTCCGCAGCGATATTAATCGCTATCATTGCCTCATTAGCCACCCAACGTTTGCGTGAGCGGCGGACGGTGGGGTGAACAGGAAAATCTCCAGATTTAGAGTCGTTTTAGGTCGCCGCGTACCATCCAGACGGGGTGAAACCCCGACCTTCCGCTCCACGCGGGGTTGGCTTGCGGTATAAGTTTTCAGTGCTTTGTTATATTTCCAATCCTTGCTGGAAGTGAGTAGTGGACTGAGGCTTATTTCGCTACCATTACACGGTCACGCCCTGCATCCTTGGCTTGATACAGAGCAGCATCGGCGGCTCTCAAGATGGCTTCTCCGTTTGACCCATTCAAGGGAAAAACAGCCACACCTATGGATAAAGTTACCGCCTCGAGGATCTGATCCTGAAAGGATATATGCAAGTTCCTGATCCCCTCCCGCATATGCTCGGCCCGCTTTTGGGTTGTTTTCTGCGAAGCTTCGGGCAGAATGAAAACAAATTCCTCACCACCGTAGCGACAGGCAGCATCTGACGCGCGGATGCATTTTCGTAAAAAGTTTCCCGCCTGTGATAAAACCGCGTCGCCCGCCGCATGGCCATAGATGTCATTGAATTGCTTGAAATGGTCGATATCCGCCATGATGATACCGATCGGATATTCTTTGCGCATGGCCCGAATTATTTCGAGCGCCAAGATCTCTTCCATGTAACGCCGATTGTAAAGTCCTGTTAGCGGGTCGCGGACGGACAACTCGCGTAGAAGCACTTCACTCTCACCGAGTTGCTCGAGGTAGCGATGACGGAGGGCGGTCGCCAAAACGACCAGCCCACCAACTGCCAGGATGAAGACTAACGCATTTATGTTATCCCAAGTGGAAATACTCGCTACAAATATGGGAAGTAGCAACAAGCCAACCATCGTGACGAAGAAGATGGCTGCAGTAGCGCGCGCCGAGAAGAACAGACTGCCGATTAACCCACCCATGATCAGAAAATAAAGAAACTGAAGATCCTGCGGTTCAAGTATTACCATCGTAAAGGTTCCACTCAAAATGATGCCGACTGCCAACACTTCCGCCCATAGGAAGTATCTGGTTCGGCTCAGGCCATACACAACAGCCAGCAGCAGAACAACGGTCAGGGTGATCCAACGGAATACTATTCCCGTTATTTCATGCACCCCCGCTTTGCTGAATAAACCGAGCAGCGACAAGGTTAATGAAAGCAAACCAAGCATCATAACCACGAGCAACATTGCCATTAGGATGCGGACTTGATACCGGTCCTCGCGCTTATCAATTAAAGCAGAAGGCTCGGTCAGCCAGCGCCATAGGGTAGCGCGCGTACGCAGCTGGCGTCGGGTTTCCGGGGGGGCATTAGGTGTTTTGTGATTTTTCATCTTTAATAGATAATCAAATGAATTTTTACATATCAGCGCGAAGAAGCTCCATGGTGCAAGCAACCCAACGGTTTGCGTTCGCGGAATGAAGTAGAGCACCCTTTAGGGCCGCTTGCCCCCCCAGGGAGAAGGGGGTACCTGCGTGCGGGAGGGCTGAGATAAAGACCGAAAGTAGATTAAGCCAAAAGTGTAAGAAACTGTTCATAAGTCGCGCAGACTCCCGCAAGTCAGGTGCATTCAAGGTGACAGCGAGCTATCATTTTATCCGGGAGAAAACCGCCCCTCAATAAAAGTATACTCATAATCGGCGGGTACACAAGCCGTACAAAGCAATGGAGACGCGCGTAGTCGTAGACACGAGGTGCACCGTGGTTTCCGGTCAAATTGATTAAATAAAAGTATGTTTTCTTGAATTAATCTCTCATAAATATATGAGAAAGATAGAGAATCTGATCGACTATATGAGATAAAACATCATAATTTCCAATAAGTTTCTTTGAAGTCATGGCGATAATATTCCTCCTAATTAGGCCATGCACAGTATAGCGGATAATATTCTCGAATACATTGGTCACAATCAAGGTCAACTGGCATGAGAACATCTAGATAAAGTTCAAATTCAATAGTCTATTGGAAAGAACCTGGATATCTTCTGCCGAAAGGCATGAAATCTGTAGCCCAAATCCCTGACAAAGCCCCCCCCAATCCCTCCCGCCAGGCAATTCCCTCATCGCCCGAAAAAACAAACTCAAGAATAGTGCGGCAGATATACGCCAGGGGTTGTTTCTGAGTGGATATAGACAGCCCCTGAAACAGAATATCCAAACCATCATCTCTATCAAGGCCAAAATGACGAGACCTAAAAACACAGGGTTTTATTCCAACGGTGCACACTTCCTATGCGACTTGCGCGCTCGCATCGGCGACGAGGTTTTCTACGTTTTCCTGAAAGATTCCTTTACCCAAAAAATCGCCACGTGGGGCAATTTATTTTCCGTTTTGGATGCCCACGCTATATAGATTATTCTGATATCCTCCGTGGATACTTTTGCAACCGATAAGCTAGCGCTTCCCCCCTGCCAGCCTGACCGCTTCCGGCGAATTGCGCAAGGCATACATGGCCCAAATTCCCACGACGGGTCCCAAAGCTAAGGATGCAAAGGCCCACATCCAACCAAATAATCCTTCAAGTGTCGGTACCAGTCGGATGGTCACCAATGTCAGCAAAAAGCCCAGGCTGGTTTGTAGGGTCAGAGCCGTACCGGTGTATTCTTTCTGACACAACTCGCTGACCGCCGCGGAGAACTGCGCTGAGTCAGCCACGATGGCAAAGCCCCAGAACAGGCATAAGATAACCAGAAGAATTGGATTTCCTCCAAACAGCAATCCCACCACAATAGAACACAGGCCACTCGTTACTAACGAGACGATGGTCACCGTTGTACGGCCAAATTTGTCAGCCAGTTGACCGGCGGCGATGCTGCCAAGCCCGCCGATGGCGATTACTGCGAATGCCGCTGCGCTGGCCCAGATTTCGTTCAGCCCAACAGCATCGAAACTGGCCGTCAGGAAGACCTGAATCCAGGCCCACATCGCGAACAATTCCCACATGTGACCGAGATAGCCCAGATTCGCCAACACCAGTTCGCGGCCACGCATGACTTCGCCTGCATATTTCCAGTTGAATTTAGGCGTGGAGGTGCGGTATGGCCCCTCTTTGATAAATGCCAATGCGATCAATCCGCCCAACGCGGCTAAGCTCGCCGCTGAATAAATGACCTGTTTCCAGTCGCTCACGCCACCCAGCGCATTAACAAGATGCGGTGAGGCCGATCCAATCGTCAGCGCGCCAACCAGCATTCCGATGCCGAGGCCGCGGTCTTCCTTGGTCCAGGTAGAGATAATCCGCATGCCAACCGGATAGACGCCCACCAGGAAAACTCCCGTCAGCAGGCGCAGGATAAGTGCAACCGTGAAACTGTTTGCGAACCAGCCTATCAGCGCGGTCGAGAGCGCAGCCAGGAACCCGCAAACCGCCATTAAACGGGGGGCAGGCAGAATGTCGGAAAGATTCGTGAGCGCCGATAAGGCTGCACCAATCACAAATCCAAGCTGCACTGACATGGTCAGCCAGGCCCGTCCCCCGTCATCCAATGACCAGAGCTTCGTCAACGCGGGCACAACCGCCGAAGCTGAAAAATATACGGCCATCGAAAACAGTACCGACAAAGAAAGCAAAATAATCGTGCGCCATTTGGCATCCATTCCATACTCCTAAAACTAAAACATAAACCATCTTGATTATAGGCGACAAGAAATTAATAGCGAAAGGCCGGCCGGGTTGGCGTAGTCCATGAAACACAGCAAGTTCATCACTACGCGTTCCGACGGCTCCCTCAATAACGGACGTGAGCCGCTGGATGTGGAGGCACTCTACAGCCACCTTGAAGAAAAACCCGAAGTGTGTCAACCCATCGATTGATGGGTTGAGCCGATTGAGTTTGATGCGAGACGCTATCGATGATCTTCAATTGCACAACCCGATTCGTCAACAAGCGCATACTCCAACGAGCGTATCCTTCCGGTGGCGAACTGCATACCGGGCAAAAACTCGTGCTTCTTGTTCGCCATCCAACTTGCGGCTGTATATACGGTTGGGACGGCGCGGCTTCAAGCGAAGCTGGCTTCGAAGTAGTGGGGGTTTTGTCTGGGGGGGGGCCGGGGTGGTCATAGCCAGGGATTGCGTCTAAGCCGGTCCGGGTTGCGATCCTGATCCGGTCAAACCCAGGCAACAGCTGTCACCAACAACACCTAAAGCAGACCCAGGCTCTGGAATGAGTCAGGTCGATGCGTTTAATTTTTTTATTTACTCATCGGTTATGCTCCTCACAAAAGCTGCCGAATTTCATCTTATTTTTTTATTATCAACATCAGGAATATTGTCATACCATAAAACAGAAGCACAACTTTGACGCACATTCGTTCATAAGCTATACTATAAACGCTTGTATTTTTTACGGTCGTCTAGCTCAAAATAGGGCTAGCAGCCCGTTTATGACATCTTACCGCAGGAGGCATCAGGAATGGCAGACTTTAAACTCACTTACGCCACGATGTTCAATCCCCCCGAAGAGCTGCATACACGTTTCGATGAAGCCCTGGCCAAGATCAAGGCCAATTTAGGGAAAGAACATGGCATGCTGATCAATAACAAGGATGTGTTTGTCGACGAAAAATTCGAAGACTACTCGCCCGCCAACACGGATCTGGTACTGGCCGTCATGCAGAAAGGGAACGAAAAATCCGCGCACGAAGCCCTGGCAGCGGCCCGCAAAGCCGCTCCAGGTTGGAGCCACACGCCCTGGCAGGAGCGCGTCAAGTTGATGCGCAAAGTAGCGGATAAAATTGACGAGCGCATTTTCGAACTCGGTGCCGCCATGGCCCTGGAAGTCGGCAAGAATCGCATGGAGTCGCTTGGTGACGTCGCCGAATCGGCCGACCTGATTCGCTACGCCTGCTTCCAGATGGAAGAAAACGGCGGCTTCATCAAGGAAATGGGGAAAGACCCGCTGGTCGGCTACGAGGCGCGCAACGTTTCGGTGCTGCGGCCTTACGGTGTCTGGCTGGTAGTCAGCCCGTTCAACTTCCCGGCGGCTTTGACGATTGGCCCGACCGGCGCGGCACTGGTCTCCGGAAATACGGTCGTGATGAAACCCGCGACCGACACACCCTGGATCGTCCGCCTGCTGGCGGAGTGCTTCCGCGATGCCGGCCTGCCCGACGGGGTGGCCAACTTCGTCACCGGCCCTGGCCGCACGCTTGGCCAGGCCCTGGTCGAGAGCCCCGAAGTCAACGGTGTGACCTTCACCGGCTCCTTCGACGTCGGCATGAAGATGTACCGCGACTTCGCCGGAGGCAAGTACGTCCGGCCGATCATCCTCGAACTGGGCGGCAAGAACCCGGCGATCGTCTCGCGCCACGCGGATTTGGAACGCGCCGCCGTCGGCATCGTCCGCTCGGCCTTCGGCTTGCAGGGACAAAAATGCTCGGCCGACTCGCGCGTGCTGGTCGAAGAACCGGTCTACGACGAGCTGGTCTCTCGCCTGAAGGAAGCTACCGAGAAACTTGTCGTAGGCGACCCGACCGATCGAAACGTCTACCTGGGTCCGGTGATCAATAAATCTTCTTACCAGGATTTCAAGACCTTCACCGAGGAGATTTCGCAGGCAGGCGCTAAATTCCTGACCGGCGGCAAGGTCAAGACCGGCGGCATGTTCGATAAAGGCTATTTCTGTGAACCAACCTTCGTGACCGACCTGCCCCTATCACACCGCCTGTGGAAGTACGAGATGTTCGTACCCATCACAACGATCGGCAAGGTTAAAAGCATGGACGAAGCCATGACCATCGCCAATGACGTCAACTACGGCCTGACAGCCGGCTTCTATGGCTCATCGGAAGAGACGGATTGGTTCTTTGACAAGATCGAAGCGGGCGTGACTTACGCCAACCGTCCGCAGGGTGCCACGACCGGTGCCTGGCCCGGCTTCCAACCCTTCGGCGGGTGGAAGGGCTCTGGCTCAAGTGGTAAAAATGCCGGTGGCTATTACTACCTGCAGCTTTACATGCACGAGCAGATCCGCACCCTGATTAAATAGTTCAGAATCACACAGCCCCTTCCCTGGTAACGGGGAAGGGGCAAAAATTAACCATGCCCTGGAACCCTGACCGCTATAATAAATTCCAAAATGAACGCAGTGCGCCATTTGAAGATTTACTTCAAATGCTCAACCGCCGCCCTGGTTTGAAAGTTATTGACCTGGGCTGCGGAACCGGAGAACTGACGCGCAGGCTGGCAGATGCCTTACCGGAAAGCGACGTGCTGGGATTGGATCAGTCACCGGAAATGTTGGCCCGCGCACAGACGCAGCTCAGGCCGGGGCTGCGATTCGAACGCGGGGACCTGGCAGCCCTGGAGGGCACCTGGGATTTGATCTTCTCCAATGCCGCCCTGCAGTGGTCAGAAGATCACCGGGCATTGATCCCCCACCTGTTCAGCTGCCTGAACCCGGGTGGACAGATGCTCGTGCAGGTCCCCTCCAATCACGGTGGGCCTGCCCATCTGATCATCCGGGAAGTCGCCGGAAGAGAACCCTTCTCAAGCGCGCTGAACGGCTGGACTCGCAAATCTCCTGTCCTGAACCTTGAGGCGTATGCCGGGTTGCTCTATCGGCAAGGAGCGATCGAAATCAAGGTCCTGGCCAAGATTTACCCGCACCTGCTCGCAAACGCTGACGCGATCATCGAGTGGATTTCGGGCACAGCCCTGGTCCCTTATTTCGAACGGCTTCCTGATGGTCTCCAGGAAGCGTTTACGGAAGCCATCCGGGAAGAATTACACACTGGCTATCCGCATGAACCGGTCTTCTATCCTTTCAGGCGCACACTCTTTTCCGCAATTCGCCCGGCCGCGTGACCTATGGATGAAAACAGCGAACTGACCCCTCGTATCGGCACCTTCTTCGTGGTGATTGGCCTTGGATTGGAAGTGATCTTTGTCGCCTCCGATTTCGCGGGGCAGGCTAAATTTGATTATTTTTTCCTGGGCCTGATCGCGATCGGCATTGGCTGGTTGTTCCGCCGCAAAAAAGCACCGCGCGAGCCGAGCGGACGATTCGGCTGGTGGCGCAAAATGCGCGAAAAAAGAAAAAAGAAAAAAGAATAATCACATTCATGGCAATCATTCATCCCTAAAGACATTCTTATGACAAAACTACTTTCCCTTTCCGATGCTATCTCAAAATTCGTACATGACGGCGACAGCCTGTATGCATCCGGGTTTACACACCTGATCCCGTTTGCAGCCGGACATGAGATCATCCGCCAGGGCCGGCGAGACCTGGTGCTGGCGCGCGCCACCCCGGACCTGATCTATGATCAAATGGTCGCCGCCGGCTGTGCCCGCAAAGTGATCTTCTCGTACATGGGAAACCCGGGGGTTGGCTCGCTGCGCATCGTGCGCGCGGCCATCGAGCAGGGGGAGCTGGAATGGGAGGAATACTCCCATTTCGGAATGATTTCTCGCCTGCAAGCTGGAGCAGCCGGACTGCCCTTCATGCCGATGAATCAGACCGCCGCCACCGATCTCGAAAACGCCAATCCGAACATCAAGCGCGTCCAGGACCCCTACTCCGGCAAAGAAGTGATCACTGTCCCGGCGCTCAACCCGGACGTTGCCATCGTCCACGTGCAGCGTGCAGACAGGCAAGGCAACGCCCATTTGTGGGGCATCATCGGCGAGCAAAAAGAAGCCGCCTTCGCAGCCAAGCGCGTCATCCTGACCGCCGAGGAGATCGTGGACGAAGAAATCATCCGTTCCGACCCCAACCGCACCCTCATCCCTGGTTTTATCGTCGACGCTGTCTGCCACGTGCCTTTTGCCTGCCACCCATCCTACGCTCAGGGCTACTACGATCGCGACAACGAGTTCTATCTGGGCTGGGATAAAGTCAGCGAGTCACCAGAAAGTGTCGGGGATTACCTGGACGAATGGGTTTTTGGCCTCAAAGACCGCGACGAATACTGGGAAAAACTCGGTAAAGCAGCCCACGACCGCTTGAAAGTCAAGCCGCGCATGAGCGAAGCGATCAATTACGGAAATTATTAATTCAAACAGAGATTCTCCTACATTTCGACGATCAAAGATGAGAGCGATTCCATCTAACGATTTCGGTGGCAAGGGGCTGAACCTGTACTTCCTGCATGCCAACGGCTACCCACCCGCCTGCTACCTACCCTTTCTGGAGGCCTTGAAAACGAGATATCACGTTTTCGGGATGCTGTTGCGCCCACTATGGGAAAAGGCCAGTCCTTCAGATTTAGATGACTGGCATCCACTCAGCCAGGATTTACTCGAATTTCTGGACCAGCAGGAAGCCGGGCCGGTGATCGGCGTTGGTCATTCGATCGGGGCGGTGGTCACGCTCCGGGCTGCGCTGTGGCAACCGAACCGCTTCCGCGCGCTCATCCTGATCGAACCGGTGCTATTCCCCCCCGCGTTCATCCTGACCTGGAATATTATCCGGGCGCTGAAATTGGGAGATAAACTCCATCCACTCGTCCCGGCTGCCAGACGCCGCCGCAGCGAATTCGACGATCTGGAATTGCTTTTCAAGGGATACCGGCGTAAAAATGTTTTTCGGTTTATGAGCGACGAAAATCTGCGCGCTTATATCAGGGGCATCAGCCGGCCCCGTCCAGGTGGAGGCTTCGAATTGGCCTACACACCCGAGTGGGAAGCGCGCATCTACGAAACCGGGGTCTGGCGCGACCTGGACCTGTGGCGCGGACTCCCAACCCTGACCGTACCGACGCTGATCATCCGCGGCGGTCAGACCGACACCTTCCGCGCCGGTGCAGCCCAACGCGTTCGGCGCCTGCGACCTGAGACCCAAATCATCACCATCCCGAAAAGCACCCACCTGGTCCCGTTGGAAAAGCCGCAAGAGACATTTCAGATCATGCAGGACTTCTTGAAGGAGATCCTATGAGCGAATTGAATTATTCTTCTGCCGAACTGATGATCATCAACGCCGCCCGTCTGTTGCAAGATGGCGATGTGGTTTTCGTCGGCGTTGGGCAGCCTAACCTGGCCTGCAATCTGGCCAAGCGCACCCACGCCCCGAACCTGGTGATGATCTATGAAGCTGGTGTGATTGGCGCCGAACCGGCGCGCATCCCGCTCTCAATCGGCGACCCAACGCTGGTCAGCGGCGCCTTGTCGGTAGTCAGCATGTACGATATCTTCGCCAACTACCTGCAACGCGGCAACGTGGACGTGGGTTTCCTGGGCGGCGCGCAAATCGACCGCTTCGGCAATATCAACGCCACCATCATCGGCAATGATTATGCGCATCCAAAAGTGCGCCTCCCCGGCTCAGGTGGCTCGCAGGAAATCGCAGCCTGGGCCAACCGCTGTTATATCATGACCCCCCACCAAAAACGACGGTTTCCTGAAAAAGTGGACTTCCTGACCTCAGCCGGTTTCCTCGATGGTCATGCCGCACGCCAGTCAGCCGGCTTGCACGGCAGCGGTCCATTGATGGTCGTCACCGATCTTGGGGCGATGGAACCGGGAGAATCCGGTGAATTGGTGTTGACCGCCCTGCATCCGGGGAAGACTGCCGAACAAGCCCGGGAAAATACCGGCTGGGATCTCAAAGTCGCTTCCAGCCTGCGCACAACCGATCCGGTCACAGAACACGAATTAAAAATCCTGCGCGAGGAACTGGATCCAACTGGGATCTATTTAAAATAATCACCATTCGGCGCAAAACCTCGCTGGCTTTTATGCGTACATTATTATGATAGGTAA
Source organism: uncultured Anaerolineaceae bacterium (assembly GCA_964407265.1). Lineage (GTDB taxonomy): Bacteria > Chloroflexota > Anaerolineae > Anaerolineales > Villigracilaceae > CAYOUV01. The sequence goes on along the minus strand of CAYOUV010000027.1, from coordinate 28,074 downwards.
TTAAACCTAATAAAGGAGAGTGTATTATGAGCAATCAACGAGGTCCCCTGCGCCGCTCCAGACATAACCGTGTCATCGCCGGTGTTTGCGGCGGGTTGGCCGAGTTTTTCGGAATCAGCGCTTTCTGGTTCCGGCTTGCATTTCTGATCGCACTGATCCCGGGCGGCATCCCTGGGCTAGGCGCTTACCTGCTGTTTTGGATTATTGTGCCTAAAGCCAATTAGGAATAAAATACATTTTTCAAGGAGCATAGCTTGAGCGAATCCCCGCCTACCCAAAATTTCCTTCAAAGAATATTTCTTTCTTCGACGGAGTCCCGCCTGAGGGCAGTCTGGCGTCTACTGCTCCAGACCCTGATGCTGTTCATCCTGACTGTTTGCGTCGGCATTCCGGTGGGGGTATTGATGTACGCTTCAGGCGTGATCGTTTCCGATCAGGTTATCTTATCCCTGAGCGAGATCACTGAACTATTTGGAATTACGCTATCCATATTCCTGGCACGGCGCTTTCTGGACAAACGCAGCTTTGCCAGCCTGGGCTTGAAATTGGATCGGCAGGTAATTTTAGATCTGCTGATCGGGGCCGCTATTCCCTTTTTAATGATGGGCTTGATCTTTGTGCTTGAGTGGGGATTGGGCTGGCTGCATTTTGAGAATTTTGCCTGGGAAACACAATCTGTGGGTATCGTCCTGGCCAGACTGGTGCCGATCACTTTGATCTTGATCCTGGTTGGGTGGAATGAGGAACTGCTCTGTCGCGGTTACTACCTGCAAACCATCGCCGACGGCCTAAACCTGCCGCTGGGAGTGATCATTTCGTCTGCTATCTTCGGCCTCTTGCATCTGGGAAATCCAAACGCCACCTGGAACAGCGTCCTCGGTATTTTCCTGGCTGGATTATTCCTGGCATATGCCTATCTCCGCACCAAACGACTCTGGCTTTCGATCGGACTGCATTTCGGCTGGAACTTTTTCGAAGGCGTGGTGTTTGGTTTTCCAGTGAGCGGATTGGATTTCTTCAAATTGGCCAAGATCAATGTTAGCGGCCCTGCCATATGGACCGGCGGTGCCTTCGGACCCGAAGCCGGTTTGATCGTCATACCAGGCTTGCTGTTGGGCGTACTCCTGGTTGCCTTATATACCCACTCCAAACCACAAAGCGATCCAAATGCCTGATTTAACCTCCATGCTGCTCGCTTCCCTGCCGATATTGGTAATCCTGGTTTTAATGGTCGGCCTGCGTTGGGGTGCAGCACGCGCCGGTGCAGCCGGATATTTGACTGCCCTGGCAATTGCGATTGCATTCTTCGGCGCAGGTGCAAATCTGCTGGCTTTCGCGCATGCCAAGGCCCTGGTCCTGACTTTTGACGTCCTCTACATTATCTGGGCCGCCTTCTTACTCTACCGCGTCGCGGATGAAGCCGGTGCGATCAAGACGATTGGCGAGGCGCTCCCCTCGCTGACACGGGATAAAGGCATGCAAGCCATCCTGATTGGCTGGGTGTTCGCTTCGTTCTTACAAGGTGCGGGCGGATTTGGTGTGCCCGTAGCGGTCACATCTCCATTGCTGGTCGGGCTCGGCTTCAGCCCACTGGCCGCGGTTGTGATCCCCTCGGTTGGTCATGGCTGGGCGGTAACCTTCGGCTCACTTGGTTCGTCCTTCAATGCCTTGATGTCTGCGACCGGGTTGGACAGCGCCACGTTAGCACCAGGCGCTGCGCTTTTCCTGGGGATCGCTGCGCTGGTGACCGGTCCAATGGTTGTGCACGCCGCAGATGGCTGGGGGGGAGTCCGCCGGTTGTTTGTCAAGGCCATCCTTATTGGTCTGGTGATGGGAAGCGTGCAATATCTGGTCGCTGTCGTAGCTGGTTTATGGAATATCGGCGCTTTTATGGGCGGTTTGGCAGGCCTGATCGTCAGCGTGCCACTGGCTCAATGGGGCCACCCCAAGCCGACGACTGAGGAGCGACCCGCATTAAAACCGCTGCTGACAGCGCTTTCCGCATATTTCGTACTGGTGATCCTGACGGTTGTGATCCTGCTCATCCCATTCATCAAGGACACCCTCGGGCAAATTATGATCAAAATCTCCTTTCCGGAGACCTCCACCTCCCTTGGCTATATTACGCCAGCCGGTACGAATCGACCCATCCGGTTATTAACACACGCCGGAGCAATTCTTCTTTATGCTTCAGGGATTGCATTTCTTATTTACAAGCGCGCCGGTCTGTATGCCAACGGCGCTGGTAAACGCATCCTTTCGAGTACTGTTCAAAAGGTGATGTCATCCAGCCTGAGCATCCTTGAGATGGTGGCCATGGCCGTGGTGATGGAGCAATCCGGGATGACAGAAGCGATAGCCCAGGGACTGGCCAATGCAGTTGGAGGCGCCTTCCCAGCCATCGCACCCTGGATCGGCGCGATCGGAGCCTTTATGACCGGTTCGAACACCAATTCCAACGTCGTTTTCGCCGCCCTGCAGATGCGTACAGCGCAATTGCTGGCGCTCAGTGTACCGATCATCCTGGCAGCCCAGACCGCCGGGGCCGCCCTGGCATCCGTCGCCGCACCAACCAAAATTGTGGTGGGCGCCAGCACCGCAGGTATGGCTGGTAAGGAAGGCGATGTACTGCGCGCTTTGATCCGTTACACGATCATCCTGATATTATTGATCAGCTTGCTGACAACGCTGGCGATTCTGGTCTGGAAATGATGTGGTATGTTTAAGAATAAATTTGCACTCTACACGATTGCGTTTTTGACCATCAGCACGGCTTCGGCTTTGCTATATCCAGCCGCTCAATCCGGTTTGACCTCCATTATTTGGGTATTGATGGGATTGGTGGTCGCCGGGACTATCCTGACATTGACGATAAAATAAACCATGCAAACAACCCCTGTAGATGTACTGATCACTCTTCCAATCCCACCTGCCTTGGTGGACGCTATCCAGAATGTCTCCCCGCGCCTGCGTGTGACGGTCCATACTGCCAACAAACCAGAAGAAATACCCGAAGAACTGTGGTCGCGTTGCGAGGTGCTGTACACCGACCAGGTCTTGCCGGACCCGGAAAAAGCCCTCAAGTTACGCTGGGTGCAATTCCACTATGCCGGGATCGATAAGCTGCTCGGTGCGCCAATCCTGGGCAAAGTCGATCTGATGGTCACAACCTTGAGCGGGGCAGCTGTTTCGCAAATGGCCGAATATGTGCTGACCATGCTGCTGGGGCTGGGGCACCACCTTCCCGATCTGGCTGCGGCCCAGAAAAAAGCCGAGTGGCCCAGGGAGCGCTGGGAACGCTTCTCACCCCGCGAATTACGCGACAGCACGGTTGGGATTGTTGGGTATGGCAGCATCGGTCGGCAAATTGCCCGCCTGCTCCAAACTTTCGGTACAACAGTCCTGGCAACCAAGCGCGATGCCATGCACCCGGCCGATAGCGGTTACACACCCGAAGGCCTGGGGGATCCGGAAGGAAACTTCGTGAACCGGTTGTATCCGGCGCAAGCATTGCGTTCGATGGTCAAGGATTGCGATTTTGTGGTGGTTACCGTCCCGCTGACCGATGAAACACGTGGCATGCTCAACGCACAGGTACTCGCTGCGTTCAAGCCAAGGGCCTTCTTGATAGATATCTCTCGCGGAGGCATCGTTGATAACACCGCGCTGATCAAGGCCTTACAGGAAAAGAAAATCGCCGGGGCTGCGCTGGATGTCTTCCCTGAAGAACCTTTACCCAGCAGTAGTCCGCTGTGGGCTATGCCAAACGTGATCATCACCCCACATATCTCCGGCAACAGTCCCAAATACGACGAACGCGCTATGACCCTTTTTATCGAAAACCTGGGGCGCTACCTGACAAACCTTCCACTATTCAACTTGTTCGATTCGAAACGCGGGTACTAATTTCCCCTTTACACGTGGCATATAATTATTTTAAGTACCCATATGATGGATAACCGTCGCAATATCCGGGGAGTCTTGTTTGACCTGGGCGGCACATTGATGTACGCCAGGCAGCCCTGGCCGCCTATCCTGGCCCAGGCCAACCAGGCTCTGGCGGATGAGTTGTGCGCGCAGGGATTGACCCTGGATTGCGATCAACTCCGTGATGCCTTTCGACAACGCCTGGATCTGTACTATGAGCAACGCGACGAAAATTTGCATGAAACCACCTACATGTCCCTGCTCAACGAACTGCTCACTGAGCAAGGCCATCCCGATGTAACCGAAGCCGTAATTCGCAGAGCCCTGGACGCAATGTACGCCATCACCCAGTCCAACTGGGCGCTGGAAGAAGATACAATTACTTTACTTAAAACCTTGTATTCTCAAGAATATCACCTGGGTATCGTCTCCAACGCTGGCGATAACAAGGATGTCTTTCAACTGATCGAACGCTTTGGAATCGAACATTATTTCGATTTCATTCTCACCTCAGCGGCCTGTTCCTACCGAAAACCCCACCGCCGGATATTTGAAGTCGCGCTGGCTCATTGGAAATTTCAATCCAGCGAGACAGCCATGGTTGGGGATACGCCTGAGGCAGATATTCTGGGTGCCAATCAAATGGGGATCTACAGCATCCTGGTTACACGGCGGGTCAATGGCCCCGCCGCTCATCAGGCTCAAATCCAGCCTGATTGCGCCGTAAAAACCTTAGCCGAAATCCCGGCTTTACTCAATTCCTTACACGAGCTTTAAGCACCCAAACGATCTTGCATAGCCTGCAAGGCATCGTGTTCTCCCAGGATCGTCACGCGATCCCCCAGGGACAGGCGCGTCGTGCCGTGCGGAACGATCAACTCGTCCCCGCGCCGGATCGCCAGCACCAATAACCCGGGGGGGAATTGCAAATCGATCAGCCGCTTCCCATCCACATCGCGATTAAGCATCGCCAATTCGCGTAAATCACGCTCATCTTCCGTGGAAGTTAGCAGCGAAAAGATGGCGGGATTACGCGCCATCAATGCCAGTAACGAACTCCGGTGTAACGAAGGCGTTAAGGTCTGAACACCCAAAACGCGAAAGTCGGATAGGCGGATCGGGTCTGAGACAAAAGCCAAAACGTGCTGGATATCGCGCGCACGCGCCGCACGGCAAGCTTCCAGATTGGGCTCGGGATTATCATTCAACGCAAGAAATGCATTGACCTGCATGGCAGGCAACCCATTCAGGCAATCCACCAAACCTCCCGAGGCGTGGGAGACAGAAAATCCCATTTCCCGAATGCGCTGCGCCTCCCCTAAATCTGTTTCAATAAAGCAGACTTTCTCACCATGCGCATTCAAATCGCGCGCGACCTGAAAAGCCAGGTCGGTTGTGCCATACACAAGCATCTGGGCTTGTTGCTTGACCGGCATTTCCGAGAGCAGGAGATTGAAAAACAAAGGTGCAAATGTAGCCGTCAGCGCTGCAATCAGGATAATATCAGCGTTGACCGCCTCGCTGATCACACCCATTCGCAGGCCAATGGCTGATGCTGCAATGATCAGCGAGAGCCGTGCTGACAGCAAGGTTCCGCCCGCCAACGTTTCGCGCCATGAATACGACAGCTTGAATACGAGGCTCGCAATCAATTTAACTGCAAAGGCTGCCACAAAAAGCACTGGCAGCAGCAACCAGGCCGAAGGATTAGTCAGAACCGCTGTCAGATCGAACTGAATGCCAACAAAAACAAAAAACAATGGCACGAAAAAGCCGAATCCGATCGCATCCAGTTTATGGCGCAGACTTTCGTCTTCCGGGCCGCTGAGCATGGAAGCCACCACACCCGCCAGAAAAGCGCCCAGAATAAGTTCTGCTCCGAGAAGTTCCGCCAATACGACAAAAGCGACCATCAATGCAAAGGCACCGCGGACCTTGATCTGCGAGGTCGCCCCGGCCAACTCTTCAACCAGGCGCCTGATCGACGGGCGGCGCAGGTGCCTGATGCCCAATTGATAGAGCAGCACGACCGGGATAAAAAGCACCCCGATCAATAAGATTTCGAACGACAGGCCTGTTGACCGAATAGCTACATAAACCGTGATCATGAACATGGTCAGGAAGTCAGCCAAAAGCGAGGTCAGCAACAATATCTGGCCGTAGCCAGTCGTGGAAATCTGGCGCTCCTTCAAGACCGGGACGACAATTCCCAGCGAGGTGGTGGACAGGATCAGAGTCATCATCCAGGGATCGCGCACAAAGTCAAGGCCGACCAATCCAAAACCAATCAACGCCGATAAAACAAGCGTGATCGCAAACGATCCCATAGCCAACCAGAGCGGATTGGCGCCATTCTTTTTCCCACGTGGCGTTGTAGCGAAGAATAATGTAAAATCGATTTCCAAACCGGAAAGGAACATTAAAAAGGCAAAGCCGATCTCAGACAACAGCTGCAGAGTCGCCTCATCCCCGTGCAGCCAACCCAACACAGACGGCCCAATGATGATGCCGGCTGCAATTTCCCCCACAACGACCGGGATGCGTCGAAAACGTGCCAGGACGAACGGCACGATCATAGCCAGAAATACGACCAGCAGTAGAGGCAAAAACCGTGTTTCCATATTGTCTCCCATAATTTCGATGTGCCGGCTTGATAAGCGCCATGATTTGGGCTTAATTTTCTCCGCGAAAGTGTAACACAACTGCTTCATCCGAGACAGAAGCGGTCGGTCATGTTAGAATGTGAGCACCCTCTTCAATGCTGCACCTGTGCTTGTTTTTCGATACTTTCTCTTATATACTTGACGTACAATCTCGATCAAGGAGGAAACCATGAATCTGGATGCGATTCTAGAAGTTGCCATCGGTCTAGTTTTCGCCTGGCTGGTTTTGAGTGTCGCCACGATGCAAACTCAGGAATGGATCAGCTCTGCCCTGTCGTGGAGATCGGCTTTTCTGGAAAAATCGATTCGCAGCTTATTGAAAGACGATGAACTGACAAAAAGATTTTACGAACATCCACTGATCAAATCACTTTCCCAATTGGATAAAAATGACGAGGTAAAGCATAAGCCCTCCTATATCCCATCGACCACTTTTTCACGGGCTTTGTTCGATGTCATCGTAAACGCCGGAAAATCGCCCGAGGCAGCGATCAGTACCGACAGTCTCTCAATCGCCGAGATACGGGAAAGCGTCAAAGCCTTCAAGGAACAGAATCCAAAATTAGCAGTTTCAATCGATCATATCTTCCCAAATTTTGATAAAAGCACCAGGTCGGTCGAGGAGGCGATCGCAACCTCCCGCACCAACATCGAAGGTTGGTTCAACGGCGCCATGGACCGGCTCTCGGGTGCCTACAAGCGCTACGCAACCTGGTGGGCCCTGATCCTGGGCTTGATCTTCGCTTTTACCTTCAACGTGGATACCATACAAATTGCCGATCAGCTCTGGCGCGAACCGACCATCCGCGAAGTCCTGATCGCGCAGGCGCAGTCCGCCCAACCCCAACTCGACCAGACAGGGGCTCAATCTCCACTTCAGCTCGAAAAATATTACACCAGCATGAGCCTGCCGGTCGGTTGGTCTACCAGTGCGCCATCGGAAGGGCAATCCTGCGGCTGGATACCGGGTAGAAACCTGCGCCCGGGCATCTGGTCCAACAATCAATGCAAGATACTGGCCAATTTGCCCGCCATGAATGACGGCTGGGGCTGGCTGCTTAAAGTGCTGGGCGTGCTGATCAGCGGCGCAGCTGCAGCCCAAGGCGCACCGTTCTGGTTTGACATGCTCAAGCGTTTGATCAATATCCGCGGTTCGGGCCCGGCTCCTCAACCCACACCGCCAGCACCCCAACCGCCGTCCCAACCACAACCGGTCGGCTAGACAAAGCAAGGGCTGCAAATTGCAGCCCTTATAATTTAATCCACCAAACCCCGGAATCGCTCGAATATCCGAATTATAATCTACCCATGACGGATCTTTTCGACCATGCCATGCAACAACGGATGAGGGATGAAGCGCCGCTGGCAGCCCGAATGCGTCCACGCACGCTGGACGAGTTCATCGGCCAGGAGCATATCGTCGGCCAGGGCAAATTATTACGCCGCGCCATCGAAGCTGACCGGTTATTTTCATCGATCATTCTCTGGGGGCCGCCCGGCACCGGTAAAACCACCCTGGCACAGATCATCGCCAATACCACCCAATCCCATTTCGAGACCATTTCTGCCGTACTGGCTGGTGTGGCTGAGTTGCGGCGCGTGATCCGTGAAGCCCAAGAGCGCCGCAAGCTTTACAATCGCCGCACCACCCTGTTTATCGACGAAGTCCACCGCTGGAATAAAGCTCAGCAAGACGCATTGCTGCCACACGTCGAGAATGGCGCCATTACCTTGATTGGTGCCACAACGGAGAATCCCTACTTTGAGGTCATTCGCGCGCTGGTCTCGCGCTCGCGCGTCTTCCAGCTATATCCGCTTTCGGAAGAAGCGATCGGTCAGATTCTGGACAATGTCCTGACCGACAAGGAGCGCGGGTACGGTAACAAGCACATCAGACTGGACCCTGAGGCGCGCTCCCATTTAATCGATGTGGCTGGCGGGGACGCGCGTAATGCCCTCAACGCGCTCGAACTGGCGGTCGAAACCACGCCTCCCGGCCAGAAGGACCGCATTCATGTCACCCTGGATGTCGCGCAGGAATCAATCCAGCGCCGCGCTGTGTTGTACGACAAGGACGGGGATGCCCACTATGACACCATCTCAGCCTTCATAAAGTCTGTCCGCGGATCAGACCCGGATGCAGCACTTTACTGGTTGGCCAAGATGCTCTACGCCGGGGAAGATCCCCGCTTCATCTTGCGCCGCCTGTTGATCCTGGCCGGAGAAGACATCGGACTGGCTGATCCTTTGGGACTGGTCGTGGCAGCTTCGGCTGCGCAGGCGTTCGATTACGTCGGCCTGCCCGAAGGGGTTTACCCGATCGTCGAGGCGACGCTCTACCTGGCGACCGCACCCAAATCCAACTCAGCCGGCGCGTACTTCAAAGCCATGCAGCGCATCGAACAGCAAGGCGTTGGCGAGGTGCCCGATCATCTGAAAGACACCAATCGGGATGCCGCCGCGTTGGGACACGGCAAGGGCTACGTCTATCCGCATGAAAAAGAAGGGCATTTTTCAGCACAACAATATCTACCCGGGTCGCTGCTGGGAACATATTTTTACGCTCCATCCAACGAAGGCCAGGAAGCCCAGGTTGCGGAACGCCTGGAGCGCTGGCGCGCAGCACAACGTCAGGCGCTGGGGATTGACCACCACCAGGAACTGCCCGACCTGCCGCAAGATCAGATCAATATTTTGAAGAGGAATCTAAAATAGATGCCATTCTTATTATTAATTCGTCACGGGGAAAACGACTTTGTCAAGACCGCCAAGATGGCCGGGCGGTTGCCCGGCGTGCATCTAAATGACCGCGGGAATGGTCAGGCACAGGATTTGGCCAAGGGATTGGCTGAGACCCCTCTCAAAGCCGTTTACGCCAGCCCACTCGAGCGAGCCGTGGAAACAGCCGAACCGATTGCCAAAATCCACAAATTGGAGATCCGTCTGGTGCCCGGCTTGATGGACACCGATATCGGCAAGTGGCAGGGCCGCTCCTGGAAGGTACTCAGCCGCACCAAAGCCTGGAAGGTGGTCCAGGGTGCGCCATCCCGCTTTACTTTTCCCGGAGGCGAGAGCTTCCTGCAAGCACAGATGCGCATCATCACGGCCCTTGACGGGATCGTAGCCAATCACAAATCCAAGGATCTGATCGCTGTCGTCTTCCATGCTGATCCGATCAAACTGGCACTCGCTTATTATTTAGGGATGCCACTCGACAATTTCCAGCGCATTAGCATCGACACCGGCTCAGTCACTGCCCTGATGGTTGGTCAAATGGGAGCACATCTCTTGTGGATGAACCAAAAACCACCCTTTAATATCCCACACCCCTCAAAAAAGAAAAAATAGGGGCGCTCTGCAGCGCCCCCGCTCGAATTTACTGGTTGAACTCCGGGTCCATACTGGTGTAGAGCGCAAGCATATTGCCAGTCGGGTCTTTGAAGACCGCGTACCAGCCTATATTGGGAATATCGCTCTTTTGTGTGAGGACTTTACCGCCCAACTGCTCAACCTTTTTCAAGTCGGCTTCAATATCGTCACTGTTGACGTAGAGCAGCACATCGCCAACCTTGACGTTATCGTCGAGTTGACTGAAGCCGCCGCCGGGGCCTTCGTGCGGATCCCACATGGTGTAATCCATTTGCTCGTCGTGCACGATATGCCAGCCAAAAAGTTTCTCGTAAAACTCGCCTGAGCGCTTGGCATCCTCGGTGGGAATTTCGATATGGACGATATTTCGTTTGGTCATGAGATTCTCCTCTAGAAAAGTGGGTAAAAGTTGTCCTAATTATAGAACATTTATTCTATTAAAGCAAGCCCCTCTCCAGAGGGGTTTTACCATTCGGGGCATCGATTTTCTTGGGAACAATTTGCCCCCGCAGAGTCTTAATTTTTGCCGATAGATCCTGCGCTTCTCTCAGGGTGATTTCTTATAATAGGTTCGTATCAAGACATTCCTGCAAACAGATCATTCGCCACCTTGGTACTGCCATTTACCGGCGGATAAGCCTGCATGAAGTTCTCGCGTTTGCCCCACATGCTCGAAACAAAGCCCATCAGGCCCTTGCGCATCTGCATTCCGCCCTGGGAAGCGTGACAAGCACCGGCATTTTCCTTGACCTTGGCAACCGGGCGAATGTCGATCCGGGCATGTGTGGGGAAATCGACCTCGGCCAGTTCGAGCAGGTTGATATCGTTATTGCGGCCCCATTTGGTTGGGTCTTTTCCGAAAAGCGGTAACAGCCGGACGGCGACCTTAAACAATCCGCGCGAAATGGTGTGGAAGTAAAGTTTGCCTGGCTTAAATGGAGACCCGGCCTCGGGGTGGAATGAAGCATCATCAGCCTTTTCAAAGGCCAGCACCGTCGCCTTGTGAATGTGAATGTGATCCGGATGACGATATCCACCAATAGGGTCAAAGGTAAGCACCACGTCTGGTTTGAGTTCGCGGATGTATTTGACCACCTTGCCAGCTACTTCGTCGACCGAATGCTGGATTTGCGCATTAGGATGTTCGTTCTCGGGTGTACCGGGCATGCCGGAATCACGATATCCGAGAAAGAAAACGTCCTTGAGCCCTAATTTTTCTACTGCACAGCGCAGTTCAGCTTCACGTAGATCCGCCACCGAATCAAAACCGCGCAAGTATTCCTCGTCGAGCGTACCAGCTTCACCGCGCGTTGCACAGACCAGATAAACGTCTACACCGCGCGAGGCATACAACGCCAGTGTGCCGCCCATTCCAAATGATTCGTCATCCGGGTGTGCCAGTACAGCAAGGATTACGCTTTTTTTAGTCATATCGATCCATCCTTCATTTTTGATTAAAGGAATCGTACCATAAATCCCACTATTATTGTCCAATTGTATTGTAAGGTAACCGAGAGGTAGAAAATGCCACTCAACACTTATAATCGTAGCAAGGAATAAAACATTATGGGCTGGGAATTATCGCTACCGGCGGTTATCTTATTGATTACCGCTTGCATCGCAGTCACGGTCGCTTGGATTAGCTGGCAACGTCGAACAATTCTTGAAGCCAGAACGCTCTTCTGGTTGATGGCCGCCATCACAATCTGGTCTTTAACTGCAGCAATTGAATCTGGTGCAATCGCACTTGACACTAAGATATTTTGGTCAAAGGTCGAATATTTAGGGGCGACGTACGCTCCGCCGCTTTTCTTGCTTTTTTGCCTTGAATTCACACACCATACAGAAAATCTATCACGACTGAGGCAATATTTACTGTGGGGCATCCCGGCAGCGATCACGCTCCTGGCAGCTACGAATGAATGGCACCATCTGATCTGGACCGGTTTTTCACCCAGCTCGATTCCAGGTAGCAATCTATACATTTACCATCACGGTCCAGCATTCTGGATCTTTATGATATTTACGTATCTCTGCGTCGGGATGGCCACCTGGGTTATCATCAAAACATACTTCTCTTCCTCCCATCTATATCACAAACAACTCGGGGTAATCCTAATCGGAAGTTTCCTTCCCTGGCTTGGCAGTTTGCTTTACATCAGCGGGTTAAACCCAGTACCCGGTCTGGACCTGACTCCAATTTCATTTGCCTTCACAGGCGCAATCGTCTCTGGAGGTTTTTATTATTACCGCCTATTGGACCTGATGCCGATTGCCCGGGATACCGTCATTGAAAACTTACAAGACGGTGTACTGGTTTTGGATATGCAAAACCGCATCCTTGACGCCAATCCGGCCGCCTTGCAGATATTCGATTTACCAGCCACGCCGATCGGAGAAAGCATTGTAGTGGCCCTCAGCCGCTGGCCAGCCCTGGTTGGCATCCTGCTGCAACAACCACAATCTCCGGTTGAATTATTAATGGATGAGGCAACCTTCCGCTATATAGACCTGCGTCTGATGCCAATTATCGGCCACAGCGGCGAACCGACCGGCTACCTGGCAACCATCCACGACGTCACCGAGCGCAAACAAATTGAGGCAGCGCTGGAAGCCAAAACTCGCGAACTTCAAATCCTGGCGACTACAGATGATCTGACCGGCTTGTCTAATCGGCGCTTTGCCAACCAGGCACTTAAATTTGAAATCAGGCGCGCCAAACAATTCCAGACACCGCTGTCAGTATTTTTCTTTGATGTGGACAATTTCAAACATATCAACGACACCGCCGGCCACGACTGCGGGGACAAGGTCTTACACCATATCGCAGAGGAGATTCGAAGGAACATCCGTGCCAGTGACACCGCTGCGCGAATGGGCGGAGACGAATTCCTGTTGATCTTTCCCGACACAGACCTCAACAAAGCCAAACTGGTGGTTGAGCGCCTACAAAACGCTTTGAACAATCAGCGCCTGGACTGCGCCAACATATCTTTAACCATCAGCGGCGGAGCAACCCACATGGTCCGGGGAGATACTCCCGATTCGATCTTCAAACGCATCGATCAATTGTTGAACCAGGCCAAGGATCAAGGTAAGAATCGTATCTTGCAAGACAACTAGATTGCTTGCATAAAGCCCCTCGAGAGACTATACTCGGATATACCCGCCGCAGAGACGCGGAGGACGCAGAGCTTCGCTGGACACTTTGCGCTCTCGGCGTCTCTGCATTATCAACAGGAGGACAGATGAAATTCGAAACACTTGCCATCCACGCCGGGCAGCAGCCCGATCCAAATAATGGCGCGGTGATGACCCCGATCTACCAGACCTCGACCTATAAACAGGATGGAGTCGGAAAACCACGCCAGGGCTACGAATATTCGCGCACAAAGAATCCCACCCGGCTGGCGCTCGAGGAATGCCTGGCTGCACTCGAAGGTGGGTCGCATGCTCTGGCTTTTGCGTCCGGTTTAGCTGCCACCACCACAGTGCTGCAAATGCTGCAATCCGGCGATCACGTGCTGGCCGGAAATGATGTCTACGGCGGGACATATAGACTTTTCGATAAGGTTTTCCGTCCCTTCGGATTGGACTTCAACTTCGTCGACACAACCGATCCGGAGAATGTGGCAGAAGCACTTACCCCGCAAACGCGCCTGGTCTGGCTCGAGACGCCAACCAACCCTCTGCTGAGTGTCACCGACCTGCGGGCAGTAGCCGAAGCCGTGCACGCGCATCCCGCTCATCCGCTGCTGGCGGTGGATAATACCTTTGCCACGCCTTACAATCAACGTCCGTTAGACCTGGGCGCAGACCTGGTCGTGCACTCAACTACCAAATACCTGGGCGGACATTCGGATGTGGTTGGCGGCGCGGTCATTGTCAAGGAGCCGGCACTTTTCGAAAAACTGGCTTACCTGCAAAACGCAGCTGGGGCTGTGCCGGGACCCATGGACTGCTTCCTGGTCCTGCGCGGGATCAAGACCCTGCCGGTGCGCATGGAACGGCATGCCCAGAACGCCGTCCGCATCGCGGATTACCTGGTTGCACATCCCAAAGTGGCTTCGGTATTGTATCCTTTTCATGCCTCCCACCCACAATACGGGATCGCCCGCAATCAAATGAAAAGCGGAGGAGGGATGGTATCGTTCGTGATGCAGGCCGGAGCGGCAGCAGCGGTCAAAGTGGCTGAGCATACCCAGCTCTTCACGCTGGCCGAGTCGCTGGGCGGCGTCGAATCGCTGATCGAAGTCCCGGCCGCCATGACGCATTTGTCCACCCAGGGTTCACCGATGGAAGTCGATCCCGGCCTGGTACGCCTGTCAGTCGGCCTCGAAAACATTGAGGACCTGCTGGAAGACCTTGAAGGGGCACTGGCGCAGGCTT
>CAYOUV010000027.1:0-13626 GCA_964407265.1 uncultured Anaerolineaceae bacterium | reverse complement strand
CTCGAAAACATTGAGGACCTGCTGGAAGACCTTGAAGGGGCACTGGCGCAGGCTTGACCCAAAAGATCGACTTTGATTATAAAAAGGAAACCAAAATGAGAAGGTGGCTGTGCCATGACAAATTGAGCGTGCGTTTTGCAACCTTGTTTGGCCTGAGCCTGGCACTGTTTTTCCTGCTGTGGGCATTCAGTTATGCTTTCCTGCCCGAAGGGATCATGCGCGGACGCAGCGGTGCAGCCCTCCTGGCCGGGGATACGTCCGCCGGGAGCTTTCTGGGTGAGTTCCTGCGCATCTTTGCCATCAACCTGATCGTTGGAGCCGGGTTGGTCGTGCTGGCGAACCGCGTCTTACTGGTCAACGGATATCCTCTGGGTTACCTGCCGGTGCTGATCCAAGCCGGGATGTATGCCATCATCCTGGGAACGAATTCGTTTTCGATCCCCCTGCCTGCACGCATGGGGCCATCCCTGACTGTGTTTAAGCGCTCAGGGTTATACGAAATTGCTGCCTACGCCTTGCTTGCAACAGCCACATCCAGGATCGCGACCTCCAAAGCCAGGAATCTCTTCACACGGCGATCAGAACCGGTCGAACCGAAGCCAAATTTCTGGCGCGAGACGAATTTGAGCGGAGTCGTCATTTCATTGCTTATCCTGGCAGCTGCCAATGCCTGGGAAGCCTATATGATCGTGAATCTGCCGTAGATGGCTGATTGGGTTTGGTGATAACTGCCGGGGTCTAGAATCAGGAGTTTTGTCGCTTGATTCGAAGCCAAATCCCCCTTTACAGTAAAGTTATTATTGTTCTACTTTTTTTGTTGGCGCTCGGTGGACTCATCGGCGCGATCAACTTCCTGAGCGATCCAAGTGGGGCAGCAATGGGTATGAGCAGTGAACTGGCAAGGCTGCCTGTCGCGGATTACAGGCTGCCGGGGCTGTTCTTATTGATCGTCATGTGCATCTGTCCGCTGTTTTTAAGGTATGGAATGTTGCGACAACCACGCTGGGACTTAGGCGCGCGCCTGACCGCCTGGAGCAAATCCTACTGGGCCTGGGCCGGGAGGCTGATCCTGGGGATCGTATTAGCCTTGTGGCCCGGCTTACAAGCAGTGTATATCGGCTTCGGCACGCCGAGCCAGTGGTTTACAGCCTTCCTGGATGTCATGATCCTGCTGTTGAGCCTGCTTCCGCCAGTGCGCAGATTCTTCGCCGAACCGTGCTAAATAAGTCCCCTTACCTGTTGACGGCCCCTATTCCTCCCGTTCTGCTGAATCAGGGAGGAATAAATATATTTAAGCAAAGAGCACTGAAGTGTGGTGCTTAGAGCTTCCCGGCCACGTAATCCAGCACGTCGATTTTGGTCAGGATGCCCACTGGGCGATCATCGTCGACCACCAACAGGGCAAATCCTTCGGTCAGGGATGGCATGGCCCCTTCCAGTGTGGTATCCGGCGCAAAGACCGCCTGGGCTGGCTGCACCAACCCGTCGATGACCTCGTCCTGGGAGTGCTGATGCTCGTTAAGCAGGTGGTTGAGCAGGTCGACTTCCTCGATCAGACCGACCAGCTTTCCAGCCTGATCTGTGACCGGCATTTGGGAGATAGCATGCCGACGCATGGTCGCCATGACGTCGCGCATGTGGTCGCCCAGAGCCGCAGCGTAGAGGGTTTTATCAGCCTTGGCGGTCAGCAGGTCACCCAGCGTCACTTCACCGAATTCCAGCTGCATAAAGGCGTTTTCGCGCATCCACTTGTTGTCGTAAAACTTGGAAAGATAGCGCGAGCCGGAATCGGGAAAGATGATCACCACCAGCCGCCCAGCCGGCAGGTCCCGCGCGTACTTGAGTGCCCCGGCCAGGGCTGCGCCCGAGGAGCCTCCCGCGAAGATACCTTCCTGATGCACCAGCTGACGCGCCATCAGGAACCCTTCGCGATCATCCACCCGCACGATCTCGTCCACCACGGAAAGGTCCGTGGTCGAGGGCAGGAAATCCTCGCCGATGCCCTCCAATTTATAGGTGGTAGCCTCCACTCCCGGCGGGACCTGGCCGTCGTTCTCCCAGATCTCCTTCAGGATCGAACCGGCAATATCCACGCCGACGATGCGAACTTCAGGATTCTTGCTTTTTAAATATCGTCCGACCCCGCTGATCGTCCCGCCCGTGCCCATGCCGATGATCACGTCGGTCACCTGTCCGCCGGTTTGCTCCCACAACTCCGGGCCGGTGGTCAGCTCGTGGGTTTTAGGATTATCCGGGTTGTGGTACTGGTTGGCCAGGATGGCATTAGGCGTCTCGCGCGCAAAGCGTTTGGCGACTTCGTAATACGAACGCGGGTCATCCGGCGCGACGGCAGTCGGGGTAATAACCACCTTGGCCCCGAAGGCGCGCAGCAGCTTGATCTTTTCTTCGCTCATCTTGTCCGGCATGACGAAGATCGTCTTGTAGCCCTTGATGGCAGACGCAATCGCCAACCCGACCCCGGTGTTGCCGGAGGTGGCTTCGACCACCGTCCCGCCCGGTTTGAGCTGGCCGCGTTTTTCAGCTTGCTCGATGATGTACAAACCGACCCGGTCCTTGACGGATCCGCCGGGATTGAGATATTCCAATTTGGCATACAGCGGGCAGGGTGCTTCCTGGGCGATGCGTCCCAGGCGTACCAGCGGCGTCCAACCGATCGCGCCCAGGATATTGTCGTACACGTGCAAATCTGCCGAAGGGGATAAAGCGGGCATTCTAGCTCCTTATTAGATCTCTGGCGAATTGTACCGCAATCGTCAAAAGCAGGTGGCAGTCATTTTATTCATGACCGCCACCTGATAAACCAATGTTCGACCATCTTTAATTTGTGACCTGCACTCCTAATACACCGGCAGATCGCGGTCCACTTCACGCGCCCAGGCGTTGATGCCGCCCTTCAGGTTCCTGACCTTTTTGAACCCGGCGCTGACCAGCAATTCCAGCGCGCGCGTCGAGCGCGTCCCGGCCTTGCAGAAGACGACCATCTCTTCGGCCGAATCCAGCTCGGACAATCTCGCCGCCAGCTGCCCCAGCGGGATATTGTCTGCATGCGGTAGGGCGGAAATCTGCAATTCGTGCGGCTCGCGCACATCGATCAGGCGCAGATGATCCCCTTGCAGGCGTTCGGCCAGTTCGGGGGCGCTGATGTCCCACTGCGCGCCGGCTGAACCTTCCTCATGGTCGTGACCGGGCACACCGCAGAATTCCTCGTAGTCGATCAGTTCGGTCACTTCCGGATTGGGACCGCAGACCTTGCAGTTGGGGTTCTTCTTAAGCTTGACGTACTCGAACGACATATCCAGCGCATTGTAGAGCAGCAGCCGCCCGGACAGGCTGGTCCCGATGCCCAGCAGGACCTTGAGCGCTTCGGTGGCCTGGATCGTGCCGATCGTGCCGGGCAACACGCCCAGCACGCCGCCTTCGGCACAGGAGGGCACCAGACCCGGCGGCGGCGGTTCGGGGAAGATGCAGCGATAGCAGGGTCCGTCCTGGTAGTTGAACAGGCTGGCCTGCCCGTCGAAGCGGAAGATCGAGCCGTAGACGTTGGGCTTGCCTAACATGACAGCCACATCGTTGGTCAGGTAGCGCGTCGGGAAATTGTCAGTGCCGTCGATCAACACGTCGTAATCCGCGGCGATCCCCATGGCGTTTTCGGAGGTGAAGGGCTGGTTGTAGACCGTCACCTCGATGTCGGGATTCAGGTCCAACATGCGCTCGCGGGCCGACTCGACCTTGAGCTTGCCAACCGTGGCGGTGCCGTGGATCACCTGGCGCTGCAGGTTGGAATCGTCGACCACGTCGTAATCGACCAGCCCGATGTGCCCAACCCCGGCCGCAGCCAGGTAGAGCGCCACCGGGGAGCCAAGGCCGCCCGTGCCGATCACCAGGGCGGACGAACCTTTGAGCTTGCGCTGGCCATCCAAGCCCACCTCCGGGATCAACAGGTGGCGCGAATAGCGCAGGATCTCCTCGCGTGTCAGCGGCGGCAGGGCCGGCGGTTTAGGAAATTCCATCTTTCAGCAACCTCCTGCAATCGACGGCAGGATCATCAAGCGGTCACCGTCCCTGAGCGGGGTTTGCACCCCGTCCAGGTTGCGGATATCGTCGTCATTGACGAACAGGTTGACGAAACTGCGCAGTTGCTCCTGGTCGTTGTACAGGTGCGGCTTGAGCGCCGGATAGCGTTTCAGCAGTTCGTCGATGGCTTCGGCGACATTATTCACCGAAACCTGGACTTCGCTCTGGCCCTCGGTATACGGGCGCAGGGGTGTTGGGATTCGCAAAGTTGTCATCATTACCTCTATTTTACAACCACCGGGATTATCCTGCCGCGGGAACCGGCTCGCAGCCCCCGCGCGCGACGACCGCCTCGCAGCTCGAGGACGGGACGATCTCGACCGTACCCGCCTGAGCGAAAGGCTGCATGAAGTTTTCAATATAAGCCTGCTCCTCGGCTTCGATAATCAGTACAAAAGTATGCTGACCATCGAGCACAGCCTCACCCTGCAGATCCAGGCCAAACTTGCGCGCGTTGGCTTTACTGATGTGCTGGAGCAGCATCTGACCCATCCGGGGATCTTTGGCGGGGCAGGTCTCCGCCGAATGCTGGTGACGTACGAAATAAAGTGCCATGGTAATTCTCCGTTATTCTGTGATTTGAATGATTTCTTCCACAAACTGCGAACGATCCTCTTCCAGGCGCCAGGAGCGCGATTCGACTGCTTTTCCGGCCTCGACGCTGGTAATAATGTACGAAAAGAACGGCTGCGCCCACTGGCGGTCGAACTCGGACGGCTGGTCCGGGTGGTCCGGATGCGAATGGAAGACGCCGATCAGACTCAACCCGAGCCGCTCCGCTTCCAATTCAGCCTTGAGATATTCCTCAGGCTGGATCAGGTAGCGGTTGTGACGGGCTGCATCTTCGCGCGCATTAGGCAGCGGAAAGAGCGCGCTCACCCGGCGGCCTTCGCCGTCCGCGCCAAGCAGGAAACCTGCCCCTTCCTCGGGGTAAGCGCCTTCGCCGTGGGCATGGATTTTTTGCAGGATATGCTCTGATAGATTCAATGCCATGTTCTAAACCTCAATTGTTTTGAGTTCTGAGTTGAAATATTCGCGATCGTCTGCCTCGGCGATCCGGCTGCCGGCTTGTTCCGCCTGGGTGTAATAATCCCTTGCGCTGACACGATCGCCAGCCACCACTGAAGCACGGGCCAGGGCTTCGTAGGCAAAAGCCAGGTCGAAATCCGCGATGTGATTCTCCCGGCAGATCTCCAGCGAGCGGAGGGCGTGGTAAAGCGCGGGCTCGCCCCGTCCCACAACGGAATAGACGCGCGAGATTTGCCACTCGCCGCGCGCCAGATTCAAGGCCGTCCCGACCTTGCCCCAGTGGAAGCGCGAGGCGTGCGCCGCGTGGATCATGGTGTCGTTTTCTTCCTGGCTGCGACCGGGTTTGTCCAGCAATTCCCAGGTGTAATTAAACAGATCGACTGCCATCTGGCGCTGCGGATCCTGTGTTTCGGCCATTACTTGGACCTCCATAAATTGGTGTCACTGAGATATTTGTAGCCGGCATCCGGGAAAAGCGTCACCACCAGACCCTGCTCCAGTTCGGAAGCCAGCTGCAGCGCAGCCAGAGCCGCCGCGCCGGACGAGACACCGACGAACAAGCCTTCCTCGCGCGCCAGGCGCTGCACCATTTCATAAGCTGCTTCGGTCTGGACCCCGATCACCCGGTCCGGGAAACCCGGGTCGTAGATCCCGGGTTGGATGGCAGTTGGCAGGTGCTTCAAACCTTCCAGCCCGTGGAAGGGAGAGTCCGGCTGCACGGCGACCAACTGCACTTGCGGGTTGACCTCGCGCAAATAGCGGCCAGACCCCGTCAAAGTGCCGGTCGTTCCCAAGCCAGCCACGAAATGTGTCACCTGGCCGTCAGTCTGCGCGAAGATCTCGGGGCCAGTGGTCTGGTAATGCGCCTGCCAGTTGGCAGGATTGTCATATTGGTTCGCGTACCAGTAAAGTTCCGGATCCGCCTCGGCCATTTGGCGTGCCACCAGGAGGGCTCCGTCCGAGCCTTCGGTTGGGTCGGTCAGCACCAGTTCCGCACCTAAGGCACGCAGGATGGCGATCCGCTCAGGGCTGGCATTACCCGGGATGGTCAATGTGACCGGGATGCCCAGCGCCGCGCCATACGTGGCATAGGCGATGCCCATGTTGCCGGAGGTCGAATCGAGCAGGCGTTTCCCACTCGTTAATTTTCCCTGCGCCTGGGCACTATGGATGATATTCAGAGCCGGCCGGTCTTTAACCGAGCCTCCAGGATTGAACCATTCGGCTTTGGCCAGAACCTGCACGCGGGCGGGCAGATCCGCGCTCACGCGCCTCAATGGCAGAAGCGGGGTGTTACCCACATGAGCTTCCAGACCGGGTGCCTGTTTAGGCTTGATGTCTGTAAATTTATACTTGACCAGTGTCACAATTTTTCTCCAAACAACCTACGGCCAACAAGAAAACAAAAAGGACGGCGCAGAAACGCCCTGCGAATTCAGCTCTCGCAGCGGGGTCGTGCCACCGTCCTTTGATTTATGTTGGCCGTGTAGAGTATCGGTCTTATCAGCAGGCGGTGGTTACGAGCCCCGCCCCAGACACGAGCAATAGTTGGTCATTGCTTCTCCAGGTAATTTACTAGAATTTATTGACATATATTTTACAACTTCGATCCAATTTGTCAAGAGCCTGATGCAATCTTGATGCCTTTTAGGCAACAAATCTTACAAAAAAAACAGAGACGTTTTTTTCGTCTCTGTTTTAATGGGGTTGGCTTCTGGTTACTCTTCTTTCTTCTCAGCCATTTCCTTCTTGTGGGCTTCGATGATCTCAGCCGCCAGGTGCTGCGGGACAGTTTCGTAATGGTCGAATTCCATTGTAAAGTAGCCACGCCCACCGGTAAACGAGCGGATCTGGGTGGTATAGCGCAGCATTTCGGCCAGGGGAACTTGCGCAACTATGGTCGTCTGTCCGCGCTCGGATTCAGTGCCCATGACACGCCCGCGGCGGGTATTCATGTCTCCCATCACATCGCCCATATGGGCATCCGGGACGGTGACACGCGCAGTCATGATCGGCTCGAACAAAACCGGACCGGCTTCCAATACGGCCAACTTAAAGGCTTCGCGCCCGGCGATTTCGAACGCCACCGGTTTGGAATCGACCGGATGTTCCTTCCCGTCAACAACCGATACTTTTACGTTGTTCATCGGATACCCGGCGATGACGCCCTCTTTCATCACATTCTGGACGCCTTTGCGGATGGCAGGTTCGTAAGAACTGGAAATTGCACCGCCGAAGACATCCCAGCTCAGTTCGAAATCCTCTTCCTGAAGGGGTTCGATGGTCAGATGGACCTCGCCGAACTGACCGGAGCCGCCCGTCTGCTTCTTGTGGCGGTACATAGCGGCGCCTTTCTTGGTGATACCTTCGCGATATGGCACTTTCGGCTCTTCCAGCACCAGCCCTACCTGCAGCTTGTTCTCAGCCCGGCGGATAGCGACGTCAATGTGCTGGTCGCCCATGCCCTGCAGGATCGTCTGTCTGGTCGAGGGTTCCTGATGCCAGGAAAGGGTCATATCTTCTTCACACAAGCGGGTCAAGGAGGAGGTAATCTTGGCCGCGTCAGCCTGGGTCTTGGGAATGACCGCCACCCGGTAAAGCGCGGATGGGTAATCCGGCACTGCCAGCGTTAGCGCATGCGATTTTTCGCATAAGGTATCGCCGGTCGCAGTTTGGGTTAACTTGGGGACGTTGGCAATGTCGCCGGCATGGATCACCTTTACGGCGATTTGCTCCTTGCCGCGTGGGATGTGGACCGAACCGAAGCGCTCTTCCAGATCCTTGGTCTGATTCCAGACCCGGCTGTCGCCCGTTACCGTCCCGGAATAAACGCGGAAGTAGGTTTGCTTGCCAACAAACGGATCAGCAGTCGTCTTCCAAACATAAGCCGCCAGCGGACCAGTGTCCGAGGCTTTCAGTTCTTCCTCGCCACCAGCAGCACCCTGTGCTTTGACAGCCGGGATATCGGCCGGAGATGGCAGCAGGTTGATCATCGCATCCAGTAAACGGCGAACACCTTTTTCGTTTCCAGCCGCCGAAACCAGAACCGGGATGAAAGAACCGTTCAGAACGATCTTGCGCAGGCCGCGCATGATCTCTTCTTCGGTCAGCTCGCCGCTGTCCAGGTATTTCTCGAGTAAGGAATCTTCGCCTTCGGCAGCGGCTTCGATCAACTCCATGCGCGCTTCTTCGGCAGCCTCTTTATAATCAGCGGGGATATCCTCAGCCTGCTGACCGTCATCCGCATAAGCCTTCATCGAGATGATATCGATCACGCCCTTGAAATCGGCATGTTCCCCCCAGGGAAGCTGTACTTTAAGCAAGCGTGTGGGAGAAAACTCCTGTACCGATGCCAGCGCTTTGTTGAAGTTGGCGTTATCGCGGTCCATCTTGTTGATGATGATACAACGAGGCAGATTGAAATCATCACAATAACGCCAGGCAATTTCCGTTCCCACCTCGACACCCGCCACCGAGTCTACCAGAATGAGCGCACTGTCCGCTACACGCAAGGCAGAAATCACTTCACCGACAAAGTCGGTATAACCGGGCGCATCCAGGATATTGATCTTGTAATCTCGATACTCCACCGGGATGACGCTCGTATACAAGGATATTTTGCGTCGAATTTCCTCCTCATCGTTGTCAGATGCGGTTGAGCCGTCTTCGATCTTTCCCAACCGGGTCGTGGCTCCGGTAAAATGAAGGAAGGCTTCCGCCATCATGGTCTTCCCCGCACCGCTATGAGCAACCAGCGCCACGTTGCGAATAAACTCAGTGGTATACTCTTTCATGTAAGCCCTTTCCTATGCTTGGGATAATGCCAGATTGCAAGTTTGCAACTGCATGATTGTAAAAGAAGTCGATTGAATTGTCAAAGTGTGGATTGTCACATTCTTTTGGATTAACATTTGAGCCGGATTATTAACCAATACTCAGCACTCTGGATCGCCATCGCCCTGGTCGCGATTATCAGCTTAATACTCTTACGCCAGGGAATAAAATGGACTGATTTCCTGGCTCTAAGTCTGGTGATCGCAGGGCTGTTCCTGGCCTGGACCATCCTGCACCCACGCCAAACCCCGCTGATGCAGGACTCCAAAGCTGTTCAGGAAATGATCGG
This sequence comes from uncultured Anaerolineaceae bacterium, assembly GCA_964407265.1. Lineage (GTDB taxonomy): Bacteria > Chloroflexota > Anaerolineae > Anaerolineales > Villigracilaceae > CAYOUV01. Next base: position 4,379 of record CAYOUV010000027.1, on the reverse strand, counting down.
CGCGGGAACACCGGTGCTGCTCGAATTCCAATCCCCCTATTGAATTGCCTGCACCGCCATGAAACCCGTCGTGGACGGGCTCGAAGGAGAATTGGGCGCTAAAATTCACATCATCCGGCTGAACATCCAGGAGCCGGTCGGGCGTGAACTCGCCCCGGTTTACGGCTTCCAATACACCCCCACCTTTATTTTTTTCGACTCGCAGGGAAACGAACTCTGGCGCCAGGTCGGCGATCTCAACCCGGAGCGCGTGCGCCAATCGGTCAGTCAACCATGAAATTTTTCCGTCGTCTTACCTTTAACTTGTTTTATCTGGGCAATCCACCCTGGGACAGCGGTATTTCACCGCCCGAGCTGATGGAGTTCCTTGATAAGCATGAACCCGGTCGCGCCATCGACCTGGGCTGCGGGACGGGCACCAACGTCATTACCCTGGCCCAACGCGGCTGGCAGGTTACCGGCGTGGATTTCATCGGACGTGCCGTCAAGCAAGCCCGTCGGAAAGCCAGAGACGCCGGAATCCAGGCCAACCTGCAGGTCGGCGATGTAACCAAATTGGACAATATCCACGGCCCCTTTGATTTTGCACTCGACCTGGGCTGCTTCCACGGTCTTTCGGATGCGGGAAAGGGCGCTTATCTTGATAACCTCGAGCGGCTCCTGGCACCAGGCGGATATTGGATGATGTACGGTTTTTTCCGCTCCGCCGCAGACCAATCCGGGCCGGGGCTGGCTGCGACCGAAATCGAGCGCATCCAGGCCCGGATGAGGCTTGTCTCGCGCCAGGATGGGACCGACAGGCGCGAGCGCACTTCGGCCTATTTTTTGTTCCAAAAAGCGTAGCAGCGGGTATTCGCCTGTCCCAGGACAGGATTTTCCTCAGGATTTAACGGTATGCGTGTTTTATTTATCTTTTTGGATGGGATCGGGTTGGGGGAAGACAACCCGGAGATCAATCCTTTCGCGCTGGTGGAGATGCCAAATCTTCAATCCCTGCTGGGCGGACGCAAGTTGCTGGCCGCTTCGGCTCCATTTCATGGCGAGCGCGCCTCCCTGCTGGCGCTGGATGCTTCGCTGGGAGTAAAGGGGCTGCCGCAGTCCGCCACTGGGCAGGCTGTCCTGCTCACAGGAGTCAACATCCCGCAAGAGATCGGCTATCACTACGGCCCCAAGCCCAATCCGGAAGTAGCCAAGTACCTGCTGAATGGTAATACGCTCTTCGGAAAAGTAACTCGAGCCGGGAAGAAAGCCGCCTTGCTCAACGCCTATCCACCGCGCTATTTCCAGGGCATCCAGAGCGGCAAACGGATATTCTCGTCCATTCCGCTGGCTGTGACCAGCGCCGGGATCGCCCTACTGACCCAGGAAGATCTGTACACCGGACAGGCACTCTCGGCTGATTTCACCGGCCAGGGCTGGCGTGAGATGCTGGGCTTCCCGGATGCCCCCGTCATGGATCCGCAAGCCGCGGGAGTCAGGCTGGCCGACCTGGCACGAACCTATGACTACTCCATGTTCGAATACTGGGCCAGTGATTATGCCGGCCACAAACAGAATATGGATTGGGCTGTGACCCAATTGGAAACCTTGGATGGTGTGCTTGGGGGACTGCTCGAACACCTGCCAGACGATCTGCTGGTATTGGTCACCTCCGACCACGGTAATATGGAAGACCTGTCCACCCGGCGGCACACGAGCAACCGGGTTCCGGGGCTGGTGATCGGCTCACTTGCAGCTTGCGATAAATTCACCGAAAACCTTTCCAGCCTGGCGGACGTAGCCCCGGCTATCCAAGCAGCATTAGGATAAACCCTAATAAGAACTTGTCCCCAAATACGAGACCAACTTGCTTTTCACCTCCAGATACTGGATAATACATTCAGCGATTTTTCCGAACAAAAAGACAGGAGGAAAGATGAAAATCAGGCCCCACGCCGTCATCCGCATGCTCATTTTATTGCTGCTGCCCGCCATCCTACTATCGTGCAATCTCCCGTTATCCCAGCCCACGAACCCTCCCCCATCCGAAACACCACCACCCAGCCCCGTTCCACCACCCGCTGCCCCGCCGACGATTGCCCACATCAACCTGCCCTCAAACAACGTCTCGTCGGCTTCGCTGGTCTACGACGTTGAATCCTCCGGCACCGCCCCCGAGAAACGCGCGCCCTACGGCGACTCCTACAACATCAACCGCCTGGAGCGCCCTTTCTCCCAGGACATGACCTACATTCCCGATCTGGACATCGTCACCTACCAGGTCAACGAAGACGATCCCTGGATCTACGTTTCGCTTGAGTTGATCGGCACCAATCCCAACAACGACCTGGGCATCCACTATGGCGTCGAGATCGACAACGACGCCGACGGCTTCGGGGATACGATCGTCTGGGCCAGCCCGCCTTATACCGAGAATTGGACCGCCGAGAACGTACAGGTCTTCGCCGACAAGAACCACGACACCAGCGGCTATTCGGCCACCAAGTCCGATGCGCCCTTCGACGGCGACGGTTACGAGACCCTGATCTTCGACGGCGGCCAGGGCGATGATCCTGACCTGGCCTGGGTGCGCATCAACGCCGGCCCGCGCGCCACTGTCCAGTTTGCCTTCAAGCGCACCCTGACCGACGGCAAATACATGCTGGGCGTGCTGGCCGACACCGGCCTGAAAGACGTCGGTCAGCTGGATTATGTCGATCGCTTCACCGCCGAGCAGGCCGGCTCGCCGGTGCGCAGCGAACCCTACTACCCGCTCAAGGCGCTCTACGCGGTCGACAACGCCTGCCGCGAAGCTTTCGGCTTCATCCCCACTGGTTTTGAGCCGCAGCTTTGCCCGCAGCCCGAAACCCCCACACCCAAACCTGGAAAACCCCCTGGCCCCACTCCTGAGATCTGCCAGCAGCCAGCTTATTGCGTAGGTCCCAGTTATGCCTGGCATCAGGATACCTGTATCTGCGAAACTATCGGTCCTTACTAACGCGACGGAAGTTGTTTAGAGCAGGGACGCCTGACGCGTCCCTGCTCCATTTTGGGGGCATAATTTCAGTCACGTACAGTAACCAGCCAGACTCAACTCAGCAGATGCACTTGCTTTTCACCTCCAGATACCGGATAATACATTCAGCGATTTTTCCGAACAAAAAGACAGGAGGAAAGATGAAAATCAGGCCCCACGCCGTCATCCGCATGCTCATTTTATTGCTGCTGCCCGCCATCCTACTATCGTGCAATCTCCCGTTATCCCAGCCCACGAACCCTCCCCCATCCGAAACACCACCACCCAGCCCCGTTCCACCACCCGCTGCCCCGCCGACGATTGCCCACATCAACCTGCCCTCAAACAACGTCTCGTCGGCTTCGCTGGTCTACGACGTTGAATCCTCCGGCACCGCCCCCGAGAAACGCGCGCCCTACGGCGACTCCTACAACATCAACCGCCTGGAGCGCCCTTTCTCCCAGGACATGACCTACATTCCCGATCTGGACATCGTCACCTACCAGGTCAACGAAGACGATCCCTGGATCTACGTTTCGCTTGAGTTGATCGGCACCAATCCCAACAACGACCTGGGCATCCACTATGGCGTCGAGATCGACAACGACGCCGACGGCTTCGGGGATACGATCGTCTGGGCCAGCCCGCCTTATACCGAGAATTGGACCGCCGAGAACGTACAGGTCTTCGCCGACAAGAACCACGACACCAGCGGCTATTCGGCCACCAAGTCCGATGCGCCCTTCGACGGCGACGGTTACGAGACCCTGATCTTCGACGGCGGCCAGGGCGATGATCCTGACCTGGCCTGGGTGCGCATCAACGCCGGCCCGCGCGCCACTGTCCAGTTTGCCTTCAAGCGCACCCTGACCGACGGCAAATACATGCTGGGCGTGCTGGCCGACACCGGCCTGAAAGACGTCGGTCAGCTGGATTATGTCGATCGCTTCACCGCCGAGCAGGCCGGCTCGCCGGTGCGCAGCGAACCCTACTACCCGCTCAAGGCGCTCTACGCGGTCGACAACGCCTGCCGCGAAGCTTTCGGCTTCATCCCCACTGGTTTTGAGCCGCAGCTTTGCCCGCAGCCCGAAACCCCCACACCCAAACCGGGCGTACCCCCTCCTGGACCGACTGTCTGCCAGCCACCGCCCGAATGCGTGAGCGGGAGTTGGACCTGGGATCAGGCAACTTGTACTTGCTCACCACCACCGCTATATTGATGCAAATGGCGTTTTTTGATGAAATGGAGCAGGGACGCGTCAGGCGTCCCTGCTCCATTTTGGGGGCATAATTTTAGTCGCGTATAAGTAAACAGTCTGACACAACTTTGCGGATGCGCTTGCTTTTCGCCTCCAGATACCGGATAATACTATTAGTGTATTTT
>CAYOUV010000026.1:0-38061 GCA_964407265.1 uncultured Anaerolineaceae bacterium | reverse complement strand
ATGATCACGATGGCGGATATCGAACGCGCCATAGAGCAAAATCCTGAAAACCTGCAATTGCCGGCCGGCCAATTCTGTTCCCAGAAACTGGTCGTGGTCCACCCGGATTACACCATCCAGCAGGCACTGCGCCTGATGGGGCGCTACGATATCGGGCGTTTGCCGGTGGTGGACCCGGTCAACCCGCGCAAGCTGCTCGGCTGGTTGAGCCGCGTGGACCTGGTACGGGCTTATGACCTGGCTCTGGCGCGGCGCACCGAGGTCAGGCACAAAGTAACGCAGGTGCAGCTTGGCACTGTTTCGGGTGTGGCTGTATTTGAAATCACGGTCGAAGCTGGCAGCCACCTGGACGGCAAGCTGGTCTCGGAGGTCGGATTGCCGGAGGGCAGCCTGGTAGCCAGCGTCCGGCGTGGGCGGCGGGTGACCATTCCGCATGGCAAGACGCGCCTGGCAGCCGGCGACCAGATTGCCATCGTTGCCAAGGAGGAGGACGAGGCGCACATCAAGGACCTGGTCAGCCGTGAGGACGAAGTGAGCAAATCTTAAAACAGGCCCCGGAAATCAGCCGGATTTAATCATAAAAAGAGGACAGCCATTTGGCTGTCCTCTTGATTCGCCAGGGTAGCTTATTCCTCGCCGCCCTCGTCCTGCGGGGCGCTGGGTTGGTCCACGCGCACTACCTCACCATGGACATTGATAATGATCTTGAAGCCCAGCATGCCGAGATAGGCGCGCCCTTCTTCCGGAATGCCCGTATCCAGCATGGCGTCAAACTGCTGGTCGATATTCTTGAGTTGCTGTTCGATCATAGCCACGCTGAAGATATCCTCCTGGCCGAGCATCTTGGCTGTCTGTTCAGAGATGAAACCCTCGCTGCCTTCGATCATGCCCCGTATTTGCTCCAGGACCTGCCGGTCAACCTGGGCGGAGGGGATGTGGCGGCGAAAGCCGATATCATCGACGACGTAACACGGCTCATCGCCCACATAAGCCGTCTCAACCGGGCGATCGTATTCGTCCATGACCAGTCCGCTAAAGAGAGCTCTGCGTGGCATCTAGTTATCCTGCTTTCCTTCGATCGCTGCCAGCAGGATACCGGCAGCCAATCCCAGCCGGCGATCCAGGCGTCGCCCATTATCCATGCTGAAATCCAGATCGAGTTCGTATCGAAATAGATTGAAACGCTGGCGCAGGTCAGCGACGCGTTCTCCGCCCAGTGTCAAATCGTAGTTCTGTGGCAAAAACATCCCGAGCAGCAGACGTCGCAACAGGGCTTGCGCAACGCTATCCTCGAAAAGTTGGCCGACGAGCTGGTCGTTGGCATCCAGCACTTCCCATTCGTCGCGCAGCATGGAGCGCAGTCCGCGGCGGCGTAACGCCCCGACCTTCTGGCCGAGGGAACTATCGAATACATCATATGCGGCCGAGAAGTCAATGATCTGACGGGCTTTGATTTGCAATACTTCCAGGGTCTTGCTTTCATCCGCAAAGACGCGGATGTCCTCTTTGAGCTTGAACATCTTCTGTTCGCTGAAGAGCACCAGATCGCCAGTGGGGTTATAACAGCGGAATTTGCCGGTCAGTGCCAGCACCTGACGTTTGAGTAAATAGCGATCGAATTGAAAAGCGGGATTCATACGTTTCCTTAAGCTGGTGTTTTGTGGATGACCTGTACCATTGTACCCTCCCCTGGGGTATATTTGAAGCGTCTCTCCGGTGGGACAACCGGCATGGTCCAGCGATAGATCCATTTTGCCGCTTCTGACGGCAGGTTAATGCAGCCGTGACTGTGCGGCCGTCCATAATCGTTGTGCCAGTAGGTCCCGTGGAAGGAGATGCCGCTGTCGGTGATGTAACTCACCCAGGGCACACCCGGCAGGTCGTAGAACCAGGCTGCTCCGCTTCCGGCGGACATGTGACGGCTACCGCGTTTGTGGAAGGTGTGAAACTTTCCGTTCCAGGTAGGAGAGTTGCGCGTGCCGGTCGAGGCGCGCGCGAACAGCACCTGTGTCTTCCCTTCGTAAGCGGTCACTGATTGGGTCTCCAGATCTACCAGGATGGATTTGTCCGCCCCGGGCACATCCGGCGAGAGCGGCGTCAGCTCCTCGGGCGGGACCAGGCGCAGGTGCTCGGCTAAAACGAAGGAATATATCCCGGTCAGGTCGTCGTACAGGCGGTACCAGATCAGATTGCTGCCTTCGACCACGTCGGTCACCCAATGCGTGGTCTGGTAATACATGCGGTAGCTGCGCGTGAAAAGGCCTTGCTTGTTGATGCGGTAAGTGTCCGTAAATGGGACAGTCACCTCAGCCAATGTGCCGCCGCGGGGAATTCCGCTGGCTGGCTGGTTGAAGCTGGTTTTCACTGGCTGCACCCAACCCGAATAGACGTAGCCCTGCTCGCCGATCCGGTACCAGATATCATTGTACGGATTCCCCTGCTCGCCGCGGACCTCGGTCGTGATATTTAGTAGGTCATCTTTTTTATAGGTGATGACTTTGTCGCTTTGTGCAGCCGGCTCTTTGCTGATCGTGACGCTGGCGTAGGCTACCCGACCTTGTATGATGCCGGTGGAATCCAATGCCAGGGCTGGATCCAGGCCCAACTCGGCCAGCAGAAAACCAAACAGACCGGCACCGCTGAGTTTGAGGAAATTGCGTCGAGAGAGGGGATGGGAGCTCACAACCGGCATTTATTCGATGATTTCTACGTTGGTTCCAACGTCTTTATAAACATAAGGTTGTGTTTGCGGCACCTCGGGCTGCGTCCAGCGAAAGAGCCACTTGGCGGCTTTGACCGAGATATTGACGCAGCCGTGACTGCGCGGACGGCCAAAATCGTTATGCCAATAGGTGCCGTGGATGGAGATGCCGCTTTTGGTGATGTACATGACCCAGGGGACGCCGGGCAGGTCATAGCCGTTGGAGGCGATGTCGCCGGCTGCCATGTGGCGGCTGTGACGCTTGTAGCTGGTCATGAATGTGCCCAGGGGCGTGGTATAGGTGCCGCTGCGCATGCGCGCGCCGCTGGCAATGCGCGTGGCAAAAACCGGCCGGCTGTACTCGTAAGCCACCAGTAATTGCTGGATGAGGCGAACCTCGATCTTTTTCAGGAGGCGCGGCACATTCGGGGAAATGGGAGCCAGTTCAGCCTGCGGAATGATCCGCAAGTGGTCGGCCCGGGCGTAATAAACCTGTTTGAAGCGGTCGTCGTACAGACGGTACCAGGTCTTGCGTTCTTCCAAATTGGGGGTGACACCCATGACCCAGTGGGTGGTCTCGTAATACAGGCGATAAGCCAGCTTGGAATTTTCCTGCGGCTCTTCACGGGAATCGGTAAAGGGAACCGTGACTTCGGCCAGCGTCCCGGTGCGCGGGATTTGGAAATCCGGATGGTTCAGGACCGTTTGCACGGGCTGGATATCGCCCGAATAAGCATAACCTGCATCTCCGATCTGATACCAGACCCGATTGTACGCCTCGGCGTCGTCACTGATGGCAATATTGGTGATGGGCAGCACCAGGTCGCGCCAGTAAACCTTGACCAGTTTGCCCTTTAGGGAAGGACTATCGTAAATGGAAATGGACGGGGATGCGACCCGCCCTTGTTGCACCATAACCAGGTCTGCCGATTGGGATTTAGGTGGAAAATTCCCTGCGAGCAGACCGAGTGAGCTGGCGCCGACTAGCTTGAGAAAATCTCTCCGCGTGATGGCACGCTTTGAAGGGGACATGACTTGCTAATAATGGACGTTGACTAACGTTCCTACCGATGCGAAATTATACAACCAAGCAGAGTCCGGGATCGATAAGTTGACACAGCCGTGGCTCATGGGTGTGCCAAAATTGGAATGCCAGTAAGTGCCATGCAGGGCATAGCCTTTGTAGAAGTACATGGTGTACGGCACGTTTGGCAGGTAATAACCGGGTCCGGACATGTCGGTATAGCGCAATTTTATATAGATATGATACTGGCCTGTGACGGTGGGGGTCAGCCACGTGCCAGTCGAAACGATGAACGAATTGACGATCGTGTTGCCTTCATAAGCATAGACGCGTTGATTGGTCAGGTCGACGTCAATCCAGTGCTGGCCGCCGCCCACATTATTTGGAACCGCAGGCGTTGGATTGTTGGATGGTTGATTGTAGGCTTCCGGTGTATCTGTCGGCCAGAGGGTTTCGGTCGGCACCGGCGTAAAGGTCGGCGTGAAGGTCAGCGTCGGGCTGGGCGTGAAGGTCGGGGTGGGTGTTAGGGTAAATGTAGGTGTGGGGGTCGGTGTATCCGTCGGAGTCAGTGTATAGGTCGGCTTGGCGATATCCGCCTCGGACCAGGATTGTTGCGGCGGCTGGGTCGCCGGGCCGACGCTGCTGCGGATAAAGGCCAGCGCCGGGGTGGTACTGATTGAGAAAGCCACCAATCCCACCAGGCAGGCCAGGATGATGATCAGGATATAGGGCAGGAATGAGCGGCGTTTTTTTTGTGTTTTCTTGGGAGCGCTCTTAATCGGCTTTTTGGACCGCTTCACAGCTTTGGCAGGTTCGGTCGCCCCACTGTCGGCCTGCACCCGTGCCTGTGCCCAGCGCATACCTTTGCGCGCGCGTTTACTGTTCGGATTGATGCTCAGCGCCCGTTCAAGATAACCGAGGCTGGCGCGCGGACTGGCAACTGCCGCCAAGACCAACCAGGGCTCCTCTGTGTTAGGTGCCAGAGACGCGGCTAATTCTGCCCAGCGGCGAGCGGTTCTACGGTCGCCGTTGCGCAGGGCTTCACGTGCATTCTGGATGGCCTGGCGGGCCTGGAGTTGTTCGGAATTTGTCATATTGATATAAAGAACAATATATATCTATTATAGAAGGAAAATGGGATATTTTCAGTGGGAATTTATGTAGGGTGCAGGTGGTCATTAATTACCACTGGATCTCAACCGGGGTGCCGATCTCGGCCCAGTCGTACAGCAATTGCGCTTCATAGGTACCCAAAACCACACAACCATATGAGATAGGCGTACCCAGGTAGCCTGCCCAGAGTGTCGCACCGTTGGACAGGATCGGCAGGGCGTGGATGCCGTTCTCCAAGCTGCCAGCATAATAGATCCCGAGCCAGTTGGGCATCCAGAGATCCCAGGTGGCACCATAGGCGTTAGGGATTTTATCCAGTACGCTAAATGAGCCAGCGCGGGTGGCATTGTTCATACCCGTGGAGGCTACAAAACTGTAAACCAGCGTATCGCCCTGATAGGCGTATAGATGCTGCTCTGAGATGTCGACCAGGATGCGTTTGCCGCCCGAAGCAGGAGCTGGCGCAGGGGGAATATAATCGCTTCCTGGGATGACAAGCTGCTGTCCGGCGTAGATGGTGGCCATGATGGAGATGTTGTTTGCCGAAGCCAGCGCCTGAACGGACACGCCAAAGCGCCGCGCAATCTGGTTCAGCGTGTTGCCTCTTTGGACAACATATGTCCCGCCAGAGGTGGTTGCCTCGCTGACCGGATTCGATGCAGCTTGGTTGGGCACGCTCGTCCAGGTCGGTTGCGGAAGAGGGGTGTCAGTCGCGAGCGGGGTTGGCGTGAACGTTGGCGTCGGGGACGGGGTGAGGGTCGGTGTGGGGGTGTAGGTCGGTTTGGCAATATCAGCCTGGGAAAATGAGTTGGGCTGGCTGGTTGCCACCGGAACGACACCGTCGATGATCCCGGACAGTGCCGGGGGAGAAGTCACAGTCCAGGCAGCGGCACCGACTATCGTGCTGACCAGGATGATCAATAAGACCGGGTAAAACCGGCTGCGCTTCCTGGGTGGTGAGCTTGCCCGGGATTTAGGAGTTCGTGTCGGCTGGGTCTGATCGACAGGCGCGGATTGCAGGCGCTGCACAGCCCACTTCATCCCCTTATGCGCGCGCGCGCTGTTCGGGTTGACTTGCAGTGCCCGTTTGAGATAACCGAGGCTGGCTTGTGGGCTGGCAACGGCTGCCAGCAGCAACCAGGGCTCTTCTGTATCCGGGGCCAGGGAAGCAGCCAGTTCTGCCCAGTGGCGGGTCGTCTTGCGGTCGCCGACCCTGAGCGCTTCTCGGGCATTCTGAACAGCCTGTTGGGCCTGGATCAACGTCTGGTTCATGGCGCGAAAGTGGGGGTGGGAGGCGGTTCGATATTCTCGTTATTGACGAAGCACAAGATGCCCTGTACAACCCCATTGGCTACCACGTCGGTATGGTTGACCAGGATTTCGCGGTCGAGGTTGAGAAATCCGGTTTCAATGATGGCGGCGATCGTGTTGGGGTCGATTTCCGAGAAGGCGTGGTAATCGCGCATGTCTGCGGTGATGCTGCCCGCATGGAAGGGTAGCTTGGTAATGCGCCCATAGCGATCGCGCAGGCATTCGGTCAGACGGAAGGCGCGGTTTGAATCGCGGGTGGTCATGGCTGAGGCGACTTTGAAGCCGGTGGCCTGGTCGTCAATGTAGTCACAGGAATCGTTGTGGATCGAGACCAGCGCAACGGCGCGGTAGCCGTTCAGCCGCGGATCGAATTCCTTGAGCAGGTCAACCTGGAAGCCCTTGTCCACCAGTTGTTTTTGTACCAGTGTGGCAATCTTCAAGTTGACGTCGGCTTCGGTCAGCGTGACCTGGCCGGTACTATCGCGGCAGACTGCGCCCGAGTCGTTGCCGGAATGCCCGGCGACGATCCCAATTCTGAGCTGTGGATAGGGCGTGGATGCGGATTGATTGACCTCTGGTTGGGCAGTCAGCAGCAGCGCCAACTGGTCAGAGAGGACAGGCGTGAACAAACCAGCGGGTGTGATGCAGGTAAAGAGGCTCGCCAGCACAATGGCAACCGTTATGGTGCTCAACAAAGTATTTGGGCGGCGAACCCTTTCGGTTCGCGGGGATGGGCGCGGTGTCTGTTGCATAGGATTCTTTAACATAATAGTACTCAAGCCATTCTAAAAAGGCAAGGGGGCATTTCACGCCCTCTTTGGTGGCATTTTTTGCCTTGACGTCGCGCGTGCTCGTAGTATGATGTCTACGTTGGAGACGCATTATGACATTAGACCCTGAAGAACTTCGCCGCGCAATGCGCAATTGGACCACAGGTGTGACGGTCGTCACTGCTGCACATCAAGGGCAGCAGCACGGTATGACGGTTAGCTCTTTTACCTCGGTGGCTTTAGAGCCGCCCCTGGTGTTGATTTCTTTGCAGACTGCCAGTCGTACACACGAACTCGTGACTCGCTCCGAGCAGTTCGGAGTCAGCATCCTGTCAGCCGATCAGCAGGAGATCTCAGACCGTTTCGCTGGTCGTTTCTCGGATAATGAAGATCGCATGGCGGGCTTGAATTTGATCACCATGGTCAGTGGAGCGCCTCTGCTCAAGGATAGTCTGGCCCAGATGGATTGTCATGTGGTGCATACATTTCAGGCGGGGACGAATACGGCTTTTATCGGAGAAGTACTGAGCGTCCGATCCCCGCATGGGGATACCCACCCGCTGATCTATTTCGACAGGAGCTATCGCCGATTAGACGAAGCATGAACCCGGGGAAGGGAGGGCTAAATGACAGAAGACGATGATCTGACACGGGAAGAAAAGCAATTTTTACTACACCTGGCACGCCAGGTTTTAGAACGAGCTGTGCGCCGAGAAAAATTGCCGCCGTTAGAACTTGAGTCGCTTTCTGCTTGCTTGCAGGCTGAGGGCGCATCATTTGTCACCCTGACCAAGGGCGGGGAATTGCGCGGCTGTGTGGGGGCGCTGGAACCATATCAGCCTCTGGCGGAAGATGTCCGCGAGCATACTGTCGCAGCCGCCCTGGAGGATTTTCGCTTCCCACCCGTACAGCCTGATGAACTGCCGCAAATCGAAGTGGAAGTCTCGCGTCTGACGCGGCCCGTTGCGTTGACATATGATGGACCGGAAGACCTGCTGGCCAAACTCCAACCAGGGTTGGATGGGGTGGTGATCCGCGACGGCTTTCGGCGTGCAACCTTCCTGCCGCAGGTGTGGGATAAGATCCCGGACAAAGTTGACTTTCTCGATCAATTGTGTTGGAAAATGGGTGCAGAACCAGATCTGTGGAGGCGTAAAAAACTGGAGGTATTGATTTACCGGGTCGAGGAGTTTCACGAATAATTTCAATCATTAAGAACTGAAACGGCCGGAAGTGTAGGTAGCTTCCGGCCGCGGTTTTATTGTTGATCACTTTCGATCATCTTCAGGAAGGCTTCCACCACATCCGGGTCGAAGTGCTTGCCCGACTCAACCCGAATGTGCTCCAAGGCTTTTTCATGCGTCCAGGCGACCCGGTAGGGGCGATCGTTGGTGAGGGCATCGTAAACATCTATTACGGCGAAGATACGCGCCGGGAAGGGAATGGTTTCGCCTTTCAACCCACGGGGATATCCGTTGCCGTCCCACCTTTCGTGGTGGCAATAAGGGATATCTAAAGCAGGTCGTAGGTATACAATGGAGGCCAACAGGTCATGGGCGATCTTAGGATGCGTGCGCATGATGGTCCATTCCTGGTCTGTTAGCGGGCCGGGTTTGTGCAGGATTTGGTCGGGAATGCCCATTTTGCCGATGTCGTGCAACAATACGCCGTGTCGGACGTGCTCCATCTCCAAGTCTTTGATTCCCATCTCGTGTGCAAGTCGTAGTGTCATGTCGGTCACACGTAAGGTGTGTCCCTGGGTTTCGTGATCGCGCAATTCCAGTGCTTTGGACCAGCCTTCGATGGTGGCGTTGTAGGCCATGGTCAGTTCGATGTTGGCACGTTCGAGATTTTCGAACAGCATGGCGCTATCCACACCGATGGCAGCCTGACCGGCTAATATTTGCAGGAAATCCTTCCAGCCCTCATCCGGGTTTAACGGTGATCGCTGGAACACTTCCAGGATGCCTTTGAGTTGGCCCTTAGCAACCAGCGGCACGCCGATATAGCTGATGAATTCCTCACTTTTCAATAAATCTGCTCGCCGGAAATTTTCATTGACTTCATTCAAGTCGATGATCTGATTTATATTGCGTTCCAGACCCACTTTGCCGGCATGACCTTCACCGAGGCGAACCTTGGTGCGAGTGATGGCTGTCGAATGGAATCCAGCCCCGGCTGCGTATTCGAGTGTCATGCTTGCCGGATGGAAAAACAGGACATCGGCTGCGTCTACTTTTAAGAGCCTCAGCACGTTATCCAGCAGGATGCTGAGTGTAATGCGTAATTCAGCGCTGGCTCCAATGGCCGTGTCGATCGCGCGCAGGGCAGAGAGTTGTTCCACGTGTTCTTCGACTTCTCCAAACAGACGGGCATTTTCAATCGTGACAGCTGCCGTATTGGCAACCAGAGAGAGCAACCCGGCATCTTCAGTACTGAAGCGGTTGTTACGGTAACTCTGTACCTGGATCAGGCCGATGACCCGGCCTTCAGCAATCATTGGAACGTACAGCGCCGATTCGGTCATCTTTTGGGTGTTGCCGACCTTTACCTTCTTTTTTATGTTCTTTTCAAGGTTATTGACGACCAGCGCTTCACCGGTGTGGATGACCCGGCTTTGGGTCCCGCTGCCTTCGGGTGCAAGCGGGATGGGTGGTAAATTCGCCGTATCGACGAATTCTCCATCGATATGTGCACTGACACAGGTGATCAGTTCTTTCCTGGGATCGTAAAGGGATATCATCATCCCGGCCACGTCTTCCATCAGGCTGTAAATAGCTTTTGTTAGACGCTGGTAGATCAGGGACAACTCCAAACTCTCAGCCAGGGTACGCCCTAACTCACTGACCGCCGCCATTTGATCGGCGTGGCGGGCAGTTTGTTCATGCAGCGCCGCCCGGCGCATGGCATTGGCGACCATATCTGCCAAAGCCGGCAGAACACGGATAGCCGTTTGCTGGATCTGATCTTCACGCCCGACCCAGATGGCGCCAATCATTTCATGTTCGGCAATCAGTGGGAATACACCAACTGCGTTCAAACCATTCAAAAGACTGGGATAGACAACCAATGGATCAGTCCCTGCATCCTGGCTGATATACGGTTGTTGGGATCGATTGATTTTTTTGCAAATGCCCTTATTGATTGGCAATCGTTTACCGGTCCAATCCGCCCATTTGCCCATCCCCAATTCGATCAGGGATTCGGCATTTTGCGGATCATTGATGGCAATCGCAACACCCTGCGCATCAATCAGCTTGGTAAGTTGCTCCAGCAAAATAGGCAGCATTTGGGCGCGGTTTGGCGCGGTGCGCAAGGCAGCTGAAACCTCGGCCAGAATTCCCAATTCCTCAACCCGCTGCTGCGTCTCATCGAACAAGCGGGCGTTTTCCAAGGCAATGGCAGTTTGCGCAGCCAGCATCTCCAGTAGTTTAAGGTCATCGTCCGTGAAGGCGTTGGCCGTGTAAGACTGGGTCGAGAGTGTACCAATGACTCGTTCGCCAGCGTGCAGGGGAACCATCAGCAGCGACTTGATGGGATTCGGCGTCTCGGATTGGAATATCGGGATGTCTGTAGCAGAGGTGTCGTCGAGTGTAATGGATTGGCCAGTTTGGATCACGTGCCCGGACAGACTCTGACTGAATGGCAAATGTTGCCCCGGCCCTTGGCTGCCCTCATGGAACAGGTAAACCACTTCCACATCCTGTTTTACGTGATCGGCCAGGCTGATGACGAAGGCTTCGGCTGGCATCAGGGTGGCGACGGCTTCGTGGACGGCCTGGTAGATCTGTTCCGAATCCTGGCTGATGCGTACGATCTTCTGGGTGATGTCGTACAACACCTCGCGCCGTTGACTGGCTGCCACCGCATCCTGGAACAGGCGAGCGCTATCGAAAGCAATGGCAGATTGCGAAGCCAGCGTGTTGAGCAGGCGCTCGTCGTGTTCATCGAAGGCCTGCGGGATCTCGCTCTCGACCGTGATGGTGCCAATGATACGCTCTCCCACCTTCATTGGGGCATACAGACCGGACTTGATGCTTGGAAAAGTACAGACGTAACGCGGGTCGGATTCTACGTCTCCGCTGCGGACAGCCTGGCCGTGTTGGAGGACCCAACCCGATAGACCTTGCCCGGGCTTGGAGATCAAGCTCTCCAGATGTTTTTTCTCTTTCTGGAAATCGTCGTCTTTCATTCCGGGTTGGCTGAAAGCCAGTAACTCGAGCCTGTCATCTGGGTGCACCAAGCGGATGGCTGCATGGTGCCAGTTCAATTGCTGGTTGAGTATATTGACGATGCTCTGGCCAATCTGGTGGGGATCAAGTGACTTGGACAGCGCCAAGCCAGCGCTGTACAGGACTTCCAGTTCGGTCACGCGCCGGCGCAAGATATCTTCAGCTTGTTTGCGTTCAGTTATGTCTTGTCCGTATAAATTTACATAATCACTGTCAGGAACCGGGACGAAGATAATTGAATAGGTTTGATCTTCGATCGTAATATCCATTGCATCAACGATGTTTTTTTCGAGCAGTGCTTTTACTTGTTTCAGCCAGGAGAGTGGAATGGTCTTTCCAATCTCAGTCTTCCACGCGCGCAAGATGGCCTGACCGGCTTTATTGGCAAACAGGACCTGGCCATTTTTGGCGATGCGCAGCACCGGGCTGGGATTCTCTTCCGGGAACTTTGACAGGTTTGTAATTTGCTCCTGGGCGCTCTTGCGTTCGGTGATATCGATCAGTAAGCCTTCATAGTGCAGCAGCTTGCCATGGGTGTCGCGAATGGCGCGCGCATTGTCCAGCGCAGAGACGACCTGGCCATCCTTCCGCTTTAGTGTGATTTCGATGTTTTTGATCGTGCCGTCCCGGCCGATTGACTTTGTCTCCAAGTCCCTATCATCTGGATTGGCGTAAAGGTCGCGAACAATGTTGAGTGCTTTAAGTTCTTCCTCGGATTGGTAACCCAGCATTTTTACCAAGGTCGGGTTGGCGGCCAGGATTTGTCCTTCAGGTGATGTGCGGTAGATCCCTTCGACAGCGTTCTCGAATAACTGGCGATAGCCGGTTTCGGATTTTTGCAATGATTCCTCAGCCTGTTTGCGTTTGCTGATATCGCGGACGAATGCCAGTAGATAAGCGTGTTCGCCGATCTCGACCTTGTTCAAGCTGACTTCAGCCTCGAAAAGGGTGCCGTCCAAGCGCTGATGGGTCCACTCGAAGAATTGTGCCTGCCCGGCCAACGCGGCCTCGATTTTTTCCAGCGCTTTATCTTTGGATGCGCGCCCATCTGGTTGGGTCGGCGGTGAAAAACGGTCGTAGGGGTTGAACTTGATAATTTGTTCGCGGGTGACGCCGAATATTTCCAGCGCGCGGGGATTGCACTCGACAAACTGATCCCCTTCCATCAGGAAAATGCCATCCCGGGCGGCTTCGAACAGCCCCCGATAGCGCGCTTCGTTTTCCTTCAGCGCCCATTCGGTCTGCTTGCGGGCGCTGATGTCGATCATCACGAATTGGATGGCGGGCTTGTCGCGATATTGGAGTACCTTCGAGAACAGCTCAACCCAGACCAGACTGCCATCTTTGCGTGTACTGCGAATTTCATATCGTTCTTGCGGGTTTTTACCAGCCAGGCGAGCTTGAATATTGGCTGCCACCTTGGGACGATCTTCGGGGTGGATCAACTCAAGCACTTTTTCGGGGGATAGCTGGAGCAGTTCCTCAACGCTGTAGCCCAGCATACTTGCCATCATCTGGTTGGCAAAGACCAGCCGCCCTTCTTGCAAAAGTCCAACACCCTGGAGTGAACCTTCCACCAAAGCAGTGTAAGCTTGTTCGCTTTGCTTGCGCTGCGTGATATCTTTGGCTACAACCAACGCGGCTTTGTGCCCTTCGAAATCGATGGTATGCGAATCGATCTCAACCTGGAACAATGTGCCGTCCTTGCGTTGGTGCTGCCACTGCCCGGAATTTGCCAGCGCCGGGCGTTTTTTGCGCAGGTCAGCCTGCAAGCGCGCCTGCTCCGACACGGGGCGGATGTCAGCGATGGTCATGCTCAGGAATTCGTCGCGGGTATAGCCGTACTGTTTTAAGGCGGCATGATTTACCGCCAGGAAGCGCAAAGTCTTCAGGTCGTAAACCCACATGGGTAGGGGATTGTTATTAAAGAGTAAGCGGA
Organism: uncultured Anaerolineaceae bacterium; assembly: GCA_964407265.1. GTDB lineage: Bacteria > Chloroflexota > Anaerolineae > Anaerolineales > Villigracilaceae > CAYOUV01. The sequence goes on along the minus strand of CAYOUV010000026.1, from coordinate 24,971 downwards.
AATCGGGCTGAATGTCGGCTGCAATGGATTTTTCGCCTGATCGTGCTTTTTTCATAATTTGTCTATTTATTTGTCATAAGGGACTTAAGGCCGAGTCCGTCCCATATCCAATGTTTACCAATAAAACAGAATCTTGTTGCTAATTGTAAACTGCTTTATGTTGAAATATGCTTACAATAATGTTACTTTAGATGTGAATTCGCCTTCGAATTAATTCATGGATATACTTGGCTGGTTTTTCTTCTTTCGCTGCCAGTTTTGCGGACGAAACTGCTATAATTTAATCCATGATTCTGGTAACCGGAGGCACAGGTTTTGTCGGGCGCGTCCTGCTGCGCCATTTGGTCGAGCAGGGCCATATGGTCCGCACCTTGATCCGGCCCTCACCGCACACGCCGCGTTTGCCGGTCGGAGTACCGGTGGAGGTGGCAGTTTCCAGCCTGGCAGACGTGCGCGGCCTGCGGGCGGCCATGCGCGATGTGAATATCGTCTACCATCTGGCCAGCGCCGAAAACCAGGGTGCGCGCGGTGACCTGTTCAAAACCGATGTTTTGGGGACACAGAATCTGACTCAAGCGGCCGCCGATTCCGGCATTCAGCGTATTTTTTACGTCAGCCACCTGGATGCTAGCCGGGATTCGGCTTTTCCCGTGCATCGCGCCAAAGGCTTGGCTGAGGAACACCTCCGCAAGAGCGGTGTGCCTTATACAATTTTCCGTTCGTCGATTCTCTTTGGACCGGAAGATCATTTTACGACCAACCTGGTCAGTCTTTTGCGTCTGGCACCTGGCATCCTGCCGCTGCCTTATGGTGGGCAAACCCTGGTCCAGCCTCTGTGGGTGGAAGACCTGGTCACCTGCCTGCTCTGGTCGCTGGAGAGATCCGAGACAATCAACCAGACCTACGAAGTCGGTGGGAGCGAATTCTTCTCAATCCAGCAGGTGTCCGAAATTATCATGTCGGTCGCCCACCGCCAGCGGTTGATCGTGCCGATGTCCATCCCAATGCTGCGCGGGCTGACGGTCTTGCTTGAAAATGCAATCCCCAAATTTCCGGTCTCTACCTTTTGGCTGGATTACCTGGCCGTAGACCGCACCTGCGAAGTGAATGCCTTGCCGCGTATTTTTGGCCTGATGCCAGCACGTTTTACTTACCGCCTGGATTATTTGATGACCACGCCCTGGTATGTCAGTGCCTGGCAGTCCCTGCGGGAGCGCAATTCGCGAGCTGTGCATGCGCTCGGAAAGTTCCTGCAATCCCTGAGCGGGCGATTGAGGAAACCAAAATAACCCTATGCCATCCTGGAGCATCCGCCTGCTTGAAACCCCGGAAGAGATGAAAGCCGTTGAAGATTTGCAGCGGCAGGTCTGGACGGACAGCGAGACTGAGATAGTGCCGGTGCATTTGCTGGTGACTGCTGTTCACAATGGCGGGCTGGCGCTGGGCGCCTTCGAACAGGATCGCCTGGTCGGCTTTGCCTTCGGCTTCCCGGGTCTGGTGATGCTGCCGGACGGCCCGCATCCCAAGCACTGCTCACACATGCTCGGCGTTCACCCCGACTTTCGTGATTCGGGATTGGGCTTTGCGCTCAAGCGCGCCCAATGGCAGATGGTCCGCCAGCAGGGACTGGACCACATTACCTGGACATATGATCCGCTGCTCAGTCGTAATGCCTATCTCAACATTGCCAAACTGGGTGCGGTCTGCAACACCTATCATCGTTCGGAGTACGGCGATATGCGCGACGGCCTGAATGCCGGGTTGCCCTCAGATCGCTTCCAGGTGGATTGGTGGGTCAATACCAAGCGCGTGGAGCGTCGTTTGAGCCAGCGCTCGCGCAAGCCTTTCAGCTGGAGCCATTTTGAGAAAGCCGGAGTCCAGCCGCTATACCAGCCAGAAACAGGATCGGGTGGCTGGCTCCGTCCGTCGGAAGAGTTCGCCCGGCCTGGGGCGCGCCTCTTGCTGGCCGAAATCCCAGCCGATTTTTTAGCGCTCAAAGCGGCGGATTTCTCGCTGGGGCGTGACTGGCGCTTCTTTTCACGCGAGGTACTCGAAACGATGTTTGCTGCGGGGTATCTGGTGACGGATTTTATCTTCGACCGGTCCGGGGAGCAGCCGCACAGCCTGTATGTGCTTTCGGACGGTGAGAGTACATTGGATGGGGTCCTATGAACCGAATGCAATCCCTTATTCCGGATTGGTGGGCGGTGGAAGCCATGATCGCCTCCCAAAACCACGTCTATCAAGTGGCTTTGGGGACGCATTACGAAGAGACTGGTGTGATTGGAATTTGCGATTATGGCGATACCGGCGCGAATCCTTCGTACCAAGTCGAATTTCTGGCGCTCAATCCTGAGCCGCAACTCGTGATCGATGCCGTTCGGGCATATCCGCTTGAAACGGACCAGAAGTATGTGCTGAAAGTATTTCACGCTGAACCGTCTGATCCGGAATTGAAAGAAAAATACCTTGATCGTGGATATGAATTTCGGCACGCCGGGTTGTTCCTGGCTTTGAACCTGCCAGTCGTCGTGCGTACCCGCTGGCCGAATATTTACCGGATCAAAACCAAGGATCAACTGGACTTTGCCAACACAGGCCTGGCTGCGGAAGGCCAGCATATCTCTGAAGCATTGTTGGATGATCCTTTTGTGCATACTTTTTACGTTGACCAGGATGGTCATACCATCGGTTGGGCGCAACTGGTCACAATTTACCCGGGTGTGGGCTGTCTGCTTCAGCTTTTTACGATGTCTGCTTTTCGACGCCAGGGGATCGGTAATGCGCTGATGGAACACATCCACGGAGAAGCCATGACGCAGGGTTTGACGCATATCGTTTTGAATCCAACTGACATTTCCATGCGGATCTTTCGCCGCCAGGGGTACCAGCCAGCAGCTTATTTTTCGGCCTTCGAACCTCGGGAACAAATCGACTTATCTAAGCAGGAAACACTGAAAAAACCGACCTAGATTAATGCAGCAGGGCGACCCTGATGGGTCGCCCTGCTGCATTGGTTGGATGGTTAGAGGGGAGAGATTGTAGGAAACAGATGATCTGATGTTTCACCTGCGGAGTACGGGGGTCTCGTCCCGGGCGCTGGCGCCCATCCCGACCGGGTGATAGGTCGGCTCGCTCCGCGAGACAGTCCGCTGTCCGCCCAGGGAAGGCAGGGGCTTGGGTGATGGACGAACCGGCTGCGGCTGGGAGCGAGCCGCATAATTTGTGGCCGGTTGGCTGCGGCGGTGTGTGGAAGGCTGGACTTCAGCCAGGCTGAAGAGTCGTTCTCCCGCAATGGAAAACGTCCCGATGATCAATACGCGGATCAACCAGACCATCATGGCCACGAAGACGGGGACGGCTTGGGTCAAGGTGACTTTGCTGAGCAGTACGCTACCGGCCGCCTGGTGGTTGAGAATGGCGACCGAAACGCCCCACCAAGTCAGGGTAGCGTTCATCGAAGCGGCCAGCAGCCAGGCGCCGAACAGGTACCATACTTCGGTAGGTTCATCGCGACCTTGTTCGGGGGTGAAGAGGCGGGCGATGCCGGCAAAGTCGATCCCACAAAATGCGATCGAGAGGATGGTCGCCCAGCGGATACCCATGAATTTTAATTCCGAGCCGAGCAGGTCGGTCAGGGCAAAATCGGTCGTGCTGTAGTTGAAGATTTCGAAGGCTAAAAGCGCGCCGATAATCATGAACCCGAAGACGAAGCCGCGCCGCAGACTGGTGCGCTTGAGTAAGTCGAGCAATTGAATCGGTGAAGAACGGTTCATGGCAAATCTCCTGAAATACCACGTGAGTAGTGCTGATTAGTTAACTACATATTAGAACAATTGTTCTAATATGTCAAGAGGGCGATCGTTGCAATTTTCTTGCGCATTTTGTTTCGCCCTCACAAACTGTGCCCGCCGAACCCGGTTTGAAATAGTTGTGAGGGCGAATAAATCCGCTTATACTTACAGAGTGCTGCGTAAATATTTGAAGCGAAGGCCTGAATCATGCAGGCACATCGATCAAAGATATTTCCGGTAGATTTACACATAACAGTAAGCTGACTGTACGCCTGGCGTACGAGACGAAGACCATGTTCACCACGGAAGATGGCGACCGCAACGACCCCCCTGAGAAACAGCCTCCAAGTTTGGCTGGGATTCTGCGCTGGCGTTTGAGGAACACATCCATACAACCAACCCATCAGGAGGCTGCCATGCCCCAGTCACCCTGATGCTCTGCTGACATAAAAAAGGAGAAGCCTGTGCTGACCATTCTAAAAAGCACCAATGCTGGCGTTCAGGAATTGGATCAACAGATGGCCGGTGCCTGGGTCAACGTGATCGACCCGACCCCCGACGAAATTGCCCGGCTCGAGGGTTGGCATATCCCGTCTGAAATGATTACCTATCCGCTCGACCTGGATGAGATGGCGCGCACCGAAAAGGACAACGGCTTCACCCTGATCCTGCTGCGGGTTCCCTATTTTCAGGGCAGCGGCGTAGACGTTCCTTACACGACCATCCCCCTCGGAATCATTCTTACACAAGAATATATCATCACGATTTGCAAGATTGACCATCCCTTACTGCAGGATTTCGTTTCCATGCGTGTCAAGGGTTGGAGCACATCCAAGAAGAATCGTTTCATCCTGAATATCTTCTGGGCAGCCTCCAACCGCTTCCTGACCTATCTGCGCCAGATCAACAAGATTGTGGATGAGTTGGAAGACCAGCTTCAAGCCTCGACCCGCAACCGCGAACTGCTCGAAATCCTGAAATTCCAGAAAAGCCTGACCTATTTCACTACCGCGCTGCGCTCCAACGAGCTGATGCTCGAGCGCCTGCAGCGCAGCCAGATGTTCGCCCAGTACGAGGAAGACCAGGAGTTGCTCGAAGACGTGGTCACCGAAAACCAGCAGGCGATCGAAATGACCAACATCGCATCCACCATCCTATCCTCGATGATGGATGCCTTCGCCTCGATCATCTCCAACAATCTGAATGTGGTCATGAAAGCCCTGGCAGCCATTACCATCGTGCTCAACCTGCCGGCCATCGTGGCCGCTTTCTACGGCATGAACGTCGACCTGCCCTTCCAAAATCATCCCCTGGCGTTCGTCTTCACCATCCTCTTCTCGTTCATCCTGACCGGCATCGCGGTCTATATTTTTGCAAAACGGGATTGGTTCTAGGATGGAAACGGTCGACCTGCTGTACCAGGCGGAGGCACAGCTGGGTGAAGGTCCTGCCTGGGAGGCGCGCGCCCAGAGGCTCTATTGGGTCGACATCCTGGGGAAACGTGTCCACCTGTTTCAGCATGGGAAGGAGGAATTCATCCAATTGGATGAAATGGTCGGATGCCTGGCTCCGGCCAAGGACGGTGGCCTGATCCTGGCCTTGCGGAACAGTTTCGCCCGGCTTGAGCCGGCTACCGGAAAATTAACCCGCCTCCTGACCTTGCAGGATGAACCAGCAGGCAACCGCTTCAACGACGGCAAATGTGACCCGGCCGGCCGCTTCCTGGCTGGAACAATGGATCACGACGAAAAAGAGGCCTGTGGGTCGCTGTACGCCCTCGATCTGCGGGGAAACTGCCGGCGCCTGCTGAGCGGGCTGCGTATCTCCAACGGCCTGGCCTGGAGCCCGGACCTTCGTTCGTTTTACTTTATCGACACACCGACGCGTCAGGTGCAGGTTTTCGATTACGACTTGGAAAGTGGAAAGATTGCCAACCCGCGCACAGCCATCCGCGTGCCGGAGGCCTTGGGCTGGCCGGATGGCATGACGTCTGACTTGCAGGGTCATTTATGGATCGCGCTGTGGGGCGGCGCCCAGGTTACCTGCTGGGACCCGGCCACGGGGGACCTGTTGCGCAGCGTACCCGTCCCGGCGCTGCAGTGCTCCTCGTGTGTCTTTGGCGGCCCGGACATGAACGAGTTGTACATCACCTCTGCACGTGTTGGCCTGGATCGGGCAACCCTGGCACGTTACCCGCTTTCGGGGAGTATATTCCGCCTCAAGACCGGCGTGCTGGGTATGCCCACCTATACATTTGGGGGCTGAGCTACTGCGGCAAACTGATCCGCTCGTCGCGGGTTTTAATGACTAATCCAAATTGGAGGAATGCCTTGAACAATTTCCTTGCCCTGGTCATCACCTTTGCGGTGGCGCTGGCTTTCCTGCGCCTGATGGATTTCCTGGCTCACCGCGGCTGGATCGAGAGCCGCTTGAGCCGCAAGATCATCCATATTGGCACTGGGCCGATCTTTGTGTTGTGCTGGCTGCTTTTCAAGGATAGCTGGGATGCCCGCTGGTTGGCAGCCCTGGTCCCCCTTGCCATTACGGCCCAATTCGCGCTGGTCGGGTTGGGGGTCATCAAGGATGAAGCCGCTGTGCAGGCCATGTCGCGCACGGGAGACCGGCGCGAGATCCTGCGCGGACCGCTGTACTACGGCATCGTTTTTGTGCTGCTGACACTGGTCTTCTGGAGAGATTCGCCGGTCGGGATCGTGGCCCTGATGCTGATGTGTGGGGGGGACGGCATCGCGGACCTGGTCGGGCGGCGGGTGGCTTCGCCGAAACTTCCCTGGAGTCGCGAAAAATCTGTGGCAGGATCCCTGGCGGTCCTGCTGGGAGGCTGGTTGTTATCGGCCCTGATCCTGGCGGCGTATGTCCATGTGGGAATCTTGGCGGGACCCCCGTCCGCCTTGCTGCTCCCGCTGGTGCTGGTTGCCCTGGCAGGGATGGCGGTCGAGTCGCTGCCGTACAAGGACATCGATAATCTGACCGTTACATTGGCGGCAGTGCTGGTCGGCTTGCTGGTCTTTTAGTTAGCTGGCTGGATGAACCGCAAAGTGCGCCAGGTACGCAAAGAAATTAAAAGGATTTCTTTGTGCTCTTCGCGAGCTTTGCGGTTTTACTATTTAACAAGTCACTCCGGTTGCGTCTCTTCTTTCAAGATCATCACGCGGTAAGCTTCGGCGAATGCCAAGCCCTTTTCCTTGCCTTCTTCCTCAGCCCATTCGTGCATCCAATCGTCCACCTCGTGGGTGTCGGCCTGGCTGGCGTGTTTTTTCAGGGCCTCGATTTTGGTCTCCAGAGTCTGGCTGATGTCAACCCAGGTATCGGGTTTTTCAGCGCCGTGGATGTACAGGCGCTCGACCTCATGCGGCTCCAGGCCTTCGCCGATTAAGTCAGCGAAGATTGGGCGTGAGCCGGCCGAAGGGAAGACGGCGTAGACCGCGGCCTCAGCCGCTGCGCGGTGGTCGGGGTGATTGATGTAACCGTTGCCGTAGAAGAAGCCGGTCGGATCGCCGGTCACGACTGCCTGCGGTTTATATTGGCGGATCAGGCGCGTCAGATCCTTGCGCAGCTGGATGCTGGCGGTCAGTTCGCCGTCCGGGTAGCCCAGAAAGATCGTCTCTTTGACACCCAGCACGGCGTTGGCAGCGCGCTGTTCGTCGGCGCGGATACGGGCCAGGGTCGGCTTGTAATCGGGACCATGCGCGGGGTCGTTCGACCCGGCCGAGCCGTCGGTGATGATCACGGTCACGATCTGGCATCCGGCCTGGGCCCACCTGGCCAGGGTGCCGGCGACGGTGAAGTCCTGGTCGTCCGGGTGGGCGTGGATCGACATGGCTGATCGAGGCATATATTCTTTTTCTTTGTTCATGGGATGATTTTATCAGACCTGCTGGCACTATGTGAACCGGCGTCCAGCCAGGAAAGCTCTACCCGCAAATCGCGCTTTGCGCTCCCCATTCTGCTCTAAATCTACCGTTGAAGTTTCCGCTTCTAGCCGCTGTCAAGCTGAATTCCCCCTCTACAGGTACGCCTGGCTGGACGCCTTGAAGTGTGACCCGGCCTTGCAGCGGTTCCGAATTGCCGGATGATGACCGATAGACAGTCTTGCCAAGCCGGCTGGTTTCATCCGGAAATGAAAAAGTGATCGGAAAACTGATGTCTGGATCTTGCCAGATCGAAATGTCAATAAAAGACCCCGAAAATTCATTTATCAATCTAATCATGATCGTAAACGCTGTGCCATCCCATGGAGCGCAATCACGATTAATGACCGCCTCAAAAACCTGACCGGCTGCTGCACCTCGTTTTGGAGCGAATGTACAGGCACTGCTTAAAGATATGAGCAGCAATCCAATCACGGAAATGAAGGGCATCTGAGGCTTCATCTTGCCTGAAAGACGTTGGGTTTTGCTCGAAAGTTCCCCCTGTCATTTTTTTGTCTGAAGTTGCGCAGGTAGCCGCGGTATTGGGTGGCGGGAGCGGATGGCAAAGGTTGGGTGTGTGGGTCTGCGATTGAACGGGGGTAAAATAAGCTCGTCGCGTGATTTGAATTTCAAAGGAGTGCAATATGACGGTTGTCCTGGACGGCTCGAGCCTGACGCTTGAAAAGCTGGTCGCCATCGCCCGTGATGGCGAAAAAGTGGAACTCAGCCCGCCTGCGCTGGAGCGCATCAAAGTCTGCCGCGCCATGCTGGAGCAAAAACTGGCTGCCAAGGAAATCATGTACGGCACCAACACCGGTATCGGCGAGTTCTCGGAACACCTGCTTTCGGACGACGAAGTCCGCGATTTCCAGAAGTACCTGGTCTACAATCACGCCGCCGGGATCGGCGACCCAGCTCCGGTCGAATACGTGCGCGCGGCGCTGACCGGGCGGATTAACGTGCACGCCCATGGCAATTCCGGCTGCCGGCCCGAAATCCCGCTGACGCTGATCGAGATGCTGAATAAGGGCGTCACGCCGGTTGTCTGCCAGAAGGGCTCGGTCGGTGCTTCAGGTGACCTGGCGCCGATGGCCCAGGCCGCACTGCTGCTGCTGGGTGAAGGGGAAGCCTTCTACCAGGGAGAGCGGCTTCCCGGGGCTGAAGCGATGCAGCGGGCCGGCATTCCGGTTCCCGGTTTGCACGCACGCGACGGGCTGGCGACCATCAATGGCTCCAACCTGCTGACGGCTATGTCTGCCATTCAACTGTATGACATGGGGCGCTGGCTCAAGCAGGCTGAGATCGCGGCTGCCATGTCGATCGAGGCCTTGCTCGGCAACCTCAAGCCTTATCATAGCAAATTGCACGAACTGCGCGGATTCCCGGGCGCGATCGCCTCGGCCAAGAACATCCTGCAGTGCCTGGACGGATCCGATCTGAGCACTGGCAAGATGAAGACCAAGGTGCAGGATGCCTATTCAATGCGCTCCACCCCGCAGGTGATCGGCGCGGCACGCGACGCACTGGCTTATGCCCGCTCGCAGGTCGAGATCGAACTGAACGGCGTGGGTGACAACCCGATCTTCATCCCCGAGGACAAGCTGACCCTGACCGGCGCCAATTTCCAGGGTACGCCGGTGGCGCTGCCGATGGACATGGCCGGCGCGGCCATCACCATGGTCTGCGTCATGTCGGAGCGGCGCATGAACCGGTTGACCAACCCGGCGCTTTCCCAGGGGCTACCGGACTTCCTGGCCCACCACCCCGGCTTCTATTCCGGCCTGATGCTCAGCCAGTACACCGCCGACCATCTGATCGTCGAGCAGCGCATCCTGAGTGCCCCGGCCAGCATCCAGTCCATCCCGGCCGCGGCTGACCAGGAGGACTTCGTCTCGATGGGCATGAACACCGCCATCAAGAACGGACAGATCCTGGACAACGCCTGCGGCGTGCTGGGGATCGAATTCATGGCCGCCGCCCAGGCGCTGGACTTCCGCGAGTTCACGCCCGGCAAAGGGACCGCCAAAGCGCGTGAGGTTATCCGCCAGCACGTAGCGCACCTGGAGGTGGACCGCCCGCTGTACCCCGATCACAACGCCATGCAGGCGCTGGTCCAATCGGGCCAGATCTTGGAAGAAGTGGAAAAAGTTGTGGGGAAGCTTGGCTAGGAGTCGATAATCCCCCATTTGTATCAGATAACCTTAACAGCAGGATTGACCCGCAAAACATGTTATAATTTTTTCGGATAAACCAGGTGGGTAATGTCAGGTTTATTTGTCAAGAGAAATATCTTCATGTTTGAATCCTGGCCCAAATTCATACATCCGCCTTCTTCACGCGCATCAGGAGGTTCATATGAACATAAAGGGTCACAAAATATTGGGTAACAAAAAAACATATTGGGGATTGATATTAATTTTGATCGCAGCGCTGGCCACCAGCGCTTCCGCCCTGGGTGGTGCAACCGAACGGGTCAGCCTCGACAGCAGCGGAATGCAGAGTAACGGTAAAAGCCAGTTCCCGGCCATTAGTGCCGACGGGCGCTATGTGGCTTTCGAGTCCGAGGCCTCCAATCTGGTGACGGGTGACACGAATAACACCTGGGATATCTTCGTGCGCGACCGCCAGACCGGAACGACCGAACGCGTCAGCCTCGACAGCAACGGTGTAGAGGGGAATGCCGAGAGTTACCTGCCGGCTATCAGCGCTGACGGGCGCTATGTGGCTTTTCAATCCTATGCCTCTAATCTGGTCCCCGGTGATACCAATGCACATGCCGATATCTTCGTGCGCGACCGCCAGACCGGAACGACCGAACGCGTCAGCCTCGACAGCAGCGGTGCGCAGGCGAATAACGACAGTTCATTTCCTGCCATCAGCGCTGACGGGCGCTACGTGGCCTTTCAATCCTACGCCTCCAACCTGTCGCCCGGCGATACGAACAATGCTTGGGACATCTTTGTGCACGACCGCCAGACCGGGACGACCGAGCGGGTCAGCCTCGACAGCAGCGGCGTGGGGGGGAATGACGGCAGCTTGTCCCCATCGATCAGCGCTGACGGTCGCTTTGTAGCGTTTGCTTCCTATGCCTCCAATCTGGTAAGTGGCGGTACGATTGCCAACTCGAATATCTACGTGCACGACCGCCAGAGCGGGACGACTGAGATCGTCAGCGTCGACAGCAGCGGCGCACAGGGGAACGACGGCAGTTTCTTCCCGGCGATCAGCACCGATGGACGCTTTGTAGCGTTTCAGTCCTTTGCTTCCAACCTGGTGAGTGGCGACACGAATGGCACCTACGACATCTTCGTGCACAATCTCCAGAGCGGAGCGACCGAGCGGGTCAGCCTCGACAGCAGCGGCGTGGAGGCAAATGACGAGAGTTTCTCCGCGGCGATCAGCGCCAATGGGCGTTTCGTGGCTTTTCAGTCCAAAGCCTCCAACCTGGTGAGTGGCGATACGAATGGTACCTATGACATTTTCGTCCGCGACCGCCAGAGCGGGACGACCGAACTCGCCAGCCTCGACAGCAGCGGCATAATAGGAAATTCTGGCAGCTACGTTCCAGCGGTCAGTGCCGATGGGCGCTTTGTCGCTTTTCAATCCGACGCCTCCAACCTGGTGAGCGCTGATACGAACGGGCAGGCGGATATCTTCGTACGCGACCAATTCCTTACTCCTCAAGCTGCGACCGCCAACCTGGCCCAGCAGGTGCAGAATCTGGTCGATACGGGTAATCTGTCATCAGGATTGGGCAGAGCCCTGACGGCTAAATTGAATGCATCCATCAGGAGCATGAACCACGGAAATACAAAGGCTGCGATCAACCAACTCCGCAGTTTCATCCATCAGGTTCAGGCTTTGATCAGATCCGGCCGACTTACACAACCAGAAGGCCAGGCCCTGATCGACGCTGCCGACCAGATCATCGGCATGCTGGGCGGTTAATAGCTCAGCTTTCGCAGCGCTTTATCAACCAACCAAACAGGCCGTTCGCTACGGGGATCGATCTCCTCGCGAACGGCCTGTTCTTGATCTCGCACAGATGGTTTTGTAAGCTTGTTGAATTCCCGCCCGGATGGGAATTTTACGCTTTAACCCAACGGAGTCCGGGAGGGCGCTTTGGACGCAGACCAGGGCCGGTCCCTGCCTGCTCTGTCCATCATCATGACCCAGGCCGTTGGTGCGGATCGCCAGTGTGGCAGCGGGCCTTTTAATAGATTGATGCCTCTCACTGCGATTCGGGCAGTGCGGCCTGCTCACGGTTTTCCCACCACTTCACGACCCGCAGCGCCCGCAGGGTATTCCAGCGGCTGGGTCCGCCGGTCCGTTCCATATCGAAGAAAATTCTGCCCGCGTATTTGTGCTGAACCGGCCAGGTGCCCTCGCCCCGGCGGCGATCCAGCAAGACCTGGATCGCATCCTGCAAGCGCGGATCGCGGGGCGCATCCGCCCGGGCGAAATAAGCCAGGCCGCGCAGAATGTTGTAGTGCCAGCGATGGGGATAGGACAGCAATGTGAACTTGTGATTGATGATCGTCCCGGTCTTGTCGGATTTATACAGGCGGTGTTCGAGCGCCCACTCCAGGGCGCGCATTTCGGCGGCTAAAACTTCTTTTCGCAGCGCGTGTCCCGGCGTGACTTCCAGCCAGGTACGCAAACCCTCGAGCACGTTGAAGGTGGTGTGGAAGGAACTGTGGTGCGGCTTCGGTGAACGCTGGCGGCGGCAATTCCAGGCCCCGTCCGGCATTCGCTCGGCGAGCAGGTTTTCTACCAGCGCCTCGAGACGGTCATCGCGGATGCCGAAGTAGGCTGCCAGCGACAGGTCCATGCCCACGATGCAGCGGTCGCAGGCCGCCAGATTGCGCAGGAAAGCCTGGTCGCACATGGGACCCAGCTGCCGGTCGAGCACCAATCCGGCCGCCCTTTGGGCAGGCGGATGATCGGGCGGGATGCCGATCTCGCGTAGCGTCAGCAGGGTGTAGGTGGTCGAGACCCACTTGGGGGAATAGATGCCGCCGCCCCAGCTGCCGTCGGGCGCCTGCAGCGCCAGGAGCTGCGCCCCCCAACCCTCGGTCAGGGTGCGCCGCCGCTCGGCCTGCCAGCGTTCGGCGGGTGCGCCCTGCAGGTCGCGCAGCGTTTGCCAGCGGATGGCCGGGTCGCCTTCCATCAGCCAGGAGATCAATACCTCGGTGGTGGGCATCGTCATTTCAGGCAGACGTTTTTTGGTTTAGAGCCAGGTAGGGCTGGACGTCCCCGCGACTGCCTGGAGTGATGATGAAAGTGTGCATCGGTTATTCACCTCGATTTGCTTATGGCTGAAGATTGGCATATCTTCAATAAGAAGTGCAAGTTTTATAAGCTGAATTCAAATTTCTTTCGTACCTTCCACGTCTCAAGCTTGTGCTCCTGCAGCAATTCTTCGAACCTGCGGTTCTTCCGCTCACTACCAAACCCAACAAACGCACGTTTTAAACTCGGATTTCGCAATAGTGGATGGTAGTCTTCGGGTTGCATGTTTCGCGCGCCCCAATGAACGAATTCCTCAAGGGCAGGTGCAAATTCGAGGCTGCTGATATCTATTAATCCCTTCATGTTATCTAAATGTATTCGTCTCAGCTTTTCGAGATAATTGAGAGAAGGCAATTGTGTGACCTGCCGCAGAGATTGTAGAAACAAATACTGTAACCCCGTCAGGTTGGAAACAACCTCGATGTTTGATAATCCTTTTATCTGCCAGAGCTCCAAGTATTTGATGTTCCCCATTCCGTCGATAGCGCTCAAATCCTTGATGCCACCCAGTTTAATGTCCAGGGACCACATCCGTTCGAGTGGTCTCAAATAACCGATATCAGAGGTGCTGATTGAGCGCAGTACGACACAATTTAAAGTCCCGAGTTGTGACAATATTTCTATGTTTCTCTGCTGGCCTTCGAGATAGATCTTTTCCAAGGACCAAAAACGGCTCAAGGGTGACAAGTCAGGGCGCTTGGATTTGGTGCGGCCGAGAAACAGTTTCTTCAAGCGTGGCGTAAGCGATGATAAAAAGTCAAAACTTTCGAGATGGTAAATCCCAACGCCGAGGGATTCTAAGTTTTCCATGGACCCCAGGTGCTCGACCCCGATTGCATCCATCAAACAATCTGCGGAGAAATGATGGACGTTCGTCATCAAAGACGTGAATGCCAGATCGCAGACGGATGAATAAAACCCGTAAACTCTTAGCTCGACTTCCGGGCGTTTTGCGAAGAATGTGTCATTTAAAAGTTCCCAGGTTTTCAACCCGACCGGACGAGAGCATTGAAGCACCTTCAAGTCCTCGTCTGCAATCAAGACCTGCACCTCTTGGCGGGTAAGAGAATCTTCGAAATCTATCCGATCTTGAAAGAGTCTCTTTGACCATGTTATTAGAGGCACTTGTCCCTCCGGGGAATTGCTTATTTCGGCGATGATTGGTGAGCGTTGCTGGCGGTATCAAGGACCATAACACACAACATCCCCCATTCATAAGTTGGGGATGTTGTCGGTTTTTGATCCGAGCGCTCGACTTTTTGACTGAATTTGCAAGCTGGCTAATCTTCGAGAATGAAGGTGATCTTTAATTGCACACGGTACTCAGTAATCTGACCGTTCTCATCGATGATCACATCCTGATTCTCGATCCAGGCGGATTTGACGTTCTTCAAGGTCTGGGTGGCACGCTGGACGCCTTGCTTGAGGGCATCGTCGAAGCTCTTGGTGGAAGTGGCTTTGATCTCGGTGACTCGGGCGACTGACATAAGAAACCTCCTTCTCTATCTGGAACAGGACTAATTTCATTGTACATGAATTTGGTCCTGTTAGCCATCAACCGGACCCTAAAAACTCAACCATCATCTGCCATGTTCCCAGCCATGCCAGCGGCGGACCTGTGCCAGACGCGCCCCGAGGTCCGGTTCGGCGTAAGGTGAAACCTCTTCCACGGCGGGCGCGGACTCCCCAAGCATGGCGGCCAGCGCAGCGCGGATGCCGTCCGCCACGTTGTGCGGGTCGTATCCGCCTTCCAGCACGAAGACGAGTTTGCCGCCGCAGACTTCTCCGGCCAGTTCAACCAGTCTTTGCGCCAGTATGAAATAGCCCGCAGCCGATAAGCCCAGACTGGCCAGCGGGTCACGCCAGTGAGCGTCATAACCGGCCGAGACCAGCAGCAACCCCGGTTGGAATCCGCGCACGAAGGGTGCGATGACCTGCTCGGCGATCTGGGCAAAGCCGGTATCGCCGGTGCGGGCCGGCAGCGGCAGGTTGACGATCCGCCCACGTTTGCCCTCCTCATCTGCGTCCGCCAGGCGCCCTGTGCCGGGATAGATGCCCTCCTGGTGGGTGGAGAGGTACGCCGCGCGCGGGTCGTCCAGGAAGGCGGCCTGGGTGCCGTTGCCGTGGTGTACGTCGAAATCGATCACGGCCACCCGCTCCACTCCCAGTGCCAGGGCTTCCTGCGCAGCGATGGCCACGTTGTTGAACAGGCAGAAGCCCATCGGGCGGGTTGGCTCGGCGTGATGTCCAGGCGGGCGTACGATGGCGAAGGCGCTGTCCGCCTCACCGCGCAGCACGGCGCGCGTGCAGGCCAGCGTGCCACCTGCAGCCAGTAAGGCATCTTCGAAGGAATTTTGTGTGACGTAAGTCGGGGCGTAATCGATAATACCCGGTCCCTGCCGGCAGGCATCTTCCAGCCCCAGAATCAATTCGGGCGTGTGCACCCGGCTGACCTCTTCGGGCTTGGCGGGGACGGCCTCGATTTTTTCCAGCGGGAAAGCCTGAAGGACCGGTGCCAGTTGGCTCAGTCGTGCAGGGTTTTCCGGGTGGTCAGGATAGACGTGCTGGGGAGAAGGAACCAGGGAATAGACGCTGCTCACAGCCTGATTATACAATTAAGTCGACCGCCAGATACGTCTATGACGTACCTGGCGGTCTGAGGGGGGAGGGACACCACCGTTGATCAGCATGGGGGGGGCATGCTCACCAGTTTATCGGTGGTTGACACCTAGATACCAATAAAAGGGAGGGCAGGTGTCGTTGGCTATAATATACACCCAAATTGTCCTAATAACATTAAAAATCCATAAGAATCACCCACTACTTTAGTACTAATCGTGCCCCGGATCACGATCGCCACCCTTGAAAACCTTGAGCCACTCATCCACTTCTTCGGGGCGGAGCTCGCGGTCAGCTTTGAAATCATCAGATCGACCGCCGGGATTTTGTTTCAATTGCCGCGCGAATTCCTCCGAAGAAAGCACCAGTGCGTGGACCGCCTGCGCCTCGGCCTGGACCTGATGGTCTGAACTGACCACCGTCCAGTTGCGGGCAGCCCGGCCCAATTTCTTCAACCGCCTGCGGATGGCCTCGTCGGCGGTCATGCCCTGGCGGACGAAATGAGCGTCAACCGAACCCAGCTTACGGCTTCCATCCTGGCCTGGCGGCGCACCGTCGAAATAGACCTCCGTTCGTCTGCGATTCAAACGACAAAATTCCTGCAGGACGCCGATCAATTCCAGTTCGTCATCCAGCGCACGCAGGCTGAGTCCCAGCTTGGGGATCAGGTTATGGCCGTCGATCAGGTAAGGCATACCGGGATTATACACATTGGGGCAGGATTGGTTCCTGCCCCAAAAGCTCAGGCGACGACTTCTTTGGTGGTAACTTCGAAGGTCGGCGGCTGCTCGAGGTGTTTCTTGACCGCGCACAGTTCCGCCGAGCGGATCAGCGATGAGCGATATTTCTCCGGGAATTCCGGCGGGACCTGGATCTCCAGGTCGACTTTCGAAACCATGCCGTTGGCAGCGTTATTGTGCACGCGCTGCACGATGCGGATTCCAGCGGTTGAAAGGCCGCGCTGGCGGCAGAAACCCAGCACGTAAATCCCGGCGCAGGTTCCGATGGAGGACAGGAACACGGCAAAGGGTGTGGGCGCGGAGCCTTCGCCGCCGCCCATCGGAGGTTGGTCGGTCGGGATGGTGTACGGGCCAAAGTGCGCGTCCACACGCGCGCCGCCTGGGAAGTCAATGATCATTTCCATTAAAATTCAGCTCCTGTTGCTTCTGGAATATTTTCCTGAATTGTCTTGGTAGAATTGGCTGCTTGATTCAGGAATTTGGTTCAAATAAATGCGCAGCACTCCGTAATATTAATCTAAGATACAGTTTATTAGATGTATTTAACCCTCAAAAAGTTGCACCGGGTGTGCTTTATAATAGCAGAAGCCGTAATTGGTGATATGGATTGGAGAAAAAATGACAAAGAAAAATCGAGATATGATGATACCGCCGCAGGGAGGCATGCTGCACGATTTGGCAAAACGCATCAAGCTGATCCTGCGCCTGATGGGAGATTCCCGTGTCAATCTGTTTCTCAAGCTGTTACCCCTGGCTTCCCTGGGCTACCTGATCTGGCCGATCGACCTGATCCCGGGGATTGCCCTGCCGGTGATCGGTGCGTTGGACGATGCGGCCGTGCTGTGGTTTGGCGTCTATTTGTTCGTCGAACTGTGCCCGCCGGAAGTGGTCGAGGAGCACATGCGCAGCCTGTCCAGCAACGCGGATATCGTCGAAGGAGATGACGAAGTGGTGGAGGCCGAGACGGTGGATTTGCCCGATGACGAAGACCAGAATTAAGCAGCGCGAGGTGCAGACCACACGCCTGCTGCAGGTTCTATTGGCCCTGACTCTGGCGAGCGCAGCCTGCTCTCTGGGGACGCCAGCGGTCACTCCCAGCCCTGTGCCGGCTGGCGCAACTGCGACCCTGGTCCCGCCTCCAGGCGAGACTCCACGCCCATCCCCACCGACCGAGACTCCAGGTGCCACAACCCAGCCAGCTGGGTCTGCCACCCAATTCCCGGACGCGAACCAGTTCTGGTGGGTGGCGGTCGCTTCTGGCCTGGACGGACCGGTAGACATCCAGGATCCGGGAGATGGTTCCGGACGCTTGTTCGTACTCGAAAAGCCCGGACGCATCCGCATCCTCCAAAACGGGGGATTGCTCCCGGCGCCCTACCTGGATATCAGCGCGCGCGTAGGCAGCAACAGCTCGGAACGCGGTTTGCTGGGCCTGGCTTTCCATCCGCGCTATGCCGAGAATGGCTATTTTTACGTCAATTACACTGATGCCGGTGGCAACACGGTCATCGCACGCTTCAACCGCTCAACTGAAGATCCCAACCTGGCCGATCCGAACAGTGAGGTGCGCCTGCTGTCCGTGGCGCAGCCGTTTGCCAATCACAACGGCGGCGTGGTTACATTTGGTCCGGATGGCTATCTCTACCTGGGGCTGGGCGATGGCGGTTCTGCCGGCGACCCGCTCGGCAACGGCCAGTCGCTGAATACCCACCTGGGAAAGCTGTTGCGCCTGGACGTGGACCATGGCGATCCCTACGCCATCCCGGCTGACAATCCCTTTGCCTCGGGCGGCGGTTTACCCGAGATCTGGGCTTACGGATTGCGTAATCCCTGGCGGATCGCCTTCGACCCGTCGACCGGCGACCTGTATATCGGTGACGTGGGGCAGAACAAATGGGAGGAGATCGATTATGTCCCGGCTGGCACACCCGGCGGCCTGAATTTCGGCTGGAATATAATGGAAGGCACACATCCCTATAGTGGAGAAAATCCGGGAGGGCGCGCCCTGGTCGCCCCTGTGGCGGAATATGGCCATGGCCCCGGCTGCTCCGTGACCGGCGGCAAAGTCTATCGCGGCCTGCTGCCCGAATGGCAGGGGATTTTCCTGTACGGGGATTATTGCAGTGGCCAGGTCTGGGGCCTATTGCAAGATAGTGGTCTCTGGCAGACGCAACTGCTCTTCTCGACCGGTTTTACCATAACAACCTTTGGCCAGGATGCGGCTGGGGAGCTTTATCTGAGCGATTATCGCGCCGGTGTGATTTACCGTCTGGAACGGCGCTAAGGCAATTTCTCGGCTTGATCAACAGGGATGCCTCCCTCGGGGTATCCTTGCCGGCTTTGTAACGAAAATATTACGACTTATGTCGTCCAAAATGGCGCGATTTGTCATTCGGAATTGTGACGCCTGTCACTGGAAAGAATGTCTGACATGTTATACACTAAGGGTGTAATCTGGAGGTTGATATGGCATACCGGACCTGGCAAGTTGACAAGATCCAATATTGTGATCACGTAGGCCACGAAATTGCGCTGGAATCTGATGTGGTGTACCCGGCTGAATTTCTTCCCGACCAGCCACCCAGAGTCCTTGCCCGTCGCTGCTCCAATGCACTGACCTGCAATAAGTTCGATAAACCCGCCTGCGTCTGGTGTGGTACCAACCCCGACTACGACCCAATGTAACAAGTTTACTGAGCGGGCAGTTCTCCTCCGAATGCCCACCGGCAGACTCTCTCTCCTCCCTCTGAGTTGGTCAGATTACCCCCACGATAATTCGTGGGGGTAATCCCTTAAGGGTGCTTGTCTTCTCTCTGTAAAGATTGTTTCGTGTGGAAAATAAATTCAGGGGATTAGATCGTGGTTGCATTTACTTCCAGGCCGGGAAATTGCTGGATATCGAAGTACTCGATCACCTGGTGAGCGGGCAGGGTAGATTTGTTTCGCTGAAGGAAAGGGGATTGGAGTTTAGCTAAATCCCTGCCTGGCAGAATTAGAAGATTCGGCCGGGAGGGATTTCTACAAACTGCGTCTCACTTCAAAACTGGCAAATTCACCGCTCGCCGTTTCCCATTCCGTGCGTGCCTGATCCACCCGTGCACTGCGCGGCCCGGTCTTGACTGCTTCCAGGAATTGTTCCACCTGCTCGCGTGGACCCTCGGCCACGGCTTCGACCGTATCGTAGCCCACGTTGCGCACCCAGCCGGTCAGGCCGATCACGTGAGCGCCGCTGGCGACGAAAGCCCGGAAACCAACGCCTTGTACCCGTCCAGTGACCCAGACATGCAGTCGCGTATTCGTCTGGAGGGGATTGGTCATGCTAATTTTCCTTTCTCTGTAACACAATTTTGAGGATGCCCCAGGCTGGGAAGGCCAGTATCAGCAGGAGCACAATGACATATGGCCAGAGGTTGCGTGCGGCCATACCCGCTGGATTTTCGCCAAGCACGGATTCGCGCCAGTGCGAATCCAGTTGGGTCAGGGTCAGGCCTAAGGCGCGGGCGGCTCCTTGTTCGCAATTGAGGCCATCGGCGTAGGAGTTAAGCAATCGCTCCAGCCCGCTGTTGCCGAAGGTGTCATACAGGTAGCGAGTGAACGAAGCCGATTCGGCATACGCCAGGAAGGCCTGCGATGTCTCCGGCGGGAAGCCCTGGCACAGGCTGGCGATGGGGATTAGTTGATTGTCCTGCCTGGCCTGGTTCAGTGCGTGGGGATAATCTGGATTGGGATACAGCTCGGAGATGGTCGCGATCCCTTCGCTCAACCAGGCTGGCAGGCGGTTGTAAGGCGTACCAAGCTTGCGATACAACAGGACGTGCGCCAGTTCATGCGGGATCAATTGTTCCATCAGGTTGCGCTGCTGCTGTCCCCCAGCGACTGCGACCAGCACCACGCCCAGCTCTGGATTGGCATGCCCGGCCACCCAGGTCCCTCCGCCCAGCGAGAGCGCCTCCTGCAGGTCGGCGGCCGAGGCGTAGAGGTAAACCTCGATGGGCTGGTCCAGGTTTAACGGGATCAGTTCGCCGATGCGCTGCAGCCCGGCGCGACTGGTGTCCAGCGCAGCCTGTCCAAAGGCGGCATCCCCTGCATACCAATGCACATGCAGCGCGCCGTCTTCCAGCGCTTGCCAGTCGAAACGGTTGTCGGCATAGATGAAAGTGTAGTTTTGCGAGCTGTAGCTTTGCCCATTCTGCAGCGTGACCTGGAACCAGAACTGGATTGGCGCGAACGGCCGCAGGGCGTTTTGGCTTGCATCGTACCGGTAGCTGGCCTGCCCGTTCGCGTCAAGCTGGGCGGGATACACGCGCGTGACCGTTTCATGTTCGTCACGAAAGAGCAATAAAATTTCCTGGATCGGACTGAACGACTGAATTTGAGCTGAGAAGGTGATTTGCACCCCGAAGTTGTACTCCACGCGAATGCCAGATACCACGACTCCGGACTGTGCCTGAACCGGCCGCGCCAATCCAAACAGCAGGGCGGCCATCACAATCAGGAGCGGCAAACGACGCATGTTACCTCCCAAGGATAACCAGCAGAGGCGTCAATGTGAGCGGGCTGAGCAGGGTGCTGACGAAAACAATGGCAGTCACCAGAGCTGGTTCTACATTGTACTCGGTTGCCAGCACGGTGGTGGTGACCGCGGATGGCACGGAGGCTTCCACGACGTTGCCCTGGTGCGCAGCCCCACTCAAGCCAAATGGGATGGCCAGCAGCAAGCCGATCAGCGGGCCGACGGCCAGCCGCAAAAAGGTGCTTAATCCCACCGCTTGCGTGCTGTTAGACCAGCGTACCTTGACCAGTTCCAATCCCAGCAGCACCAGCATGAGCGGGATGGCGCCATTGGCTGCCAATTGCACCGTCTGGACCAGGGGCGCGGGCATGACCAGGTGAAAATTGTTCAATCCTAAAGCCAGCACCACGGCGTAAACCGTTGGCACCTTCAAGAGCCCCAGCAGGGCTTGCTTGAAGTCCATGTGTCCCAGCGAGGCCAGCAGCACGCCGACCGTGTTGAACAGGATCGAGTTGGTGACGAAATACAAGCTGGCGTAAGCCAGCGCGTCTTTCCCAAAAGCAAAGGAGACCAGCGGTAAGCCATAGTTGCCGGTATTCCCAAAAATGGTGGTCAGCAGGATGGCGATCAGCACCGGGCGCTCGAGGCGCATCAGCCGTCCGGCCAGCAAGGCCAGCAGGCCGATGATAGTGCTGGCCGCCAGTGAGAAGGACATCGTCTTCAGGATAGCATTTAATGGCAACTCATTTTGCAGCAGCAGGTCAAAAACCAGAATGGGACTGAAAATATAAAAGATCACCCGCCCGACGCTGCGCGAATCGATCGGAAGCGCCTTGCCGAGAGCGAAGCCCACTCCGCTGATGAGCATGATGGGCAGGATGTTGTTGGCAAAGGTGGCGAGAAGGTCATTCAGCGGCATCGAGGTGGGCCGGGAGGTTGTCTATTCTTCTGGTAGTTCGAGTTCGTCGTCGGCGTCGTAGGCGATCAGGTCGAACTCATTCAGGCCTTCGGTGAAGTCTAAATTTGCCAGCGCATCTTCGATGTATGCGATCTGGTCATCTTCTTCGTATTGGTCGAGCAGACTGACCAGGTAGGTGCGTACGTCCTCCCCCCCGATTTGCGAGAGCGACCAGACCAGCGCGCCGAAGACCAGATCGTCGTCCTCCTCTTCCAGCATGCGCAGCAGAATGGTCCGCGCGGAAGGCAAGCCCAATTCCCCGGCTGCCTCGACGGCTGCCAGGCGGATGCGCTGGTCGTCGTTTGGCAGCATGCTGAGCACGTGATCGGCCCAGCGGCGGTCGTAGGAACGACCCATGGCAAACAGCGCGCTGGCAATCCAATCGGGCTCGGGGCGTTGAAAGGCGGATTCGAGCAGCCCGGCAACTTCGGTGCGCGAGGAATAGCCCAACGACTCGAGCGCCCGCCGCTGGACTTCGGGATGTTCCTGGCCTCCGGCGGCTAACAGCAGCGCATTTTCGACCGCGCGGTGGGTCTCGGCAGGGATTTCCTCGAGTTCGCCTTTTTCGACGAACATTCCCAGCGCAGTGGCGGCAGCGGCGCGGACATCGTTGTTTTCGTCACTACTCAGCATTTTGATGAAGGTTGGGGCAAGTTTGGTATCTTCGCATTCATCCAGCAGTCGGATGGACAGCTCGCGGACCTGCGGGTCGTCATCCGTCAGCAGGGCGCGAGCCAGGTTGTCGAACGAGACCAGGGTATCATCTTCGGCCAGTTGGTCCAGATCGGAGAGCAGTTGTTGCTTGCGGCCTGGATCGATGCGTGACCAGACCTCCAGCAGCGCTTCCAGTTCATCGGTATTGATGTCCGAGAAGTGCGGTAAGTGTTGATTCGGAAACGGCTGGCTCAGGTCCAGCAGTGCTTCCAGTACTTGAGGGAAAGTTAGTTGAGTGTCGTTCATTCGTTATGGCAGAGCAATATGGATTGGGTTGAGGAAATCCATGAAGTTCACGTAGAGCAGGAAAGCGATCAGGATCATAAAGCCGATGGCGTGTACGGCGTTCTCGAAGCGCGCCGGGACGCGTTTGCCGCCCAACAGTTCCGGGATGACGAACAGGATGCGTCCGCCGTCCAGGGCCGGGAACGGCAGCAGGTTGAAGACGCCCAGCGTGATGGTCAGGGTGGCGATCAGGCTCAAGGTGAAGAAGGTTGGCTGCACCGGTTGCCCGGAAGTGGGCGTGGCAGGCTGTTCGCGGCTCTGCACGTCCGCATTGACGGTGGTCTGGAAGAAGTCGTAAATGCCCTTCATGCCGATGAAGCGGCCTTCCTGCGGCGAGAGTGTGCCGCGGATCATCTGTGCCGGCAGCAGCAGGATCTGGCGGGCCTGTTCGAAGGTGGTGTTAACGCTGTATGGCAGCGTGTCGAACCAGGAGCTGGCCGGGACGAAAGGCGCGCCGGGCACGAATCCCAGGGCACCTTCCTGCTGGCTGCGGCTGCTCAACGGCGTGGCCGTCAGCGTCAGGGTCTGGCCTCCGCGCTGGACGGTAATCTCGATCGGCTGGTCGAGATGGCTCAAAATGATCGAGCGGGTTTGCGAGTCTGAACTCACCTTTTCCCCGGCAATGCTCAGGATGATATCGTCCACTTTCATTCCAGCCTGGGAGGCGGGTGAATTGGGCGAAACGTCGTAAACCTTGACTTTGCCGAAATCCGGCAAGCCCATCTGGTTGAAGATCAGGCTGTAGACCAGCACACCCAGAACCAGGTTCATGGTTGGGCCGGCCAGCAGTACGCCCAGACGCACCCACGGGGAGGCTGCAGCCAGTCCACCGGGGACTTCCGGATCGTTTTCCCCTTTCGGGCGGACAAAGCCTCCGAGAGGCAGCCAGTTGAGGGTGAATTCGGTCCCTTTCCAATGGAACAGCGTCAGGGCTTTGGGCGGGATGCCAATCCCAAATTCTTCCACTTCGACTTTGAAGAAACGCGCGGCCAGGAAGTGCCCAAATTCGTGGATCAGCACCATGCCCGCAAATACCGCGATGAAAATTACAGCAGCTAAGATTGAGATACTCATTTCTTTCTACCTTATATAACGCTAAAGCGCGCGATCGACAGTTTTCGCGCGCTCATTATATCCCGATTCATTTATTGCAAAATAAGAAGGATATTAACCTTCCACAAGATATGCTGGCCCGCCGACCGTGGCGCTGAGCACGCTTTGGATCTCTGGCAGCTCTTTCAGGCGTGCGGAGACCGTCTCGATTTCATCCTGGAGGCAGATAACGTGCACGTTCGGTCCGGCGTCGATGCTGTACGCCACCGATAACCCGTCCGCGCGCCAGGCGCGCACCGCTTGCATTATGCTCAGGGTAGCAGGCTGCCAGTAGAACAGCGCGGGTTGGGAAGTCATCATCACGGCGTGCATCATGTCCGAGTCGAGTTCGATGACCGCGGCCAGTGACTGGAAATCGCGCTCCAGGATGGCCGTACGGCAGAGTTCCAGGCGGCGAGGAGCGTCGGCCACACGTGCCGCCTGCAGCGGACTGGTCCCGGCCAGGGCGTGACCCTGGGTCGAGCCGGTGGCCTTGTGCTGGCTGCTGATCACAGCGATGCAGTCTGCCAGCGGCCAGTGTTCGGGCGGCGCGATCGAGAAAGCGTACGAGTCGCCATCGCCCGTCCCAACCTGCCACTCGACGAATCCGCCCGGAACCGAGCGGCTGGCCGAGCCTGAGCCGTGGCGTGCCAGCACCGACAGCTCGGCTTCGCTCGGTTCTAGCCCGGCAGCCTGGCTGGCAGCCAGGGCCAGCGCCGCAAAGGCCGAAGCAGACGAGGCGATCCCGGCCCCGGCCGGGAAGTCGTTCTCGCTCATTACCCCGGCGTAGTGCTCGATATTGGCTACCCGGCGCACCTCGTCCAGGATGGATGAGACGCGCTCCAGACCGGGACCACCGATCTGGCGGCCGTTGATGATCAATTCGTCGTAGGGGAGGGAGGGCTGGAAGCTGACCGTGGTGCGTGTGGACAGGCCGTCGAGATTCATCGAAAGTGAGCCGTTGGACGGCAGCCGCAAAGCCTGGTCGCGGTTGCCCCAATACTTGATGAAGGCGATATTTGGATGAGCGACGGC